>JAZQXU010000048.1:0-68448 GCA_045632945.1 Faecalimonas sp. | reverse complement strand
TATGTACGTTTGAGAAAATACAATGACTCAAGTAATTACTATTATATTTGCAATATACCGAATGTAACAAACGGAAGTGTAGTTACTATCAAAGGAACATTCTATGTCTATGATTCATGGTTTGTAGAAGGCATATATGACTCAACACCGATTGTGATTGAAGAATCAAACTTCCAGTGGAACGGAAGCCAGTGGGTAGATTATGTGCCTACGACAGATTATCAGGGAGCATTGACAATAGAAAGCCACAACACAGGTGACGCGACACATACGTACCTTACAGGAACAGATGCCTACCCTACAGTGAGTTGGGATATTGAGTTAAAGGCATTGAATGATGAAAGTGGTATTTATGTAGGCGAAACAAAGGTCGACACAGCATACTTGAAAAAAGTAGACACTAATGATTACTATATGTGTGGTTTTGGAACGGTTGACGCGGGTACAGTGGTTACTATCAAGGGTACGTTTGGTGTAGCAGGTTCTGCACAGACAGTAACATTTGAAGAAACCAAAATTCAATGGAATGGTGGAAATCAATGGGTTAACTACGTTCCAATTGAACGTTTCAGCGGCACATTGTCACTTTCCGGTGCAGAGACTATAGGCAGTGCATCTTGCATTTACTTAAAAGGAACAGATGAGATGCCGGCAGGTGGCTGGGAATTAGCAATTTACGCAGCAGATGAGCTCAGCGGTATCTATCTGAATGATGTAAAACAGCCAGATGCTTATGTTAAGAAATATGATGGAGTTAATTGCTGGTATTATGCAGCTGGATTCGCTGAAGCAAATGAAGGCGACAAGCTTACAATTAAAGGTAACTTCGGTTACGATAATTATATTGTTAAGTTAGATAGTATTACATTTGAATGGACAGAAGGCGCATGGGCGTTGCCAGTAATTGTAGATACATTAGAGGAAAATGTTACTTTGGATGTGGATTATGTGTCAATTGCATCCGGAGGTCCGGCAAATGGTATCTATGTTGTTACAACTGACTCCATGCCGGCAGGCGGATGGGAGGAAATTGTTTCTCCAATGCGCGGAGCGGCAAATGGTGTTTTTCTTAATAATGAAAAAACTAATGTATATTTGAAAAAGATTGATTCCGATACATATTATGTGTGTCTGGGTGATATGGGCATCAACGCGCAAGATGGAGACGAAGTAACCATTGACGGACAATTTGTTTACAATGGATATGTAGTAGATTTTAATCGCGTTACGTTTTATTACAATGGACAGAAGTGGGCAACAACGTATTCTTCACCGGTTATAGTGGAATATGAAGACATTACTTTAAAAGATTTAAATAATGTTTCCCAATATAGTCAGGAACAACAACGTTGGAAATTCTACATTAATGTAGACGGGACACTACCGGGATATATTGATCAGACTCAATTTGAGAAGGTGGTTGTAACATTGAATGATGCAACATACGAAGTTGTGGGTGCTCATTCGCATCAAGATAGTTTTTATTTTGAAATCGGTCAGAATGTTTTGCCACAGTTGCCGGATGAAAATGTACTGATTACTGTAAAAGCCGGTCAATATTTAACAGTTGATGGAGCAGAGGGAATTCATATCACAGAAGATTTTTGTTTGTACGTAAACCAATATGGTTTGTCTGACAAAAAGTTCTTAGAACCATATGTGGCAGCAGAAACAAACGTAGAAGTGTCTATTGACAGAGACAGTGCATTCGGCGGTGGGGAAAATGGTATCTATCTTAATACGCCGGATAAGTTTGCGGTGGATGACACATGGTCAACTCTCATTCGTGGAATTTCTTATGATGATGAGAGTGGTATTTTCTACAATGGTGTGAAAATAGGTTCTCTCATGAAGAAGTTTGCAGATGGAAAAATCTACATTGATTTATTAACAGCAGGTGTCACTGCAAAGGATAAAGATGAGGTTGTACTGAAAGGCACTTTCTACTTGGATGATTATGCAGTATCATACAAGGAGATTAAATTCTACTTCAATGGTAAGCAGTGGAATACAACTTATATTGAAGCAAAAGAAATTTATGTGGATATTACAGGTGTGTCAGTAAATTCAGTAAGTGAGTTTCTTGCAGATAGAGATATTTGGGTGGTTTATCTGAATGTAGAAGGCAAACTTCCTGGTGAAATCGATAAACTTGGCTTCGAAGGATTAGAAATCATTGTAGATGGCAAGAAATTGGATACGATGACATATCATTCTTATCAGGATTGTTTGTATTTTGCTATTCCGCAGGAGTATCTGAGCAAAGATGCACCGAATGGTACGACGATTACCATTAAGGCAGGAAAAGCATTATCGACTAATAGAATAGATGGTATTAATTGGACAAAAGATTTTACAATCTATACATTCCTTGGCAAATTAACAGAAGAAAAGCCGACGAACAACACGAAATGGCAAGATATTAAGATTGAGAAATTGCCGAATGTTATGAAGTTTAATAAGGAAGCAAAACTGTGGGAAATCTTTGCTCGTCCGAATGTAGCACTGACAACAGAAAACAATACGAATTTCTATCAGTTGCCAATCAACATCGATGGAAAACAGACAGAAGTTACAGTCATTCAGGCAGGGGATAATATTTATTTCCAGATTCTGGATGAAGTATTATCCGGTGATACGAAAACAGCTACTCTTACTATTAAAAAGGGTGCAACTGCCATTGCAAACGCAGGCCGTGACGGTATTCGTTTCACAGAAGATTACACAATGTATCTGTACAATGGTGTATGGTCAGATTATGATTACAAAGAAACGACAGTAACTAAAATCAAATGCATTGGTATGCAGAATTCAGAATTAGTAGAAGTAGCTGACGGCGATTACTGGAACATGTATTTCTGGTCAGATGTGAAGATTGCCGGCACCTCATGGTACGAACAGTATGATGATTTTACAGCCTACTATAATGGAAAAGAATTCCAAACAAGACTTTGTAAGGCAGACAGTACAAACGGCAGATTATTCTATCTAATTATCCGTTCAAATGTAGTTGGAACTACAAAAGAAGGAGATATCATCACTGTGAAGCCACATACAGTTACTTGCGGTGGATATGAGATTGAGATTACAGAAACATTTGCAATTCAATATCGTGATGGCAAGTGGTCTGAGTATATTGAAACAGATGTCACAGAACCGGCAGATGACAAGATGCTTTGGGAAGTGGCACGATTTGACAGTCAGTATATTCCTCTTTCAGAAAACGGAACTGTAAATTTCACTAATAGTGATAAATACAACACGATTACGTCTATGGAAGAAATGAAGGATTATACAGTCAGCTTCACATCAACCAAATTATCAGATGACAAGACAACACCGAGTGTGGCAGTTGTTCTTCGTGGAAGACAGATTGATGAAGAAACCGAGCTCTCGACAGGAACCTTATATGGTTATGTTGTAGAATTTAAAGCTATGGAGCAAAGAGTAGATGATGAGACTTCTACTTGGATCGGCCAGATAAATCTCTGGAAGAATGGTCGCAAGTTAGGTCTTATGGACCAATATCGTATTGCTTACGAGCGTGATTTAGAGAAA
Organism: Faecalimonas sp.; assembly: GCA_045632945.1. GTDB lineage: Bacteria > Bacillota > Clostridia > Lachnospirales > Lachnospiraceae > Faecalimonas. Next base: position 64,890 of record JAZQXU010000048.1, on the reverse strand, counting down.
ACATTTTTTGGTTTCAACGAAGCATACGAATATGAATTTTCTATCTATAATGTAACAGACACTTGTGTATGTATTACAGTTAAAGTAAATGGTGAAGTGGTATTAAGACATTATGACCATGCTTCAGATGATCCTATGGATCCAGCCGTTAATGCAGGTACATTTGCAATTTTTGCAGAAGGCATGAATGGTATTTATGACGGCATCTATGAGGTTGATGAAGTACTTGCAACAAGCACAGAATGTAAGATTGGCGAGGCTGTATGGGTATCAGGAAGTTATCCGTATGTGATGAGCAAGACGGAATTTTCTGTAGATAAAGAAGGCGCAAGTGTTGCGAATGGTGTGTTCAAGGCAACAGCAGCGGGAGAATATCAGGTAGCATGTACTTATGACGGAAAAGAGATTGCACCGGTTACTATTTCTGTTGCAGAAGCAGATGTTGAAGTGGATGACAGTAATGTAGCAACCGGAACAAATTGGGTGCTGATAGGCGTAGTAGCAGCTGCAATCGTAGTAGTTGCAGGAGCCGGAGTCACTATAGCTGTTGTAGTAAAAAGGAGAAAGAATCATGCATAATATAGGAAAACCATCCTATAAAAACGACAGACGTATAGAGATGACAGCGTATATGGGACCACGTCGTGCTGGGAAGCGATTCTTCAATGAACACTATGGTGATCCGAGAGATCCCAAAGACGGATATCCTGAATTTTGGACGGAACAGGTGTTTCAAGATTACAAGGATGCAGGATTTACCTTTTTAATTCCGGAAGGAGATGCGTTCTTTGGAATGCGTCTCGCTTCCGACGGATATGAGCACGAGCCTGATTTTATAAAAAGCGATTTGTACCGTTTTGTAAAAAAAGCAGAAAAGCATGGACTTGATGTATATCCATCCTGCCAAATGTTGCTAGACAAAATCGCAAAAAAACCAGGTAAATTAGAACCATGGGAAAAAGAAATTATTGGTCAGTTCGTGAAAACCATGGCATCCCATTTCCCTGAGACTTGCAAAGGGGTTCTTCTCACAGACGAGCCGTCTGTTCAGGCGTCAGGTCATATTGAGGAGATTATCGCTTACATAAAAGACGTGGCTCCGGATATGGATGTTTTTGTTTCCATGCTACCAATCTATGGATGTGTGGGTTCATATCAGGAAAAGTATGACACGGAGGAATTCAAAAATAAACCGATTACCATTGGAATGCGAGAAGAGGCATATCAGAATTACATTGATACCTATGGAAAGATAATGGGAGAGTTCGCGTTTGATTATTATCCGATGCAGTGTAATGCTAAGGATACCTTGGCACCAACTTTTTATATGAATTTAGAGATGGCAGCTAAAAGTGGTCTTGAACATGGATTTCCAATTGCAGTAACACTTCAATCATTCTGTATGGATGCCCATTATAATCCGGAGACGGGAAGAGGAGAACGAATCTACACAGTGCCATCTTATGAGGACGTGCGTTATCAGGTGTATTCATCCTTGGCATTTGGTGTGAGAAGAATTGGATATTTCACATTCTGGCAACATTATAATGAAAGTTCTGCAGAAGTATTTCCAACTGCAATGGTCGTATATGATGAAGCAGAGGAGTGCGGATATCGCAAGACCTCTATATATGATGCGGTTAAAAAAGTAAACGAGCAGATAACTAGTTTCGATCACGTATTTCTTCGTTTCAATTGGAAAGGTTGTCGCGTCGTTCGAAAGAGCGATGATGAGAATATACAGCTTGTTTCCGGAGGTTATAATCAAGGCATGCTACGCGATGTATCATCCCTACGTGATACATTGGTGGGTTGCTTTGAGAATCCGGAAGACGGGCGTGAAGGTTATTGGGTTGTAAACGCTCAGAATCCTTACTTTTTCGAATGGAATGAGGTAAAACTTCGTTTTGATGATGCTACACATATTCAATATTACCGAGCAGGAAAAGAATATAATGTAGGATTGGACAACGATGGAATATTCAACATACGCTTAGGTGCGGGTGAAGGTATTTTTATAATTCCATATATAGAGTAAATAACATGAGGCGGAAAACAAGTAGAATGTTTCCGCCTTAATTTATTGTTTCCTTTTCCTGTAATTTTTGATATACTCTTATCAGTATGACTTTTGAGGAGATAAAATCATGAAATGGAATAAATTCAGATTAAAAACAACGACAGAAAGTGAAGATTTAGTCAGCAGTATGCTGATGGACCTTGGAATTCAGGGTATCGAGATTGAAGATAAGATTCCTCTCACGCAATCGGATAAGGAGCAGATGTTTGTTGACATCTTGCCGGAAATTGCGGCTGATGACGGAGTGGCTTATATCAGCTTTTATTTAGAAGAAGAAGAGGACAAAGATAGTATTCTTGCCAATGTAAGACGAGAACTTGAGGATATGAGTTCTTATGCCAAGGTGGGAGAATGTACCATTGAGGAGTCCCAGACAGAAGATGTGGATTGGGTGAACAATTGGAAACAATATTTTCACCAATTTTATGTGGACGATATTTTGATTATTCCATCATGGGAGGAAGTCAAACCGGAAGATGAGGATAAGATGATTATTCACATTGATCCGGGCACAGCATTTGGTACAGGTATGCATGAGACCACCCAACTCTGTATTCGCCAGATTCGTAAACATGTAACAGATGATACGACAATCTTGGATGTGGGATGCGGAAGTGGTATTCTTGGTATGCTTGCACTTAAATTTGGCGCCAAATATTCTGTAGGTACAGATCTAGACCCATGTGCGATTGACGCAACCTATGAAAATATGGAAGTGAATGGAATCACAAGAGACCAATATGAAGTGATGATTGGTAACATTATTGATGATAAAGAAATTCAAGACAAAGTTGGCTATGAAAAATATGACATTGTGGTAGCCAACATTTTGGCAGATGTTTTAGTTCCGTTGACCCCGGTTATTTTGAATCAATTAAAGCCGGGCGGAATCTATATTACCAGTGGTATTATTGATGACAAGGAAGAAACGGTTGTTAATTGTGTGAAAACGGCCGGACTTGAAGTTTTAGAGGTTACCTATCAAGGTGAATGGGTATCAGTAACAGCGAAGAAACATTAGGAGAGAAACATGCATCATTTTTTTGTGACACCTGAGCAGGTGAGGGAAAATCAGATATGGATTCAAGGCGCGGATGTGAATCATATTAAGAACGTGCTTCGCATGAAAATTGGCGAAGAAGTAGAGATTAGTGATGGTAATAATCAGAAATATTTATGTGAGATTGCCTCTGTGGAAACAGACAGTGTATGCGCTTTGATAAAAGAGAATTTAGTGTCTGACACGGAATTACCATCGAAACTTTATTTATTTCAGGGACTGCCTAAAAGTGACAAGATGGAATTTATTGTACAGAAAGCGGTGGAACTTGGTGTTTTTGAGATTATCCCGGTTGCAACTAAGCGTGCCGTTGTGAAATTAGACGACAAAAAAGCTGCAAAAAAAGTGGAGCGTTGGAACGCCATATCTGAAGGCGGGGCCAAACAATCCGGACGGAATATCATCCCAAAGGTAACGCGCGTTATGTCATATAAAGAAGCAATTACCTATGCCAAACAGTTGGACGCAGTGCTTATTCCATATGAACTTGCAGAAGGCATGGAGGAAACAAGACAGGTCATTGAAGCTATTAAACCGGGACAAACTGTGGGTATCTTTATCGGTCCTGAGGGTGGATTTGAGACAGAGGAAGTGGAGTTTGCTATTGCAAACGGTGCCAAAGAAATTACTCTTGGAAAACGCATTTTAAGGACAGAGACGGCCGGAATTACTGCGCTTTCGATTTTGATGTATCATTTGGAATGCGAGACACATAATTTATAGAAAGAGGAATAATGGGAGAATTATATGGAAGTATATTTGGACAATTCGGCAACAACGAAATGTTATGACAGCGTCCGTGAACTCGTCGGAAAAGTCATGTGTGAAGATTATGGAAATCCATCATCTATGCACAAAAAAGGTGTGGGTGCAGAGAAATATGTTCGCGAGTCAAAAGAAACTCTGGCCAAACTTCTTAAGGTGCAGGAAAAAGAAATTTTCTTTACTTCCGGCGGGACAGAGAGCGACAATTTGGCACTTATCGGATGTGCGAGAGCAAATAGTAGAGCCGGAAAGCATCTTATCACGTCGTCCATCGAACATCCGGCGATTCTGAACACCATGCGTTATCTGGAAGAAGAGGGCTTTCGTGTGACTTATCTTCCGGTTGATAAATATGGATGCATTAAGTTAGACGCTTTAAAAGATGCATTATGTGAAGAAACAATTTTAGTTTCTATCATGTATGTCAATAACGAAGTGGGTTCTGTGCAGCCGATTGAGGAGGCCGCAGCGATCGTTAAGAATTACAATCAGAATATTCTGTTCCACGTAGACGCTGTACAAGGATTTGGTAAGTATCGTATTCATCCAAAACGGCTTGGTATTGACTTGCTTTCCATCAGCGGTCATAAGATTCATGGTCCGAAGGGAACGGGCGTATTGTACATTAATGAAAAGGTGAAGATTAAACCGATTGCATTTGGCGGTGGCCAGCAGAAAAATGTGCGTTCCGGCACAGAAAATGTTCCGGGTATTGCAGGTATTGGTTTGGCAGCTAAAGAAATCTATACCGATTTGGACCGAAAGGTTTCAAAAATGTATAATTTAAAACAATATTTTATTGAGGGCATACGAGAACTCTCAGATATTACCATTCACGGCCGCACAGATGAAACAAGTGCGCCGCATATTGTTAGCGTAGGATTTGCAGGAATCCGCAGTGAAGTGCTTTTGCACACACTGGAAGATAAAGGGATTTATGTATCATCAGGTTCTGCTTGCGCTTCGAATCATCCGTCTATCAGCGGAGTACTCAAAGGTATTGGAGCAGGGGCAGAGTATTTGGATGCAACCATTCGTTTTAGTTTCTCTGAATTTACCACGGAAGAAGAAATTGACTATACTTTGAAAGTTTTATATAATTGTGTACCGATGCTAAGAAAATACACAAGACATTAGGAGGAAAATATACCAATGATGTTTCAGGCTTTTTTAATTAAATACGGTGAAATCGGACTTAAGGGCAAGAATCGCTACATGTTCGAGGATGCCCTTATGAATCAAATTCGATTTGCATTAAAAGATGTAGAAGGAAATTTTCATGTTCACAAGTCGCAGGCTAGAATCTATGTGGAATGCGAAGGATATTACGATTACGATGAGACAGTTGAAGCTCTGAAAAGAGTGTTTGGTATTGTCGGCATCTGTCCGGTAATCTGCGTAGAAGATCAAGGATTTGAACAACTGAAAAAAGATGTTGTGGACTATATGGATAAGATGTATCCGAATAAGAACACCACATTTAAGGTAGAAGCCAGACGTGGACGAAAGAGTTATCCAAAGACATCTATGGAAATCAACTGTGATATAGGTGAGGCTATTTTAGACGCATTTTCTGACATTCGTGTGGATGTGCATAAGCCGGCTATCATGCTTCATATTGAAGTGCGTGATTTGATTTATATTTATTCAGAAATTATTCCGGGACCGGGCGGAATGCCGGTAGGCACCAATGGAAAAGCGATGCTTCTGTTGTCCGGCGGTATTGACAGTCCGGTGGCAGGATATATGATTGCAAAACGCGGTGTTCAGTTGGAAGCAACTTATTTCCATGCACCACCTTACACAAGCGAGCGTGCAAAACAAAAGGTCGTTGATTTGGCGCGATTGGTATCCAAATATTCGGGACCAATTAAGTTGAATGTCGTGAATTTTACAGATATTCAGTTATATATTTATGAAAAATGTCCACATGAGGAGCTTACCATCATCATGAGACGTTATATGATGAAAATTGCGGAACATTTCGCGAAAGAAAGCGGATGCCTTGGTCTTATTACAGGAGAAAGTATTGGACAAGTGGCAAGCCAGACCATGCAAAGTCTCGCTGCTACGAATGATGTATGTACTATGCCTGTATATCGCCCGCTCATTGGATTTGACAAGCAGGAAATTATTGAAATATCTGAAAAGATTAACACCTTTGAAACGTCAATATTGCCATTCGAAGATTGTTGTACAATCTTTGTTGCAAAGCATCCGGTGACGAAACCGAATATTGGAATTATCAGACGTTCGGAAGAAAACTTAGCTGAAAAGATTAATGAATTAATGGCTGAAGCGATTGCTTCTGTTGAAACGATAGTAGTAAAATAATACGACCGTTGAGAAAAAAAGCTCGCGGAAACTTCATGTAAGTTCCTGCGAGCTGCTTTGGTATATCGTTCTTATACTAAGTACGGAGCGAGTTCATCCATGATAGAATCAGCGTTTTTGTCATCTGCATGGATGTTTAATGTAATTGGTTTTGACAAGTCTAAGCTAAAGATACCCATGATGGATTTTGCATCAATTACGTATCTTCCTGACACTAAATCAAAATCATAATCGAATTTATTAATAAGGTTTACAAAATTTTTCACCTTATCAATTGAATTTAAAGAAATATCTACAGTTTTCATATATATCCTCCTTGATATCTTTCATCTATAAAATATCTTATGCTTTGTGACAGTAAAAGTCAAGGAGCAAATTGCTGCAAAAGGCAGCAGAAAGGGTACAAAAATGAGAAAAGTCGCACTACACAATCTGGGATGCAAAGTGAATGCATACGAGACAGAGGCCATGCAGGAAATGCTGGAAGCAAACGGATATGAGATTGTTCCTTTTAAAGAGGGTGCAGATATCTATATTATAAACACGTGTACGGTAACGAATGTTGCGGACCGTAAGTCACGTCAAATGTTGCATCGTGCAAAAAAGATGAATCCACAGGCGATTGTCGTAGCTGCAGGCTGTTATGTGCAGGCAAAAGATGCAACTGGAGAAGTTGACGAGTGTGTGGATATTGTTATTGGAAACAACAAGAAAAAAGAACTGATTGAGATATTAGAACAATATGATGCACAAAGTACAAAGGGATACAAAGCAGTGATTGACATTAATCACACAAAAGAATATGAAACCATGCATCTCAGCAAAACGGCGGAGCATACAAGAGCATACATTAAGGTGCAGGATGGTTGTAATCAATTTTGTACTTATTGTATTATTCCGTTTGCGAGAGGAAGGGTGCGTAGTCGAGACAAAATGGATGTGATTCGTGAGGTAACCGATCTTGCAAAAAATGGTTATAAGGAAGTTGTTCTTACAGGCATTCATTTGAGTTCTTATGGCGTTGATCTTGAGAGTGAGAACTTACTTTCCCTTATTCTTGCAGTTCACGAGGTTGAGGGAATTGAGCGTATCCGTTTAGGGTCTCTTGAGCCAAGGGTTATTACAGAGGAATTTGTTAAAACCATTTCCGGTCTGAAAAAAATGTGTCCTCATTTCCATCTTTCACTGCAAAGTGGATGTGACGCAACCTTACGAAGAATGAACCGCAGATATACATCCGAGGAATACTATGAGAAGTGCAATTTATTGCGTAAGTATTTCAACAATCCGGCACTCACAACAGATGTTATCGTGGGATTTCCGGGAGAGACGGAAGAAGAGTTTGCCGAGTCGAAAGATTTTGTTGATAAAATCGATTTTTATGAGACTCATATTTTTAAATACTCTAAAAGAGCAGGTACAAAGGCAGCTGTTATGGACAATCAAGTTCCGGAGCAGATTAAGACCATTCGAAGCAATATCATGTTAGAAATGGATTGTGAGAAGAGGAAAAAATATGAGTCATCATTTATAGGTAAAACAGTAGAAGTTTTGATGGAGGAGAGTGTTAACAAGGATGGTGTGATTTTTCAAGTGGGTCACACAAAAGAATATGTTAAAATTGCACTGCAGACAGAGGATGATCTGCAAAATCAATTGATAAATGTTCGAATTGACAATCAATCGCAAATTATACGTTGAATTTCATAGTGAATTATATTAAAATGAAAGGCAAAGAATGAGAAAAACAAAGGACGTGATAGTATGAGCAAATTAAGTAACACACAATTTTTCCAAGTAGAAAACGGACCTCAGATTCAAGCAAAAGATATTCTTGAAATTGTGTATCAGGCTCTGCGCGAAAAAGGGTACAATCCGGTAAGCCAGATGGTTGGATATATCATGTGTGGTGACCCAACCTACATTACAAGTCATAATGGAGCGAGAAGTCTGATTATGAAGATGGAACGCGATGAATTAGTGGAAGAAATGTTAAAAACGTATATTGAGCATAATTCATGGGAATAAGATAATATGAGAGTAATGGGATTGGATTACGGTTCGAAGACAGTGGGAGTGGCTATCTGCGACCCGTTAGGTATAACGGCGCAAGGAATCGAGACGATTGTGCGCAAGGAAGAGAATAAACTCCGCCAGACACTTGCACGTATCGAAGCCTTGGTAAACGAATACGGAGTGGAAAAGATTGTGCTTGGGTTTCCGAAGAATATGAACAACACAATCGGTGAACGGGCAGAAAGAACATTAGAATTTAAGGAAAAGCTTGAAAGGCGTGTGGGCATTCCGGTGATTATGTGGGATGAGAGATTATCTACAGCTTCTGCCGAAAGAACATTAATTGAAAACAATGTCAGAAGAGAAGACCGTAAAAAATATGTGGATAAGATTGCTGCAGTATTTATTTTACAGGGGTATTTAGATTCTTTGAGTATTGGACAAGAATAGAATAAGGGGTTTATATGGAAAAGATTAAATTTACATTTGAAGACACAAACGAAGAAGTAGAGTTCTTTGTCTTAGAACAGACAAGGGTAAGTGGACACGATTATATTTTGGTTACAGATTCAGAAGAAGATGAAGCAGAATGTTTGATTTTGAAAGATACAAGCAAGGCAGAGGATACAGAGAGCCTTTATGAAATTGTAGAGGATGATGTGGAACTTGCTGCTGTATTAAAAGTGTTTGAAGAACTATTAGAAGATGTAGATATTGAGATGTAATTGAATTACAAATGTCAAATATAACGAGATGGAGGTGTAGCGTGAAAAACAAAAGTAATTCAAAGTTAAAAATTATTCCAATTGGCGGGTTAGAGCAAATCGGAATGAACATTACAGCATTCGAATATGAGGACAGTATTATCGTTGTGGATTGCGGTTTGGCTTTCCCAGAGGACGATATGCTCGGAATCGATTTGGTTATTCCGGATGTCACATATTTAAAAGATAATATAAATAAAGTCAAAGGATTTATTATTACGCATGGTCACGAAGACCATATCGGTGCATTGCCATATGTGCTGAAGGATATTAATGTACCGCTTTATGCAACAAAGTTAACAATCGGTATTATTGAAAACAAATTAAAGGAGCATAATCTGCTCAGAAGTACGAAACGTAAAGTTGTAAGCTACGGACAATCTATTAATCTTGGTCAGTTCCGTATTGAATTTATTAAAACGAACCATAGCATACAGGATGCGTCGGCTCTTGCTATTTATTCGCCGGTAGGTACAGTTGTTCATACGGGCGATTTCAAAGTAGATTATACACCGGTATTTGGAGATGCTATTGATTTGCAACGATTTGCGGAGATTGGTAAAAAAGGTGTCCTTGCCCTGATGTCAGATAGTACAAATGCGGAAAAACAAGGATTTACAGCATCTGAACGAACAGTTGGTGTTACCTTTGACCATTTGTTTGCAGAGCATCGTAACAGTAGAATTATTATTGCAACTTTTGCATCCAATGTAGACCGTGTACAGCAGATTATTCATTCGGCATGTAAATATGACAAAAAGGTTGTCGTAGAAGGTCGTAGCATGGTCAACATCATACAGACTGCTTGTGAATTGGGATATCTTGATATTCCGAAAAATACCTTGATAGAAATTGATGAACTCAAGAATTATCCGGATGAAAAGACGGTGCTAATTACAACAGGAAGCCAGGGTGAGTCTATGGCTGCTCTTTCCAGAATGGCAGCTGATATTCATAAAAAAGTAACCATTAAGCCTGGAGATACAGTTATCTTTAGTTCATCACCAATTCCGGGTAATGAAAAAGCAGTTTCCCGTGTCATTAACGAGTTATCCCAGAAGGGCGCAACGGTTATTTTCAAAGATGCGCATGTATCGGGACATGCCTGCCAGGAAGAACTGAAATTGATTTATTCACTATTAAAACCAAAATACGCAATTCCTGTTCATGGTGAGTTCCGTCATTTAAAAGCAAATGCTTCGTTGGCAGAAGCACTTGGCGTTGAGAAGGATAACATTTTTATTATGCGTTCGGGTGATGTTCTTGCTCTTGACCAAAACGAAGCTAAGATTGTGGATAAGGTTCAGACAGGAGCAATTTTAGTTGACGGTCTTGGCGTTGGCGATGTGGGTAACATTGTGCTCAGAGATCGACAACATTTGGCTGAAGACGGCATCATGATTGTGGTACTGACATTGGAACGCGGCAGCAATCAATTACTTGCAGGGCCGGACATTGTTTCGAGAGGATTTGTCTATGTAAGAGAATCAGAAGATCTTATGGTAGAAGCAAAAGAGATACTCTATGAAGCATTGGAAAAATGTCTGTCCAGCAGATATGTAGACTGGAATAAAATTAAGGTTGTTATTCGTGATACCTTGAATGATTTCATTTGGAAAAAAACAAAGAGAAGACCTATGATTCTTCCGATTATTATGGATGTGTAAGATATGATAGTAGATGAACGTATGGTGACGTTTATCCACTCATTAGAGACAGAAAACAGTGAAATATTGGAGACAATAGAGAAAGAAGCTCTGGATACTTTTGTTCCGATTATTCGGAAAGAGATGCAGAGCTTTTTGAAAGTGTTATTGGCAATTAAGAAACCGAAACGGATTCTTGAGGTTGGTACCGCAGTTGGTTTTTCAGCGCTTTTGATGAGTGAATACGCACCGGAAGATTGCAAAATTACAACAATTGAAAAATATGAAAAGCGCATTCCGATTGCGCGTGAGAATTTTAAACGGGCAGGAAAAGAGCGTCAGATTACCTTGATAGAAGGTGATGCACTTGAAGTTCTTCAAAGCATGAATGAGACCTTTGATTTTATTTTCATGGATGCGGCAAAGGCGCAGTATATTTACTATATGCCGGAAGTCGTACGATTGCTTGAAAAGGACGGTGTACTTATTTCTGATAACGTATTGCAAGATGGTGATATTATCGAGTCTCGGTTTGCAGTAGAAAGAAGAAATCGTACCATTCATAGCCGTATGCGAGAATATCTGTACGAATTAAAACATCACAAATTATTGGAAACGTCGATTATACCACTGGGAGACGGAGTGGCATTAGGTACGAAAGTGAGAGAGGAATAAAACATGGCAAGACATCCTGAATTATTGATTCCGGCCAGCAGTTTGGAAGTACTGAAAACGGCAGTCATCTTTGGCGCTGACGCTGTTTATATAGGTGGAGAAGCATTTGGGCTTCGTGCGAAGGCAAAGAATTTTTCCATGAGTGAAATGCGAGAAGGCATTGCATTTGCCCATGAAAGAGATGTAAAGGTTTATGTGACAGCTAACATTTTGGCACACAATCATGATCTTGAAGGCGTACGAGAATATTTCAAGGAACTGAAAGAAATGAAACCGGATGGGCTTATCATTGCTGACCCGGCAATTTTTGAGATAGCCGGTGAGATTTGTCCGGAGATTGAGCGTCACATCAGTACGCAGGCGAACAATACGAATTATGGAACATTTAACTTCTGGTACAAGCAGGGAGCAACCCGTGTAGTAACAGCGCGTGAGTTATCACTGGAAGAGATTAAAGAAATTCGTGCAAACATTCCTGCAGATATGGAGATTGAGACATTTGTACATGGTGCAATGTGTATTTCCTATTCGGGTCGTTGTCTCCTTAGCAATTATCTTGTGGGAAGAGACGCTAACCAGGGAGCTTGCACACATCCTTGTCGGTGGAAATATTCTGTTGTAGAAGAAACCAGACCGGGCGAAGTGATGCCGGTGTTTGAAAACGAAAGAGGAACGTATATATTTAACTCAAAGGATTTGTGTATGATTGAACATATTCCTGAGCTCATTGAGTCCGGCGTTGATAGCTTGAAAATAGAAGGGCGTATGAAGACGGCGCTTTATGTGGCTACAGTTGCGAGAACTTATCGCAAGGCCATTGATGATTACAAGAAGGACCCGGAAATATACAGACAGAACATGCCTTGGTATCTGGATCAAATCTCGAATTGTACTTATCGTCAATTTACAACGGGATTTTTCTTCGGAAAACCAAATGAAGACAGTCAGATATATGATAGCAACACTTATGTGAAGGAATACACATATCTTGGTATTATAGGGGAAGAAAGAGACGGAACATATCGTATTGAACAGAGAAATAAGTTTTCTGTGGGAGAAACGATTGAAGTGATGAAGCCAAATGGCGACAATATAGAAGTTACGGTAAAACGTATTCTGACAGAGGATGGAATAGAACAAGAAAGCGCACCGCATCCAAAGCAGGTGCTGTATGTGGACTTGGGAATCAAAGTTGATGAATACGATATTTTGAGAAGACAAGAGTAATATGTAACCTGATAGCTGCGGGCTAGAAAAAGCCACGCAGCTTTTCTATTGCACTTTTTTCTATACGTGAAATGTAAGATCTGGATATTCCAAGTTGATTGGCAATTTCACGTTGTGTATATTCTTTCTTGTTGTAAAGACCATAGCGCATGATTAACACAAGTTGTTCGCGCGGTGACAGTTCAGATTCGATTTTTTCATAGAGCAGACGAATGTCATCTTTGAGTGCGATTTTTTCATGTGCGTCTGCTTCGTCCGTTTCAATAATATCAAACAGATGAATTTCGTTCCCGTCTCGATCTGTTCCGATAGGCTCGTATAGCGAGACTTCTTTCGAATGCTTTTTTTTCGTTCGCAGAAACATAAGAATTTCGTTTTCGATACACCGCGCTGAATAGGTTCCGAGCTTGCTGTTTTTGTCTGGATTAAACGTTAGAATTGCTTTTATCAAGCCAATTGTTCCGATGGAAATTAGGTCTTCCTGATTTTCATCTAGATGCTGATATTTTTTCATAACGTGGGCAACAAGGCGCAGATTGCGCTCAATAAGAATGTGTTTCGCTTCAAGGTCTCCCTCAAGGTACCTTTTCAGATAATGCTGCTCCTCATCTGCAGTGAGTGGTGGCGGAAAAGACTTCAAGGCTACACCTCATAGCATATTTAATATAATGTATGTCGGGACAAAATTGATTGTGCTTTTCCGCAAAAAAAAATATTCTTGAAATCTCTGAGTGCTTATGTTAGTATAGTCATACATTTCAGACATTCAAATAATTTCTATTATCATATTTCAGTGGCATTTCGCCGATTTGTTTCAATGTTTGAGAAAAGAATATGCAGTAAAGGAGTGATGCGTATGATTGTTTGATAAAAATAAATTGTCGCTACGAGACTATATATGGTATAATAAGGGGAGCAAATATAAACAAGGAGTAAGAGGAGATTTGTTATGAGCGAGAATTTAAAATCAATACAAAGATTAGATATGGAAAAATTAAAAGGCAGAATTACGAAAGCTATTTCTCTTGAGGAAGCATTAAAAGATGTTGAGCCGATGGAGTGGCCTGATGAAGTCATGTCCGGAGAAAAAAAGTAATTATAACAAGGAGGAAGTGAAGAATGTTATGTGCAAAATAGGAGACATAATTTTAATCGAAAGATATAAGGATAGAGAAAAAACATTAGGACGCCATTCATTTGTAGTTGTTGATGACAAAGATGGCGAGATCCAAGGGTTACCATATGACATAATTTGTAATGTTTTTTCTTCTTTCAAAAGTGAAGAGCAGAAAAAACGAAAATTAAGTTATTCCGGCAATTATTCAACCGGATATTCTAGAGTTGGTGATGGAATTTATCAACACCTCAGATTTTAAAGTTATTCCCATTTTAAGTAATTTATAAATACATATCAAACAGGCAATTCTGCCAAAATTTTTTCAAAAAATTTAACACAAAATATAATATTGAAAGGAGAGTGCGTACATTTGGTTAGTACGGTTTTATCTGCGACCTTGCAAGGACTACGAGTTGAATTTGTGCAGGTGGAAGCAGATGTAAGTAATGGACTTCCCATGTTTCATTTGGTAGGATATTTGTCCTCGGAAGTCAAAGAAGCAGGGGAAAGAGTGAAGTCAGCCATTCGAAATTCCGATTTTACCATACCGCCCAAAAAAGTGGTTATTAATTTATCACCTGCAAATATGCGAAAGCGAGGAAATATTTTTGATTTGCCGATTGCAATCGCCATCTTGTGTGCAATGGGTGAATTGTCACAAAACTGCACAGAGAATATAGTGATTGCGGGAGAATTAAGTCTTGATGGGGCAGTGAAAAGAGTGCCGGGCATTCTGCCTATTGTTCTTGAGGCGAAGAAAAAAGGATGTCAGAAGTGTATTGTTCCAAAAGAGAACCAAGCGGAAGGTGAATTGGTGGATGATATACAAATAATTGGAGTTTCCAGTCTGAGGGAAACTTGTGAGGTTCTCAAAGGAGAAAGAAAACAAAACGATAGCAGTAAACGAGGAAACATGTCTGACATGTTGGTGGGTGTAAATTATCCGGATTTCGCGGATATTCGTGGACAGCATTTCGTGAAACGGGCAGTCGAAATCGCAGTAGCAGGTGGACATAATATTTTGATGATAGGACCGCCTGGCGCAGGAAAGACGGCGATTGCAAAGCGGATTCCAAGTATTTTGCCGTCATTAACGATGGAAGAAAGTTTGGAATTAACTATGATATATAGCATCATCGGTCAAGTTGGACAAGAGCACCCTTTGAAAACGAACCGGCCGTTCCGCGAGGTGAATTCATCTATTACGCAAATGGCTTTGCTTGGCGGAGGCGCATTTCCTCGTCCCGGGGAAATTAGTTTAGCACATAAGGGAGTGTTATTCTTAGATGAGATTGCGGAGTTTCCAAAGTACATCTTGGAGACGCTTCGAAAACCTTTGGAAGAACATCGCATTAAGATTGTCCGTGAAAAGGGAGAGTATGAATATCCAGCCGACTTTTTGTTGGTTGCAGCTATGAATCCATGTCCGTGCGGAAATTATCCGGATCTCAATAGATGCACTTGCACAACTGCGCAAATCAACTCCTATTTAGGAAAGATTAGTCGGCCGCTTCTGGACCGCATTGATATTTGCATTGAAGTACCAAAGGTGGAGTATACGGCATTATCTGAAAATGATGCAGAAGAAAAATCCACAACGATACGTGAAAGAATCGTAAATGCACGAGGCACACAAAGTAAACGTTATGCAAATATAGGAATCAAAACAAACGCGCAGCTTCGAATCCAGGATATGGATGTTTTCTGTAAACTGGACAGTGATGAGCATCTTATCATGAAGCAGGCATATGAACAACTGGGATTAACTGCCAGAACATACCACAAGGTGCTTAGTGTGGCGCGAACAATTGCGGACTTAGAGCGCTCGATGCAGATTGAGCCCAAACATTTACGAGAGGCATTGAGCTATCGGACGATGGATGCAAAGTATTGGAGGTGAGAATGTGAAATATGAATATTGGTTTGCAAACTTGAAACTTAGTGGAAAGCGAAAAAGAGAGATAAGGCAGGAATTTTCATCTGCAGAGGAAATATATAATATAGAAGAAACTCGGTTCAAAGATTTTGGAATTGGCGAGGTAGAAGGGCAAATTATTATTGACAGTAAAAAGGAATGGAACCTAAATGACGAATTTTGTAAGTTGGAGGATAAAAATATTCAATTTATTACAATATTTGACTTGGCTTATCCAAAACGGCTAATGGAGATAGCAACCCCACCGTATGCACTTTATGTGAAAGGAAAACTTCCAGATGACAACATTAAAACAGTGGCAATCGTGGGGGCGCGTGAGTGTAGTCCTTATGGTGAGGTCATGGCGGCTGAATTTTCGAAGGCGCTTGCAAGCAGAGGTATACAAATTGTCAGTGGAATGGCCAGGGGTGTTGACAGTGCCGGACAAAGCGGCGCTCTGTCTGTCGGAGGAAAGAGTTTTGCTGTGCTTGGTTGTGGCGTGGACATATGTTATCCGCGGGAAAAGATAGGATTATATATGGAATTACAGGAGCAAGGCGGCATTATATCTGAATTTCCTCCGGGAACAAGTCCTTTAGCACAACACTTTCCTGCTAGGAATCGAATTATCAGTGGACTGTCGGATATCATTCTTGTAATTGAAGCGAAAGAAAAAAGCGGTTCTCTGATTACCGCGGATACGGCACTGGAACAAGGGAAAGATATATATGCACTTCCAGGCCCTATTAACAGTCATCTCAGTCGTGGTTGCAACAAACTAATCAAACAGGGGGCAGGCATCCTTTTGTCACCGGAAGACTTGCTTGAAGACATAGGGCTTTCTTGTGGAAAACAGGAAGAAAAAAATGATCAAATAAAAATACTACTTGAAACGCGTGAAAATTTAGTGTATAGTTGCCTTGGTTTCCAACCCCAAAACCTAGACCGGCTTATAAGTGAGACAAAATTAGCAGTGGCAGAATTATTAGATATTTTAATGAGTCTGGAACTAAGGGGGCTAATTAAGGAAATTTCGAAGAATTATTATGTAAGGTCTAAATAAATCGAGACTATTGGGAGGAGTAAGAATGGCGCGTTATCTTGTGATTGTGGAATCGCCTGCAAAGGTAAAGACAATTAAAAAGTTTCTTGGAAGTAGCTATGAAGTTGTTGCTTCACAAGGACATGTACGTGATTTCCCAAAAAGTACTTTCGGTATTGATGTGGAACACGATTTTGAACCAAGATATATTACGATCAGAGGAAAAGGAGATATCCTTGCAAATTTACGAAAAGAAGTAAAAAAGGCAGATAAGATATATCTTGCTACCGACCCGGACCGTGAGGGAGAGGCGATTGCGTGGCATTTGTACATTGCACTGAAGTTAGAGAATAAAAAGGTATATCGAATCAGCTTTAATGAAATTACGAAAAATGCTGTAAAAGCGTCCATAAAAGATGCCCGTGAAATCGATATGAATCTTGTTGATGCGCAACAAGCCAGACGAACTCTTGACAGAATGGTTGGATATCGAATCAGTCCGGTGCTTTGGGCGAAAGTCAAAAGAGGATTAAGCGCAGGACGTGTTCAATCAGTGGCACTTCGTCTGATTGCGGATCGAGAAGAAGAAATCGATGCATTTGTACAAGAAGAGTACTGGACCCTAGATGCATTGTTACGTGTAGAGGGCGAGAAACGTCCATTTGTGGCAAAATATCAAGGAGATATACATTCCAAAGATGAGATGGATAGACTTCTTGGCAAATTAGAACAGGCAGATTTTACAGTTGAAGATATTAAAACAGTGGAGCGAAGCAAAAAGGCACCGCTTCCATTTACAACGAGTACATTGCAACAGGAAGCATCGAAAGCGCTTAATTTTGCAACGCAGAAAACAATGCGTATTGCGCAACAATTATATGAGGGAATTGAACTTAAGGGTGGTCAAACTGTAGGTCTTATTACTTATTTGCGTACAGATTCAACCAGAGTTTCGGAAGAAGCAGATGCAAATGCAAGAACTTATATTTCAGAAACTTATGGCGAAGAGTATACTGCCAAGGCGGAACGCAAGACAAATGCAGATAAAAAGATACAGGATGCTCATGAGGCAATTCGTCCAACCGATGTTACCAGAACACCTGCGTCTGTGAAAGATTATCTTTCAAGAGATCAATTGCGGTTGTATCAGTTAATATGGAAACGATTTGTGGCAAGCAGAATGAAAGCGACTAAATATTCCATTACTTCTGTTAAACTTTTGGCAGAAGACAGTCGTTTCGTTGTGTCTACTTCAAAAGTAAAATTTGAAGGATTTCGTGCTGTATATGTGGAATCTGATGAAGAAAAAGAAATCAGTAATACATTGGTGCAAAATATAAGAAAAGATTCAAAATTAGAAAGAGAAAGTTTTGAACCGAAACAACATTATACACAGCCGCCTGCGCATTATACGGAAGCGGCTTTAGTTAAAGCGATGGAAGAACTTGGAATCGGCCGTCCAAGTACTTATGCGCCGACTATTTCTACAATTATTGCGAGACGTTATGTTGCAAAGGAAAATAAAAATCTATATCTTACCGAGATTGGTGAGGTGGTTAATGGCATAATGAAACAGTCCTTCCCAAGCATAGTAGATGTTCATTTTACCGCCAATATGGAAGGACTATTGGATATGATTGCCGAAGGAAAGGTTGAATGGAAAACCGTTACTCGCAATTTTTATCCGGATTTAGAAAAAGCAGTTCAACTTGCAGAAAAAGAACTAGAGAAGATTAAGATCGCGGATGAAGTGACAGATGTTGTTTGCGAGGAATGTGGTCGCAATATGGTAATTAAATATGGACCACATGGTAAATTTTTGGCATGTCCTGGGTTCCCGGAATGCAAGAATACGAAACCATATCTCGAAAAAATAGGTGTAGCTTGCCCTATATGTGGAAAAGATATTGTTGTACGTAAAACAAAAAAGGGAAGAAAATATTACGGATGTGAAAATAATCCTACGTGTGAATACATGTCATGGAAAAAACCGGCTGATAATTCGGTTGAATAGTTAGAAAATTCCAACAAAAAGTTGAAAATGACGAAATTGTATGATAACATATAAAATCATACGATGGAGGAATAAAAATGAGTGTACAATTACTAGACAAAACAAGAAAGATTAACCGTTTGTTGCATAATAACAATTCAAGTAAAGTAGTATTTAATGATATCTGTGATGTACTTACTGAGATTCTGCGCTCTAACGTTTTAGTAGTAAGCAAAAAAGGGAAAGTGCTTGGTGTAGGACGTTGCGCAGGTGTTGAATTGATACATGAACTGATAGAGAACAAGGTGGGATGCCTGGTTGACGCTATGCTGAATGAAAGATTGCTCAGCATTTTATCAACAAAAGAAAATGTGAATTTGCAAACACTTGGTTTTTCTGTCGAGGCGGTCAAAGGTTATCAAGCGATTGTCACTCCAATTGATATTGCAGGAGAAAGATTAGGCACTCTGTTTATTTATAAACAAGAAGGGGCATATGAAATTGACGACATTATCCTGAGCGAATATGGAACTACGGTTGTTGGTCTTGAGATGCTTCGTTCGGTAAATGAAGAAAGTGCAGAGGAAAGCAGAAAAGAGCAGATTGTGCAATCTGCAATCAGTACCTTGTCATTTTCAGAATTGGAAGCCATCGTGCATATTTTTGATGAACTGGATGGAACAGAGGGCATTTTAGTAGCCAGCAAGATTGCAGACCGAGTAGGAATTACCAGATCAATAATCGTAAATGCTCTTCGTAAAATAGAGAGTGCAGGAGTCATTGAGTCTCGCTCATCCGGAATGAAAGGAACATATATCAAGGTAATTAATGATTTTATCTTTGATGAGATAGCAGCGATAAAAAAACGTAACGCGAAATAACAAAAGAACAAAGGGTCTGCTGGGGCAGACTCTTTGTTCTTTCGTATAAGGGGAGGGCTACATGAACAAAGGAGAGCACGCGACAATAAAAATGCAGAAAACGCTTTGCGTTGGAACTATTCTTGATGAGAAAGAGTATCCATGTGAAGTTTTACAATACGACGAGAAAAATGAATTGTTATATTTGGCTTTAATAGGGGAACAACTTACCAAGATTTCTCTTGATGCTTTTTATGAGTGTGTAGTAGAAGGAGAAGAACCAATAAGTTGCATGTGCAAGGTGCACGAGAGGTACTTGGAAGGAACAAGCGCTGTTATTAAATTACAAATTAAAAATGGATTTTATAAAATAAACATAAAGTGAGTTGACAAACAAAATACATAGTGATATTTTATTACTAGACTTAATTTAGCACTCAATAAAGAAGAGTGCTAATAAAAACGAAAATTATAAATAAGGAGGAAATAGATATGAAATTAGTACCATTAGGAGACAGAGTTGTGCTCAAGCAGATTGAAGCTGAAGAGACAACGAAATCAGGCATTGTTTTGCCAGGACAGACAAAGGAAAAACCACAACAGGCAGAAGTTATTGCGGTTGGTCCGGGAGGAATGGTTGACGGCAAAGAGGTTACGATGCTTGTTTCAGTAGGAGATAAAGTAATTTATTCTAAATACGCAGGTACGGAAGTGGAACTTGACGGAGAGGAATATCTTGTAGTTAAACAGAACGATATTTTGGCTGTTATTAAATAATAGGGAGGCATGAGTGTTATGGCAAAGGAAATCAAATATGGAGCTGAAGCCAGAGAGGCTTTGGAAGCAGGTGTGAATAAACTTGCAAATACAGTAAGAGTTACAATTGGACCAAAAGGAAGAAATGTTGTTTTAGACAAATCTTTCGGTGCACCTTTAATTACAAATGATGGTGTTACAATTGCAAAAGAAATTGAATTAGAAGACGCATTTGAAAATATGGGAGCACAGTTGATTCGAGAGGTTGCCGCTAAGACAAATGATGTTGCAGGTGACGGTACAACTACAGCAACTGTTCTTGCGCAGGCAATGGTGAACGAGGGTATGAAGAACCTTGCGGCAGGAGCAAACCCAATTGTACTTCGTAAAGGTATGAAAAAAGCAACTGAGGTTGCAGTTGATGCAGTTGCTTCAATGAGCAGAAAAATTGATAGCAAAGAGAGTATTGCCAGCGTAGCCGCTATTTCTGCAGGAGATGTGGAAGTAGGTGCAATGGTTGCAGATGCTATGGAAAAAGTGTCTAATGATGGTGTCATCACAATCGAAGAATCAAAGACGATGAAGACGGAATTGGATTTAGTAGAAGGTATGCAGTTTGACCGTGGCTATATTTCCGCATATATGGCAACAGATATGGAAAAAATGGAAGCTGTGTTAGAAAATCCATTTATTTTAATTACAGATAAAAAGATTTCTAACATTCAAGACTTGCTTCCTGTTTTGGAGCAAATCGTTCAGTCGGGTGCAAGATTATTAATTATTGCGGAAGACATTGAAGGCGAAGCACTTACAACATTAATTGTCAACAAACTTCGTGGTACCTTCAACGTGGTTGCGGTAAAGGCGCCGGGATATGGAGATCGAAGAAAAGCAATGTTGGAGGATATTGCAATTTTAACAGGCGGACAGGTAATCTCTGAAGAGGTTGGCTTGGATTTGAAAGAAGTTTCTCTTGATATGCTTGGACGTGCAAAATCTGTGAAAGTACAAAAAGAAAACACTGTTATTGTAGATGGAATGGGCGACAAAACTGCAATTGCAGGACGCGTAGCACAAATTAAATCTCAGATTGAGGAGACAACATCTGAATTTGATAGAGAAAAATTGCAGGAAAGACTTGCTAAAATGGCAGGAGGTGTTGCAGTGATTCGTGTTGGAGCTGCAACTGAAACAGAAATGAAAGAAGCAAAACTTCGTATGGAGGATGCTCTTTCTGCGGCAAAAGCGGCTGTAGAAGAAGGTATTGTAGCAGGTGGTGGATCTGCATATATTCATGCTTCTAAGGAAGTTGCAAAATTAGCTGAGACATTAGAGGGTGACGAGAAGACAGGTGCCAGAATTATCCTTAAGGCTTTAGAGGCTCCACTTTATCATATTGCAGCTAATGCCGGCTTGGAAGGTGCAGTTATTATTAATAAAGTTAGAGAGCAAGAACAAGGTATCGGTTTTGATGCATATAAAGAAGAATATGTTGATATGGTCAAGGCAGGTATTCTTGATCCGGCAAAGGTTACCAGAAGTGCGCTTCAGAACGCGACAAGTGTGGCGTCTACTTTATTGACAACAGAATCTGTGGTGGCTAATATCAAAGAAGATGCTCCTGCTATGCCTGCAGGTGGCGGAATGGGAATGATGTAAAAGGGACTTAACAAGTCCCTTTTTTTGTGATACAATAACTAAAATAAGTACCGAAACTGGAGGAATATTATGAACGAATTTTTGACGGAACAATTAGTGAAGAAGAGACAAACAACCAAAGACCTTTTGATGAAAGCATTATTGATTGTTGTTACGGCTTTTATTGCATTATTTACCTTGGGTTCTTGGTTTGGGCCAATTCTGTTGGTTGCTATTGTTGCACTAGATGTTTTTCTATTTAATCGGTTAAAGGTGGAATATGAATACACTTATTTTAGTGGTGATTTAGACATCGATAAGATATTTAATATGCAGTCGAGAAAGAGAGTTCTTTCTGTTAAGGTTAAGGATATCGAGATTTTGGCGCCTACGGGTTCTGATGCACTGCGAGCATATCAGCAACTGAAATGTTTAGATTGTAGTACATGCGAGCCGGAACATCATACATATGAAATGGTTGTTTTACATAAAGGCCAAAAGGTTAGAGTAAAGTTTGAACCAAACGAAAAAATCTTAAACGGAATGAAACTTTTGGAACCTAGAAAAGTGATTTTATAGGCTTGACAGAACGAAAGCTTTTTAGTAAGATTAGACACTATAAACCAAAGGAAGAAAGAGAGGATATGATAATATGGGAACAATTATTGGAGACGGAATTACATTTGATGATGTACTTTTAGTACCTGGTTATTCTGAGGTAATTCCAAACCAAGTAGATTTATCTACAAATTTAACTAACAAGATTCGACTGAACATTCCTATGATGAGTGCAGGTATGGATACTGTTACAGAGCATCGTATGGCAATTGCGATGGCACGTCAAGGTGGTATCGGTATCATTCACAAGAATATGTCAATTGAAGCGCAAGCAGAAGAAGTAGATAAGGTAAAGCGTTCTGAAAACGGCGTTATTACAGACCCATTTTCATTATCTCCGGAACATACATTACATGATGCTAATGAACTAATGGCTAAATTCCGTATATCAGGTGTGCCGATAACGGAAGGCAAAAAGTTAGTGGGCATTATCACGAATCGTGATTTGAAGTTCGAAGAGGATTTTTCGAAAAAGATTAAAGAATCAATGACTTCTGAGGGCTTAATTACAGCTCTTGAAGGCACAACATTAGAGGAAGCAAAACGAATTCTTGCAAAGGCAAGAAAAGAGAAGTTACCGATTGTAGACAAAGACTTTAATTTAAAAGGTTTAATTACAATCAAGGATATTGAAAAACAAATCAAGTACCCAATGTCAGCAAAAGATAAACAAGGTCGTTTGCTTTGCGGCGCGGCGGTTGGTATTACGGCAAACGTACTTGACCGTGTTGATGCGCTTGTACGTGCAAAGGTTGACGTTATTGTTATGGATTCTGCGCATGGCCATTCTGCAAATGTTATTCGTGCCGTAAAAATGGTAAAAGAAAAGTATCCGGAACTTCAGGTGATTGCGGGTAATGTTGCAACAGGTGAAGCAACCAAAGCATTGATTGAAGCTGGCGTAGATGCAGTTAAGGTAGGTATTGGTCCAGGTTCTATTTGTACAACACGTGTTGTTGCAGGTATTGGTGTACCACAGATTACAGCTGTTATGGATTGTTATGCAGTGGCTAAAGAGTACAATATTCCGATTATTGCAGATGGTGGTATCAAGTATTCGGGTGATATGACAAAGGCAATTGCAGCAGGTGCAAACGTATGTATGATGGGAAGTATTTTTGCGGGATGTGATGAAAGCCCGGGAGAATTTGAATTATTCCAAGGAAGAAAGTATAAAGTATACCGCGGAATGGGTTCTATCGCTGCTATGGAAAATGGAAGCAAAGACCGCTACTTCCAACAGGATGCTAAGAAGTTAGTTCCGGAAGGCGTTGAAGGTCGTGTTGCATACAAAGGCTTAGTTGAAGATACTGTATTCCAACTTATGGGCGGACTTCGTTCCGGTATGGGATATTGTGGAACACCGACGATTGAAGAATTGAAGGAACGCGGGAAATTTGTAAAAATTTCTGCAGCTTCTTTGAAAGAAAGTCATCCGCATGATATTCATATTACAAAGGAAGCGCCGAACTACAGTGTAGATCAAGTATAATAAATATTACGAGATGCGTTTATAAGCGCATCTCGTTTTTGTAAGGGATGTACAATGGAGAGAAGACCAAGAACGAGACGAAAAACAAGATATCGCAGACGAGTTCGTCTGTACACGCGAGTTGGAATGTTTGTGTTAGTTACCATGTTGATTGTACTAGTTGGTATGAAAGTGTTTCAGTTAGGGCCATTTACCAGTCAATATGTTGAAAAAGATGAGACGATTATGCGTGTCATGAAGCCGGAAATTGATGTGCAATTACTCACGACAAATCCATATTCAAGACCGGGAACACAGACTGAAAAAATAAGAAACATTGTGATTCATTACACAGCCAACCCGGGAACTACAGCCAAGCAAAATAGAAATTATTTTGAAAATCTGAAAGATACAAAGTCGACAAAAGCCAGTAGTCATTTTATTATAGGGTTACAAGGTGAGATTATTCAATGTGTGCCTACGGCAGAGGTTGCGTATGCCTCAAACAATCGCAATACAGACACCATATCCATTGAAACATGTCATCAAACAGATAACGGAATATATACGGAGGAAACGTATGAGTCATTGGTTCATTTGACAGCCTGGTTGTGCGAGAGATTTCAATTAACAGAAGAAGATGTTATTCGTCATTATGATATCACGGGTAAAATATGTCCAAAATATTTCGTGGATGATAAAAATGCATGGGCAGAGTTCAAAACAGATGTAAAAGAAATGCTGGGGGAAAAGTAGCGTGAAAAATATATTTTTAATAGGATTTATGGGTTCCGGAAAGAGTACAGTTGCGGCTTATTTATCAAACCGTTTTGAGATGGATATTATTGAGATGGACCAAATGATTGCCACACGTGCCGGGATGAGCATTCCTGATATTTTTGAAAAGCACGGGGAAGAATATTTCAGGGATGCCGAGACAAACTTGCTTTTTGAAATACAATCAGAAGAGAACAAGGTTGTGTCATGTGGCGGCGGAGTTGTTTTGAGAGAACAAAATGTAGAGGTAATGAAAAAAGGTGGATTGGTTGTTCTTCTTACAGCGAAACCGGAGACGATTCTTGAACGAGTGAAAGATGATGACAATCGTCCATTATTACGTGGCAATAAAAATGTTGCATATATTAGTGAACTAATGGAAAAAAGACGTGAAAAATATGAACATGCAGCAAATGTAGTCATATGGACGGATGGCAAAGATATTCAAGACATTTGTGAGGAGATTATGAGTTATGTTTGATATGTTTTTCCCGGATGAGTATGTAGCGTCTACATACGTTATCCCGTTTGAACAACTTTATGAACAAGGATACCGAGGATTGATATTCGATATCGATAATACGCTGGTTATGCATGGAGCTCCTGCAGATGCCCGTGCTAAAAAATTGTTTGCAAAACTTAAGGAAATCGGCTTTGACAGTTGTTTGCTTTCAAACAATCAAGAACCTAGAGTAAAGATGTTTAATGAGGAGATTGGAACGCATTATATTTTCGATGCACACAAGCCATCTACTGCAAATTATAAAAGGGCAATGGAGATTATGGGGACCACTCCGAACACAACAGTGTTTATTGGGGATCAATTATTTACGGATGTATGGGGCGCAAAGCGTGCAGGCATTCGAAATATTCTTGTAAAACCGATTAATCCAAAAGAAGAAATACAAATTGTATTTAAAAGAAAATTAGAAAAAATAGTGCTTTATTTTTATCGCAAACAAAAAAACAAATAAAAATCTCGCCTGAAAACGACGGAATGTCGTTCGCGGGCGAGATTTTCTTATGAAAAATATTTTTCTTTAATCAATTCCACCGGCATGTCTTGCCCTGTCCATATCTTAAAAGCCTTAGCGCCTTGATATAGAAGCATGTAGAGTCCGTTGAAAGTAGGACAACCGACTTCTTTAGCAAGTTTTAACAACTTGGTTTCGCGTGGATTATAAATAACATCCGATACAATCAGGTCTTTGTGGAACATAGAACTATCTGTAATAATACTACGGTCTATATTTGGCGCCATGCCGACAGAAGTTCCGTTGGTTAAAATAGCACTTTCACTAATTTCGCGTCTTAATATAGATTCGTCTTTGAAATCATACAATTTTACTTTGCAGGATGTGCGTTCGTTAAGAACAGCTACTGTTTTTTCAGCACGGCCCCAAAATTGGTCATGGATGCTGAATACAGAAATTTCAGACAAACCATCTAAAGCTGCTTGGACAAGAACAGCAGTGGCGGCACCGCCCGCACCGAGCAATGTCATTTTTTTGCCGATGATATTATGTCCGGCATCTTTTGCTGCCATCATATAACCAACACCATCTGTATTATGGCCTGTCAGTATTCCGTCATCATTTACGACGGTATTTACAGCGCCGATAATTTCAGCTGCAGGTGATAGATTGTCACAAAGCGTTGCCATTACATTTTTCCCCGGCATTGTAACATTAAAGCCGCGTACATTTAAAGTACGAAGTCCCTCCACAGCAGTTTTCATGTTGTCTGCGTTCACATCAAATGCAAGATAGACATAATCTAGATCTAACTGTTTGAAGGCCTCGTTATGCATCATCGGTGAGATGCTATGAGAAACCGGGCTTCCCAGGAGTCCGGTAAGTCTTGTATGCCCTGTGATTGATTTCATTTTCCTTACCCCTTTATTATTAATAAATTACTTCTTAACATTAAAGCGAACAAGCAAAAATGTCAAGGGAATGGTTGAAAAGTCGGACGGTTTGCTTTATGATAAGGTAAAAGAAACGGGAGGAAACGAACGTGAATGCGGTAAAAATAAGAGGCCTTGTTATTGGAGAGGGTATTCCTAAAATATGTGTTCCGATTGTTGGAAAAACGAGAGAAGAGATACTGAAAGCGGCGAAAGACATATGCGTAGCACAAGCCGATTTAGTTGAATGGCGTGTGGATTGGTTTGAGCAGGCGTATGATATAAATGCTGTGACAGATACATTGCTTGAACTAAGAAATGTGCTTGGAAATATCCCTTTGTTATTTACATTCCGTACGAAAAATGAAGGGGGAGAACGAGAGATTTCCTTTGAACAATACAGCGAACTACTGTTGGATGTTTCGAAGACCAAGCATGTGGATTTGGTCGATGTGGAGGTCTTTTTTGATGGTGCGTCATTACAGATGGAGCAATTTGTTTGCAACTTGCAACAAGCGGGTGTTAAGGTTGTGGGTTCTAATCATGATTTTGAAAAGACGCCGGACAAGGCAGAACTTATCAGTCGCTTGTGTCATATGCAATCGTTAGGAGTTGATATTCCGAAAATAGCCGTGATGCCAAGCAGTAAGCAGGATGTCCTGATGCTTCTTGATGCCACAGAAGAAATGGTTTCTAACAAAGCAGACCGCCCGATTATCACCATGTCCATGACCGGTAGGGGTATAATCAGCCGAATTGCCGGAGAGTTTTTTGGCTCATCAGTTACATTTGCAACAGTTGGGAAAGCGTCTGCACCAGGGCAAATAAGCGCAGATGCAATGAAAGATATTTTGAAAATTATGCATTGCTCTTGTGACGAATAAAAAAAGGTTGAAAAAATATATAATCTATTATAAAATTATAAAAAGTGAAAGAGAATATTATGCTACAAGCATGTCCTATAGAGGCCGTAGCGCTTTATAGGGATAAATGAAGGAGGATAACAAATGATTTCAGCAGGCGATTTTAAAAATGGTGTAACACTTGAGATTGAAGGTAACATCTACCAAATTTTAGAATTCCAACATGTAAAACCTGGAAAGGGTGCAGCGTTCGTTAGAACAAAATTGAAAAACATCATCAGTGGTGGTGTAATTGAAAAGACTTTCAGACCAACAGAAAAGTTCCCGAAAGCACATATTGAAAGAAAAGATATGCAATACTTATATTCAGATGGTGAATTGTATCATTTTATGGATGTTGAAACATACGATCAAATCGCATTGAATGAAGATGCTATTGGTGATGCTTTGAAATTTGTAAAAGAAAACGAAATGGTTAAAATCTGTTCACACAAAGGTAACGTGTTTGCGGTTGAACCACCTCTATTCGTTGAACTTGCAATCATTGATACAGAACCTGGCTTCAAGGGTGACACAGCACAAGGTGCTACAAAACCTGCTACAGTTGAAACAGGAGCAGTTGTTTATGTTCCGTTGTTTGTTGAGATGGGTGATGTACTTAAGATTGATACTCGTACAGGAGAATATTTATCAAGAGTTTAATTAGAAAAAGACGGGAGTATGATTCATAATGAAGCATACTCCTTTTTGTTACCATATCATTTTCTTAGAATGATCATAGTAATACACATTATCCGAAAGAATTTCCTCATGCTCTACTTGAGTCTCGTTTATTTCTGTAATCATTTCAATTAACTGTTCCCTATTGGGACTTTTGCTTTCCGGCACGATAATCATTTCATGAATGCTACTCGGAAGAATGTAATAGTTTTCTCCTAGTTCAATGGCGATTTGCTGTAAAATGCCGTCATATAGTAGGCATGCAGCCCCGAAATTGCGAAGCTGATTCGTTAATACAAACATGATATCTTCTTTGAGTACAATATTTTCGCATTCATTACCAAGAAGTTCTTCAATAACAACGCGCATAGGTTTGAGCGACGCCGTTAATAACTTAGGCGTGTTTGTTTTTGCTATGCGATAAAGCTCATCTGAGTCTGTATCCCATAAAGCAGCCAAATCGTTGGTGATTGGTATTGTGGCAATTCCTGTGTCGTCCACATCGAACAACACATAAAAGACGATTGCTAAATCCATATATGGTACATGCGGAAGACTTTGTAGCAAGATTTCATTCTTTTTAGCGTGAATTAATTTATAGGTTATTTTTGATTTGATGAGTGAGAAATCTTTGATCGCATTCACATTCCACATATGTTCAAATTTCACCTCGTGATATACGTGAATAATACTTTCGGTAATCTCATCTAAAGAGTAGCCGTTTTGATATTGTTGATAAAATTCTTCTAAATAAATGGTGGGAAATATGTTGACGCTGTTGTCAGATATAGTCAGTCCGGTACGTTCTAGGCCGTTGTTTTTCAGAGTTGTGTGTACGTGCAGTTGCGTATCGTTGTCCAGCGACAAAGCAACCTTTTCTTTTGTGGCAGCAACAAATTGCTGATAATTCATAAATACTCCTTTCTTGTAATGGAAAAATAAAGTTGCATTTCTGTTTGGAAAAATATGACGAGAATTCGTCAAAGAAAAATTGATAAATATGATGGTTTCTTGATTATAAACGACGCTGTTTTAAAAAGCAAGCATTACTTTTAAAACCTTTACTTTTGCAAACAAATATGGTACGATTGACAATGTCGTTAATGACGGATACACCTATAGCTCAGGGGATAGAGCACCGCCCTCCGGAGGCGGGTGCGGCGGTTCGAATCCGCCTAGGTGTGTTTTTTATTTTATTTGCAGAATAGAGGGATAACAGTGTCAGAATATAAAAATGCATTTAAAAAAGCATTTCCTCATACAATTCCGGTGCTTACAGGTTATCTGTTTATAGGAATTGCGTTTGGGGTCATGTATGCGGAAAAAGGATATTCTTTTCTTTGGGCTATACTCATGAGCATTATGGTATATGCCGGCTCAGGACAATATCTGGCAGTTAATTTTTTCGTGCCGGGTGTATCCTTTCTTCAGGTTATTTTCCTGACGTTTATGGTGAATGTAAGACACATTTTTTATGGAATATCGCTTTTGGAAAAATTTAATAGAATCGGAAAGAAAAGATGGTATATGATTTTCGGTTTAACTGACGAAACCTATTCGCTTCTTTGCACAACTAAAGTGCCGGAAGGAGTTGATGAGTCAAAGTTTCTGTTTGCCATTTCGTTGTTAGACCATATGTACTGGGTACTGGGGTCTGCAATCGGTGCAATCGCAGGGACTTTACTTCCAATCAGTTCAGAGGGCATTGATTTTGCTATGACCGCATTGTTTGTTGTGATTTTTATCGAGCAATGGATGGAACAGAAAAATCGTATTCCGGAACTTATCGGAGTAGCAGTATCTATTATTTGCCTGGTTATTTTTGGAGCAAGTAAGTTCGTATTGCCAGCCATGCTTGCAATTGTGGCACTGCTCTTTATTGGGAGAAGAAAATTAGATAAGGAGGATGCGTTATGCCGTTAAGTGCTAAAATGTCATTTGCCATTATCTTAGTAGTCGCAATTACGACGTTTGCAACCCGCGTGATTCCATTTCTGATTTTTCCAAAAGGAAAAGAGATTCCGAAGACGGTGCAGTATTTAGGCAAGGTTTTGACACCGGCAGTGATAGGTATGCTTGTCGTATATTGCCTGAGAAATACAAATGTGTTTTCAAGTCCATATGGAATACCGGAATTGGTTTGTGTACTAATTGTGGCGGTGCTTCATATCTGGAAACGCAACAACTTACTTAGCATTGGTGTGGGTACAGTGTTATACATGTTTTTAATACAAGTTGTTTTTTGACATGAATAATGGCTTATGTTAAAATAATTAGATAAATTAATTTGGGAGGAACTATGAAAAAATTAGTTGATTTATTAACATCTGAATTAGAAGCTGCATTTGAAAAAGCGGGATATGATAAACAATATGCAAAGGTAACGCTTTCAAACAGACCGGATCTGTGTGAATATCAGTGTAACGGTGCTATGGCAGCAGTGAAAGTATATAGAAAAGCTCCGATTATGATTGCAAATGATGTTGTTGCAGCATTAGAAAGCTGTACATGTATGGAAAAAGTAGAAGCAGTGAATCCAGGCTTTATTAATATTACTTTGAGCGCAGAGTTTGTTGCTGATTATTTGAAAAAGATGAGCGAACAAGAAAAACTTGGTGTCGGAACACCTGAACACGTAAAAACAATCGTAGTAGATTACGGTGGGGCCAACGTTGCAAAAGCACTCCATGTAGGACACTTGAGACCTGCTATTATCGGAGAGAGTGTAAAACGTATCGGCAGATATGTGGGACACAAGGTGATAGGCGATGTTCATTTGGGCGATTGGGGGTCTCAGATGGGACTTGTTATGATGGAGTTAAAACGCAGACAACCTGACCTTCCATACTTTAATGAGGATTTTGAAGGGGAATATCCGAAAGAATCTCCTTTTACAATAGAAGAGTTAGGCGAGATTTATCCGACGGCAAGTGCTTATGCTAAGGAAAACGATGAGTTTAAAGAGGCAGCTCTTCAAGCAACGTATCAGTTGCAAAATGGCCACAGAGGATATACGGCACTTTGGCGTCATATTATGAATGTTTCTTTGCCGGATTTAAAGAAGAATTACGGTGCCTTAAATGTAGAGTTTGACCTTTGGAAGGGCGAGGCAGATGCGAAACCATATATTGCAGATATGGTGGATTATCTGAAACAGGCAGGATATGCACATGAGGATCAGGGTGCTTTGGTAGTTGATGTAAAAGAGGAAACAGACACGAAGGAAATTCCTCCATGTATGATTTTGAAATCAGACGGTGCAGCATTATATGCAACGACGGACCTTGCTACTTTGGTGGAACGTGAGAAACTTTACAAACCGGACCAAGTGATTTATGTAACCGACAAACGTCAGGAAATGCATTTTGAACAAGTATTCCGTTGTGCGAAAAAGACAGGAATTGTTCGCCCGGAAACAGAATTAAAACATATTGGTTTCGGAACCATGAATGGAAAAGATGGTAAACCGTTTAAAACAAGAGATGGCGGTGTTATGCGTCTGGAAGAGTTAGTAGGTGACATCAATCATAAGATGTATGAAAAGATTGCAGAAAATCATGCCATTGAAGAAGCAGAAGCCAAAGAAACTGCTAAGCTTGTAGGTCTTGCAGCGCTGAAGTATGGTGATTTGTCTAATCAGGCAGCAAAGGATTATGTGTTTGATGTAGAGCGATTTATATCGTTTGAAGGAAACACGGGACCGTACATTTTATATACTATGGTTCGTATCAAATCCATTTTAGGAAAGTACGAAGAAAGCGGGAAATACGTTGCTTTATGTGAGCTTAAAAAAGCGGAATCTGCTAGTGAAAAGGCATTGATGTTGGAAGTAGCAAAGTTTAATCAAGTGATGGAAGGTGCATACGAGGAACTTGCTCCTCATAAGATTTGCGCATACATTTATGATTTATCAAATGCATTCAACCGTTTCTATCATGAGACAAAGATTCTTTCAGAAGAAAACGAAGAAAGAAAAGCAGGATTTATTGCGCTATTGACGATTACGAAACGAGTACTTGAAACATGTATTGACGTGCTGGGATTTGAAGCACCGGAAAGGATGTAAAAAGTGACAGAAAAGTTATTTTATGAAGATAGCCATATGATAACATTCTCTGCAGTTGTGTTAGCTTGTGAAAAAGTAGGAGATTATTATGAGGCAGTTCTTGATAGAACTGCCTTTTTTCCTGAAGGAGGCGGACAAGCTGCGGACACAGGTGTTATTGATGGAGTGACAGTTTTGGACGTACAGGAAAAAGGGGATATCATTTACCATAAAGTGAATGCACCGCTTCAAGTGGGGAAAACTGTGCAGGGTACGATTCACTGGGAAGAGCGGTTTTCGAAAATGCAGCAACACTCCGGAGAACATATTGTATCTGGCTTGGTTCATGCTGCTTATGGTTATGACAATGTGGGATTTCATATGGGAACAGATGCCATTACCATTGATTTTGATGGAGCGCTTACCAAAGAACAATTAAAGGAAATTGAGAAAAAAGCAAATGAAGCAGTGACTGCGAATCTGGAAGTTCAGGTCAGTTATCCGTCAAGGGAAGAATTGGCACATATCAAATATCGCAGCAAGATTGAAATCGAAGGTCAAGTGCGTCTTGTTACTGTTCCGGGGCATGATGCATGTGCATGTTGTGCTCCACATGTGAAGAAAACAGGCGAAATTGGTTTGATTAAGTTAATCGGTTTGCAAAATTATAAGGGCGGCGTAAGAGTATCTATGTTATGCGGCACGCGTGCAATTGCAGATTATGATGAGAAGTCGGAAAGAATGAAACAGCTTTCAGTAATGCTGTCGGCACCAGAAGGTGAAGTGGTACAAGAGGTAGAAAGGCTCAAGGAAGAAATCTCGTCGTATAAATATGAATTGGCTCAGTTACAGCAAAAACTGCTTGTTTATAAGGCAAATGAAATTTCCGGGCAACAAGACGTAGTTGTTTTGTTTGAAACAGAACTAACCGGGAATGAGCCAAGGGAGCTTGTCAATTTGATTTTGGAAAAAGGTGTGATGGTCGGCGTGGTTTTTGCACAAACCGATGTAGAGGAATATCGCTATGTAATTGGAAGCAAGAAGACGGATGTGAGACCATTTGCAAAAATCTTAAATGAGAAATTCCAAGGCCGAGGTGGCGGAAAACCGGAAATGGTGCAAGGATCGCTTTTGGGCAAAAAAGCTAATATTATGGAGGTAATCGAGCAGTGCAAAAAAGAAGTGCTATCAGAAACTATTGGATGATTCCAATTTTCAGCATTGCAGTGATGATTTGCCTCAATATCATTTTGCTTGTTTCGGATATTACAAAATACAGCGAAGCTTATAGGCAAGCAGCGCAGGCACTGTATGCGCCTACGCTTGCAGTAAGGATTTTGTATAGTGGTATTCTGATGCCTATTTTGGAGGAACTGATTTTTAGAGGATTGGCATTTAGACTGATGAGGCGCAAATGGCCATTTCTCTGGGCTATGTTACTTTCTTCCTTATTGTTTGGCATTTATCATGGGAATTTAGTCCAATTTATCTATGCAAGTTTATGCGGATGCCTTCTTGCTTATTTGTATGAAGTATATGGGAAACTTTGGGCTCCTATACTTGCACATATGAGCATGAATATTGTGGCTAATGTCATGACAGAATTTGGCGTGTTTTCATGGATTTTAAGTGATATTATAAAAGTGATTGTTGCGACAGGCGTATGCACTGTCATTATCATGTGCATAACAATTCGTATGCAAAAAATGGAATGATTTCCAAAATTAATATATTACAAAAATGTTAAAATATGATTGCAAACGTATATATCTTGTTATATAATTTTTTTGGGAAACAGACGATGTTTGTAGAATTAGTTATAGGTGAAATATGAAGAAAATAATTAAAATTATCGTATCCTCCTTGCTTATCAGCGTGATGTTTGCGTCTACAGCGCTTGCAACACCTACAGTGGGAGAATTGAGAGAAGATAAAGATAAAGCAGAAAAAAAGCTGAAGCAAATGGAAAAGGACATGACGAGTCTCATGACCAAGATTAACAAGGCGGAGAAAGAACTTGTAAAGGTTGGTAAAGAGATTATCAAGGCAGAGGATGATTTGGCGGAAGCAGAAGCAAAAGAACAAGAACAGTATGAAGCTATGAAGCATCGTATCGTTGCCATGTATGAGAATGGAAACGGAGCAATGCTCACTATGATCTTTGAATCCGGTAATCTTGCTGAAGTCATTAAGCAAGCAGAAAATGTACAGACAGTTCATGATTATGACAGAAAGCAATTAGAGGAATATGTTGAGGTTACAAAAAAGATTGCAAATTTAAAAACTTCCTTAGAGAAAGATATGGCTGCAATCGAGAAAAAGCAAAAGCAATATGAAAGCAACAAAGACAAATTGAACAAAACGATGGCTGAATTAAAAGACAAAATCGATGATTACGATGATAAGATTCAGGATGCAGCAAGAAGAGCTGCTCAGTCAAGTGGTAGTTCAAGTAATTCGGGAAATAATTATGTTCCACCGGTCGGAACGGGTGGAGGCGCTGCAATCGTCAGCGCGGCTTATGCATACTTAGGTGTTCCGTATAGATGGGGCGGTGTCAGCAAGAAAGGCATCGATTGCTCAGGACTTGTTATGAGAGCACACGAGGCCATCGGAGTGAAGCTTGCACACTATTCCGGTTCCATCGGAAGTGGCGGACGCAAGGTCTCAAGAGCAAACGCTCAGCCGGGTGATGTTGTTTGCTATTCAGGTCATGTGGGTATATATGTTGGTAATGGCATGATGATTCATGCGCCGCAAACAGGTGATGTCGTGCGAGTTGTTAAAGTGTACGGTTCGCCGTGGTTTAGAAGATATTGGTAGATTTTATAAAGGGCAGATGTTCGGATGAACATCTGCTTTTTTATGGAAAAGAAGTATCAAATTACTTTTTTTGTGCAAGAAAGATTAAATTTTGACAGCAATCTTTGCTGTGAACGAGAAGACAGGGGAATGTCATGGGAGTATTCAGCGGTTAGGAAACATAAGTTTTGAGAGAAAATGGTAAATATAATGATATTGTCAACACAAAATTAGATGAGTATAATAACCTTATATGTAATTCTCATTGGGATCCTGTATGGCAATGGGATTGCGAACGAATTTTCGTGCCATGAACTTGGATACAACAGGAACCGGTTTGTTTGAGGAACTCAAGGGCGTGACAATTTTGGAAGATGGTCCGGTGCTTACTTAAGTCGAAGCATTGTTTGGTTTGGGCGAATCTCATGTGGTTGTAGATTATAAGTCCTATCACGGTTTGCCTTATATGGATGTTAACGCACATGTTGTTTGGAACAGCAGAGGCAAGGGACTGAAATTGGAATTCCCGCTTTGTAGGTGTAGAAAATGGAGAAAATGCTTTCGTAGTATACAATCGCAGCGGTGTTCATTCTTACGCGAAAGAGGGCAAAAAGTTATATTTGACATTACTCAATGGTTCTGCCTACTGTGCGCATCCAACAGATCCGGGAGTACCTCTTATCGTGGATGAAACACGTTATACCAAATCGACCAGCCACTTTACAGTGTACTGACATTCCCGCATGGGAAAGGGAATGCACCAAAAGAGTTGGTTACGGTTTCTAATGAAAATATTGTAATTACTGCATTTAAGCGCAGGGAGAATGGTACTTATCTTGTGAGACTTCACAATAATTACAAGTCTGGTACAAGTACAAACATCCATAAGACCTTTGTCTATAATGGTAAGATGATACGCGAATCGAAAGATGCAGCGATTTGGTAAATTTATCTTTGAACAAGGTACACAATGAAAGGAGCATGTTGTATGTATAACAAAACTGTTAATCTACATGGAAAAGAATTTATATTTCAATCTGAGAAAGAACCGAAATCTCTTGAATTCAAAATGGTAAAAGATGAGGAAGGACTTTCTGAATACGAACTTTATTTAAATTTAACTGAAAAGGATATGAGTACATTTTCTATCAAATGGAGTGCTCATATGAAGGGAATTCTTTCTTGTTGGACTCCGATTGCAAAACGAGATAGGGAAGTGAAACAATGGTTTGGACCAAACACCAATTTCTCTAATATTTACTATGGAGCACCAATTCTTTCGGTTATTGATCAAGGGGATAAAAACTTTAGTACTGTGGCACTTTCAGATGCAGTGAATCCGGTACGTATGACATTTGCGGTCAATGATTTTGAAGAGAAAGAGAATCTTGATTTTCATATTTATCTTTTTGAGGAAGGATGCACGGAAGAAAGCTATACAATAAGAATCAGAATTGATGAGCGAGACATTCCATACTATGATGCAATCGCATCCGTTTCCGATTGGTGGCAGGAGTTTTATCCGATAGACAGAGTTCGCACAAATAATGGTGAACTTCCGCTTTATTCCACATGGTACAATTATCATCAAAATCCAACACAGGACAGCTTGGAAAAGGAAATGGAAGAAGCTGTGAAATGCGGTTTCAAATCTTTAATTATTGATGACGGTTGGTCTTATGAGGGTGTTGGAACCGGAGACTATTGTAACTGTGGTAACTGGAATGTAACAGACACAAAATTCAAGGATTTTGGAGGCTTTGTAAAAAATCTTCATAATCTTGGAATGAAGGTGGCAGTCTGGTTTCCGGTTCCTTATGTGGGATACCATGCAGAGGATTATAAAAAATTTCAAGGGAAAATACTCTATAATTCGGAAGGAGGCAAATGTGGCGTTTTAGATCCGCGCTACCCGGATGTTCGAAAATATATCGTTAATAATTACGTGGAAATGACGAACAAATACGGATTGGACGGTCTTAAGCTTGACTTTATTGACGCGTTTCGATATCCGGACAAGTCAGTTCTTTGCACAGACAAGAGTGCAGGTTACGACTGTGACAAAGTAGAGGAAGGTGTAACGAAACTATTACGCGAGATTCGAGAAACGCTCACTTCTGGACATGAAGATTTCATGATTGAATTTCGTCAGTTCTATGTAGGGCCTGCGATTGTAAGAGACTGCAATATGCTTCGAGTAATTGACTGTGCGTTCGACTGCATAACCAACCGCGTGGGAATTGCGGATTTGCGTTTACTAAACTATGGTCTTGCTGTTCATGCAGACATGCTTTTGTGGTCAAAAGATGAAAAAAATGAAGTAGTTGCAAAAATGCTCTTAAATACGATGTTTGCTGTTCCACAGATTTCTGTATTACTGCAAAATAGCAGTGATGAGCAAAAGAAAGTTATTACAAGTTATATCAATTACTGGTATGAGAATAGGGAAGTGCTTCTGTATGGTCATTTTAAAGCACATAATCCGGAAGCTTGTTATTCTCTGATTTCCAGTGAAAATGAGGAAAAGAGAGTAGTAGTCGCATATTCCGAAAATTCGGTTTGTTTCGACGGAAAAGCAACGGATATTTTTAATGCAACAGCAAGTGGCTATTTGTATATCGAAAATGTATCAGGCGAAAATGTAAATGCCGTAGTTTATGATTGCTATGGAAACCGGTTGGATGAGCATGCAATAGAACAGAATGTTTGCAAGGCGCTTGTTCCAGAAGGCGGAAAAATTTTTCTCTATGTCAGATCCTAATAAATAATGAAAAAAATTTCAAAGTTAAGTTGGCTACTATTTTGGTAGTCAACTTTTTTTATGCGTATCACAGATTAAATTTTGAGAGTAATCTTTACTATAAACGAGAAGAATGAAAATATCGGTATGATAAAATATAATTAGTTAATTTGACCAAAAAGGTTTTATTTTTGCAGGAGGGATTTATGAAAAGTAAAGTAAACGAACTCAACAAGAAAATTCTTATTCTGCTTGCCGGCGTGTGTATGCTGATTGGATTATCTTTTAATAGTTTACAAGCGCAAGCGGCAGAAAGTACGCAGGAAGTAGCGGTTACGGGAGTACAGCTTCGCGGGGACCAGGCTACAAGGCAGTATTTTCTAGTTATCAACACGAATGAGCATGCAGAGGTGACTCCTGAAACTGCAGTAAGCAACACGGAGAAGTATGCAAAACTGTTGTCTCAGATTACTCTGTACCGTGCAAAAAATGACACAGTGGGAATTACTGCTGACAAGATTTGTGAACCGAGTGGCTGGATTATGAACAAATGGATGTCTGGCGGGTTGATGATTCCCATGGAGCCAAGTACATATGAAAGTTTTAACGGTAGCTCCGTATATGGAATAAAGATTGAGAAGGGCGCTGTCCTGCCTTGTGGCGACAAAGACTTAGTCGTTATGGAGACCGTTCATTATATTAATTTGGAGTTTAACATCTTGGAGAACAAGTTTGGCGCATTTACATGGGCAAAACAGAAGGAAGACATCATATATGATATGGAGAACATGGTGGAGGAGACCTGCGACTAGCAGAAGATTTTGTGGATTCCATAAATGGAATGCCATTATCCATCAGTTGTACGTTCCTGGATGATTCAATTGCAAGCCACTTGACTGTTTTCAAGGCAGAAGAGGCAAGAAAAACAGGTATGGTTGTTAAAGTATTTTAAATCAAGCAGATTATATGCAGGCAGGTCATTTTGAACTGCCTGTATTGTATTGCAAGCAACTCCTCGCAATGCTATAATATCACTACATCAAAACACGACACAGATTTATTTCAAATCATTCAAAGTGTCTAAATGGCGTTTGCTTAAAACGCATCTGAATTTCAAGACATTTCAGTCAAAGAATTTCAACCTTGATGAAAACCAAATAACGAAACGGAGGTTAGATGCCTATGATTGTGTGTGCATTTGTGTTTCTCTACACATTTTTACTACCAATGCGACTAAAAATATGATACTATTAAGGAGGAAATGATATGGAACAAAAAACTGAATATCAAGAATTCCCAAAGGATAATCGTGAACATAAGAGCACATTATTCTGCAAAGTGTTCGAGGACAAGAAGTACTTATTGGAGTTATACAATGGCATTAATCAGACAAACTATCAAAACGTTGACGACTTGGAAGTTAATACCTTAGAGAATGTCGTGTATATCACAATGAAGAATGATTTATCTTTTTTGATTGACTGCAACATGAATTTGTACGAACATCAGAGCACGATAAATCCTAATATGCCACTGAGAGGTCTGTTGTATTTGGCACAATTATATAACAAATACATAGAAAAACATAACCTCAACTTGTATAGTTCTTCAGCACAGAAGATACCGGTTCCGCAGTATGTCGTATTTTATAACGGAACACAAGAACAGCCAGACGAGAAGATTTTGTTGTTATCTGAGTTGTTTCAACAGCAGCAGGAACAATCGCGTAAATTAGGATGTCTAGAATGCAGAGCGCGGATGTTAAACATTAATTATGGACGCAACAGAGAGTTGTTGAACAAATGTCGGAGACTAGAGGAATATGCAATTTTTGTTGCGAAGGTTCGTCAATATGCCGCAGAAGATATTGAAAAACGAAAGTCTGCCATTACACGTGCAATTGATGAGTGTATTACGGAGGGAATCCTTGTAGATATTCTAAAAGAGCAGAAAGCAGAGGTGTTGGAATTGGTATTAACAACATTTAACAGAGAATTATATGAACAAGGATTAAAAGAAGATGCTACAAAAGAAGCCAATGAAAAAATTGATGCACTAAAAAAGCAGTTGGAGGCCTCTGAGAAGGAGAACAAAGAGAAGGACACACAACTGCAGAACATGGACGAGCAACTACAGGAAAAGGATACACAACTGCAGGAGAAAGAACAGTACATCGCGGAATTAGAAGCAAAACTTGCCAAAGGAAATTAACAAAAATCAGTTATGCTTGCATTGCAGAGCTCCTTTTGTAGAATACAGCAAGAAAATTTTTCCAATTTGACATAAAACATTGAAAAATGATGAAACTTTGTGTATAGTAAAATATATATGGGGAGAAATATGATTTTACAAAGGGGAGATAAGATGAAAAAGTTTCGTAGGGGTTTTTTAAGCACGATTCTTGTGGCATCTATATTTGCGACATCTGTATTTGCCGCACCGAATACGGGCACATTGGAGGAGCAGAAAGAAAAGGTTGAGTCTGAGGTGAAATCTTTACAAAAGGAGTTAACAGAGCTCATGACCAACTTGAACCTGACGGAGCGCAAGCTCATTACAACAGGTGAGGCCATTATTGAAGCGACGAAACAGCTGAAAGAAGCCGAAGAGAATGAAAAAGAACAATATGCAAATATGGTGAAGCGTATTGTTTTGATGTATGAAAATGGCAGTGACAATATGTTAGCGTTGTTTCTCGAATCGGGAAGCCTTGCGGAAATGTTCCAAAGTGCAGAAAATGTGCAGGCGCTACATGAGTATGATAGGAAAGAATTACAGAAGTACATAGATACAAAAGAAGAGATTACACAGTTAAAGGCTACACTTGAGGTTGAACAAGCAGAGTTAGAGGTGCTTCAAGTAGACTTAGAGAAACAAAAGCAAGCGTTATCTGATAAAATCGAAGCAAAACAAGATGAAGTTGATGACATCCAAGCCCAGATAGAAGAAGCTGAGAGAAAAGCTGCCGAGGAAGCAAGAAGAAAGGCAGAGGAAGAAGCTAGGCGCAGACAAGAGGAAGAGGACGAGAAAAAGCAACAGCTTGTTATCAACAACAATAAATATACGGGAACCGGAGATCAAAGCGTGGGAGACGCCATTGTAGCCGCGGCAAGAACGTATATTGGCGTGTGGTATTTGTGGGGTGGTAACGACTATAACGGTATCGATTGCTCCGGCCTTACAAAGGCAGCACATGCAGCAGTAGGTATTAATATTGCACGCTGGTCAGGTGACCAGAAAGTCGGAGGCAAGAAGATAAATAGTGTGGCAGAAGCATTGCCTGGAGATATTATCGGTTATGAAGGGCATGTTGCTATCTATATTGGAAATGAACGAGTCATTCATGCACCACGTAAAGGGAAAAAAGTGCAAGAAGCTACCGTTTATATGAAAAAGATTACTGCAATCAGAAGATATTGGTAAGCATAATAAAAACGCTGTCGGGTGACAGCGTTTTTTGTGTTTCTATTTTATTTTTCATTTGCTTTTACTTCAGCCAATTTCATAGCACGAACCTTCAGTGGAAGTCCGAACAATGTGATGAAGCCGTCTGCATCATGGTGGTCATACATGTCACCGGTTGTGAAACTTGCCAATGATTCATTGTAAAGTGAATAAGGAGAAGTAGTACCGGCTTTGATAATATTTCCTTTATACAGTTTGAATTTCACTTCGCCTGTTACATATTCTTGTGTTGATTGTACAAAAGCTTTTACGGCATCGCAAAGAGGTGTAAACCATTTTCCTTCATAAACGATTTGTGCAAGTTTATTGCCCATATCTTTTTTCGCTTCCATTGTTGCACGATCTAATACAAGTTCTTCTAATTGTTGATGAGCTTCCATCAGAATCGTTCCGCCCGGAGTCTCATAAACACCACGGGATTTCATACCAACTACACGGTTTTCTACGATATCTACAATACCAATACCATGTTTTCCACCAAGTGTATTTAATGTTTTGATAATATCTGAGACTTTCATTTTTTCGCCATTGACAGAGGTTGGAATACCTTTTTCAAAAGTCATGGTTACATATTCACCTTCGTCAGGAGCGTTTTCAGGTGAAACGCCAAGTACTAACAAGTGGTCATAGTTCGGTTCGTTTGCCGGATTTTCTAATTCAAGACCTTCGTGGCTAATGTGCCAAAGGTTTCTGTCGCGGCTGTAACTGTGACTAGCATCAAATGGTAAATCAATACCATGAGCTTTACAGTACTCAATTTCATCCTCACGAGATTGCATGGTCCACACATCTGTCATTCTCCAAGGAGCAATAATCTTGATGTCCGGAGCGAGAGCTTTAATACCAAGTTCAAAACGAATTTGGTCATTTCCTTTACCGGTAGCACCGTGGCAGATAGCAACAGCGCCTTCTTTTCTTGCGATTTCAACCAATCTTTTTGCGATTACCGGACGAGCCATAGATGTTCCTAATAAATATTTGTTTTCGTAAATGGCATTTGCCTGTACACAAGGAACGATATAGTCATCGCAAAATTCATCAACAATGTCTTCTATGTATAATTTTGAAGCACCAGAAAGTCTCGCTCTTTCATGTAATCCATCTAATTCTTCGCCCTGTCCACAGTCAATACAGCAGCAGATTACTTCATAATCAAAATTTTCTTTTAACCATGGGATAATTGCTGTGGTATCAAGACCACCTGAGTATGCTAAAACTACTTTTTCTTTCATTATATATTCCTCCTAAAAATCATGTTTTTGTCGTCAATATGCATACTATACTCCTGTTTTTGCATAAAATCAAGCAAAAAATGAAAAAATATACATTTTTTTAAAAAAAGTTAAATTTTATGTTGATAAATATTCAAAGCGAGCGTATAATTATGCGAAAGCGGTTCTGTATTCATGCAATTTGT
This sequence comes from Faecalimonas sp., assembly GCA_045632945.1. GTDB lineage: Bacteria > Bacillota > Clostridia > Lachnospirales > Lachnospiraceae > Faecalimonas. The sequence goes on along the minus strand of JAZQXU010000048.1, from coordinate 22,178 downwards.
TCCTATATTATGCATGAAGATGGGGAAAGGAAATAAAGAATGATTAAAGCAGGTATTATCGGGGCTACAGGCTATGCCGGTGCTGAGTTAGTAAGAATTTTATTGGGACATAAAAATGTTGAGATTAAATGGTATGGCTCCAGAAGTTACATAGATAAAAAGTATTATGAAGTTTATCAAAATATGTTCCAACTGGTGGACGATATTTGTTTGGATGATAATATTGAAGAGTTGGCAAATCAGGTTGATGTGATTTTTACAGCTACACCTCAAGGATATCTTGCTTCTTTATTAAATGAATCTATTTTATCAAAGGTTAAAATTATTGACCTGAGTGCAGATTATCGTATTAAGGATGTTGCCGTATATGAAAAATGGTATAAAATCGAGCACAAGAGTCCGCAATTTATTGAAGAAGCGGTGTATGGACTTTGCGAAGTGAATAGAGCGGATGTTAAAAAGGCAAGATTGGTTGCTAATCCGGGATGTTATACAACTTGTTCTATTTTGACGGTTTATCCGTTGGCAAAAGAGGGATTGATTGACATGAGTAGCATCATTATCGATGCGAAATCAGGTACATCAGGAGCAGGACGTGGAGCAAAGGTTGACAATTTGTTCTGCGAGGTGAATGAAAACATCAAGGCTTATGGAGTTGCTTCTCACAGACACACTCCGGAGATTGAAGAACAATTATCCTATGCGTCAGGAGAAAATGTAGTACTTAATTTCACACCGCATTTGGTTCCTATGAATCGAGGAATTTTGGCTACTGCATATGCCACTTTAAAACCAGGTGTTACTGAAGAAATGGTGAGAGCAGCCTATGATAAATATTATAAAGATGAAAAATTTGTTCGTGTTTTAGACAAAGGCATCTGTCCGCAGACAAAGTGGGTAGAAGGCAGCAACTATGTAGATGTAAATTTTGTGATTGACAATCGAACAAACCGTGTTATTATGATGGGAGCGATTGATAATCTTGTCAAAGGCGCAGCAGGTCAGGCGGTGCAGAACATGAATCTGATGTTTGGTCTGGAAGAAACGGAAGGGTTGAGCCTAGTGCCAATGTTTCCATAGACAGCAGAAAATGTGTGGAGGAATTGATATGAAGAAGATAGATGGCGGTGTTACAGCCGCACAAGGATTTGAAGCAGCGGGTGTTGCATCGGGAATCCGTAAACACGGACGTTTGGATATGGCTATTGTTTATAGCAAGAAACCATGTCTGGCAGCAGGAACATTTACGACGAATGTTGTGAAAGCGGCGCCGGTAAAATGGGATCAGAAGATAGTGAAAGAAAGCGATTATGCCCAGGCAATTGTCGTGAATTCAGGAATTGCGAATGCCTGCACGGGTGCGGAAGGCTATGGCTATTGTAAAGAAACAGCTGAAAAAGTCAGTGAAGTACTTGGAATTCCGTCTCATGCAGTTCTCGTGGGTTCAACCGGTATTATCGGAATGCAACTTCCGATGGAGCGCATCAAGGCGGGGGTTGATCAATTAGCTGAGGCGAAAGAAGATACCTTGGAAGCAGGAACTTCGGCAGCAAAAGCAATCATGACAACTGATACTTGTAAGAAAGAGGTAGCAGTACAGATTGTAATTGATGGTAAGACAGTGACTATCGGAGGCATGGCAAAAGGCTCCGGTATGATTCATCCAAATATGTGCACTATGTTAAGTTTTATTACAACAGATGCAGCCATTTCTAAATCAGCACTTCAAAAAGCATTAAGTGATGATGTGGAAGATACATATAATATGATTTCTGTAGATGGCGATACGTCTACAAACGACACAGTTTTATTACTTGCAAACGGTATGGCAGGAAACAAAGAGATTGTGGAAGGAACCAAAGAATATCAGATTTTTGCAGAAGCTTTGCATGAGGTGAATGAATATCTTGCAAAACAAATGGCAGGAGACGGAGAAGGAGCCACCGCACTTTTTGAAGTAAATGTTATTGGTGCCGAATCCAAGCAGCAGGCTAAGGTGCTTAGCAAATCTATTGCTTGTTCGAATTTGGTTAAAACAGCGATTGCAGGACACGATGCCAACTGGGGACGAATTATTTGTGCAATGGGATATTCGGGTGCACAATTTGATCCGGAAAAGGTTGATTTGTTTTTTGAAAGCGAAGCCGGAAAGATACAGATTGTAGAAAATGGTGTCGGAACAAATTTCGATGAAGATAAAGCAACGGAAATATTATCAAAAGAAGTTGTGATTGCCACAGCAGATATCAAAATGGGAACCGAGAAAGCGACTGCATGGGGATGTGATTTGACACACGGATACATCGAAATTAATGCAGATTATAGGAGCTAGTTATGGAACAAAGATTAGAAAAATATTTAAGCAAGGCAGAAGTGCTGATTGAAGCCCTTCCTTACATACAAAGATTTAACAGAAAAGTCATTGTTGTGAAATATGGCGGAAGCGCTATGGTAGACGAAGAACTAAAGAGACGAGTGATTCAGGATGTAACACTTCTGAAACTTGTTGGTTTCAAACCGATTATTGTACATGGTGGTGGCAAGGAAATCAGCAGTATGGTTAATCGTCTTGGTATGGAACCAAAGTTTATTAATGGACTGCGAGTTACTGACGAAGCTACGATGGAAATTGCAGAAATGGTTTTGGGTAAAGTCAACAAGAGCTTGGTGCAATTGGTAGAATCGTTGGGTGTTCGTGCCATTGGTATCAGTGGAAAGGATGGCGCTCTTTTAAAAGTAAATAAGAAATATTCAGAAGGGCAAGATATCGGATTTGTGGGTGATATCAAAGAAGTTAACGCACAAATTTTATGGGATTTGCTGGAAAAGGATTTTCTGCCAATTGTGTGTCCGATTGGTTTAGATGATGATTACAATACATATAATATCAACGCAGATGATGCGGCTTGCGCGATTGCTCAGGCAATGGAAGCCGAGAAATTAGCGTTCCTTACTGACATTGAAGGCGTGTATAAAGATCCGAAGGATCCGGAAACACTAATTCCGGTGTTGCCGGTCTCAGAAGCCGAGAAATTAATGGAAGAAGGATATATCGGCGGAGGAATGCTCCCGAAGATTCAAAACTGTATTGATGCAGTTAACAGTGGGGTATCCAAAGTTCATATTTTGGATGGTAGAATTCCGCACTGCTTACTTTTGGAAATATTTACGAACAAGGGTATTGGAACTGCCATTTTAAAAGATGATGGGAAGTAGGAATTATCATGAATAATTATATTGAACAGGCGGAAACAGCGCTACTTCATACATATAATCGCTATCAGATTGTACTTGAAAGAGGAGAAGGCGCATATCTGTATGATGAAGACGGCAAGAAGTATTTGGATTTTGCAGCGGGTATTGCTGTATGTTCCTTGGGATATGGACATCCAAAATACAAAGAATGCTTAAAAAAACAAATTGATTTGCTCACTCATACTTCAAACTTATTCTACAGCAAACCGATGGCAAAAGCTGCACAAAGCTTGAAAAAAGCAGCGCAGATGGATCGCGTATTTTTTACAAATAGTGGGACAGAGGCAATTGAAGGCGCTCTGAAAGCTGCAAGAAAATATGCATATACAAAAGGAAACGGGAAATATGAATTTATTGCAATGAATCATTCTTTCCACGGAAGGAGCATGGGTGCTGTTTCTGTTACAGGGAATGAACATTACCGTACACCGTTTGAACCTCTCATAGGAGGCGTTAAATTTGCCGAGTTTAACAATCTCGAAAGTGTAAAGGCGCAAATCACAGAGCATACGTGTGCTATTATTATGGAGCCTGTGCAGGGAGAAGGAGGCATTTATCCGGCCGAGAAGGAGTTTTTAGAAGGTGTAAGAACATTATGCGACGAGCATGATATCCTGCTTATCTTTGATGAAATACAATGCGGCATGGGACGTACGGGAAGTATGTTCGCATGGCAGGGATATGGTGTAAAACCGGATATTTTGACTATGGCCAAGGCCATCGGAAATGGAGTTCCTGTGGGAGCATTTGCCATGACTGAGAAGGTGGCACAAAGTTCTCTTATGCCTGGTGATCACGGCACTACTTATGGTGGTAATCCACTTGCATGTGCAGCGGTTGATGTCGTTCTTCAGATTTTCGATGAAGAAAATATTCTTGAGCATGTCAGAAAAATCACTGCTTATTTAGAAGAAAAATTGGATGAACTAGCGGCAACAAATCCGCATGTTCAGACAAGGCGTGGAAAAGGGCTTATGCAAGGTCTTGTATTGAACAAACCGGTTGGGGAAGTGATTCCAAAAGCAATGGAAAACGGTTTGATTGTTATTTCAGCCGGCGGTAATGTTATGCGTCTTGTCCCACCACTTGTTATTTGTGAAGAGCACGTGGACGAGATGATAGCAAAATTAAAAATAGCGTTGGATGCATAAGCATGTGTTTACAAACGATTGTATAAAACTCAATCAGACGGAAATACTCCTAAAAAATGGAGGATTATCAGGATGATTGGGTTTTTTATTGCATTATTATCGGGAGCGCTTATGAGCGTACAGGGTGTGTTTAACACACAAGTAACAAAAACAACAGGCATGTGGGTGTCTAACGGCTGGGTTCAACTTACTGCATTTGCTGTATGTGTTCTTGCATGGCTTATCACAGGAAGAGACTCGATTTCGACGCTTGCGAAGGTTGAACCAAAGTATGTTCTTCTTGGTGGCGTGATAGGAGCAGGAATCACTTGGACTGTAATTAAAAGCATAGAGATGCTCGGGCCTGCAAAATCTGCACTTCTTATCGTGATAGCACAGCTGTTAGTTTCATATTTAATTGAACTTTTTGGCTTATTTGGTGCAGAACAGCAACCGTTTTCATGGAGGAAATTGATTGGTTTACTGATTTCCATGGGTGGAATTGCTTTATTCCAGTGGAAGTAGAAATATGGTCAAAAAGTGTTGTAATTTAAGATGAAATTCGTTAAAATAAGGGTGTCTAAGCATAGAGGGGTATCTGTAGTGAGAACTATGGAGGAAAAATATGCGAAAAATAAAAGTGAGCATTCTACTGATAGTGATGCTTATCCAGTTGACTGCCTGTCAAATGATGCAGAAAGAGACGATTGAATTAAAACCTGCAGATTTGCAAGAAACCCAGGACACAGAGACGGAGATAAAATATATTTATGTGTATGTGTGTGGAGCTGTAAACATGGAAGGAGTATATGCACTGCCGATAGGAAGCAGAGTATATGAGGCGGTTGAGATGGCCGGTGGTTTTCGGGAAGATGCGGCATCTTCGCAAGTTAATCAAGCCGAGATTTTAGAGGACGCAACACGTCTTTATATTCCGAGTATATCGGAGATGGCAGATGCTAATGCGGCGAACGATGGCAAAGTCAATATTAACAAAGCATCGAAAGAAGAATTAATGACATTACCCGGAGTAGGCGCCTCAAAGGCCGATAGTATTATTGAATACAGAGAAGAAAATGGCACATTTAAAAAAATAGAAGAGATTATGCAGATATCTGGAATCAAAGAAGGACTGTTTAATAAAATAAAAGATTTCATAAAAGTGAATTAGAGGAGAAGATTCAATGGGAAAAAAGGTATTGGTTGTCGATGATGAAAAGTTAATCGTGAAGGGGATTCGCTTCAGCTTGATGCAAGATGGACTTGATGTAGAGTGTGCATACGATGGAGAAGAAGCACTGAATATGGCAAAAGAGAATACATATGATTTAATTTTGTTAGATGTTATGCTTCCAAAGATGGATGGGTTTGAGGTGTGTCAACAGATTCGTGAATTTTCAGACGTTCCGATTATCATGTTAACTGCAAAGGGCGATGACATGGATAAAATTCTTGGTCTTGATAATGGCGCCGATGATTATATTACAAAACCATTTAATATTTTGGAAGTTAAGGCTAGAATCAAGGCGATTATGCGTCGTGGCAGAAAGCAAGAGGAAAAAGACGGCAATGATAGCATTTTGGAAAAGCACGATATGAGAATCAATCGTGAAAGTCGAAGAGTTTTCATTGAGGGCGAGGAAGTTAATTTGACAGCCAAAGAGTTTGACCTTTTAGAACTATTGGCATTGAATCAGGATAAAGTATACAGTAGAGAACAGCTGCTAAAGCTGGTATGGGGACATGATTATCCGGGAGATGCAAGAACAGTTGATGTACATATCAGACGTTTAAGGGAAAAGATTGAGAAACTTCCTAGCAATCCGAAATATGTGTATACGAAGTGGGGAGTGGGTTACTATTTTAAAGGCTAGATTAGAAGGTATTAAAAAAATTTTTAAAAGTCTTGGGTTTCGAATTGTTGTGCTGCTTATTTTGGTAAGCAGCATACCTTGTTTTTTGGTAAAAGGTGTCATTTTAAATAATTACGAAGAGCGAGCTGTATCGTGGAGAATTGCGGAGATTCAGGAGCAATGTACGATTTTAGCCAATCAGATTGCAAACACCAATTATCTTGATGAAACGATTTCTGAAACATTTGATGCGGAGATGTCTCAACTTTCCAATATTTATGACGGACGTGTTTTGATTATTGATGAAGAATATAAAGTTGTCAAAGATACCTTTGGAATTGATGAGGAGAAAATTATTATCTCTCCGGATGTCATTGCATGTTTTGGGGGAAACAGTACGAATCATTACAATAAGCAAGAGCATTATATTGATATTACAATTCCGATTATCAATACAATTGGAGATGAGCAACAAGTAAAAGGCGTTGTTATGATTAGCGTATCCACGCATGTTATTGAGGAAACGTTAAGTGAACTTCGGAGTAAAGCGAATTGGGTTTTTGCAGCTATTATGATTGTGCTTGTGACATTTGGCACATATCTGGCAGTTCGATTGATGAGACCGTTTGAGAAGATTAAGAAGGGAATTGAAGACGTAACCGAAGGGTATGATAGTGACAATCTTCATGTGGATACATATACTGAGACAACCAATATTTCAGAAGCATTTAACAAGATGCTCGGTCGAATGAAAGTATTGGATGACTCCAGACAAGAGTTTGTTTCTAACGTGTCGCACGAATTGAAAACGCCACTAACATCCATGAAGGTCTTGGCAGATTCTTTGTTAATGCAGGAAGATGTTCCGGTTGAACTCTACAAGGAGTTCATGGGTGATATCACGGAAGAGATTGAGAGAGAAAATAAGATCATCAATGATTTATTATCGCTTGTTAAAATGGATAAGACGTCTACTGATTTAAATGTCAAAGTAGAGAATATTAATGAGCTGGTTGAACGCATTTTGAAACGGTTACAGCCAATTGCTGCACTTCAAAATATTGAAGTTGTATTTGAAAGTTTTCGTCCGGTAACGGCAGAAATAGATGAGGTTAAAATGTCTTTGGCTATCACTAATTTAGTGGAAAATGCAATCAAGTACAACAAAGAAGAGGGATGGGTGCATGTTTCACTGAATGCAGACCACAAGTATTTCTATGTCAAAGTAACGGATTCAGGAATGGGTATTCCGGCGGAATCTCTCGATCACATTTTTGAACGTTTCTATCGTGTAGACAAATCACACTCGCGCGAAATCGGCGGAACAGGACTTGGTTTGGCCATTGCAAGAAATGCGATTATTATGCATCGAGGTTCCGTTAAGGTTCACAGTGAAGAGGGTGTCGGAACAACATTTACGGTACGTGTACCGCTTAATTATATTGCGTAATCAAGAAGGGAAAACTATGAAGAAAAGGATCGCTTTAATTCTTTGTTTTATTTTATGTATCGGCGCTATGGGTTGTGGTACTAAGGAAGACAAAGTAGAGGAAATGTATGTCTATTACGTGGATGCGGATAACAAAGCATTGCTTGAGGAGTCTAGTCCTAAGTTAAATATTAAGGATGCATTAGAGAAGGTTAAAAGTCTTTCCAAAATCCCTGTCAAATTGGAGATTCTTAAATATGAACTTAAAGGTAACTGCTTGGAGATACATTTCAGTGACAATTATTTGGAAATGAGTAAAAGTACAGAGGTTCTACTAAGAGCAGCTGTTGTGCAGACTATGGTGCAGTTAGAGAATGTGGAGTATGTCAGTTTCTATGTTGGAGAACAGATGCTTGCAGATATGGATGGACATGCTGTTGGGATGATGAACGCGGAAAATTTCGTGCAACACACGGGTTCTTCGGTCAACTCTTATCAGACAACAGACTTGGTACTTTATTTTTCTGACAAGGCTGGTACCGGATTAAAGGAAGTGAAAAAGACTAAGGTTCATTATAATGCAAACACTTCCATTGAAAAATTAGTTGTTGAACAGCTTATGAAAGGAACAAACTCTTCCGGCGCACAGTCCACTATACCGAAGACAACAAAATTGTTGGGAATCTCAGTCAAAGAAGGAATCTGTTATGTGAATTTTGATTCCAAATTTGTTCAGGATAGTTATGACCTAAATCCTGAGGTGGCTATTTATTCAATCGTTCATTCTATTATAGCAAATGGTAGTGTTAGCCAGGTGCAAATTTTGATAGATGGTGCAAGTGATGTTGTTTATAAAAACAACGTTGATTTAAGTAGAACATTAGAATGGAAAACAGATTTGATTAAGGAGTAACAAATGAAAAAAAGGCTATTATGTATGGTATGCCTGTTATTCCTGATTATACAGAGTTTATTGCTTGTTTTTAAAAGCGGGGACGCTCTTTTTGAGGTGCCCGCTTCCTCTGTCTTTTTGGAGAATAACGGAAAAACAATATCTGTTCAGGGACAGGTATATCAAAAATCAAACACGTCAAATTATCAAATATTATATCTAAAGAACAATTCTGTTCAAGATTCAAAATTATTAGTTTATGATAAAAATTTTACAAACGTTTCAATCGGTCAAACCGTGTGTTTAAAGGGGAGAACTTCTCGCTTTGAAAGAGCGCGTAATCCGGGCAATTTTGAACGTGCACTGTACTATGCAAGGCAGGATATTTACGGTGTTATCTGGTGTGATGAAATTATACAAATTACTGGGGATAGTAATCTTCTAATGGATACGCTTTGTCAAATTAAATTGAAATGGAAACAAAATCTAATCCGTGTAATGGGAGAAACAAACGGAACAGTTTTGTCCGCCATGCTTATTGGAGAAAAAAGCGAAATGGATGAACATATCAAGGAGTTGTATCAAAAAAATGGTATTAGCCATGTACTTGCTATTTCAGGGCTACATATTTCGTTTGTCGGGATGGGAATCTATCATATTTTTCGTAAAGGCGGAGCATCTTATGCAATTGCGGGATTAGTTGCGGTTATCTTTTTAAGTGCATATGTACTGCTTCTTGGTTTTAGCGTATCAATTATGCGGGCTTATATTATGCTGCTTCTTCGCATAGGAGCAGACATGTGCGGCAGAGTTTATGATATGCCAACAGCGCTTTCGTTGGCGGCTGCACTTACTGTATGGAAACAACCACTGTATTTAACGGATGGTGGGTTTTGGATGTCGTATGGCGCAATTGCAGGAATACTTTATGTTCTTCCAATACTGCAAAGCATTTTCCAAACACAGCGAAAGTTATTAAAGAAAATATTGGACGGCGCCTTGGTCAGCATTGCAGTTAATATTGCTTTGTTTCCTGTAATGCTTTGGTTTTACTATGAATTTTCAACTTATTCGACCATTTTTAATATGATGATTATTCCACTCATGAGCGTGTTGTTGGCATTGGGTATGGTAGGAAGCTTTTTGCTTATATGCATAGAACCAATTGGCATCTTGTTTTTACAAGTATGTACCATGATACTGGATTTTTTTGAACTGGTTACCTCGGTGGGAAGTCGATTGCCATTTGCAAACATTGTTTTTGGGAAACCGGAAATGTGGAAAATAATCGTATATTATATCGCGTTGGTTTTCATTGTTATTTGTGCAAAGCAGTGTCGCAAAAAATATATTTACCTACTTTTCCTAATCGGTCTTGTTTTATTAGTTTGGCATCCGAAAGGTGCGATGCAGATTACCATGTTGGATGTGGGACAAGGAGATGGAATTTTCATAAAAAGCCCAACAGGTCAAACATATTTAATTGATGGTGGTAGCAGTGATGTGGATGAACTGGGGAAATACAGAATAGAACCGTATTTAAAATCACAAGGTGTAGGGACGCTGGACTATGTGTTTGTAACACACGGAGACACTGACCATTATAGTGGCATTGCTGAGATGCTAAAGAGGCAGCTATTCGGAATTAAAATTAAAAGATTAGTGCTTTCGCAGAATTTTCATCAGGATAGAGAGTTAGTAAGTTTGGCGACGTTGGCGTCAAAATGTGGGACGGATGTGCTGGTCATGAAAGCGGGGGAAAACATTTCGGATGGCAAGACAAGTATTACTTGTATCCAGCCAGATACAAATGACAAAGCATTAGAGGGCAATGCTTCGTCGCTGATTTTAGAAATTGAAAGTGGAACATTTTCTATGCTATGCACAGGAGACGTTGAGGGAGAAGGAGAAACAAAATTGACAGAACGTATTAAAAACAAGTCGTATCATGTGTTGAAAGTTTCTCATCACGGTTCGAAGAATTCCACTACAGAAGATTTTTTGGAAAGCATTCATGCAGATATTGCACTTATTTCGGCAGGCAAAGGCAATCGATACGGACATCCGCACAAGGAAACATTACAGAGGCTAAAAGCGGAAGGCTGTCAAATCTACCAGACGAAAAAATCAGGCGCAATTACATTGTTTGTACAATTGAATTCATTGACAATTTCGTCACTTCCATATAGACTATAATGGAGTATTTGTAAAAGGATGAGCATAGATGAAAAGTCTGAATGAAGATTTGAAAACAGGACAGTTTAATAATGTTTATCTGCTGTGCGGCGACGAAGCATATTTAAAAAAACAGTATAAGGACAAACTTCGTAATGCCATTGTTTCACCGGATGATAATATGAATTATGCATATTATGAGGGAAAAGGCGTCAATATCAATGAAGTGATTGATTTGGCAGAGACGCTTCCTTTCTTTGCACAAAGAAGACTGATTATTATGGAGGATACCGGTGTTTTTAAAAATGCGGCACCGGAGTTGGCTGATTATATAAAAGATATGCCGGATTCAACATACATTGTTTTCGTGGAGACAGAAATAGACAAGCGTAGCAAGATGTATAAAGCAGTTCAAAGTAAAGGGCGTGTTGTAGAATTGGGGCGTCAAGATGAGTCTGTGCTTATTCGGTGGATTGCCGGCAATGTAAAACGTGAAGGAAAGCAAATCAGCGAGAATACGATTCGTTTCTTTTTGGAAAAAGTAGGAACCGATATGGAAAACATTCAGAAGGAAATGGAAAAGCTGTTTTGCTTTACTATGGAGAAAGACCATATTTCGGCAGAAGATGTAGAGGAAATATGTACGACACAGATATCAAATCGAATTTTTGATATGGTTGATGCGGTGGCTGAAAAAGAACAAAAAAAGGCATTGAGTTTTTACTATGATTTGTTAGCTTTAAAAGAACCACCAATGCGAATTTTGTTCTTACTTGCAAAGCAGTTTAAACTATTGCTTGAAGTTAAAACTTTGGACAAACAGGGATATGGACGAAAAGAGATTGCGGAAAAGACAGGATTATTTCCGTTTTTAGTCAGCAAATATCAAAAGCAGGCAAGAGCATTTTCTGAAAAAGACCTGCGTTACATCATGGAAGACAGCGTGGATATAGAAGAACGTGTTAAAACAGGAAGACTTACGGATACGCTCGGTGTTGAACTGTTTATCATAAAATATTCTTCGAAGTAATTCGACGTTAGTACAATATCGGAGAAATAAAGGAGAAAAGAAAAACATGGCAGGAATCGATCAAAATAAGATACGTAATTTTTGCATTATCGCACACATAGACCATGGAAAATCCACTTTGGCGGATCGTATTATTGAGAAAACCGGTCTTTTGACCAGCCGTGAGATGCAGGCGCAGGTGCTTGATAATATGGAGCTTGAGCGCGAGAGAGGAATTACGATTAAAGCGCAGGCAGTGCGAACAGTTTATAAGGCAAATGATGGAGAAGAGTATATTTTTAATCTCATTGACACTCCGGGACATGTGGATTTCAACTATGAAGTTTCCAGAAGTCTTGCTGCTTGTGATGGGGCTATTTTAGTTGTGGATGCTGCGCAGGGAGTAGAGGCGCAGACACTGGCTAACGTTTATTTGGCATTAGATCATGATTTGGATGTTATGCCTGTCATTAATAAAATCGATTTGCCTAGTGCAGAACCGGAGCGTGTTATAGAGGAGATTGAAGATGTCATAGGAATTGAGGCAGAGGATGCACCGCGCATTTCTGCGAAAGTCGGACTTAATATTGAAGATGTGTTGGAACAGATTGTAAACAAAATCCCGGCACCTTCAGGTGATCCGAAAGCACCGCTTCAAGCACTTATTTTTGATTCTGTTTATGATTCTTACAAGGGAGTTATTGTCTTTTGTCGAATCAAAGAAGGAACCGTGAAAAAGGGAACCAACATGAAAATGATGGCAACCGGAGCTACAGCAGAGGTTGTTGAGGTTGGATATTTCGGGGCAGGACAATTTATTCCATGCGATGAACTTTCAGCCGGAATGGTTGGTTATATTACAGCCAGTTTAAAAAACGTAAAGGATACTCGTGTGGGAGATACCATTACGGATGCAGACAGACCGTGTGACAAGCCACTGCCGGGATATAAGAAAGTGCAGCCGATGGTATATTGCGGTATGTATCCGGCGGATGGTTCAAAATATCAAGATTTACGTGATGCTTTGGAAAAGCTACAGTTGAATGATGCGGCCTTGCAGTTTGAACCGGAGACATCCATTGCTTTAGGTTTTGGATTCCGTTGTGGTTTCTTGGGATTGTTGCATTTGGAAATCATTCAAGAACGTTTAGAACGCGAGTATAATTTGGACCTCGTAACAACAGCGCCCGGCGTTGTTTATAAAGTACACAAGACAAACGGTGAAATTATAGAGCTTACAAATCCGTCTAATCTTCCGGAACAAACAGAGATTGACTATATGGAAGAACCGATGGTAAAGGCTGAGATTATGGTAACCTCAGAATTTATTGGAGCCATTATGGATTTGTGCCAAGAACGACGAGGCGTATATCAGGGAATGGAGTATATTGAGGAAACGAGAGCAGTTCTTCGATATCATTTACCGCTCAATGAGATCATTTATGATTTCTTTGATGCGTTAAAATCCAGATCCAGAGGGTATGCATCTTTCGATTATGAAATGCTTGGTTATGAAAAATCAGAGCTTGTGAAACTTGATATCTTAATCAACAGAGAGGAAGTTGATGCATTGTCGTTTATCGTGTTTGAAGGAAGTGCTTATGAACGCGGACGCAAAATGTGTGAGAAACTCAAAGACGAGATACCAAGACACTTGTTTGAAATTCCGATTCAGGCAGCAATAGGAAGCAAGATTATTGCCAGAGAAACAGTAAAAGCAGTGCGAAAAGACGTATTGGCTAAATGTTATGGCGGTGATATTTCCCGTAAACGTAAGCTTCTTGAAAAGCAAAAAGAAGGAAAGAAGAGAATGCGTCAAATCGGAAATGTAGAAATACCACAAAAAGCATTTATGAGCGTATTAAAATTAGATGATAAAAAGTAGGAAAGTGAATTTTGGGTATTTGAATGAAAATAAGATTTCAAATACCCAAATGTTGATATTAAAATTATATTTTAAGCACTTTTTTGATGTATTTTTCTAAAAATGAGAATTTATTTTCATGAAAACCCTAGGTTTGGTAATATATAGGGTATCTAGATGCGATTTATTTGTTTTATAGAAAAAAACTGGTCTTATCTTATTCTAAAGGCTGAGTGTGTATTTTAAAATGGGTGTTTTCAAAATAAAACATCATGTAATACCCATTACAACTCTAAAGTATAAAATTAAAAACTTATTAGGGAGGCGGACATGAAAAAAGAACTTGAATTATATATTCATATACCATTCTGCGTGAAAAAATGTTTATATTGCGATTTCTTGTCCGGTCCTCAAAGCAAACAAGTGATTGATGCCTATGTTATGGCATTGATTCGAGAAATAAAAGTACATTCAGAACATTCACGTGTTATCACATCAATTTTTCTTGGCGGTGGTACTCCGTCTATTCTTGAAGCCACACATATTCAGCAAATCTTTGCTGCCTTGCGAGAGGCGTTTCAAATATCCACAGATGCAGAGATAACTATAGAAGCAAATCCCGGAACAATCACACAGGAAAAACTAAAAGCATATAACCAAGTAGGTATTAACCGTATTAGTTTTGGACTTCAATCAACAAACAATGAAGAATTGAAAATTCTCGGAAGAATTCATACATTTGAAGAATTTTTATATGGTTATCGTTTGGCGAGAGAATGCGGATTTAATAACATCAATGTGGATTTGATTTCGGCAATTCCAAAACAGACACTGGAAAGTTGGGAAGAGACCCTGAATAAAGTAATAGCGCTTTCACCGGAACATATTTCTGCATATAGCCTTATTATCGAAGAAGGGACGCCTTTTGCGAAAGATTATGGAGAAGGATGCTGTGGGGCGCGAGAGCTGCCGAGCGAAGATGAAGAACGATTGATGTATCAAAAGACAGAAGAATTATTGAAAGAGGCGGGATATTACCGATATGAAATCTCTAATTATGCGAAAGCGGGAAAAGAATGTAAGCATAATCTGGGGTATTGGGAACGCAAGGATTATTTAGGGTTAGGACTTGGTGCGTCGAGTCTGATGGACAATATAAGATATACCAACACAGAAAATTTAATAGAATATATAGAACACTCTGCGACATTGAAAATAATTACATGCAACAAGGAGCGTCTGACCACAAAGGAGCAAATGGAAGAATTTGTTTTTCTTGGCATGCGCAAAATGGAAGGTATCTCCAGGCGAGAATTCAAAGAAAATTTTGGCGTGAGCATAGAAGAACGTTATGGGCAAGGTATTAGACGAATGTTGGCAGATGGACTGATAGAAGAAAGTGGAGAATATCTGCACTTAACTTCGAAAGGTATTGATGTAAGTAACTATGTGTTCGCGGAAATATTGTATGAATAATAAATAAGAAGGAGTAATTGTAATGATATATGATAAAGTACTTAATGAAAAAACGAAACTTGATGACAAAATTATAAAAATACAATCACAAATTGACATGCTGCCCGAGGGGCATTTGATTTGCGCTTCTAATGGAAAGGGATTTAAATGGTATCAAAGCGATGGACACAATCCAAAATATATTCCAAAAGGGGAACGCGCACTTGCTGAGCAATTGGCATATAAAAAATATTTATCGCTTCAATTAGAAAATGCTCGGCAAGAAAAGAAAGCCATTGATGCTTATCTCGTACAACATAATACTCAAGCAGAAGAAACAGAACAAGCGTTTATACATTCACCCCGATATAAAGAACTTCTTCAAACAAATTTCCGTCCTCAGTCAGAGGAACTTAAGGAATGGGCACAAGCTTCATATCATAAAAACGAAAAGAATCCCGAAAATCTAAAGCACACAACATATTCCGGACAAATAGTAAGATCAAAATCAGAAGCCCTCATTGATATGTTTTTATATAAGAACAAAATACCTTTTCGATATGAATGTTTGTTACAAATAGGAAGCATATCCGTTTTTCCGGATTTTACTATTCGTCATCCTAAAACAGGTAATATTTTTTATTGGGAACACTTTGGAATGATTGACAATTCTGAATATTGCAAAAACATGCTATCAAAACTTCAATTCTATATTTCAAACGGAATCATACCAACAATTCATTTAATTACCACTTTTGAAACAAAAGACAATCCTTTAAGTGCTACAACAGTGGAGAAGATTGTAGAGGAATATTTTCTACATTAAAGGGAAAATGTAGGAACAAAAAGACACATGGTATATTTGTATGTTTAAAATAAATAGGTTAATGAAATGGGTAAAAGTGTAAGAAACAACCATACTAATGCCCAAAATGCCGGGAACTATTAAAGAAAACACGTCTAAATCGTTGTTTTTTTCTATATTCACGTCAGGTGTGGTATGCATACCCAACCTTCAAAGAAAACAATGGTATAGTAGCAGTGAAATTAACAAAAAAAGAAAACTACATAAAGGTATAAAAATTATAATAGAAAAAATCTAAAAAAATTATAAACATGGTTGACAAACAAACACCCCAGTGATATTTTAATAACGTAGATGTTAGCACTCGAGAATGAAGAGTGCTAATAACAAAAAAGTGAGGAGGTATATATGGAACTGAATCATGGATTAGATGAGCGCAAACTTAAGATTTTGCAGGCGGTCATTCAGAACTATTTGGAGACCGGTGAACCCGTTGGTTCAAGAACGATTTCAAAGTATACTGATTTGAATTTGAGCTCGGCAACCATTCGTAATGAAATGGCGGATTTGGAAGATTTGGGTTACATCATACAGCCTCATACATCAGCAGGACGTATCCCATCAGATAAAGGGTATCGTTTATATGTAGATATGCTGATGGCGGAGAAGGAACAAGAAGTCATTGAGATGCGCGAGCAAATGCTTGAAAAAGCCGACAAAATGGACAAGATTTTGAAACAGGCAGCAAAAGTACTTGCAGTGAACACAAATTACGCAACAATGGTTTCAGCACCGAATCTTAATAGGAACAAATTGAAATTTATCCAATTGTCGCAAGTAGATGAACATCAGATTATTGCAGTCATTGTGATGGAAGGAAATATTATTAAGAATAAGATTGTAACAGTTGAAGAAACTCTTAATAATGAAATTATGTTGAAATTGAACATGCTTCTTAACACAAGTCTCACCGGCATGTCTGTTGAAGAAATTAATTTTGGTATGATTGCCAGATTAAAAGAGCAGGCGGGTATGCATAGTGAAATAATCGGTGATGTGCTTGATGCTATTGGAAACACCATTCAACCGGAGGACATGGAGATTTATACAAGTGGTGCAACAAACGTATTTAAGTATCCAGAACTCAGTGATAATCAGAGTGCACAAGAAATTATCAATGCATTTGAAGAAAAACAAATGCTTCAGGAGATTGTTACACAAACACTTGCTAAAGAAGACAACCATGGAATTCAGGTTTATATTGGTAACGAAAGCCCGGTACAGTCGATGAAGGATTGCAGCGTTGTCACAGCAACCTATGAATTGGGCGAAGGCATGCAAGGAACAATAGGTATTATTGGACCGAAGCGAATGGATTATGAACACGTAATGAAAACTTTGAAAACTCTTATGACAGAGCTTGACGAGATTTTCCATAAAGAAGAATAGAAAGGTGGAACGCTCATTGGAGGAAAAGATGAATCAGGAAGTTGTAGAGGACTGTGCTCGTGCAAACGTGACGGATGAAGATGAAACGAACGAAAATGTAGATGCCGAAACAGAGATTGACGAAGTCGTTGATACAGATAGTGGCGATGACACAAAAGAAGAACCTACAAAAGAAAAAGCAAAAATATTTAAAAAGAAAAAAGATGCAAAAGACGAAAAAATCGAAGAACTCTCAGACAAACTGTTAAGACAGATGGCTGAGTTCGATAATTTCCGTAAACGTACAGAGAAAGAAAAATCTGCAATGTACGAAATCGGTGCAAAAGACATCGTAGAAAAACTACTTCCGGTTGTGGATAACTTTGAAAGAGGATTCCAATCCGTGGCGGAAGAAGATAAGCAAGATGCATTTGTAACCGGTATGGAAATGGTATACAAACAACTTATGACAATGCTTGAAGGTGTTGGTGTAAAACCAATCAAAGCGATTGGTCAAGAATTCAATCCGGATTTACACAATGCAGTGATGCATGTGGAAGATGAAACGGTTGGAGAAAATATTATTGTAGAAGAATTTCAAAAAGGCTACACCTATCGTGACTCGGTTGTGAGATACAGTATGGTAAAAGTAGCAAATTAGGAGGAAAAGAAAATGGGAAAAATTATTGGTATTGACTTAGGAACAACAAACAGCTGCGTAGCCGTTATGGAAGGTGGACAGCCAACAGTTATCGCAAACACAGAAGGTGCCAGAACGACTCCGTCTGTAGTGGCATTTACAAAAACAGGAGAGCGTTTGGTTGGTGAACCTGCAAAACGTCAGGCTGTAACGAACGCAGACAAGACAATTTCTTCTATTAAGAGAGAAATGGGTAGAGATTACAAAGTAGCAATTGATGACAAGAAATATTCGCCACAAGAAATTTCCGCAATGATTCTTCAAAAATTGAAAGCAGATGCTGAAGGATATCTTGGTGAAAAAGTAACAGAGGCGGTTATTACAGTTCCAGCTTACTTTAACGATGCTCAACGTCAAGCAACTAAGGATGCAGGTAAGATTGCTGGTCTTGATGTAAAACGTATTATTAATGAACCAACAGCAGCAGCACTTGCATATGGTCTTGACAACGAAAACGAACAGAAAATCATGGTATATGATTTGGGTGGCGGTACATTTGACGTATCTATTATTGAAATCGGAGATGGTGTTATCGAAGTATTATCTACAGCAGGTGATAACAGACTTGGTGGTGATGACTTTGACCAAAAGATTGTTGATTATATTGTAGCTGATTTTAAAGCTGGTAATGGTGTTGACTTGTCAGCAGATAAAATGGCACTTCAGAGAGTAAAAGAAGCAGCTGAGAAAGCGAAAAAAGAACTTTCAACAGCTACAACAACAAATATTAACCTTCCATTTATCAGCATGAATGCATCAGGTCCACTTCACTTAGATATAAACCTTACAAGAGCAAAATTTGATGAATTGACACATGATTTGGTAGAAAGAACAGCGGAACCTGTAAGAAGAGCGCTTTCTGATGCTGGTCTTGCTGCATCTGAACTTGGTCAAGTGTTATTGGTTGGTGGTTCTACACGTATTCCGGCAGTTCAAGATAAAGTAAAACAATTAACAGGAAAAGAACCAAGCAAATCCTTAAACCCAGATGAATGTGTTGCTTTAGGTGCATCTGTTCAAGGTGGTAAATTAGCAGGAGATGCTGGCGCGGGCGATATTATTTTATTCGACGTTACACCACTTTCACTTTCTATCGAAACAATGGGTGGTGTTGCTACAAGATTGATCGAAAGAAATACAACAATTCCAACAAGTAAGAGCCAAGTATTCTCTACAGCAGCAGACAACCAGACAGCAGTTGATATTCATGTTGTGCAAGGCGAAAGACAGTTTGCTAGAGACAATAAGACACTTGGGCAATTCAGACTTGATGGTATTGCACCGGCTCCACGTGGAATTCCACAAATCGAAGTAACATTCAATATCGATGCTAATGGTATCGTAAATGTATCTGCAAAAGATTTGGGAACAGGTAGAGAACAACACATTACAATTACATCAGGTTCTAACATGTCAGACGCTGACATTGAGAAAGCGGTAAAAGAAGCAGCAGAATTCGAAGCACAGGATAAGAAACGTAAAGAGGCAATTGATGCAAGAAACGAAGCGGATTCTATCGTGTTCCAAACAGAAAAAGCATTGGCAGATGTTGCTGATAAAGTAGATGCTAACGAAAAGGCAACTGTTGAAGCTGACATTCAGGCACTCAAAGATATTCTTGCAAAATCAACACCTGAAACAATGACAGATGCTGATGTAGAAGAAATTAAAGCTGCAAAAGAAAAACTAATGACAGATGCACAAGGTGTATTTACAAAAATGTATGAAAACATCGCAGCACAGCAGCAAGGAGCACAAGGGGGACCAACACCGGAAGCAGGTCCTGCACCGGAAGGTTTTAATGGTGACGATGTAGTGGATGGAGACTACAAGGAGATTTAATGAAATA
Source organism: Faecalimonas sp. (assembly GCA_045632945.1). GTDB lineage: Bacteria > Bacillota > Clostridia > Lachnospirales > Lachnospiraceae > Faecalimonas. The sequence goes on along the minus strand of JAZQXU010000048.1, from coordinate 2,334 downwards.
TTCTGCGGAACTGTTTGTTTCGCAGAATTTCCTTGTAATTAAGACAGATAGGAAGGCAGATTGTTATGGCTGAGACAAAAAGAGATTATTATGAAGTATTAGGAGTTAGTAAAACTGCGGATGCTTCTGAAATAAAAAAAGCATACAGAGCCTTGGGAAAGAAATATCATCCGGATGCAAATCCTGGAGACAAGGAAGCTGAGGTAAAGTTCAAAGAACTTTCAGAAGCATATGCTGTGCTTAGTGATCCGGATAAACGCCAAAAATATGATCAATTTGGTCATGCGGCATTTGACGGGGGTGCCGGGGGAGCAGGCGGCTTTGGTGGCTTCGATTTCAGTGGCATGGATTTTGGCGACATATTCGGAGATATCTTTGGAGATATGTTTGGAGGCGGACGTCGTTCGAGACGTTCATATAATGGACCGATGCAGGGCGCGAATGTTCGCAAAGGCGTACGAATTACATTCGAAGAAGCAGTTTTTGGCTGTGAAAAAGAATTGGATGTGATGATAAAGGATCCGTGCAATTCATGCAAAGGAACAGGCGCAAAGCAAGGAACTTCTCCTGAAACTTGTCCAAAGTGTGGTGGCCGAGGTCAAGTTATGTATACAACACAATCTTTATTTGGAACTATGCAAAGTATGCAAACATGTCCGGATTGTAATGGTTCGGGTAAAATCATCCGTGAAAAATGTCCGGACTGTGGCGGAACAGGATTTGTGGCAAGTAGAAAGAAAATATCAGTAACGATTCCTGCCGGTATTGATAACGGACAAAGTATTCGTATTCGTGAAAAAGGTGAACCAGGAATTAATGGTGGACCAAGAGGAGATTTACTTGTAGAAGTAACAGTGTCAAGACATCATGAGTTTGGACGCCAAGATATGCATATTTTCTCGACGGCTCCAATTTCTTTTGCACAGGCAGCATTAGGTGGTGACGTGAGAATTAAGACAGTTGATGGAGATGTTTTATATAACATTGCTCCTGGTACTAAAACGGGAACGAAGGTGAGACTTCGTGGAAAAGGAGTACCTTCTATTCGCGATAAAAAAATTCGTGGCGACCATTATGTAACTTTGGAAATAAAGACACCGGAAAAATTAAGTTCAGAGGCAAAAGAGTTGCTTCGCAAATTTGATGAACTTACCGGCAATTCTTTGAACCAAGGAGAAGAAGGAGAAGAGAAAAAAAGCAAGAAAAAAGGTTTTATGGACAAAGTAAAAGAAGTGTTTGAAGATTAATAGGAGGAAATATTTTGAATATAGAATGGTTAAATTGGCAATTTGAATGGCAGGCAATTTTGATTGCGTTATTTAAGATGCTATTGGCTCTTTTGTGTGGCGGCGTTTTGGGTATTGAGCGCGGCCGCAAGAAAAGACCGGCCGGATTTCGAACCTATATGCTTGTCTGCCTTGGAGCTACATTGGTCATGATGACAAATGAACATATCTGTGAAATATATGGAACCGGCGATGTGGCAAGAATGGGTGCGCAAGTTGTGAATGGAATCGGTTTTCTTGGAGCCGGCACAATTATCACGACCGGCCATAACAGAGTAAAAGGCCTGACGACAGCAGCGGGATTATGGGCAGCTGCGTGTATCGGTCTTGCAATTGGAAGCGGATACTATGAGGGAGCGCTTTTCGGTACATTCATGATTTTCCTTATCATGGTAGTACTTCATAGTTTTGACCGACGTATGTTGGCATCTGCTAAATTGGTAATGCTGTATGTGGAATTTGAGAAGATGTCTGCTATCAGACGTATTACGGCCTTTACGAAAGAGCATAACATTGTCATTGATGATATTGAGGCGGAGTCATCAGAACATGCAAGAACTTCTAAGGCAGCGGCAATTATTACATTGAGACTTCCTGCAAAAGCATTGCATGGAGAATTGGTCGAACAGGTTAGCGCAATAGAAGGCGTGATTTATGTTGAAGAAATCTAAATAATAGAGTACATAGTAAAAGGAGACTTGAACAAGTCTCCTTTTAACGGCTCTGCAACAAATGTTGGGGTATGCGGTAAAGCTGACATTTCGAGTGATGACAAAATGTATTAATAAAACATTCGCTTCAGTGTATTCTTTTCTATCAGAGCAGAATCTTCGGGAACAAGAGTTTCTATGAATCTCATTCACACGAAGATATTACGCTTGCAAAAAGTAAACTCGAAACCAATAGCTCTCTGTGTCTGCAATATGTGTGAGATAACATCGTGAGATTCTTTGAAAAGCCTTGCAACTGCAGGACAGAAAATGTGGGTGGCTGTTACAACTGTTTGACCATAGGAAGTTTTGTAACAGCCACCCTTATATCATCTCTG
>JAZQXU010000047.1:0-101843 GCA_045632945.1 Faecalimonas sp. | reverse complement strand
ACTGCAATGATTGCTCCCAGGATAACAGAACATGTGATAACTGCTACCGTCTGTTTTGCAAGTGTTTTTTTATCCGGCCAAATGATTTTCTTAAACTCCGCTTTAAGACCTTTGAACCAGCTTTTCTTTTTTGGTTTTTCTACTGTAGTTTCAGACATAACATTCACTCCTTTCAACGATACTATTTCGTCTCTTTGTGTAATGTGTGTGACTTACAGAACTTACAGTATTTTTTTGTCTCCATACGTTCAGGATGATTTTTCTTTTCCTTAGTAGTATTGTAGTTACGTTGTTTACATTCTGTACATGCCAATGTTATTCTTGTACGCACAACTTCCACCTCGCTTTTTTCTAAAGATTAACGTGTTACACGGTAGTTTGCGAGACTACCTAATTTTAGGCATAAAAAAAAGACCTACTTCCATTCGCCCGTATATCTTATCACAAACGCAAGTCTTACGTCAAGTATATTTTCTTTCTTTTTTTTGACGAATTTATAGCCAAATTTACCAAAAAGATATATAATAAAAATATCAAATCGAAAGAGAGGATTTTTCATGAAACAAAATAATATGTTAGCGATGATTCTGGCAGGCGGCCGCGGATCTCGTCTACATGATTTGACAAACAAAGTCGCCAAACCGGCTGTTTCCTACGGCGGCAAATATCGTATCGTGGATTTCCCACTTAGCAACTGCGCAAACAGTGGTATTGATATTGTTGGCGTGTTGACACAGTACGAATCAATTTTGTTAAACAGTTACGTTGCTGCCGGCAGACGCTGGGGGCTTGATGCAAAAGATAGTGGAGTATTCGTTCTACCACCGCGCGAAAAGGCAGATGCAAACCTTGATGTCTATCGCGGAACGGCAGATGCAATTTCTCAAAACATTGACTTTATAGATACCTACGAGCCGGAATATGTATTGATTTTATCCGGCGACCACATTTACAAAATGGATTATGCGGACATGCTGTCTCATCACATTGAACAGAACGCCGATGCAACAATTGCTGTTATCGAAGTTCCTATTAAAGAGGCAAGCCGTTTTGGAATTATGAACACAAACGATTCCGGGCGCATCATCGAGTTCGAGGAAAAACCGCCTGTTCCAAAGAGTAATCTTGCTTCCATGGGTATCTACATATTTAATTGGAAGTTACTTCGTCAGATGCTTGTGGAAGACATGGCAAACGAAAACTCTAACCACGATTTCGGAAAAGATATTATTCCTACCTTATTAAATAGTGGAGGAAATTTATTTGCTTATAAATTCCAAGGTTATTGGAAGGATGTTGGAACCATCGATTCGTTGTGGGAAGCCAACATGGATTTGTTGGATAACAATAATGAGTTGGATCTCGGAGACCCGTCTTGGAAAATATATACCGAAGATGCTACCACTCTCCCGCACTATGTGGGAATGAATGCAGACATCAAGCGTTCTTTCATTACTCAAGGCTGCGTTATTAACGGTGAAGTTAAAAATTCCGTATTATTTACCGGTGCTAAAGTCGGTGCAAATGCCAAGGTGCTTGACGCTGTATTGATGCCAAACGTTATCGTCGAAGAAGGTGCCGTAATTCATCGTGCACTCATTGCAGATGGCGTTAGAATCGGTAAGGGTGCAATTGTTGGAAGTGCAGATAGTGAACACATCGAATTGGTGGCAAAAGATGTAGAGGGGGTAGAATAAGATGGCTAAAGCATTTGGAATTATAAACACATCCGGGAACCATATCTGGGTAGAGGGAATGCAAGACTATCGTCCAATCGGCGCTTTTTCATTCCTAGGAAGATATCGTATTATCGATTTTCCTATCTCTAACATGAGTAATAGTGGCATTGACCGTATTCAACTATTTGCCGGCAGTAATCCTCGTTCTTTAATTGAACACGTATCATCTGGACGTCATTACAACATCAATTCAAAGAGAGGCAAGCTTCAGTTCCTTTTTACAGAGGCACATTCAAAGAACGATATTTATAATACAGACATCGCTGCTTTTTGGACAAACTTAGACAGCATCGAAAAGATGCACGAAGAATATGTAATTATTGCACCTAGCCATATGGTGTTTGCCATGGATTTCCATAAGCTTCTTAAAGAACATAGGAAATCAGAAGCAGACATTACATTACTATATCACTCTGTAAATAATGCAAATGTAAATTATCTGAATTGCGATTTTCTAACTCTGAACCGTCAAAGTGGCGTATTGTCTATTTCAAAAAACCGCGGTAATGAGGCAGACAGAGATATTTTCATGGATACCTATGTGATGAAAAAAGAAATGTTTGTCGATTTGATTCACAGAGCAAAAGCACTTTCTTCCATGTACACTCTCGCACAAATCGTAACTATTTGTTGCGAAGAATTAGATGTGCGCGGTTATAAACATGAGGGATATTTCGCGGCAATCACTAATTTCAAGAGTTACTACGATGCAAACCTTTCCTTAATTGATTATGAATCCACAAAAGATTTATTTGATGAAGAATGGCCAATCTACACACGTACAAACGATTCATGCCCGACACAATACTATGATACCGCTGATGTAAAACAATCCGTAGTATCAAATGGTTGCGTGATTGAAGGAATAATTTTAAATTCTGTTATCGGTCGTGGTTGTACGATTAAGAAAGGCGCCGTGGTTAAGAACTCTGTAATCCTTCCTGATTCTTATATAGAGGAAGGTATTCATGTTGAAAACCATGTGGTTGGAAAACACTCGAAATTAATTCACTGCAAAGAATTAGTTGCGGATGCCGAAACACCAGGATATGTAAGACGCGGAGACACATTGTAATCACAACAGCATTTATGCGAAACTCAGGTTAAACAATAAAGGATTGAGGAAAGAAAATTTTCCTCAATCCTTTTTATATCTTATAAAGTCACACCATCTTTAAAGATAGCAAGTTCATGCTTATCCAACATTTCCGATTTGGCATGCAACTCTCCGGATGACAATTGTAATAAATAGTCATAAAACTCCTCTGTCAGTTGTTGCATAGATACACCATCCAATAAAGCTCCCGCATTAAAGTCAATCCAGGTTTTCTTCTTATTGTAAAGTGCTGTGTTACTAGACACCTTGACAGTAGGCACCGGACAACCAAACGGTGTGCCACGGCCTGTGGTAAATAATACCATGTGTGCTCCGGATGCCACAAGAGCATTAGACGCTACTAGGTCATTGCCCGGTGCGTTAAGAAGAGATAAACCATGCTTCTTCACCGGCTGCGCATATTGAAGTACATCCTCGACCGGACTAGTTCCACCCTTTTGCACGCAACCTAGCGATTTATCTTCTAATGTTGTGATTCCGCCCTCTTTGTTTCCAGGAGATGGGTTTTCATCAACCTTTTCTCCATATCGCATGAAGTACTGTTTGAAATCATTAATTAAGTGTACCGTCTTCTCGAATAACTCTTTGTCGCGGCAGCGATTCATCAGAAGTGTTTCTGCACCAAACATCTCAGGTACTTCTGTCAGTATGGAACTTCCACCTTGTGCAATCAATTTATCCGAAATACAACCAAGAAGCGGATTTGCCGTAATACCGGAAAAACCATCTGAGCCTCCACACTTGAGACCGATTATAAGTTCTGATGCCGGACACTCTTCCCGTGTAAATTGATTCGCAAACGCACAAAGTTCTTTTACCAGTTCCACGCCTTTGGCAATCTCATATTCTTCCTCTTGACATACCAAAAATTTGACACGGTCACTGTCGTAGTCTCCGAGAAATTTCTTTAATTCCGAAATGTTTCCATTTTCACAGCCCAATCCTACGACTAACACAGCACCTGCATTGGGATGACAAATCAGTCCGCACAGATATTCCAGTGTCATTTGCCAGTCTGATCCTAATTGTGAGCATCCATATGGATGATTATATGCATAAATCCCCTCAATGTTCTCGGTTTTATATTGCTGAGACTTCGTCTCAATTTCTCTGACAATTGAATTGACACAACCTACTGTTGGAATAATCCACACTTCATTTCGAATGCCCACCTTGCCGTCTTTTCTGCGATATCCCATAAAGCTACGGCTCGGACTTGGAATGACATCCTGAAAATTAGGCTCATATGTATACTCCAAAAGTTCTCCCAAGTTAGACTTCACATTATGAGAATGTACGTGACTCCCCGGCATGACGTCTTCCTTTGCATGACCGATTGGAAAACCATACTTGATGATATTTTCACCTGCTTGTATAGGCTTGATTGCAATTTTATGTCCTGCCGGAATGGCTGTGGTTATTTCTAAATTTTGTCCACCTATTTCAATAGATTCCTTGACTGCAATTGCTTTGACCGCTACAGCCACATTATCGTTTGGATGTATTTTTATTGCCTTCATATTAAACCTCTAATACCTTTTTTAATGCTGCAGATGCATCTGTGCGAAGACATTCAAGCCATGCTGTTACTGCTTCTTCCATTCCATTATATACAGTCAGATCTTCTCCCCAGAAGTTTTGATTGCTAAGTGCTGTATTTACAAACTCGTCACAAGACTTTCCACTATTCAAAGCAAAGAATTCCAAAACCGCTGCGTCATCATGGATCACATACTCTGTTCCGTCTGCTCTCTTCGCATAAAGTCCATCTTCACGTAAATCAGATGATGAATAAAATGCAAACAATGCTGCAAGAGAAAATGTTATTAGTTTCGGTAATTCTCCTTCATTATCATAATGGTCTCTGAAGGATGGCAAAACTCTTGCTTTCCACTTAGAAACAGAATTAAGTGATATAGAAAGTAATGCATGATCGATAAATGGATTTTCAAATCGTTCGAATACGGACGCTGCAAATTCCTGTACTTCTTCAAGCGGCAATGGTACTTGTGGTACGATTTCATCCATCACGACTTGTCTGATAAATTTACCCATAATCTCATCGTGCATGCAATCACGCACAATGTTAAGTCCATATAAGTAACCGGCAAGAACAGACGCTGTGTGAGCACCATTTAATACACGCACTTTTCTCTCGCGATATGGCTTTTGATTGTCCGTAAATACTACCGGAAGTCCTGCTTTATCTAACGGAAGTTCATTGCTGATGTCTTTATCACTTTCGATAACCCAAAGACCAAAAGGTTCTCCAACGTCAACTAAATTATCTTCATAACCCAATTCTTCCCAAATGGATTGAACCTCATTTCTCGGATAGCCGGTTACAATGCGGTCAACCAAAGTGCTGCAGAATACACACGCTTCCATAATCCATGTTTTAAATTCCACCGGTAAGGACCAAGCGTCGCAAAGTGCCAATACACATTCTTTTAATTTGCCACCATTGTTTTCGATTAGCTCAACCGGAAGAATGATAAGACCTTTATCTTTCGCACCGTCAAAAGTTGTGTAACGATGGTATAAAAATTGAGTCAATTTTCCCGGATATGTGTTTGGAAGACCTTCGAAATGATCATTTACATCGAGCACAATACCCGCCTCAGTTGTATTAGAAACTACGAAGCGCAAACTGTCTATTGTCGCAAGCTCCATATAACTGTCATAATCTTCCGCGCAATCAAGCACCTTAGAAACAGAAGTAATCACACGACTGTCATTCACTGTCTGTCCATTTTCCTTTCCGCGCAAAACAACTGTATAAAGATTGTCTTGCTCATGAAACATCTCAATATTTCCAAATGAAATTGGCTTTACAATGGCAATACTGCCATCAAACACTCCTCGTTCATTTGCAATATCAATCATATAATCCACAAACGCTCGGAGGAAGTTTCCTTCGCCAAATTGGATGACCTTAATTGGTCGCTCTGTTCTTTGTATGTTTTGTTCAACTAAATTTTTCATATCTTATCCTTTCCATGCACTCAGCATCTGATTTTGATATTCTCAAAATTCCTCATTATAAATCTCTGTTTATTATACAACAATATTTCCACATTTTATATTATTATATTGACGCTTTTGTTTGAAATTTGTAAAATATTGATATCTAAATCATTTATAGTACATAACATAGCAAAGGAGCAATACAAGATGCCATTTTTCGAAGAGACACCTGACCACTTCGTCAGCACGGTTGCAGGATATCCGGCAATGCCTGCGATGCATTATCATTCCTCTTATGAGTTGTATTATTTGGAAGCCGGTAGCAGAGAATATTTTGTGGAAGATAAATTTTTCTCCGTATCTGCAGGTGATTTTATTCTAATCGCCCCAAACCAATTTCATCGCACAGGTGGTTCCTATTCACTTCGTACCATCGTAGGGTTTACCTATGATTTTCTTACTGAGACCTACACTCCAAGTGCGGCTAAAAATCTGCTAAAATGCTTTGACAAGATTTTAATCAGTCCTCAGGAAAGTATGCAAAGTGAATTAAAAGCGCTACTAAAGTCTCTTTCTGAATGCACCAATAAGACTGACTTTGCCATGGAACTGGGTATTCTGCTTCGAAAGCTTGCCAAGTGCACCCCTGATACTTCCTATGACGAACGCATCAGTAGTATTATCAATTATATTAACAAGCACTTTTCGGAGATTCACTACATTGAGCAGATCGCCGAGCAAATGCATGTCTCCAAGCATCACCTTTGCCGCGTATTTAAAAATTCTATGGGAATTACACTAATCGATTATTTGAATAATATTAAGATTAAGAATGCTTGTAATTTTTTAGAGTCTTCCGACAAGGATATGTTAGAAATATCACAGCTTTGTGGATTCCATTCATCGGCGTATTTTAGCAATGTGTTTAAGAGTATTACAGGATGTTCGCCTTTGAAGTATAGGCAGGAACATAGGAAATAGTGAGAAATTTGTTCTTAGAGTGTGGATAACTCTCATGGTCATCCACACTCCACTAATTCCCATAATTCTTTTGCCACTAAAGGCCATACATCCGCCGAGAAGAATCTGTGTTTTCCGTTCCCTTTCATTTTTACAATATCGTTTAGAAAAGAATTTCTATACTTATTTGTGCTTTTGCATCAATTTCAATGTCAAAATCAATGTAGATGCTATCCCCAACAGACACCACCTTGTAGTTTTGCTCGTTTCCGTTAAACAAAACTCCGACACATTCTTTTCCTTTTGGCATCAAAATGTGTGCATGAATTTTCTTTGACGGAGCATCAATATCATATCGCATGCCTTCCTCCGTCAGAATATATTTCACATCCACCTTGGTTCCTGTGACTTCATAACCTGTCAGATATCGAAGTTCTGTATAAGGTGTAATTGCAAATTTCGGTGCAAAAATCATTTCGTCATATTGGACTCCCACATCAACAATTCCGGCAAGCCCTTCATCTACTGCGCTAATGAAAGCTGCAGAGCCCCATGCACTTGGTCCGCCTTGCGGTTGTGGTGTTCCGTCCGGATAGTATAAGAAATAGACATCCTTATCTCTCTCCACAATTTTCATGAATCGCGAAATAATATCCCATCCATATTCTTCATGGCCGTTATTAAAAGCAGCTTTTGCAAGTTCGCCTGCTGTAAACGGGGAAATTGCCCCATTTACATATTGACCAAATTGATATCCATTGAAATTATCATATGCCGGGTCAATTGAAAACCATTCTGCAAAAAGACCGGCCTTTTCTTTTCTTGCCATATATTCTTCAATGATTTTACGAGACTGTTCTATATCTGTAACACCTCTGTTCATATCATAAGTGTTAGAAAGTGACAGTCGTTCATTTTCCAAATCATCTGCACCCTCATGATTCAAATGTAACTGGTGCATGAAGAACTTGCCATTCCATAAATATTTAAACATGTTCATTCTAAGTTCTTCAGCTCGAGTTTCCCACTCAGATGCTTTTTCTTCATTCCCCAAGCGCCTGTTAAACCACGCAAGCTGATTCATAGCCTGATACACACCTGAATTGTCACCATGCATAATGGACATTGGTGTGTCTGCTTCGATTTTTCTGTCATCTCCGCCAAATCCATATTTGAAATCCCATGTATCAATAGTAAATGGTCTCTTGACCAAACCTCTTTCGGCATCCCAACGTTTTTCGTTGCTCGTCATGTAATCAATTGCCTTCTCCAGTTTCGGAAGTTTGTCCCTCAACCACTTGTCATCTCCGGTAACATGGTAATAATACATAGCACCTTCTACTACAAGATACTCAACATCGGCTTCTAACTCCAGTCTCACAAGGGTAAGATTGTCATCCGGATACAGTTTGTAACAATCCTCATTTACGTAAGTCCAATGATAATCATCATACTGTTTAATCAATTCATAAAACTGTCCATCTTCTCTCTGGTTGTCAATAATAAAATCCAAAAATGAGCGCAAATTATATTCCCAGTGCCTGTTTGCCTTCATCTGATGTACATGGTCGCGAATCCAGTTATTGCTACACACTAATATTTTATCGTCTATGAAAACAAGTCTTCGGTCAGCAAAAACATTTTGTCTTAACGTACAGATAAACTCCCCAAGTTTTGAATCTGTCGTTGTAAGCACGGAAGGAAAACCAACCTCCCAGTTGTTATATGTACCGTTTTGTTTTCCATCTACCCACATAGCCGGTAATTTGTTTTTAAATTGAATCATAAACTTCCTCCTACACAATTATAAGATCACTTTCGTTTTATAATCTACATCCTGTCCGCATGATGCCAGCACTAATTTTTGTAATTGTAGCTCGTACTCATAAGTATATGGATTGTCAATTTCTCCTCTGACCATTTTTACAAAATCCATCATCATGGCATCATAACGACACTCGATTGGTACTGTCTGAATATCATGTGTTACATGTTTGTCATAAAATGGCGTTGCATACGCACGCTCTGTAAATTTAACTCCTATCGGACGCTCCAACGGATGAATCTCATAGGTACCTTCACTTCCGCACACCACTAACTCACGCCTTCCAAACCCATTTACTTCACAGGAATTTGACTGAATAATGGAAGTACCGTTTTGATACTCAAAGATAACCGTTGCCAGGTCCTTCGCCTCAACTCCACGTATTCCACTGGATTTAATAATAGGAGTAATTTTTTCCGGAACACCCTGAATATTATAAACAAAATCCACCATATGGCAACCAAGGAAAAACATAATCCCTGCATCAAAATGATTGAGCCATGCTCGCTTCTCATCCGGATGCCCGGTATTCATAACTGCACTGATACTATGTATTTCACCCAGGTGGCCTTCTTTTATCATTTTGAGACAATCTAAATATGCCGGATTGTATCGGTACATATATGCCATCTGAACCGGAATATGATTTCTCTTCGCAATGCGAAGTGTATCTTCAAACACTTGCAAATCTTGTCCTGCTGGTTTGTCGATATGTACTGCGATACCCTGTTCTACACATCGTTTGGCGACATAAGGTAAATCCAATTCGAATCCTTCAACCATAATACAATCACAACCTGCGTTAAAAAGTTGCTCTTCCGTCAATAACGGATAATCACAATACGATGGATTATTCTTTATGAGTTCCCTTTGCGTCGGATCATCTTCAACCACCCCGACAATCTCAAAAATTTCAGGGAATTTACGTACACAATCGATTTTATCCTGACTATGATCATGTTTGGTGCCTATATGTCCTATTCTAATTTTCTTCATAAATATCCTCCCTCTTGTTGAAACCGGAATATTATCGTGTTATACTTCCCTCAAAAGAAACAAAACTGCTATTTGAAGGAGTTTTTTATGAATAACCATACTCATTACGCAACAAAAATAAATATAAAAGAGCTTGTTATTGAAAAAAGTACCCGTTCTGTATCTCACTGTTTTGACGCAAATAACGGGAAAATCAATTCTAGCTTTGCTTTTGTTAAAAAGGGAACTGTGATATTGAAATCTATGGGCGAAGAAATTCTCGTGCCTACAGGTTCCCTTTTTTATCTTCCGGATGGTGCTCGCTATAATTCTATATGGAGTGGTCAGCCGGATATTGAATATTATTCCATGCATATGATTGCAAACAAATATGATTTTCTTGCGAGAGAAAAATATTCAATCCAATATCTCCCTGAATTTTCTAATACGGACACAGAAGCAATTTTTGATAACATATATGCTCTTCTCGCAACGCAAGAGTATGCCAATGAGCTAAAGGCATTGGGAATGTATTTCTCATTTTATGCCAAAGTACTCCCTTATTTAAAGCCGGCTCATGTAGCATCGTATAACCCTGCCTTAATTACCGCAATGGAATACGTTGAAAAAAATACTAACAAAAATTTTGGTGTTGATGAGTTGGCTGCTCACTGTTGTATGAGTGAGTCCAGACTACATCATCTATTTCAAACTGAATTAAAAACTACACCTATTAAATATCGCAACCAACTAAGAGTCGAAAATGCTGCTTCCGATTTGCTACATAGCAACAACTCTTTAGAAAAAATTGCAGAAATAAATGGCTTTCATTCAACCACGTATTTCCGAGAAATTTTCAAGCAATACATGGGGGTTTCTCCTGCCAAATACAGAAAGCAGGGAATCCAAAAACAAGGTTGATTAAAGCGTCAAAACGACTTTTCCTATATTTTCTCCATGATACAGCACATCCTGAGCTGCTTCTGCTTCTGTGATTGGAAAAATTTTGTAAATCGTTGGCTTCACTTCGCCCGTCGCTACTTTCGGCCATATATCACGCACAAGGCAAGCCAAAATCTCCGCCTTTACTTCCGGAGCTCTGGAACGAAGTGTGCTTCCGATAATTCTCACATTTCTTTTAAATATGTTTACAAGATCAACTTCTGTCATTGCTCCGGCCATAGAGGCAATCATAATCCATCGTGCACCATGTGTTAAATATGGCAGACATTTTCCCATTACCTCGCCACCGAGACAATCAATAGCGACATCTACAGAATGACCTACTTCCAGTTGTTCTTTCAACACTTCTACAATATCTGTTTGGCTTGTATCAACAATAATATCTGCACCCAGGTCCGAAATAGCCTCCGCTTTTTTGGCAGAGCGTACTGTCGTAATCACGCGAATACCAAATGACTTTGCCATACGAATGATAACACTGGCAAGACCGCTGTTTCCACCGGTTACAAGAAGTGTGTTTCCCGGTTTTATATTTCCTTCTATAAATAAATTCAGATACGCCGTGGCAAATGCTTCCGGAATAGCAGCCGCTTCGATCATAGAGCAGTTATCCGGTATCGGCATAAGCATGTCATACTTCACATTAGCATACTCTGCATAGCCACCTCCGCCAAGAAGTGCGCAGACCTTATCGCCGATTTCCCAATTCGATTTTTCTGAAACTTTGGAACCAACTTCCACAATCGTTCCGGCAATTTCCAATCCCATCCAGTCCGGGCATCCCGGCGGTGGTGGATAGTTTCCTTCTCTTTGCATTAAATCAGCACGGTTCAATGCCGCTGCTTCTATCTTAACCAATACATCTTCCGCCCCTAAAATTGGATTCGGCACATCGCTCCAATGTAGGCTCTTGTTTTCACCTATTAATACAGCTTTCATTTTTATTCTCCTCTACATTTTATTCCAATCAAATTGTACTAACGGAAATGTTCTCTCATTCGCAAGTCTTGTATATATTGCAGACGCTTGTGTCGGCGAGTGAACTTCGTCTATCATAGAAGCCAGATGAAGTCTTCCCAGTTCCGTTAAATGAATCAGTGTGCAAATATCGTCTTTTTGTGTCCACCAACCATTTGATGAATCAACCAAAGGCCGTGCACTAGCATGCGCTCCGACAAGTGTAATACCAGGTCCATGTACCTTGTGATAATAATCAATTGTAAAATCACTGTTTCTGGTACAGCCTAGAAGTGCAATTCGTCCGTACCTTGCCATACAATCCAGCACTGTATCTAATGCTTTTCCAACACCGGTTACTTCGATAGCAACCTTCGCGCCATCACCAGTAAGACTCTTCACCTTGTCCACAAAATCAGAAGCATATGGGTCCAACGCATAATCCGCACCACAGCGCATCGCTTTTTCCCTTTTTGCTGCATCCGGATCAACTGCAATAATCGGTGCTGCACCGGCTATACGAAGTAGTGGTAAAGCGCATAACCCCAAAATACCCATTCCCATAACTATCGCAGATTCTCCGATTTCAACACGACATTTACGAATCGCTGCAAGTGGAAATGTAGCGATATGAAATATGGCTGCATCTTGAAATGAAACTGTTTCACTTAATTTATGAACATTTTCTTGCGCTATATTTAAAACTTGGCTGTGCGAGCTCCATGACAATGCCACCCTGTCCCCAACCTTTAGGTCCGTGACATTCGGACCGATTTTTTCAATAACACCAGCCGAACTATATCCACCTTCTCTTGGAAAAACAGCCACATCACTGGTCTCAAAAACACTCACATTGATATCCCCAAGTATATTTGCTCTTTCGGTCCCACTGCTGATGGTTGATACAGCAAGTCTCACCTGCACCTGCCCTGAAGCCGGTTCCGCTATATCATAATCGCAAAGTTTAGCAACCTTCGGCTCTGTGAAAAGAATCTTTTTATATGACAACTTCTAGCACCTCCCATTTTTATTTATAATTATTGTAGCATCTTGAATGAAGCATCTCAATCTGCTATACTTCCAAAAAAGGAAACAAATCTGCTGTTTTGAGAGGATTTTTATGAAAATTACTGTTTTGAAATATGGTGAATCCACTTTTGAAGAAAAATATATCTTCATGGGTGGTAGAGATAATGTGAAATTGCCAATTTCCTTTACTTTTTATTTGATTGAAATTGGGAATAAAAAAATTTTAGTGGATGTGGGGTGTGATGACGGTGCCGGTTTCGAAATGTCATTATTTAAAAAGCCGGTCACTGTTTTGGAGCACTATGGTTTGAGAACTTCGGATATTACAGATGTTATTATAACTCATGCACACCATGATCATATTGCATCAGTTGACAGGTATAAAAATGCCACTATTCACATTCAGGAAAATGAATTTGAAGTTGGGAAAAATTATATTCCAACTTCTTTCAAAACACACATATTTAAGGATGAATTTTCACTTTGTGATGGAGTCGTGATACAAAAAATCGGTGGGCATACTCTTGGTTCATGCATCGTCGTTTGTAAAACAGGAAACAAAATTTATGTTCTCTGTGGAGATGAATGCTATATAAAAGCGTGTTTTGAACGACAAATTCCAACCGGAAATAGTTGCAATCCAAAAGCCAGTAAGCTTTTTTTGCAAGATTACTTTGGAGCAAATAACATCCCATTGCTTTTTCATGATCCTGCTATATTAAAGGGGAAGATTGGGTATGATGTCATTTTAGAAGAAAAATAAAAGCCCTACGGCAAATGTTGTAGTTTAAAAAAGAGTTCGCAAAACAAAATTTGCGAACTCTTTTTATGATATCATTTTTATCTTTGTACTCTCGCACCTGCGCCGCCCATGATAGCTTCTACTTCTTTCTTGCTAGCCATAGTTGTATCACCAGGAGTTGTCATAGCAAGTGCACCATGTGCTGCACCGTAGTTAACTGCGATTTCAGCATCACCCGTTGTCATAAGACCATAGATAAGTCCGGATGCGAATGAATCTCCACCACCTACGCGGTCCATGATTTCAAGTCCTTTGTAATCCTTTGCTTTGTAGATTTCTCCACCTGCCCAGCAAAGTGCTGACCAGTCATTTACGGTAGCCGTCTTAACTTCACGAAGTGTGGTTCCCACTGCTTTGAAGTTTGGATATGTTTCTACTGCCTTGTTAATCATCTTCTTGTATCCTTCGATGTTTAGCTCTTTTAAGTTCTCATCGTTACCTTCGATTTCAAATCCAAGACATGCTGTAAAGTCTTCTTCGTTACCAATCATAACGTCTACATATTTTGCGATTTCTTTATTTACTTCCTGCGCTTTTGCATGACCACCGATTGCGCTCCACATAGATGGACGGTAGTTAAGGTCATAAGAAACAATTGTACCGTATTTTTTTGCAGTCTTAATCGCTGCTAATACAGTTTCACATGATTGTTCTGATAAAGCAGCATAGATACCGCCTGTGTGCAACCAACGAACACCAAGCTCACCGAAAATATACTCGAAGTCAAAATCTTCTGGTGTTGCTTTTGAAATCGCTGTGTTTGCACGGTCAGAGCATCCTACTGCGCCACGGATACCAAATCCTCTTTCTGTAAAGTTAAGTCCGTTACGGCATGTTCTTCCAATACCATCTGTTTTCATCCATTTAATTAAAGATGTGTCAACACCACCCTGAAGGATGAAATCTTCCATTAACATACCCACTTCGTTATCTGCAAATGCTGTAATTACTGCTGTTTTCAGTCCAAAACATCTTCTAAGTCCACGGACAACATTATATTCTCCGCCACCTTCCCATGCACGGAAACTACGAGCCGTACGGATACGTCCTTCGCCCGGGTCAAGACGAAGCATTACTTCACCTAATGAAACTGCATCAAATTTACATTCTTCTGCTGGTCTTAAATTTAAATTCATAACTTTTTTCTCCTTTGATAACTAACCTCTGATTTCTTTCACAAGTGCCACTGCTTCAGCTGTCATTTCTTTAATCTTATCGAATTCGCCCGCTGCAATCATATCACCTTTTACCATCCAGCTGCCACCACATGCCACAATTTTCTTAAATCCAAGATAATCTGCAAGATTTTTTGCACTGATACCGCCTGTTGGCATAAACTTAACTCCTGTATAAGGTGCTGCCAATGCTTTGATTGTTGCTACACCGCCAAATTGCTCCGCCGGGAAGAATTTGATAACTTCCAAACCACGTTTTACGGCTTGTGCTACTTCTGATGGTGTAATACATCCCGGTAGCACTAAGATGTCTTTTGACAAACAGTAATCTACAATTTCCGGATCAAAGCCAGGACTAACAATAAATTTCGCACCTGCTGCTACCGCACGGTCAACTTGATCAATTGTTAAAACTGTTCCTGCGCCAAGAAGCATATCTGGAAACTGCTCTGCCATAATGCGGATAGATTCTTCTGCCGCTTCTGTACGGAATGTTACTTCTGCACATGGAAGGCCTCCGTCACATAGTGCTTTTGCAAGCGGCGCTGCGTCTTTTACATCGTTTAATACAACTACAGGAACAACGCCCATATCTTGTACTTTTTGTAATAATTTGTTCATCTTTTTTCTCCTTTTCAACACGCTACATGCCTATAGGTCAAAACCGAAGTAGCGTACTGCGTTATTATATGAAATACCTTTTACGATCTTTTCTAACACTTTATAATCTGCCGGATACTCTCCGTTTTCAACCCATCCGCCGATTAATTCACACATGATTCTGCGGAAGTACTCGTGTCTTGTATATGATAAGAAACTTCTTGAATCAGTAAGCATACCGATAAAGTTACCGAGAAGTCCAAGATTTCCAAGTGAAATCATCTGGTCCATCATACCTTGCTTGTGATCATTAAACCACCAGCCACTTCCTTGTTGGATCTTACCGATTGCTTCTGTGCCTTGGAAACATCCAATGATAGTTCCGATAGCCGCATTTTCTGTTGGATTCAAGCTATAGATAATTGTCTTTGGAAGCTCATTTGTTACAACTAAAGCATTCAAGTAATCTGCCATTTCAGAAGATGGTGCATATGTGTTGATGCAATCCACTCCTGTGTCCGGTCCTAAATTGTGATAAATCACGTGGTTGTTATCACGTTTTGCACCGTAATGAAGTTGCATTGCCCAGCCTTTTTTACTATATGCTCTTCCCATTGCAATCATGTAGGCAGTTTTAAATTTTCTTTCTTCGTCTTTACTAGCCATCTCTCCTGCAAGTCTCTTTGCAAAAATTGCTTCAATTTCATCATCTGAAGCAGATTCATACATAATGTATTCCAAACCGTGATCTGAAATACGACATCCCACTTCTTCAAAGAAATCCATTCTCACTTGAAGAGCCTCGAGTAAGCTCGCAAAATCAGTAATCTGAACACCACTAACCGCACTCAGTTTGGCAATGTAATCTACGTAATCCGGTTTTTCCAGATTCATAGCTTTGTCAGGTCTCCATGTTGGGAGTACCTGAACATCAAATGTGTCATCTTCTTTAATTTTGATATGCCATTCCAAAGAATCAATCGGATCATCCGTTGTGCAGAGCAGTGTGACGTTTGATTGTCTAATAATGTTTCTTACAGTCATGCCATCTTCTGCAAGTTTTGCGTTGCAAAGATTCCACACTTCTTCTGCTGTGTCACCATTTAAATTTCCTTCATATCCGAAGTATGTTTTTAATTCTAAATGGCTCCAATGATAAAGTGGATTTCCAATAGCAAGTTCTAACGTTTCTGCCCATTTTTGGAACTTTTCGCGGTCAGTTGCATCTCCAGTAATGTATTTTTCATCCACACCATTCGAACGCATTTGACGCCATTTGTAATGGTCTCCGCCAAGCCAAACTTGTGTGATGTTATCAAATTTTCTGTCTTCATAAATTTCTTGTGGATTGATATGACAGTGATAATCGAGCACCGGCATTACCGATGCATATTCATGATACAATTTCTTTGCTGTCTCAGTTGACAGCAAGAAATCTTTATCCATAAATGCTTTCATTGCACTTCACCTCATGTCTCAATATTTTATAGGTATTTCTTAAGCGTCGCTCTAACAGCGCCCGGTCCTGCAATCATTTCTGTGAGGTATCCGGCTACTTTCTCAGCCATGCCGACTTCGTAGAGATTAACGCCCCAAATCTTCGCATCTTCAAGAAGCGGTTTCACTGCTGCTTCCACATCAGCGTCCTTGCCTAATTGCAATCCTGCTACATATGGACATA
Source organism: Faecalimonas sp. (assembly GCA_045632945.1). Classification (GTDB taxonomy): domain Bacteria; phylum Bacillota; class Clostridia; order Lachnospirales; family Lachnospiraceae; genus Faecalimonas. The sequence continues at coordinate 85,053 of JAZQXU010000047.1, read as the reverse complement.
CTGTCTCAAGAAGTGGGTCCGGGCTAAGTTCGAATTTCTCGCCGTTATCATTTACACCCATGAGATATCTTAACCATCCCGCAAATACAACTGGGATTAATTTCAAATCCTCTACATCCAAATCTTCTGCCGCTGCATAAGCTTTGATTGTTTCACCGAAACGAATTGCCAATTTCTGAGAAGTATCCGTTGCAATACGCTGTGGTGTGTCAGGCATAAATGGATTTGGTATACGCACATTAAGTACGGTATCAATAAACTCTTTCGGGTCAAGTACGCCCGGATTAACTACCACCGGAAGACCTTCTACATATCCAACTGTTTCAACTAATTTCTTAAGCTCTGCATCTTTCATTTCTTCGGAAATTTTTTCGTATCCAAGAATACATCCAAAGATTGCAAGACAAGTATGAAGCGGATTGAGGCAAGTACAAACCTTCATTTTCTCTACCTTGTCAACAGTCTCACGTTCCGTAAACATTAAGCCACCTTTTTCAAGCGCTTCATGTCTGCCATTCGGGAACGCATCTTCAATTACAAGATATTCTGTTTCCTCTGCATTTACGAATGGAGCAACCCATGTGTTTTTTGAAGTTACAACAGGTTCTAATTCTTCCACGCCGTCAGCCTTTAAGATAGCTTCTACTGATGCGTCCGGTCTTGGAGTAATCTTATCAATCATAGACCATGGGAAAGAAACTTTACTCTTGTCATTCACATAATCTCTAAATCCAGCGTCTACCACGCCATTCTCAGCCCATTTTTCTGCAAATGTACTGATCGCCGCATATAACTTGTCACCATTGTGTGAGCAGTTGTCCATACTTACCATAGCAATCGGCTTGCGTCCTGCTTCATATCTTGCATACACAAGTGCTGCCACTTTACCCATATAACTCATTGCTTTTACAGGGCCGTTTGCAAAATCGTCTTCTACGCCCGGAAGTGGATCACCTTTTCCATTTACAAGGCTGTATCCTTTTTCTGTAATTGTAAAAGATGCCATTTGAAGAGAATCTTTTGCAAAAATTTCTTTGAGGCGAGTCCAGTCTGCCTCATTCTCCGAGTTAACTGTCAGAGATTCAACTACTGAACCGATGACTGTCTTTTCTACGGTTCCGTTTGCTTTCAAAGTAACAAGAAGGTTGTAATCATCGTGTGGATGATTCATCTTTTCTACGATTTCGTAGTCATATCCCTCTGCTACCACAAGTCCTCTGTCAAGAAGTCCTGCATTTAAAAGATTCTGTACAACATTTGCTTGGAATGCGCGGAAAATGTTTCCCGGTCCAAAGTGAATCCAAAATGGATTTTCCTTGGTAGCTGCCGCTACAGCCATTCTATCAAATTGCGGAAGGTTATAACCTTTCTCCTCCCATTGTTGTCTATCGAGGAGTCCATTTTCATTTAATCTCATCTCTCTATGCCTCCTATTTACCCGCTCTGTCTTCTTTTTCAATTGCTTCCCAAAGTCCCTGCAAATAGCAAGCACCAAGAGCTCTGTCATATAATCCGTAACCCGGCATAGCAACTTCATCCCAAATCATACGTCCGTGGTCAGGGCGAATTGGTCCATCAAATCCGATATCATAAAGCGCTCTCATAATCGCATGCATATCGAATGTTCCTTCTGATGAAAGGTGTGGTGCTTCTTGAAAGTTTGTCGGTGTGATAAACTTCAAGTTACGAACGTGTGCAAAATGAATTCTTCCCTTTAATGAACGAATCATATCCGGAAGGTCATTCTTTAAGCTTGTACCATAAGAACCTGCACAGAAAGTGACACCATTGTGTACGTTATCCACTGTGTTTACCATGCGGAGAATGTTCTCTTTGTTGATGATAATACGTGGAAGTCCAAATACGCTCCATGCCGGATCGTCCGGATGAATTGCCATGTTAATGTCGTATTTATCACAAACAGGCATGATTCTTTCCAAGAAATAGATTAAGTTCTGGAATAATTTTTCATCATCAATGTCTTTATATAATTCAAATAACTCTTTTACGCGTGCCATTCTTTCCGGTTCCCAACCTGGCATTACAGTTCCGTTCATATCTCCCGCGATAGACTCAAACATTTTCTCTGGATCCAAAGCGTCTACTGCATCCTGTGTATATGCAAGTGCTGTAGAGCCATCTTCCAATTCACGAGCCAATTCTGTTCTTGTCCAGTCGAATACAGGCATGAAGTTGTAGCATACTAATTTGATGCCTTCTTCTCCCAAGTTTTCCAAACATTGAATGTAGTTATCAATATAGTAGTCTCTGTCCGGTGCGCCTGTCTTGATTGCATCGTGTACATTTACACTTTCGATACCTGCAATATGAAGTCCTGCTGCTTCCACTTCTTCCTTAAGTGCACGGATTGCTTCGCGACTCCATACCTCACCCGGTTGTGTGTCATAAAGAGTTGTGATAACACCTCTTACGCCCGGAATCTGGCGAATCTGTTTGAGTGTTACTGTGTCAAATTTTGAGCCATACCATCTTAATGTCATTTCCATAAATGTTTACCTGCCTTTTTTGTTTTTTTGTTCATTCACGCATCTTATAATGTATACATCAATTATAAAAAAAGTTTGTTCTAAAATCAATTGAACTATTTGTTGTATACATTGCAAAAGTTGTTGTTCCGTGTTATTATAATGACAATATTTGTCTTATTTAGAGGTTTTTATGAGAAAAAGATTACAAACCGCCTTTCAGCCAAGGCAGTACATGTTGTCAAAAGATTTTGAACTTTATTATTATGAGGATCGCTCCCTTCCTAAAGTAGATTTGCACTCTCATGATTATTATGAATTTTACTTCTTTTTAGAGGGCGAGGTGCAGATACAAGTGGGAAATGAAGTATTTCCTGTTCGTTACGGAGATATTATGCTCATTCCCCCACATCTGTCTCACTGTACTATGATTCGCGGTCATGCCAAGCCATACAGGCGCTTTGTTTTTTGGATTAGTCAGGAATATTGCAATCACTTACTTCAATCATCCCCTGATTATGCGTATATTATGCAATATGTGGAAACGGAAAAGAAGTATATTTTTCATACTGATCAGATTGCTTTTAATGCAATCCAATCAAAGATACTGCGCTTGCTGGAAGAAATGCGTGCCGAGAAATTTGGACGTGATGCTCAGATTTCCATATGCATCAATGACCTTGTATTAGCTCTGAATCGCGTGGTGTATGAGCAAACCACACCGAAATACAAAAACCCTGAATACTTGCTTTATCAGCAACTGGAAGAATACATTCAAGACCATTTGCAGGAACATCTCTCTTTGGATGAATTAGCGAAAAAATTCTTTGTAAGCAAATATCATATTGCTCATGTATTTAAAGATAATATCGGGCTTTCTGTTCATCAATTTATTACAAAGAAGAGACTGAAGCTTTGCCAGGAAGCCATTTCCGGAAATATGAGTATCACGGAAGCCTACCAAAAATTTGGTTTTGGTGATTACTCCAGCTTCTACCGCGCATTCAAAAAAGAATACGGCATCTCGCCAAAGGATTATCGGGATATGCAGATTGACCCAGGGAACGAAAGATAAGACCGACTTGAAATAGAAGGAGAAACTACTATGAATAAACTAAAAGATATTTTAAAAACAACTCGTGAAAATACATGGCAATTCCTACGTTGGATTTTGCTTGCAGGCATTACCGGATTTGTTGTGGGCGGCGTGGGAATATTGTTCGTAAAAGGCTTGGGACTGGCCAACGGTTTCCGTGCAAATCATCCACAAATTATATTAGGCTTGCCTATCGCAGGACTTTTGATCGTGTTCCTGTATCGCATTTGCAAAAACGAAAATGATAAAGGAACTAATCTAGTGATTGCCACGTTGCATTCCGAATCGCAAGTACCGTTTCGTATGGCACCATTGATTTTCGTTTCAACAATTATCACCCATTTATTCGGCGGTTCTGCCGGACGGGAGGGTGCTGCACTTCAACTTGGAGGAAGTATCGGCAATCAACTCGGTAGGTGGTTTCGTCTAGACGATGATGATACAAAACTAATTGTTATGTGTGGTATGAGCGCGGCATTTTCGGCTATTTTCGGAACTCCTCTGGCTGCAGTTATCTTCGCAATGGAAGTAAGCAGCATCGGTATCATGCAATATGGCGCTTTTTTGCCATGTATGATCGCCTCTCTTGTGGCATCGTCTTTTGCTTCTTTGATGGGCTGTCACGCAGAAAGTTTTACGATTGTCGAACCGTTGGATTTTGGGCTTGTACCGGCACTTTGGATAGTATTGCTCGGCATCTGCTGTGCAATCATTAGTATTGTTTTTTGCCAAACATTACATACAACCGGACATTTACTAAAAAAACATTTACCAAATCCATATATCCGTGTAATTCTTGGTAGTGTAGTAATTATCGGACTTACTATACTACTTCAAACATCTGCATACAGTGGTGCAGGTGTGAATCTGATTGAAGAAGCCTTTGCAGGCGAAGCTCCGAAAATGGCGTTCTTTTGGAAGATTATTTTTACAGCAATCACATTAGGAGTAGGTTTTAAGGGTGGCGAGATTGTACCGTCTTTCTGTATCGGTGCAACCTTTGGATGCCTATTTGGAACACTTGTCGGAATTTCGCCATCGTTATGTGCGGCTGTTGCTATGGTATCTGTGTTCTGTGGAGTGACAAACAGTCCTATTACCTCTCTGATTATCGGGTTTGAAATGTTTGGCTTTGGTTCTATGAAATATTTGTTAATCGGCGTTGCTATTAGCTACATGTTATCCGGTTATACCGGCTTGTATTCGGAACAAACGATTATGTACTCAAAATCAGATTTAAAATATGTGAATCACAAAGCGAAATAAAATAGGGGTTGCAAAATTGCAACCCCTATTTTTTAACATCATATACATATAATTCATGTAGTGCCCGCGTTGCACTGATATAACGAAACGGCTTAAAAAACGCATTCTCCTTCTCGCCACCCAATATAAAGACCTGATCAAATTCCAGTCCCTTGGCAAGATAATACGTTGTTACCGTAATACCACGCCGAAAAGCGCTACTGTCACGATCAATATAATGCACATCTTTCACATGCTGTTTCATATATTTGTATGCAGCTTTTGCTTCTTTTTCTGTCATGGTGAGAATGGCCGTTGTCTCTAACCCGGTCTTGCTTAAAATGTCTTTCAACGCCTCTTTCTGGGACTCACACTCTGTTTCTACAACCGATTTTCCATGTCGCTCTAAATATTTAATATCGGTCACTCCGGTAACTGCAGATGCATACTCGGCAATTTCCAACGTATTTCGGTAACTGCGATTCATTTCAATAACGCGCATTCGCTTGCCAAAAATCTTTGGTAAAAATGTAAGCACGTCACGCGGCACATCATCCACCGTCTGTGCTCTGTCGCCGAGGATTGTCATGTTGCAAGAAAACATATTTTGTAAGATGACATATTGTAGGTAAGAATAATCCTGCATTTCGTCGATAACAAGGTGTCTGATATCCTTACGTTTTTTCATTTCACACAAGCGTTGTTTCAAATGAAGCATCGGATATACATCTTCATAACTAAGTACACGTTTCTCCGGTTCAGCGTCAGGTAGCGCCTGCCATCCATTTGCTTCTAAAATCCAGTTGTAGATTTGATATACATCTGTCATCTCATACATACTCATAAACCACTCGCGTATCCAAAGCAGCTCTTCTTCTACAAGTGTGCGATTAAACAAAGTTTCGTATTCATCAAGCACATACTCCATGACGGCTTCCATGCGCGCCAGCAGTGGAATGTCCGGAAATTTATAATAAAATAACTCAACTAATTCTTCGCTTGTTTTGACAAAACCTCTATATTCAAATCTTTTAAAGTTCATCAAATCGTCTTCTAAAAGAACTAGAAAACTTTCTACTGCTCCCACAAAATCTGCTGACTGTTTCCAATGATAGCGTTCTTCTGACATCTGGTCCTGATGAAAAATACGATTTTCTATATGTTGATAACGATCTTCGCAATCGGCTACGATACCCTTCAATTCATGATATGCAAACAGGTCAAAACTCATTTCTCGAATGTGTTCCTCCCCCAGTTCCGGTAACACGTGAGAAATATAATCCGAGAACACGCTGTTCGGCGAGAGAATCAGCACATTTGAAGACTTCAAACGCTCCCTGTCATGGTAAAGAAGATATGCAATTCGGTGAAGTGCCACAGATGTTTTCCCACTTCCTGCAGCACCCTGTATAACCATGATTTTATCCTTCGTATTGCGAATAATGGCATTCTGTTCCTTTTGGATTGTTCGCACAATATTTTTCAGCTGTGCATTTGCATTTAAACCCAGTTCCTGCTTTAAAACATCATCATCTATTTTGACGTCACTTTCAAATTCGTAGATCATTTTGCCGCCGCGAACTTTATATTGCCATTTGGACAAAATGTCGCCTTCCATTACTCCGCCCGGTGCTTCATACGAAGCCGGCCCCTTGTCATAATCATAAAACAAACTACTAACCGGGGCGCGCCAATCATAAATGAGAGGTTTGGTGCCGGTCTGTTCGGAGAAGTTGCCAATACCAATGTGGAATTCTTCCGATTCGCACTCTCCATCGTAAAGAAAATCTACGCTACCGAAAAACGGCGCATCTTTCATTCTCCTTAATCGTTGAAGCATTTCCCAGTTTGCCTGATTCGCATTTACCTGCGTAAGGAGGGCGCGTTGATTATCAAAATCTTCATAACCATATTGGTCCATCTCTGTATAGTTTTCCCAATAATAGTCGTTCATGTTTTCAATATCTTTTTGCACCTCTAGAATAGCCGCACTCATTTCAGCAATCTTTTTATTCAGTTTTTCAGAAACAAGATTTAAATACTCTTTTCCCTTACTCATGTGCGAATGCCTTTCTGATGCTTGTTCTACTTTTATTAATATCCCAAAACTGTCTCCATCATTACTTGTGCATAAATTCTCGCGCAAAAATCATTTGGGTGGTTAATATTATTACCAGTATAATCACGGAATCTTTTGCTCTCGAGAATCGATTTGCTCATACTTGTCATACATGTAACAGAGCAACTTGTACCATTTTCGTTCAGTGTATCCGCCAAAGAAAGCATCTCCGCCTCAAAAAGCTCCTGATTACCATACCAACCATTCGTCGCTTCCGGATTTGGCACCATGGTTGACACCATGACAACATCCATTTCCGGCGCATGTTCTTTCACACTATCAATCAATTTCTTTGTGTGGGCGCAAAAACGCTGTGCAGAAAGACCCCCGTTGTTCATACCAAAAGCAACGACAAACAAATCACAACCTTGTTCATTAATAAATGTATTGATATAATCCTCCAAATAGTTGCGTCCATTCTCTACGGTCCATCCACCCACAGACGGATTGTAGTAAAAAATAGTACCATTTGTACCGTAAACCGAATCCTCTTGCGGAACCGGTGCTGTCGTAAACTGATTAGTCACGTATTTTACTGTGTACCCATACTGCTTAGCAACGTACTGAGTGAACATTTGTGACCAACTAGGTGCAAACGGCTCCTCTCCAATCACAAGAGAAGAATTCGCACCATAGGTTATGCTATCACCGTAAAAGACGAAAGTTACATCCTCGCCATTTTTAAGCTTCTGTACCAAATCTTGATATCTATCTGCAAAACACTCCGGCGGATAACCATCCCAACTTTGACTGTGCTTATAAGTGACTGCAACCTGCCACTTTGTCATTGTATCGCCTTCACCCCAATATGTGTAAGCTCCCGTTGCACCAGGTTCTGTATTGCCTTTTGTGACCAGCATGGAATATGCAGGATTATTCGTGTAGTATTCCTCTCTGCTAATATGTGGAATGCTCGTTCCTTTCAAAAGAACTAATTTCCCATCTATGTAGTCATAGTCTTTACCTTGTTTGTATTCTGTTTTTAAATCGTAAGAACGCACAGAAATAATTTCATCCGCTTCATAAAGCAGTGTCGCTTTGTCATCCATACCAAGAAACATGACTGTCTCATTATGAACCACTCTGCCTTTCCATACTGGTTCCATATATGTCGCTAAATCATACATATCATATACCCCAACTTTCACCGGTTCGCTTTCTTCACCCGTGCCACTTTGACCGCAAGCAGAAAGGCTACCGGTCATGAGGGCAATAAGTGCTATAGTTAAAAATATTTTCTTCATTTCAAATAATATCTTCTTCCTTTCCTTTCGCCATGCTTAATTAATAAACCGTTGCCTACCATAGCTTTTAAAACTCGCTTTGTTGTAGACTCCGCTAATCCTAACAACTCTCGTGCTTCTTTATTAGAAATAGAACCATTTTGTTCAATATATTTCACAATAAGCTGTTCTCTATCAGCTTTTATCGGCTTTTTATCGGCTTTTATCGGCTTTTTATCGGCTTTTTCCATGCATCCGCTGATGTGCATTGCACGATTAGAAAGTTCATTATCTTCATCTAACAAAAGGTTTCTCAAAAACATTTCCAAATATTCTGTAGTTTCATGTACATTTTTCCTCAGATTATTGTAATTTGCACGCACCAACGCATTTCTAAAAAACCACGCATATTCCGCAAATATATCATTCTGCACATCAAACCCAAGTGTTCGCAAATACTTAATAAAAAAGACGGCTGTCGTTCTCGTATTCCCTTCAGCAAAAACATGTATCTGCCACAATCTTGACACAAAACGGGCTAGATGCTGTATATATCAAATGGGTCTCTGTTCATCATACTCCTCCGCCTATTATTACAACCGCCATTATGTCAATTTGCTAATCTCATTATGGGGTATTTCACTGAAAACATCAAGTGGAATTACGATAAAAATAGCCGAAAGCAGTTCGCTTTCAGCCATTCTATATCAGTGCCATGCCAGCCTCTTGATTGTATCATGGCATTCCCCTGTAATCCAGTCCACATCGTTAGTAAGCCAACTCATAATCTCAAGCATTTTCATCTCCCACTGAATAGTACTCTCTCGTTCTTCTTCAGTCATGTCATGCTCCATGGTCGTATCAATCTCATTATACCCGAAGATATAACCACCCGCATACCAGATGGAAAAATTACTGTCCGGACCTTCCGTAAGCTTATCGCCTCTTGCTTCAACCAGGGCGTCATGTCTTCTTTTATATTCTTCCTCTGCTCCGGGTACCAGCTTTGTGATAAATACTCGGTGTCTGATTAATTCCTTACTTTCTCTGACAATACCAAAATCATGATACATAAGCCGCATATTTTCAAACGGCGTAGAAATCCATGTGTATGCATCTTTGTAAGATTGCTCCCACGCGTCAATCTTTTCTTTGTCTTCCTCCGTGAAAACAACATCTTCCTCTGTCTCATAATATCCAAAAACGATGTTCTCCACGCCCCAAATACTGAAATTCGTCATTCCATGCTCGTCAAGAAAGAAAGTAAACTCAGGCCAAACTTTTCCCAGATTGCTTCTGAATTGGGCGGACTTTCCTTGGTTTATTTCCATTGCAAATGTATGTCTTTTCATACTCGGTTACCCCTTATGGATTTGTATGTAGGGAAAGCATTCCGCCCTCCGGAACAGATACCTTGCAAACATTCTGCTCTATCACATACTCATCCAACCTATTTCCGTAGCAATCATAAACTGCGGCATTCATATTTGTGCCGGATACATTTTCGACATACAAAGAGTCACTCGCTGTTGCATTGAAAATATCTGCTACTTTTCCGTCAAAACAAACTGATTTGTCAGAATACGCGACTACTACTCTCTTTTCATCGTTTTCACTGGAAATCAGAGAATAACAAGCTTCCGGATTACGTGCTTTGAAATGACCGTACAAAAGCACTTCCCTGTTCTCATACCAATAATTTATATAATTTGTAATAACCTTCTTTTGCTCCTCGCTACTGTTTTGGAGTAACACAGAAATCTGCGGAACAGCAAACATTGTATTTAAGAGCATTTTTGCAACTACTTCATCTTTTTCATCTTTTGACCACAAAAGCATATCTGCATGGACTGCAAGACCATAATTTAACAAACGTAAATCTGCAATTCCCACGCGATTGGTTATGCAGTCAAAAGCACAGTCCATTACTCGAAGCATATTGCATTCTCTTACCATGGCAGGTCCCACATAGAACTGACGAAATTCTATCATGAAATCCTCATGTCCTGAAGTGAGCGTTTCTCGAATCTCACGTAAAAGCTTAGTTACACCTTCTTCTACCTTATCGCAGTCATAACCCTCACTCTTGTCTGTACATAAAACTGATGGAACAGGGCATCTGAATGCATCAATAAAGTCCAATTTGAGTCCGTCTAGTCCATATTTGTTTGTCATATCCACGTAATTATGAACAATGTATTTTCGGACATCAGGGTAGCGCGGGTCCAACACCCCACATTTGGCACCATCCGAATTATAGAGAATTTTCCCTTGGAATCTTTTGTAATCATCTACATAATATCCCACATAAGGAACAGGGAACCAGACTGCTACCTTCATTCCAAGTCCGTGAAGCTTGTTTACAAAACCTCCAAAATCCGGGAATTTTGTGTCTGTCACATTCCAATTGCCACAGTTACAATAGTCACCGGTTCCAACACCCGCATAAGACCAACCATCATCGATAATTAAGGATTTGAAACCGCATTTCACGGCCTCTTCCATTTCCTTTTCCAAGCTTTCCTGCGTTGGATTTTGATGGTAATTGTACCATGTAGAATACAGTGGAAGTTCGCCATTATGCGTGCGAACTCTGTCTATCGGATAAAACTCCTGCCACCAATCGGAAACAGATGCGATTGCATCATAGTATGGAATATTTCTTTCATCAATTCTAAGTCTTATCGTATAGTTTTCTTCCGTGCAGCCTCCCTCAAAAAGATATATATGAAAATCAAGATTCTCTTTTTCCTCGAAATCATTAACCGCAAATGTCATGCGCACCGGGTTCACTGCGTCTGAAACTGCCACAGTACTAAAGTTTTTGTCCCCTTGATCAATAACTGAAATAATTGGTGCCCCATAGTAAATATTAGAGAAATTGGTGTTTGGTCCAAACCATTGTTTTACTTCCCTATCTCGTTTCGCAATCGGAGTCCAGCAGGAAAGAATTCCCTCCATATGGGCACTCCACTTGATAGAAAATGTACTCATTTCCGTTTCAGTTAAATCTAAATAAAGTTCGTATTCAGAAAGTCCTTCCACGTCTGATATCTTTTTGAATTCGAACGATGTTGGTTCTGTTTTAGAATAAAAAACAAATTCTTTGCCATTTATGTTTACATTTTCACTAAACATATGCTCTCCTCCTAATTTGCGTGAATATATTTGAAATAATTTTAATCTTTTCTTCTTGAGGTGTCAACGCATTATTGCAGTCCGGTTAAATCATAAGAGGTAAGATATGCTCTCGTATTCATCACCATTTCGTTGAACAGTTTTTTTGCTTCATCATAACTGCATGTAACAAGTGGATCTGCAGCAAAAGCTTGAAATATTGCATCCACGTCACGCTCAGCAATCGCCTTGCTTACCGCTTCTTGCTCCGCACAAATTCTTGCCACAAGTGGATAAATACTTGTCGGAACTTCACCTGCCATAACAGGTGTAACACTTCCATCTTGAAATACCGCGTTTGTCTCTACAATCGCGCCCAGCGGCAAGTTCGGAATCTGCCCTTGGTTTGGAATATTCACATTCGTCACAAATGAGTCAAGACCTAAGATAGCGCGCATCTGGCGAACACCTTCTTCGCCCGTGCATCTGATTGTAACCGTTTCTTCTTTATTTCGAAGTTTTTCTGCTCTTTCCAAACGATACCCCAGTTCCCATTTTCTCCATTTTACGGATGTAAGACCAAAGCCCCACTCTCCTACTACATCCGGATTCTCCAAATACCATTTCCCTTCGCAGAATTCTGCCAGATGTCTGTCGCCGGCAGCTGCAATATATCCATATTTTCTAAACAAATCTAATTTCACTCTTTCCGAACAACGGAAAGATGCGTTCATCCAGTTATTGTCCACCGGTTCTCCATAACCTGTGTCAGCATACTTCTTAGCAAACTCCGCATATACAGGGAACAAGTCAATATTTTTATATTGTGCCTTGGTAAGCCATGTGAAATGGTTCACTGCAACCGGATTGACTTTGATCTCTGTTCTATCTTCCACTTTGATATCACAGATATCCTCTAGCGCTTTCATCAACACTTTTTGGGTTCCAAATACCTCATGACAACATCCAAACGCTTTGATTTCCGGAAATACACGATACAACGTCTTCACACAAAGAGTCATAGGATTTGTATAACTAATTACCCAAGCATCCGGCGAATACTGCTTAATCGCTTTTGCTATCTCCTCGTACATCGGAATGGTACGCATCGCACGAACGATCCCGCCGGGACCGGTAGTATCCCCAACCGACTGGTAGATACCATACTTCTCCGGAGTATGTACATCAGACTCCATCTCATCAAACGTACCGGGCAAAATAGATATAATAACAAAGTCTGCACCCGTAAGTGCTTCTTGAATTGTTTCAACCGCATGGTAATTCCAAATTGATTTTGTATCCTCGCAATCTTTGTAATAATTTCCGATGACCTCGTTATTTTGTGCCGCCTCATAATCAATATCATAAAGATACACATCACCAGAGATATCATTGCAGGAAGCCAGGTCACTCATAAGTCCCCAAGCCCAGCCACGAGAACCTCCCCCAATATATGCCACTTTCAGATCAACCACTTTATTATTGATGTACTTCATATCTCAATCTCCTTTCGTCTTGCACCCTATTCAAGGGTGAGTTTAAATAATCGCCATCGTTTATTTCTTATAATAGTAAATGTATGGTTCAATAATAGAACCGTCTTCCTCCGATAGCGGAATAACCGTACCTCCAACAACAGCCTCTAACTGTTCACAACTCGAACCAATGATATTGCCATTGTAATCCACAAAATTTGTTCGATCATAGGTGCTAGACTTTTGACCATATTGGCAACGGATACCATCATATACAACACTGGCACTGTTAAAATGTTCATGTCCGACAAACACAGAATCTACGCCCAACTGTTTAAATGTATTCCACACAGCGCCTGTGCTATCCCATTCAGATTTCAGCTCAGCTCCCAGATAACCAAAATCACCATCTTCTTTATTTTGAAGATTGTCAATATTAATCGGCTTAAATTGTGCAGTTCCTGTCTTATACCCATATTTCTCGAAAGCAGTAGCAAACATAGCCGGTTGAATATGGAACGCCATAGAATGCTTTGTGTCCGGGGACAATTCTGTAATCTGATTGATGGTGTCTGTATACCATTCAATCTGGTCGCCGCCGAAACCAACCGTAGAGGTTGTATGCCCGTTTGCAAGAGATTCGGCACTCACATTTCCACACCCGTTAGAATCCAGCATGAAGAATACACGTTTCAGAACGCCTCCCTGAACGATCCCAACCGTATAGTTGCCATTTCCTGTTAATTCGCGCTGTTTAAACAGGCAATGTTCTGCATTTTCAAACTGGTCACATTGCCAGTCCACACCCTTTTTACTTTCATTATCGTGATTACCGAAAACCGGTGCCCACGGTATCTCAAAACTCTCCATGAATTCTATTAAGGATGTAAGTGCACTTCCCGAATCATCAAATTCGCCATAGATCACGTCACCTGTGATAAGTATCAAATCCGGGCTAGTCATGGCAATTGTTTTTGTCAGATAATCATAACAACACTCTTCCACTTGGTCGGTTGCCCAATATGTTGTCTCTCTTTGACTGATTCGGTCTGCAGAACGCGCTTGCGCCGAATCGATAATCTGTGTGTCCGACAATTGTAATACAATCGGCTCTCTGCCTTCCTCCACTTCAACAACAAAATCCACGTGTTGCAATGCTTCGTTTTCTTTTGTACAGCCTACAGTAATTAAGGAAAACAGTAAAATTGCAATTAAGACAAATAAATATTTTGTTCTCATATAAAATACCAACCTTTCTATATTTCATCTTTAACTCTTCTAGATTAGTAAATGATGCAGAAAGAACGGAAGCATAACACTTCCGTTCCTTGAGTTTTATTTTAAATCTTCTTTAATATCCACAATCGAACCGATTTTTCTTGACTGCTCTGCTGCAAATACACACAGATGTCCGTTTACCGAATCTTCAATGGAAGTAATAGAAACAGAACTTCTGTCTCCATGCATATATCTCACAAGATCATGCATGATTGCATAATCTCCACCGTTGTGTCCGCCATATTTGGCGTTATTAATTGGATGAACCTGTACTTTTTCATCCATACCAAACAACTCGGTTCCCGGAGCAATACGACGTAAGATGAATTCATCCTCCTCGAGCATTCCTATAATCTCGCCTTTTGTTCCTACAACATGCAAGAATCTTCCCGGGTTAACGCTTCCACCTACTAGGTTGAAAGTAGCAACAGAACCGTTTTCAAAGGAAACAATAGCGTTTTGTCTGTCTACAATATCGCCGCCACAAGTGTAAGCGCACTGACCGTAAATGTCCTTTTCCAAGAATTCCATTTTCTCTTCATCAGAAATATCATCTAACGGTTTGTTTAACCTATCCCATACCAAGAATGGCATTACATCTTTCTTCATGTATTGATCAATTGCTGAATACGGACATTTCTTTTCATTTTTACACTGATAACAGTATTCTGCAGCACCCGCCGGTGCATTTTCCGGCACAAATTGAGAACGACTTCCGAAGCTTGCCACCTTTGTCGGAACAGAAGAATTGTTCAGCCAACACATCAAATCCAAGTCATGACAAGATTTTGCCAAAATAAAGCCCGAACCACATTGCTCCTCTGAATTCCATTTTCCTCTTACATAAGAAGCCAAATAGTGTGGAATTGATACGTGCTCGTTCATTTCCATGGTCATAATCTTTCCAATCGTACCTGCATTAATAATTTCTTTAATCTTACGATAATATGGTGTATATCTAAGCACGTGACATACAAACACGTTTACGCCCTTTTCCTTTGCAAGTTTTTGGATTTCAAGAAGTTGCTTGGCTTCCGGAACAATTGGTTTTTCCATCAGCATGTCATGTCCGGCATTCAAAATCTTCAGTGCTGTCTCATAATGATATTGATCCATCGTTGAATTAATAACAAAATCACATTCAATCCCACTTGCAGCAAATTCATCGAAGTCGTGGAACAGGCTTCCATCTGAAAGCCCGTACCTTTCCTTCGCTTCTTTTAATTTGAAATCGTTAGGATCTATAATAGCCGCAATTCCCAACTCGTCCGGTTCATCTAAAGAATAGTCTGCATACACTTGTCCTCTATTCCCATATCCGACAATTGCTGTCCATAATTTTTTTTCTGCCAACATATTCTCCTCCAAATTATCTCTCTTGTCTTGCCTTATTTTTTTCGGTTAATTTAAGAATGACAACTGCCATGGCCACTACACTTACAAGCATCCATGTTGCAATATTTACATAATCACCTGTTCCAGGGCTTGTTGCAACATTATTTTCTGTAGTATCAGTTTCTTCTTCAATAACCACACCGCTAAGCTTAATAACCGGGTGATTGTCCGGTCGTAATGTATGAATCGCATTGACATAAATTACACCGTTTGTAATTTCAAAGTCTTCCCAAGAATCGTCATAACCGTCTTTATCCGGAGTATATGGAATCTTAATGTCTTCATCTGTGAGCAGATACTCTCTCGCTGCGACCTCTTTTCCCTCATCCATAAATACTACAATACAAATATCAGAACGATTGACAATCACAACTTCCGCTTCCTCTGAAACAACAAAGGTTGTTTCCTGTGTAGCAACGCCATTTACCTGAATTGACATTACTTTACCAACAGCTTCGTTACGATATTGTTCTAAATCGATTTCAGTTCCGGTTCTGTAAAGACCATTGACAACCTCTTCACCATCAACTGTAATAACAATATTGAAATCATCCATTTTTGTTGTTATCATCTGGAAACCGTTTGCACTGTCTGTATGCTCATAAAGAGTAAATACATAATCTGCATCTAATTCATACACTGTCTTTGCACCGTTCTCAGACATGATAATAGGCATTCCTTTTTTGAATACAATCTCATCTCCGGATTCAACCAGTGGAGTTGTATCGCCCCATCTCATTTGCACAACCTTGATATCACCGTCGATAATAACAATTACCTGAATTCCGAGGTCTGCATATCTTGATGAATCAATGCCTGCGAAATCCACATACTCTGCCAAGGTTACTGCATCTAATGTGTAACGAAGTGCTGAAATATCATCGGTGAGCTCACTGCCTGCCATACTGATGTTATTGTGGTAACCTTCACCACCAGCACCTAATGCTGCATTGTAAATTGTTCCATTTTCAAGAGCCCATTCTTTTTCTATTACCGTTGTAGTTGTTACATAGTTAAAGAGTCTGATATGATCTGCGTTACCTGTAGCCGCCTCGAAGATATAATCCTTATTCAAAACAACTTTTTTCGTAGAACCGTCTGTCGCCACGTACGTAAACGGCAAACCTTTTCTCAAGATTAAATGTGAACCGACCGGCACTTCACTTGCACCTGTTCCCCAAAGAATCTGCAATACTTGGAGCGCACCATCACGTACAAAACGAAGTGACATTCCATGACTGTCCATCTCATCTGCTGTTATTCCAAAGAATTCCACATAGTTTGCTATAGTTTCTGCACTAAGCGGTGCATATGTAGTATTCGCGTCGTTTAGCAAGTCACTTGCTCCGGTTTCTGGATTCAGTATGTTAAGAATTGAATTACAGTCAGGACCCACATTGGTTCCTGTTCCAAATTGTGCTGTGTTCAGAGCAAATTCTGAAGTTTCTACATATGTATCAATCTGAATCACTGAACCATTTATTGAAGTAATCTCGTAAACTGCTGTTTTTTGCAATACAGCATGTGCTTCTTTTCCTTCAACTGTGTAATACACCGGCATTCCTGCTTCAAATGTAATAAGGTCCCCTGCTTCTACCCAACTTAAATCATCTCCCCAAATGATCTGGAAGCATGATTCGCTTGGAATAAATTTGATTTTGACACCATTGTCAAGCAATGCATCTAAATCCACACCGCAAATGTCTATATAACTTGCTGTTTCATCATTTGTCAGAATATTGTTTACTTCACTATCAGCTGTAATTGTTACATCCGGTATGTAGTATAAGTTTGTTCTTCCGTCTGCATCGGTAATGGCAGATTCTGTTCTGAATGTAAGATTCGGAATAATAACTTCCTCATCATCTTCTGTCTTAAGACTTAAAATCTTGGCATTTTCTGCATTACCATCTTGTGCCACAAAAGTATAATCTTGATGTAACACAATTTTCTTTGTTTCACCATTTGTTGTGGTGTATGTAAATGGTAAACCTTGTTTGAATACAATTTCGTCTCCATTCTCAAGGGCATCCATAGCATTTCCCCAAAGAATCTGCAATAATTGTGCTCCTCCCTCTTTAATAAAACGAATGGTTACTCTGTGATTAGACATTTCGTCTGCTGTCATTCCAAAGAAATCAATATATTCAGCAATAACTGATGCGCTTAAAGGAGAATATACCGTAGCAGCGTCATCCAATACATTGTTTGCACCTGTTTCAGGATTTAAAATGTTAATATTTGTGTTGGCATCAGGGGTTGAAGATACTCCCGTTCCCACATCATTGGTTGCAATAGCATATTCAATTGTCGGTACATGAATTTCTACTTTAATAGATGCCCCGTTAATCTCTGTGATTTCATATACTACTGTTTCTGCCAATACTGCATGTCTCTCCACACCATTTGTATAATAGTACACAGGCATGCCTTCTGTAAATGTGATTAAATCACCTTTTTCGAACCAGCTCAAATCATCTCCCCAAATAATCTGGAAGCATGATGCACTTGGAATAAATTTAATGCTAACGTTATTAGTTGTAAGAGTCGCAACATCAACTCCACACATATCAACGTATCCCGCTGTTTCAGCATTGCTTAAGATATTCAACACTTCCGCATCTGCTACAACCGCTACGTCCGCTGTATAATACAGATTTGTTCTTCCTTCCGGACTGGTATACTGCGCTTCTGTATAAATATCCAATTTGCTAACTGTCTCTTCCGGTTCTTCCGGTGTGTCAGGTTGTGAAACTAAACTACTGTCATAAACAAGGGTTCCACTTGCGCCGTTGTAAACAAATCCATAATCCTTATCAAGATAAATTGTCTTTTGCTTTGTCATTCCACCGGCTGTTACGCTATATGAAATCGGCAAGCCCTCTTTCCACATTACAACGTCACCATCTTCAAAAGTAATGCCTGAAACATTATAAACAAAACGGAATCCTCGAAGTGCACTGATGTTAAATGCTTTTAAGGTAATGACAGATTTTAAATCATCATATGAGTGTCCCGAAATCGTGAAGTATTCTTGCTGAAGCAAGCCGTCACTAACTGGCGCACCACTTGCATCTCTGATAACTTCCTGGAATGATTCGTCTGTCGGAATATCCCCATTAAAGAACATGTTGAAGTATCCCGTAGCTGAAAATCCATCATCTGAACCTTTGTTAGCATTGCCTGTTAAACCATATGTTCCTGTCAAAGCACACGTAAGTCTTATATTTGTTCCATTGTTTTCTGCAACTGTGAAAACATAGCTATCATCTAATGTTGCACTGCTCATCTTAGAATCCGATACCTTGTAGATAATCGGCATTCCTGCTTTGAGGATAATCTTATCTCCTACTTCTAAGGAATCAACCGCTGTTTCACTAAAGCCTAATTGTAAAACATTTGCGCTAGGAATGAAACGAAATGCCATTCCAAGTGCTCTTGCTTCTAGGACTGTATAGTCTGCTACTTGAATGTAATCCTCTGCTACTGTTTCGCCCAGAAGATCGAAATTTCCTGTAGTATCTGTAATCCTACCACTGCTAGCACTGTCAAAAGTAACATTTATGAATTGCTCCGGATTAGAAGCAGACTGTGCATTAGTTTCCCATCCTGTCGGATTCGTATAAAGTCCATACACATTTTTAGTCGCATTAAGCTTTGTTCCGATAAACAGATGCGTATTCTGATCATTAGAACCAACACATTCATACACATATGTTCCATCTAAAAGAGCCTTATAATTTAAACCATCTGTTCCTGTATAGTAGATAGGCAAGCCTTCTTTAAAGATAACTTGTTCTCCTACTTTCAATGTGTTTCGCACATCACCCCAGTTTTCAAACTGGATACATTCTGTACCATTGTCTAAGATGTATCGTATTTTCATAGATGCACCTTCCAATTCTGAAAAATCATATCCACTTATCTGGATATAATCAGCATACTGGCTGTCATTATAAATATAGGTGTATTTCGTATTGTAATTTTTTATGTCGTTTGTTGCTGGATTAGCAAAATGGAGCTCCGAATTGGTTGATATGCCGTTTCCAAGCAAAGTATCTACTGTCAAACCAAATGAAGTAATCTTACATGCTGACATTTTCAAAACATTTGTATATCCATAGCTTGCACCATCAGCAAAGGTAAAGGTATATTCTCTATCCAATGCCATATACGCCAAGCCGCTAGTAGATTGATATGGAACTAGTGCTCCTGCTGCAATAGTAAATGACCAACCCTCCGTAAATGGAGTGGTTCTATATGACCAATTCATCTGTAAGATAGAATTGGTTGCCACATAAAACGAATTCATACCTTCCGTCAAATCTTCGTAAGTCATGCCTCCGCTAAAAGTAATATACTTCTTCGCAAAATCAGCATCTAAGAAGTTAAGACCGTTGGTTACATAGTCCGATGCAACCCCGGTATATGGCAGATTTACAAATCCCCCTTCCAACCATCCATAAATATTGTTTAAAGATTCAATGTTAAGGCTGATGGTGCTGGTCGCTGTTTTATCAGCGGCCTGCACTCCTTTTCCTAACAGATTGTCGACAGAAATTCCTGTGAAAACTACAGCAATACAACAAATAATTGCTAAAACTCTTTTTAAAGATTTTTTCATAATTTTACTCTCCTTTCTGCCTAGTCATCCCACGCGCTCAGACCCGAGTTGTCAATTGCGCCCTCTAAGTCCATGCTTTGGAAACCATTTCTTAAAGTATCAACATAATCTACACGAATTACATATGTATATTCTAATGGGTCATATGCATCCATTGTGGTTGTTATAACCGGTGCTGTGTAGCAAGTGTTTCTTACATAACACTGTGTATACGAACTCGTTGCCGGTGGACGATAATCCGTCAGCATTGTTGAACTAGATGCATCGCTGTTCAATCCCAAAGATGCACTGGTTGACGCATCTGAACGTCCTGAGCAATATCTTTTGATGCCAGGTACATACATACCAATTCCAAAGTCATCTTCATTAACCCATGCAAACCATCCTTCAGTAGGATTTTCAGTTACATAAGAACTTTCAACCCATGAACCGAGTTCACCTTGTCTGTCAAGGTCTCCGCCTGTCCAAGGTGCAGTACCATCATAAGCGACATAGTTGTTCAGCGCCTGTGCAAAGTAAACAGCTGGCATCTCACTGTTAATTGCTGATGTTACATTTTCAAATCCGTTCCAATCAATGAATCGATTCTTTACGAATAACATATCGTCATTTAATGTATACCAGTTTTCCATGTAAGACTTGGTTGTTACATTATGTTGTCCCCAATCCATTGCTCTTGTCTTAACATAGAGTTCATTTCCTTCTACACGGAAATCAATGATTTGAGATGAATTATCATCCTGGTCACCACCCTGTACCGGGTTGTATGGCCAATCTTGATTATTAAGGGCCACATAATTACCACGTTTGTATCCATGTTCTTCTTCATTAACATCTGCATAGAAGGATTGCTGTACTTCACGACCTTTATCGAAAATGTTAATCAAGTTAACCGATTCGCTGAGAAGGTCTGCCCCTTCTTTGTCTCCGTAGTTAAGACCAACATCCAAGTTGCCATCCGCATCAAGAATTTCTTCAACTGTTTCTCCATCCTGTTGCAAACGTTCTACATAAGTAAGCGCACCACCACAGATAAGATCCATACCAACTTTCAGATATTCATTTTCCACATAGAGTTCTGCTTTGCTTAAATCAATAGCACGGTCAGAAATTGCAACCTCATTTAATGTGATTGTTCCTACTTTATCTGCTACGTTTGTTACTGTAATCTTTGTCAAATGCTTATCAAAAAGTCCCGAAGCATTCTTTCTGAAGTTATCTAAAAATTGATAGAATACGTCTTCGGATGCAGCTTCGATGAAGAAGTCCTCTACGTTTTTCTCGTCTTTATCTTCCGTATTGTAATACTCAATTGTACCAACAAGATCAACATCCGTATCCACATCAATCTTAATGTAGTTCTTGTCATTTAATGCTTTGTCGATTTCAAATGTGAGTGTTTCATCCGGCTCAATGTTCTTACCTTCTGCGGATGCATACAACTCGTCAAATTCATAATCTTCTGCTGTATCTGTTGCCACATTTGTTTCCTTTTTATTGGTCATATTCGGGACAACCAAAATCACAACTGCTGCAACTGCGGCGCATACTATAGCGGCGCTTCCACCGATAATCAGTCCACGTTTTCCTAGGATGCCCTTACGAACAAGAATGACAACTAAAACAACAAGTGCTGCAACTATAACAGCCGCTCCGGCAATCAAAAGGATTGTTCCCAGAGTAGAGCCACCTGTTGCTTCTTTCATTGCATTTGCAACGTTAATGATAATATTATCATCTGTATTTTCTTTTACTGCCGGTGCTTCTGATGGTGTGTAAATCGCATTGATTACATGATCCTGTCCATCCAGCGGAATCTCTTCCCACTGTCCTGCATAACCTTCTCTTACAGGGCAAACCGGTTTAACAATAAATGTATCCTCCGGTGTATATGTGAGTGTTGCATAAAGTTCGCCGTCGATCATAAACCAAATATAGTTTCCAGGTGTCTGCGTAATATCAATCACACATTCATTTGATATAGTCGCATCAGTACCTTCTAATGCCAAACCATCCACAGTAATATTCATCAACATGTTTTCTTTACGATATTTCATCAAATCGATTGTTGTTCCATGTTTTGCTTTCACTGTAGTAGCTTCACCATCGTTATTAATCGTAACGGTGTATGTCTTCAACTGATAATACAAACGAAGATCAAGAACTTTTCCATCCTCTAACACACCTGAAAGAACATTTTTGCCAGAAGAATTATATATATAACCATACAAACCGATTTCCGTTGCATCATATGGAGACACACTTACTTTTTCTCCTGCCATACCTTCGATGGTTGTAGAGATGTCGCTCTTTTCATATCCACCGCTTAATTTTTCAGTGTAAACCGTCACATTTGCATATTCACGTGGCAATCTAAAGGTTACATCGCCAAGGAACACTTGAAGACCTGCCCCTTCCTCGCCTGTGTGGTCTGCAAGAAGGAAATTCAGTTCAGACAAGTAGCCTTGTTCGTCCGCAAATTTCGCAGTATCAAGGGTGATAGAAGTCACTTCGCCACCTTGTACTTTCACAACCTGGTCCACCGTATTTTCACTGTATAACATTTCGTCTGCACTATACACATAGAAAGTCGTACCAAGTTTTAACGGAATGTAGAGGTCTATAACCATCGTTTCATATTGTTTGGTGTTAACCTGGTCAAATTGGAATGAAAAATATCTTCCCTCTTTCATGATTCTTTCATCGGAACCATCTACATAAATAGAACCGGACCAACCAAAATCTTTTAACATTCCCTTATCATTCAAAATAAATGTAGGAACCTGATTTTTCCCAAGATCATCCTGAACAAAATAGGTATTCTCTACTGCTTTTAACACATAATCTTCGGTCGCTACCTGATATTCAATGAGCTCAAAATAATCAAACATCAAACTGTAAGACTCTTCTATACTTGCAATATAGAACGTCAGGTTTCTAACCAAACCGTCTTCATCCGCATATTTACTTAAAATCAAGGTTTTCTTTTCGATAGTATGCGATGAAAATGTCAATACATCCTGTGCTGTGTCTTCAATAAAGTTTACTGTTTTCGCATCATAGACACGCATCTTAGTGTTAAGACCACCGTAAATGCCAAAAGTCAGATATTCTATCTTGCTTGTGTCAATCGGCTTAGCAAATTCAATTACAAAGGCATCTTTTTCTTGGAATCTTGTTCCTGAGATTAAAACCTTCCCGCTCAATCCAAGAGAATCTGCACCCACTTCGTTATGTAGCACATTTCCCATTGCCTCAAACGTAACGCCAATACTTTCCACTCCATTTACATTGCCACCCACACAGGTTACAACATCAGAAGATGCATCTAGCATCTGACTGGTGGTATATGTATCTTCCGCCGCCTGACCCGGAAGCGTGATGCTTCCGGCCAGTATCATAGCAAATGCTAACAGCATAACAATACATCTTTTGAATTTATTGTTTTTGATTTTTTTATTCACTCTTTCATCCTCCTAACAATCGGATTACTTTAACGCGATAGAACGAAGATAAATATCTCCGCCAGGTGCGAACGATATCATGGTTGCATTCCTACTTGAACTAAATAATCCTAAATCGCTGAAATCAAATACTGCAACTGCCCATTCGCCGTCCTTCATATTACCTTTCAGTTCTGCCGTTGTAGAAACCTCTTTTGTTACGGAAACGGTTGGGTCATTTCCGGCTATACCACTTCCTGTAACATTGCTGCTAGGCGCATAATATACAGTCATTGCTGCCGTACGCGCTTCGCCCGGGTTGTTGTAGCAAACATAAATCTTCTTATTTGCTGAATCTAGTGTAATATTATTCATATATCCACTAGCACCCAGATAGAACATACAGCGTGAACCCTCTGCAGCACTACCTGTAAGATATGCAGCACCCTTAACAGCATCATAATCAACACCATAGTTGCTCGCCCATTCCATGTTGAAGTGATCATTTACATACTTACCATCTGAGAAATCAAGCGCATATTCCGGATTTACTTTGAATTGCAATGCACGGAGAGAGAATTTGCCTTTTCCGTTAACCGTGATGCGCATCTTAGAAACAGTTCCTTTCTTCTGAATGTCGAATGTGGCTGTCTCAAATCCTGATGTTCTCTTAACATCTTCAATTGCCTCTGTATACCACTTACCACCAATCTGGTATCCAAGTTCAATACTCTCAACACCTGCTGTCGGCACGGAATAACTGAACTCAAGTGTTTCATATACAGAAGTATCAACAGATACATTTTTCAACAACGTAATTGTATCTTCAAACATTTCAATATAAGAAGCTTCGCTCTTTGAGTCAAACAAAATCTTATATGCATCGTTTGTCTTAAATCCGGCACATTTGTCATCCACAAAATTGATACCCGGAAGATTGGTTGCTTTAAACGGTGCAAGATAAATGCTTGCAATCGAAAGCACGTTGTTCGTATCCTTCTTATTATAAATGAGGTCAATTGTGTCAAGCTTGCCATCCCATGACTCGTCATCAAGCATGCTGATTGCCAGCGTTGCATACGCCTGCATATTTTTCTTCATAATAACTGTCTGTTCTCCGGTTTCGCCATCCTTTGTATGATAGCGAACAGTCAACCGAGTACCCTGACCTTCGTTCCTATACTTGATATACATCATTTGGTTGGTTGCCATATCAATATTCATATCGCTCATATCCATGCTAACCAAACCTTGTTTTGTACCATATGGGAATAAATAAGTTGCATTGTTCGTCATATTATATTGAACAGTGCCTTGTTTTGGCATTGATTTTTCTCTGTCCTTCGGGAAAACCAATCCGTTCGAAATCGTTTCCTGTGCATCACCTGCCGCCATCATCTCAAATACGTTATCTGCTTGAAGTTTCACAGAATCCACTGCTTGAACATCCTCGCCGGCAGCGAAGGAAATTTCTTTAATCAACATGATATCGTCAACAGGCTCTTCATCCATATATTCAGCATATAATGAGTCGAAACGAAGCATCGATAAAATCTTTCCGTCTGCCCATTGCGATGCACCATTTACCACACTTAATTTGCCCATGTCAATAGTGATTGTTTCCCAGTCATCATCTTCACTCATGCCGGACTTAAGCTCCACTTCACCATGATCCCATGTACGGTCTTCGCCATCCTGTCCGGAAATGGTGCCGTCCTCATAAGTAACCGTCCAGAAGATACGGAAGCCCGGAGAATTACCAAGATTCTTATATGTAATGGTCAGAATCTGTGAATTGGTCATGTCAAGTCCCGGGAATGTTGTGATACGTGAGTCCGGACGTTCTGCGTGTCCGAAGTCCACTCTCGCATAGGATTCATTTTCATCCTCTACATATGTAATCTCACCAATCACTGATGTATCACCAGAAGCTTTTTCAGTCTGGTAATTTTCATAAATCATCTTGCCGTCCCAATGAATACCTTCCGACATACGCAAATAAATATCTGTATCTTGCGTTACTTCCTTCGAGAAGTCAAATGGAATGGAATATCCCGGGTCCGCATAGTAGCCAAGTACCTTGTATCCCGGATATATATGCTCCTGCATCGGTGCTGCTTCACCTTCCATGACATAGATACCAAGTCTCTCGATATTCATATTAGAGCAGAAATATCTGACAAAGTATTGCTTCTCCCATTTTGCATAGAGAACCATGTCGCCTTCCACAACATCTGTGTCGAAGTTCCATTCTGTCTTGTATTCCGGATCTACATACCAACCTTCTACCAGATAATTGCTGTACTTTTCATCTGACATGTATAAGTTTGGTCTCGTAATCTTTTCTCCTTCTTTAACTGTTCTATCCTTCAACTTGTTCGTTTCCAGATTCGTACAAGTGTTAAATGTAACCGTATACCCATCACCTGATGACTGACAACCCGCAAGTGTAAGCATGCCGAGCACAAGTGCCATGCAAAGGGCAAATATACGTTTACACATATTATTTCTCTTTCCCATAAGTTCCTCCTATAGTTTCATACCTGCCGCGAAATCTCCACTCTTAAATTCCTTGAGATTTAAACAAGTGTTAATCAGTAGCGGTATAGCCGCTATGATATACATCGCATACATGGCACCATTCTGTGATTGCATTTGAAACTGTTGTCCCAATGACTTCAAAACAATCATCAAAGGTTTTTTATTGTTGAAAATCAAACTCGGCCACAAATAATCGTTATATTGGCCGGAAAAACCGCTTACAAATTGGAGCATCAGAATTGCTTTTGAAAGCGGCACGCTAATGTGCCAGATAATCTGATGGTCTTTGCCACCTTCCACCTCTGCACTTTCATAAATTGCCAGAGGCTGTTGTTGGAAAAATGTTCTAAATAAGAACAATGTTGACGCTTGACCACCACCCCATGTCGGAAGCCAATAACCCCAATATGTATCCTTCAAGTGCAACTTATTTGACATAAAATCTACCAATACCGGCATACCCATAATGGATGGCACCAGCATGATAGCAATATATAAGGTAAAGATAAATTCTTTACCCGGAAAATCCTTCCTACTGAAAATATAAGCCAAAATAACACCAATTGCCACATTTCCAAGAGACCCTACTAACGCAATGAAGATACTACGTCCCATCGGCAAGAGTATCTGCTGAAATGCCAATGAATAGTTATGTACCGTATCCTGAATCAATGAATTCAGTTTCGGGAACGCGAAAATATTTTCAATAATGGAATAGTTGTCTTTCATACTGTTTGTGATAGTAATAAACAGCGGAATAATTGCAAAAATCAAACATATCGTAATAACAACATAGGAAACAACCTGCACAGAAGGACGGTCGGACTGTCTGGTTAATAATTTTTTATGTTTCTTCACCTTCATAACACTATTCCATTCCTTTCTTCTGTGTTCGCAAGTTCATCATCATCGGTATGAACATCAGCATAAACAGAATTGCCGCATAGGCAGATGACATTCCGTAATTACCCGATACCAAATGATTGTACATTACGTTAATCGGTATCTGTGTTCCCCAAGAACCGCCTGTCGTCATATACACACGGTTGAAGTTCTGTGCCGATGAAATAAGCGTCATAATGAGCACATATTTCAATTGAGGCATAATAAGCGGAATATCAATTCTGAAAATACGTTTCAAAAGAGGACATCCCTCAAGCTCAGCCGCTTCAATGTAACTGTCAGCGATATTCATGATTGCACCATAGAATATCAGATAAGAACCGATGAACGGGAATCCCATCATAATGATAGAACCCAGAGCAGTACCACTGCTCGTAAGGAATTTGACCGGATCTCCTTTAAGCATTTCAATCATGGTATTCAAAACACCGTATTCTCCATAAATACCGGTTGACCATATAAGTGCTGAAGCAACTCCCGGAATAACACCCGGTATGAAAAGCATGGTCCTTGTAAAATTAGAGTATCTTTTCGATCTCATAAACGACAAGAAAAATGCAAATATTACCGGTGGAATCAAGGCAGTTAAAATATCTGTAATAAGGAATACTACAAGATTTTTAAATGATTCCAATGCAACCTTGTTAGTGAAAATCGCAACATAGTTTGCAAAATTATTCCATTTCATGGACTGTTTCTCTGCCGTATAATCAAAAAATGATAAACCAAGAGATGCAATACCCGGATAATAACAGAACATAAAAAGTCCTGCCAGTGAAGGAATAAGAATCACATAGATCCACCTATGTTTCCACATCTTCTTTAACGTCTTTTTCACTTTCATTTGTTGCTTTTCATTGGATGTTATAACCGCCACAAAAATGGTCAAAATCAACATAACCAAAGCAAGACCAAGGCTAACATATAACAGCGTCGTAAATAAATTCTTATGAACTTGTTTATCTGCGTCATACAGCATCAGGTTCATGTGTTCACTTTGACTCTTGTTCGTGTCAGCATACATCAACATTACCTTGCTTCCATCTGCACTCATTGCGAGGTCGCGCACATCAAATTGACCTTTTGCCGTGAAAAGCACTTCTTTCGTTGTGAAATCAACACAAACCAAATCGTCGATGGTATCAAATGTCAGATACCCCTTTTCATTGTGAACATCATAATACATACTAGGCTTTGCACTTTGTGTATCCTGCAAAACCACATCCGGGATCTCTGTTAGTGGCAAATCCGAACCAATTTCCTCTTGTCCCAAATCAGATAGCGCATATTGCATTAATTTGCGCTCATTAGAAACAACATAGAGGTTCCCATCGGCTTCGCGATAGCAACTTGCGCTGATTCCCATCGTATAGATAACCAATGCATCATGATCAAACTCATCTGCTGCAAACACTGCTTCGTATGAATTCTTATTATAAGAAACAAGACCCGCAGCAGTTCTCTCATCTTCACTCAAGAATTTGAAATTGTTCATTTTCATAGAAGTATCCATACCGCAGATACCACCTTCATGTACAACATAAAGCATATTATCTGCCACAAATACGTCTACTATCTTTAATCCTTTGGCAAGGGTAAGGGTAATTTCACCCTTACTTTTGCCACCATAGTTATAAATCAATCCACGTCTTGTGAAGTCCTTTGATACATCCTCGCAATCATAAGCTCTGACTTCACAATAATTTCCCACTTGATAAACAACATAAAATTCTTTGCTATCGCTGGCAAGTCTTAGCGGTTGCCCACTGTAAGAAAAACTTCCGACCAGTTTCAAATTATCTCCGTCTTCCTTCAGCAAATATGCCACTGTATTGTCTGAAAAAGCAACTATACTGTCTGTTCCTTCCACGGATCTTAAGCTAAAAATTCTCTCTCCGCCGGTTTCTTCTGACAAATCAATGGCCTTTGTCTGGTTCCCATCTTCATCCATATAAATAACCTGAGCACCAGCCGAATAGTATATTCCTTTTCCTGACTGTTCATATGCAAGCGATGTGACATTGGAATCGACAATCGGTTCCACCGCCATATCTCTCGGCATATTAAAGAATACAAATAGTGCACCAACCACAAAACAAGCAAGCAAACAGAGGCACAAAATTAAAGGCTTTTTATTCCTTTTCATGTCGTTTCCTCCTACATTTGACTATTCTGAGTATTTAATATCCTTACCAGGATACATGTAACTTACTTCGCTGTATCCTACGTTCTTACATGTGATTTTCCATGCATCCATCAATGCATCATGCCACTCATTTTGATATTCTTCTGTAGTAATAGCATCTGCACCTGTACCTGTAAGATACTTCTTCCAAAGTGTAGTGCTTACTGTCTGACATTCTGTCTTAGCTGTACCAAGGTACATTACAAGATTGCCAATATATGTATTAACATCTACAAGTCCATTGAATGCAATTTTATCTGTTTCAAAGAAATCTACCCAAGCTGCAGGTACAACTACCAAATCTGTCTGTACAGTTGTAAGACCTTTTACAGTACTTCCGCTTTCTGAAAGTGCTTGGTAATAAACGCTCTGTCCATACGGAGACAAAACAAATTTTAAGAAATCTTCATTCAACGCATTCTGCGTTTCTTCTTGACGTACACATGAGAGATAACCACCGTTTCCTCCTACGTCACGCACAATTGCACCCTCGTCTACGTATTTTCCGACCATTGCAGGATAATCATAGAAATCAACTTCATAGCCTTCTGCCTGAGAAGCTAAGAAATTAAGTCCTGAACCTGCATAATCTAACATAATTTGCGGTGACTGTTTTCCTTTGCTTTGTGTAGTAAACATGTTTCTCATATCTTCCATAGTCATGTTGGCTGCATCCACACGAAGGTAGTCATGCATTTTGTAAAATTGTTCGATAAACTCTGCAAACTTATCGCTCTTCGCGCCTACGTATGTAGAGTTTGAAATGCTATCATCTAAGATAGAATTGAATAATCTTGTTTGAGAAATATTAAAATCAGCATCTGCTTCCGGATTAGTGGAAGTGAGGTCTAATTCATATTCGTTTTCGCTATAGCTTACATCGCCCTCAATTGCAAATACGTTTGCATACTCTTGACGATAATATTGGTCTCCATATACACGAAGGAGCCAAGCAAACTGGTTCGATGTAATAGAAGCATCTTTGAGTGCGATTCCAAGTGGTGAAGTGTACCCTGCTTCTACCATCTTCTTGCAAAGTGACATCATGTCATCCCATGTGATCGGGTTCTCTGCTTTTCCTTCTGCATTCACATAACCTTTGTCTGCTGCCGCTTTTAATGCAACTGTATTTACAAACCATGCTGTCTGTAAGTTTTCTGTATTAAGGATATAACAGTCACTGTTAGATCCTGATGTGTCTGTAACATAAGCATTCTCGGTCAAAACAGACTTCCATGTTTTGCCTTGGCCTGCATATGCATTGCTTTCTGTAATCCATGAAGCCATATTGATACAATATGTTTCCATTAATTCTCCGCCGATCAAGTTACCTTGAACGATATCCCACTCAGTATTACCTTGTACTTCACTACGAAGTTTCTCTGTGTAAGAAGTAGTATCAACGTATGTTGTGTCAAGTTTTACTGTAACATATCCGCCCTGGATTCTCTCGTACTCTTTTGCAAGAGCTTCCCAACCTTTTTCTGTACCGTCGAACATAATAACCACATCAATTTGTCCCTCATATTGTGGAATGGACGCTACATCCGGTGCATATTCCTCATTAAATTCTTCGATTTTAAGTAAATCCACTTTTTCAATCATTCCTTCGCCGCCGCTTCCGGAACCGCTTCCGCCACAGCCGACCATGCTAACCGCTGTAATTGTAGCTAAAATTAGTGCTAAAACTTTTCTTTTCATTGCATTTCCTCCATTCATATAAAGTGGGTTAAGCAGGAGATACTATAGTACCTCCTGCTTATAATTTTACCAACCTGATAATTGACTATTGGTTACTTCACCTTCTGCTTCGATCGTATCAAAGGTTGCTTCCATTGCATCTAATTCATTTGCATGTAATACATAGGTATAAGAATACTCCGTGTATTCCTGTAAGGTAGCCGGAACTACCGGTGCAATGTAACTAGTGTTCGCCAAAAAGCAGTTCTGATATGTACTTGAACCACAATTGCTATAGAAATTATCCAAATAACTACCATACCGTCTTGCCACATCAAAGATTGGGGCATCCTCTGCTCCATTGTTTGACGAATAGAATAACGCATTGACACTTTCCCTGCTACGTCCTGCTGAACATGCATATGCGTTTGGAATATAGATTCCAAGACCATAAGCATCATCTGCATCTGCATTTACCCATGCATACCAATCAGAAGTAGCTGCACCTTCTGCGGAGAATCCAGCATCAGTTGTCCAATCCCCATATGTCTTTCGTGTCGCAGGACTATTCCCCTGCACAAAATAATTCAGTGAAGACAACGTATAGAATGCCGGTAACTCCTGCGTCTTTGGAACCCCTACTTGTGTCCAGCCGGACCAATCTACAAATGAATTGTCTATGTAGAGTAACGCCCCATCCATTCTATACCAGTTCTCCATATAAGACTCGGTTGTTGTACCTTTTTCCGTTGCATTATCCGTTCCCGCATTTGGATCAGACCAATCCATGGCACGAACTTTAACATAAATCATATCTTGCGTTCCATCATTATCAGTATCTACTTTACGATAATCTATAATCTGGCTCTGATGTTCATTCTCATCTCCAGCCTGCACTGGGTTATATGGCCAACTTGTATTATCACCATAGACACCTCTTGTATAATCAGCATCTAATACATCGATATAGTAAGATTGCTGCATCTGACGCCCTAAGTCATAGATGTTAACAAGATTGACTGCACTAATCGCATTGCTTCCTGACGAATACTTATCACTTGTTGCAATTTTAAGATTATACGCCGAAGTATACTCTACTGGATTGTTCACAAGGTCTTGCATATAAGCAAGCGTTCCTCCCTGATTCAAATCGACACCAATCTTTAAGGAACCATTTTCCACGTAAACCATATCTGTGTTCTCAAATGTTCTGGTTGCCACTTCCACTTTAACCAAGTCGAATGTAGCTGCTTCGCTGCCTACATTTTTGAATGTAATCTTTGTCAGATTCTTTGCAGTTGCCAATGTTGTTCCGATAACACCATTAACTCTGTAATTATCAAAGAACTGCTCATATTGAACATCATCCGCTGGCAGATAGAAGTTCTCTGTATACTCTGTTCCGTTGTTTGTATAGTAGAATGTACCATATATATCCTCTGTAGAAGAATATGTTAAACGGATATAGTTTGCCGCACCTATTGTACTTGCTACATCAGTTGCAGTAATTGTAGCTCCTGCTGCCACTGTTGTTGTTGGTAACACACAATCTTCATAAAGCACTGTGTAACTTTCTGTTCCGTTTGCTTCAGATTCTTCTATGTCCCAATATTTCTTAGCGTGAACCAAATCCGCACTGTTGATTTTCTCATCAGCATCTTCATTTGCATTCACGTAATTCACATCACTCACGCTGATTAAGTTTACCAATTGCTTTCTGAGAAGTGAAATGTCGTTCTGGTTCTGGAGATAATCACCATCCACATCACCTGGGACGATATTCTTTTCATCTTCCACAACACCAGAGATTCTAAATCCATTTGCCCCGGTAGTGTGCGTTTCAATTGTAAAGCTATAATTACGATCTAACACATAACGTTGCGTTGCGCCTGAGTCTACGGCTGTTGTAACAGACATACCTGCCTTGAACACAATCTTATCGCCGTCTTTAATCAAATCTGTAGTCGAAACTGTGTTACCTTCATCATCAGTAATTGTATTCGTTGTAGGACATCCCCACTGGAACTGAACAACTTTCGTATCACCATCGATGATTACAATCGCTTCAATACCAAGTGCCGCATAATCTGCAGGATCGATATCCCCGAATTCCAAATATCTCATCAAATCTCCGTCAGAAACATTTTCTCGCATTGCCGTATCATCATTTAGCAATGTACTGTCTGACAAATTAATATTGTTGTAATAAGGGAAAGTGCTTATATCTCCATCAGTATGAACCTCAAAGGTCGTTCCATATTTAAGTGCCCATTCACCACTATTTTCTGTATTAAAGTAACTATAGACACACTTGTTACCATCATTGCTTCCTGTTACTTCGAATGTATAATCTTTATCAAGTTCAACGACTTGCTGCTTTCCGTTTGCATTCGTATATGTAAATGGCATGCCTTCCTTAAAGGTAATCTGCGAGCCAATTCCCATCACATCCAAGCTTGTTCCCCAACGAATTTGCAAGACTTGAACTTCGCCGTTGTTTATCAATAGGAACTGAACTTGATGTGCCTCCATTTCTTCAGCGGTAAAGCCCATAAAATCAACCCATTTTGATGCCACACCATAATCATACGGCGCCTCTGAACCACCGAGCCATGCACCTACGTTACCAGCCGAATCGCTTAATACATCTTTCGCGCCCGTTTCCGGATTGAGTATGTATAGCCCTGTTTGCCCTGTGCTACCAGTACCAAATACGTCTGTCGACAAAGCATATTTTTTTGCCGGAAGTGGAGCTTCATATTTTTGCATAATGATGCTTCCGTTACCCGTCTCTGTCGGTTGTGTTACTGTTGTAACCTGATATGAGATTCCCTCACTCAATGTCATTACATCACCATTTGCATAATATACCGGCATGCCTTCCTTCAATGTAAGAATCATCCCTTTTTCAATCCAATCAAACACTGTTGCATCCCATACGATTTGGAATGTCGTGGCCTCCGGATAGAAAATAATTGAGATGCCTAAATTTTTCAAAATATCTGCATCCATCCCAAAGATATCAACATAATCAATGGTATTGCCTGCATCACCTGTTCCATCAAGAATGTTAGAAACACTGGTCGTGTCTGCTGCAGCCTTAGTGCTTGTATATACTGCATTGTGTTTGTAACGATATTGCTCGCCACCAATTGTCTCCCAGAAAGAACTGAGATACTCCGTTGTCATTGTAAAGGTTGCCTCAGCTGGTATTTCATCCACACTTGTTATATTAATTCGATTGTGTTCTGTTGCATCGTTTGGTGCTACTGCTGTGAACATGTAGTTTTTATCTAACACTACATAACTAATTCCGCCGTTCGTGTCATTATAATAAAGAGGTAATCCTTCCGCTAATGCAAACCACAAATTCTGCGTAAAACCACTTTCACGAGTGTCATATTGGAACTGAATAATATTGTTCGTCTCAAGTCGTGTCTGTCGTAGTCCTGTATAA
The DNA here is from genome assembly GCA_045632945.1 of Faecalimonas sp. GTDB lineage: Bacteria > Bacillota > Clostridia > Lachnospirales > Lachnospiraceae > Faecalimonas. The sequence goes on along the minus strand of JAZQXU010000047.1, from coordinate 50,786 downwards.
TATTCCGTTTGCACTGTCGAGTTTTCAAATACGAGATGACCTGCCGTTTCATAATCTTTGTCAATATAGCCAAAATCATCATTGATACTACTTGACCAATCTGGCACAGTATCTATTACCACATTTATAAAATTATAATTGTATTGAGTGTCAATCGTAAAACCTACGTTTGTAGACAATATACTTACTTTCCCTTTATACTCTGGAACATAAGATTTCTCAATTAGAAAAGATTGATGCTGTGTAACCGTTGGGTTGTTATATGCCTTGAATATATAATCCTCATCTAATGTCACATAACTAACGCCCCCATTTGTATCATTATAATACCACGGCATTCCTTTTTTAAACGTAATAGTGCCGCCTTCCGGGAATACGAGCCCTGATGCCAAATTAGGCTGATACAAAAATTGAATGATCTGCGTGGTTTCTAACTTCACACCTGTCATACCTGTCGTCAATTGCTCATACGTTGCACCATTACCAAATTGAATCCAACCATCTTCTACGCTCTCTGCAACGTCTAATGCAATTCCCGATTGATAATTAGAAACTGCCTCCGCTAATGTAATGTTGATATAATCATATCCACTTGCGATGTTGAACCCTACTTCCGTAGCGCCAATTGCAATCTCTCCTGCTTGTTCTGGGATATATATCTTTTCAATGCTAATGCTATGGTGCTTATCCGTTGCCTGAGTATTGGCAACCACAGATAATTTATATTCTTCATCTAAAGTCACACACGCCATATTATTATTTGCATCTACGTAATATAGCGGTGCTCCTTTTTTCCAAGTGAGCGAAGCACCTTCTGGCCAGCCTGCGTCACGCATATCATATGTAAATTGAATAGTGTTCGCAATAACATGTCTTGCTGAACGGAGTCCACTAGTAACATCAGTTGCTGTCATCCCTTCCAATTCCATCCACTCAGCAATGTATGTCTCGTCAATCGTAAACAACCCTGAAGAAGCAGAATAGTTCGGAAGTGCTTCGGTTGTAACATTTATGTAGTTGTAATTATAAGTCGTATCAATTGAAAATGACGTGCCGGTTGCTGTAATTGCAATTTCTCCCGCGTCTATGTATCTCATGATTCGCACAAAATTATACTCTGTTGCATCTCTGCCAGCTTCAAACGCCACCTTGTAATTGGCATCTGTAGTGATGTAAGCCGTGGTACCTGCAGTTGTATTGTACGGAAATCTTGCACCTTCTTTGATAATAAAATAACTACCATTCTCAAAGGCTTTATTTCTTTGGTTCCAGTTGAACTGAATAATACTATTCGTCGCAACGTATCCTATGTTAACACCAGTCATAATATCAGATGTTGTCATTCCACCACCTAATATTAAATTCTCCTGCACCCACGTTTCCGTAAAATAATTCGCTCCACTCGCGTAATCAGTTAGTGCACTTTCATAAGTAAGGTTTACAAACTGTCCACCTGTCCCCGTGTTGAAACCTTGCTGTTCTGTTGTGATTTTGACTACTGTATCCGTCTCCGCTGCTTCTGCCTTTTGCGGTTCAACGATATACAAACTCGTCACAAGCAAAACCACACAACACAGAATAGCTATCACTCTCTGTTTCATTGTTTTCATTTTGTTTCCTCCATTCTTATTTCGAATTTTCACGATAAAAATCCACTGTTAAGATAATTATATTTTCTTATGTCGCTCCTTTCTATATCACTACCATTCAAGTTTGTTTCAAAACTTCCCGTTTTCCAACATTTTCATGCTACCATACCTTTTTATGTTTTTTTGCTGTAAGTTTTTGGAAATTATCAAAACTTCTTGTTTTTTCGTCAATTATGTTTCATTTTTTTTCATATTTTTTTCGTTTCTTGTCAAAACATCACAATTTCATTGCATTTTTCAAGAAACTCTCCTATAATCATCTATATCATTTTTTGATGTGAGGTGGTTATATGTTGGAGAGACCTTATCCTATCCCAGAACAGAATTTGTTCTATGAAGAAAAAGCTGATGATGACTTTTATCTCTTTTTAAAGCGAGAACCTTATCTGTTAGAAGTGCCTCATTACCATGATAGTATTGAATTCGCCTATATCGAGCACGGGGAAACAAATGTATATATCCACGGCTGTAAACAACATCTTACCCCTGGCGATATTTGTTTTGTCAATCGTTTTCAAGTACACAATTATGAATACTATGATAAAGACTTATCGGCCATCAGTGTTGTCTTAACAAAGGAGTACACTACAGCTTTTCAGAAGTTTTGTGACAACAAGACTTTGCCTTCTTTCTTGTTAGATAAGGAAAAAAATCGAAATGCAATAGCGTTGTTAAATGAATGGTTAGGACATGGTACACAGAGCTACCTGCTCAATTGTGCATATGCCAACAGATTTTTCGATGCCCTGTTAAAAGCTTATGGCTTGCAGCCAAAAGACGGAACTGCCTATAATCAGAAGGCACTTGCATTTTTAAATTATATCAACGAGAATTTCGACAAACCAATCAGTTTGAAGACAATGGCGGCAGAATTTGGGTATTCTGAAGGTCGATGTAGTTATTTATTTAACTCATATGTGGGATGTTCCTTTAAGAATTATTTGAATGACATTCGTATGCAGAATGCGCTGTCTATGATTGCTACACAGAATTATTCTATTAATGAAGTGATTGAGAAAAGTGGATTTGGCAGTGCTGTTACATTTTATCGTCAATATGCAAAATACAAAGAAAAGTTAGCCAAACATCACGGTAATGCAGATTCGAAAGATCAATTGCCGAATGAACAATAAAGATATAATAATAACCCGCAGGATGCGTAGAGTATTTCTACACTTCTGCGGGTTTTGTACATGCTAATTAATATTATATTTCTGATAATACTCTGCTCTGGCTTCTTCATCTACTGCAACAAGTTTAACAGCATCTGTGAGACCTTGCTCTAACAAAGCAGAGACTAATTTGCCAAGTTTTGTCTCTCCTTGCTGTAGTCCTTGCTGTAGTCCTTGCTGCAGTCCTTGCTGTAGTCCTTGCTGTAGTCCTTGTTGCAATCCTTGCTGCATCCCCTTTTCTAAGCCACGTTTGGTTGCCTGTTCCTCAATTAAATCACTAATATTACACATAGAATCCGCTCCTTTCTTAACTTCTTCCGTTATGCGCATACCAAATTCTTTTTCCAATTTTTCTTCTTTTTCCTGTACCGTCATTTTTGATGAGAATAACGTCTCGAGCATCTGATGCAATTCGCTTCCGCCTGCTAAATTCTCATTCAACGCAAGACGTACTGCAATCACATTCATCAAGTCATATCTCTCTTTCTCTACATATTCTCCATATAGATTGTTATGAGTTATTGTGTATGACGAAATTGTATGGGCTGCATATTCTGGGGACTCCATGAAAATCCATATAGAATACACTTTCTTTAGAACGCCATACTCATTGTGTCGAAACTCGGTATCTTTCTGCTCTGATACCATTCTAGCACAGTAAAACAACCCGCGCAATATCCAAGGATATGTTAAATAATATGCTTTTTGTGCTTCAACATTTATGATTAACTTCACCCGCTCTTTCCCTTTGGTCATTGCATAACAACGTACATCAAAGGTTACTTCTCCTTCATTCGGTATGTTACTCTCCGTATTCATGCCAATAATGGCTTCTGTTTTCCGCTTCCCCGGATAAACAGGATGTATACCTACTTCCGGTTCACCTTCTATACAATCCTCGATTTCTTCGTATATGTAATCTCGAAACTCCTCAACTGTATGTTTGAATATCCACGAAAGTACTTGTTTATTCGCAAGCAACTGCTTGGCATTTTCATCCATTTTACTTTTCACATCTGCAATTTCAAGATTATTCGCCAGATGTGTTTTGTGTTTTTCACTCATTGACTTCCTCCTTAATCCCAATTATTTCGAAATTTGAAAATTTAAATCAAGATTGCGACAATCATAAGCAACACACTCCATTCTTTACTTTTTCATCATGTTTGAAATTCTTTGACAGATATGTCTTGAAATCCAGATGCGTTCTTAAGAAAACGCCACTAAACACATTGAAAGATTTGAAATAAATCTGTGTTTTTATCTGATGTAATAACATACTAGCACAGTAGGTGTGCAAACTCAAGCAAAAATATTTGATTGTACGACAAATACTTTTGTCCACTCAAAAGGCCGTGCTTGTTACACGTTGTAAAAGCACAGCCTTTCGTATATCACTGCATTAATGCTGCTTCATATCATTTTTCTCTATTCCGTCTCGATTACAAATGTTTTGGTCATTAACGCATCAAACAATTCATCTACTACCACGAATCCTTCTTCATCTATGAAAAATGCTCTTTCTTCCTGACAGCCTTCACGAGTAATCTCACATATTCTGCTCGGCATGCTTCCAGTCATTTTAAATCTGGTGGTCGGACGTGTAGAATGTGTCGGATTTACCAAAATCAATACATTCTTTTCCCCTTTAGAATAATATGCGTAAATGCACGAATAATCTGCTCTGACAAAATCCTTTTTCAAACTGTCAATGTAATTGCATATCAGCGTCTGACGCAACGGATGCATCTGGTCTATTTGACCGGAATCTGCAATGACATACGGCACAATCAAATGACCATTAGCAACCACAATACCATAACCTAATTCCTTGCCAAAAGAATCGTAGACTCTACTCAAAATCTCCGGTTGCTTCTCATAGGAAATGCGCATGTAATCGCCGGTACGCTTAAATGCGGTTGCTCTACAACCAGGTACCCCCAATACGAGAGTATCTCCTTCTATCTGCTCATAAGAAACATTATATACATCCGGATTATAAGATTTGCATCCATTTGCTCCGATGAGATAACCTAAGCCTCTATCCAATAAAAGGTCTACCGCATGTCCTTCCATAATCACACGATTATCTGCAAATAATTTGCAAAGTTGCTCGTCCGTAAAATTATGGACAGCCCCCGCTGCAAGTACAATGACTTCATCCACAAATTCTTTATCCTTGCTACATCTTGCTGAAATACCATGAGCCTGCAAGAATGGGCCAAGACCAAATTCATTTGGAAGCATATCCAAAAGTCTGTCACGAACCGGTCTGTTGAGCGCATTTTTTTCGTCTAAAAGAATTGTCACGCCTGATAAATCGTGATAAGAGTATCCACTCTCCCATACAGCCGTCAAATAATCCGTGATTCCTGCAATGGCCTGACCATAACCGTAAGCCTCGAATACTCCGTTGCCCACAAAATCAAAAATATCGTATGTCATGCCTTCCATCTCAAGTGGAATAGCCGCCTCTGTCTGGAAACGCACAATCTCATCATCTTTTGAATAAATGCTGAAAGAGGAATTTTCCAATTCCGGAAGCACATGGCATTCTTTCGGCAGATATCCGCGACAGATGAATGTATTCTGGTTAAAGAGCAAATAATACTGTTTCATACTCTTATCTTCCATATACATCGGCATATGTAGTCGGTTAATCATCGGACCGCCTTGGGCGAGACCTTCGTGAATACGATTCCAATCACGATATTCCATACTATGATATTGATGCATGGATGACATAAGACCCACCTTTGTTCCAAGCCCAATTCCATGAACTAGTTTACCAAGCTTTTCTGCCAAGCTCGCCATACATTCCCGATTCACTTCCATAAATGCACGCTTTACAGCCGCGTCCGGACACTTACGGAACAAACGGTCCACAAATTCTTCTCTCGTATAATTAGTTCCTAATTTTTCATTAAAGGCTTTCATGTGGTGTTCACAGAAGCATCCACCATATTCTAATCCACCGTGATTATGCAAACGAAAATCATCCTCAACCCAGATAACCTCCGGTTCCACTTCGCGTATCAAAAGTTCATAAAATTTGCTATAATAAGCAAACCAATTCTCATCCATCGGGCAGGTTACCAATTTACACTGCGTACCATTGTAATCACACATAGTCACAAAGTCTTGTCCCTCTCTGAGTTTCCGTCCTCTGTCAGTATGTCCCGTCTGAATCCAAGGATTCAGGCTCACACTAATCCCTGCCTTTTCGAAGACAATCTTTGCACGCTTCATCGCTTCAAGCCATGGCTTTGCCTCTTCTAAGGTCATATGTCCAAGATTATAATCTTCTGCGTTGATAAATAACATTACATTGTCAAATTTATATTTTTTGCAGAATTCAACAATGTTGCCTATACGTTGCTCTTCATAATATTCTGGTACAATTGCAATACGCAAACAGTTTAAATATCTAGTTTGTCTATGTGCTGTCTCTTTCATTCCGGTTTCTCCTTCATTCGCCTATATAGATAACTTATTTCCAATAAGACTTTATTCACATATAATCGTCACATCACCCGGTGCTTCTACACGCACTTTCACTTCTCCGCCTTGCTTTTTCGCCGAGATTAACACATCTCCATATGGAGTTGGATAAACACCCTCTGCCCATTCCAAATCTCCTAAGTTCGGCTTGATCGCAAGAGTTTTACATCCATCTTCTACGATATGACATCCCAGCACTTCTTCTGCAAGAAACGCTGCCGGTCCGCTACTCCATCCATGACACAGGGAATGACGGAATCCTTCATAACAGTATCTCCCGTTATCGCCATGAATATCATACTCGTCCTCGCCCCACAATTTCTCAATGCTTGCGCCTTCACGAAGCCAGTCCAGGTCAAAATCTTCCCAGAAGGTTGTTGCACCTACTGCAAGCATACCGCCATAATACTCACGCAGCATATCAAGTGCCGTCTTCGTATCTACAGTCTGTCCTACCGCCTTCAAAATATAGTAACTCATAAAGGTAGACATACCACGTCCGCCACCCTCTGTTAATGCGTTCGTCACTTTTTCTTCATCTGCCATGCCGGCTAGCTGCAGCATTGCCGTTATCTGCTTCATCACCCCTGGCTCAAAGTATGTATTCTGTAATGCCTTTGCTTTACCAACACAGGCTTTAGCCAAAGCGTCTTCTCCAATTAACTCGCATAGTTTCGCTGAATCATAAAGTCCCTGCACCCACAAAGCATAGGTTCCCGCTTCTGCTTCCGGATGGTTTTTCGATGGCCAATCAATGAAATATCCGTTAGCCAATTCTGCCTCTACCAGTTTTTGCTCCCCATTTTCATGTACAAGTGGCAAGAGTTGCTCCAAAAGCGGCTTCCAATAATAAGCGAGTTCTTCTACAAACTCACTATTTCCACTGTACCTGTACCAATCATAAACAATTCGCAAATACCACATACTATAGTTAGTAATCTCATTTAACCAACAAGGTAATGGATTGTTCTTCGCAATGTCCAGGAGCGACTCTTCTACAATCTTATCATCACCAAACACAGTACGGATTGCCAACATTTCCGGATGCATATCTCCAACCCACACCATTCGATCACGCTTGATGCCATCCCACAATAAATTCTGCATGCACAAATGCACCGTATAAGCACTGGTATCATAGATCCGATTTAACAACTCATCATTACAACGGAAGGTTCCTCTATATGGAATGTCCCGATATATGCTGACTCCTTGCAATGCATAGAAGCGCACGATGGTGTCCGGTTGTGTCAGTTCTATGTATACAAAACGAAAGCCTGTCATGCCAATACGGTTGCACCCGTTCGGTGCAATTAGCACATCAAAATCACGCATACCATGTGGCGCACAAGAGCCCTTCACACCCAAAGGCGCATATGCTTCATTGGCTGACTCTCCAAAGCGGATTTTCGCCGGAACTCCTTCGATTGGTGCAATCCCCTGCGTAATCATCTGAATACCGCCAAAGATTTCTGTACCATAATCCAATAGAATCGCAGCTTTCTTTCCGCCATAAGTAGATAATTCCGTATACCTTTTTGTTGCCGGCTGTGTCTGCATATCGCCACATTCCAAGACCCATTCCTGACACGCGACGCCTTCTGTGGCATATACCACCCGCTCAGGCAAAATAATATCTGTACGTCGGTCGTCTGTTGCTACTCGTTTCACCTTACTTAACATAATGATAGTCTCCTTTGTCTTGTTTTTCCAGCAAATCGTGTACCACCGGCCACACATCCTCCGGATAAAAACGATGTCCGCCATTGCCTTTTACCAACCGACAATTCGCTTTGCATCCCATATCTTGATAAGCTGTCTGCATAATTGCAAAGCTCTCCTCTACACCTTTCAGTGGGAAAATGTCATCATAAATACCACAAGTCACAATGAGCTTCCTTGGCGCAATCAAGCATCCCAAATCTCCCATATTGAAAAAGGTACGTATTCCAGGTATATAATTGCAACAACAATGATGAATCGCCACAATAGAATCTTCATAGGTACACACCGCACAGGATGGAACCGCCAGACAAATTCTTTCATCCACACATGCCGTATAAAATGTTGCCGTACCGCCACCAGAATTACCAAGGCATATGATCTTCTCCTTGTCAATATAATCTGTCAGATTTCTCTCTATCACATCCATGAGTCGTTTTACATCCCAAACACGTTCTCCAATAGCATTACGCCCCATAAGAAGTGCCGGAAGTGCCTGATTCGTTGTGCAGCATCCCGGAGCTCCATTTGGATGATGACCGGTCTCTCCCATATATCTTTGGTCTAAAACTACTGCACAAAAACCTTCTTTTACCGCTTGAATAGCAAAATCTTGCCCCTGCACCATTCCTTCAGCATCCGACTCATACTTACAAATTCCCATAGAAATATGCTTGCCGGAAGAATGTCCCTGCAAGCATACTACTACCGGAAGTGGTCCCTTTGCTCCATTTGGAATCAATAATTCACATGGCACAAAATATCCCGGCTCGCTTTGAAATTCAAAGGAAATCTGTCGATACAAATCTGTGTCCGCCTCACCAAGAACAGAAAATTCATCACTACAGGCTGGTAATGGAAGACCCAAAAGTTCCTCCAATTTCGCCTTTGCCTCTTCTTTCCATGCGTTCCAATTACAGCCACTTTGATATGCTAAACGTGGCACAGCGTCTTTCATTTGTTGTTTGATAAATTCTAGTGCTTGATAGTGTTTCAAAGTACGCACCTCCTAGTATGTCAATATAATTTCCCTTTATAGCCTCAAGTAGGCGTTTTTTACCAGTTTTTCTATAAATCTTTCTTAATATCAACAATGTCATGAGTTCTTCTGGATTGTTCTGCTGCAAACACACAAAGATGTCCGTTCACAGAATCCGCAATTGATGTAATGGAAACAGAGCTCATATCCCCATTCAAATAACGAATCAAATCATGCATAATCATATAATCTCCGCCATTGTGTCCGCCAAATTTTGCATTGTTAATCGGATGTACCTTTATAGTTTCTACTTCACCTTGGAACTCACGTTTGGAATAAGTACGAAGTTCAAACTCATCTTTTTCAAGCACACCTTCTATTTCACCCATAGTACCTACAATGTGAAGAAAACGTCCTGCTTTTGTGCTTCCTCCAACCAAATTAAAGTTGGCAACGGAACCATTTTCAAAAGTCACAATTGCATTCTGTCGGTCTACAATATTTCCGCCACAGGTATATGCACATTTCCCATAAATATCATGTTTTAAGAATTCCTGCTTCTCTTCCAATGTAATCTGATCCAACGGCTTGTTCAGTCTATCCCATACTAAGAACGGCATTGTATCTTTCTCGATATACTGGTCAATTGCAGAATATGGACATTCTTTCTCATATTTACACTGATAACAATACTCGGTTGCTCCTTCTGGTGCATTATCCGGTATAAACTGCGCACGACAACCAAAGCTTGCCACCTTCTGCGGTGCCGACTCATTATTGAGCCAACACATAAGATCAAGGTCGTGGCAGGATTTTGCCAAAATAAATCCGGAGCCACAGTGATCCTCCGAATTCCATTTTCCTCTTACATAAGAGGCAAGATAGTGAGGGAGACAAACATGCTCATTCATCTCCATGGTCATAATCTTGCCAATAGTACCTGCATTGAGGATTTCCTTAATCTTGCGATAAAACGGTGTGTATCGCAATACATGACAAACGAAGACTTTTATCCCTTTTTCCTTCGCAAGATTTTCGATATCTCTCAATTGCTTTGCATTCGGAACAATCGGTTTTTCCATCAACATATCGTATCCGGCACTTATAATTTTCATTGCTGTTTTGTAATGGTATTGGTCCATAGTTGCGTTAATCACAAAATCGCACTGAGTTCCACTTGCCATAAATTCATCAAAACTGTGGAAGAGACGGGAAGTGTCTAGCCCATACCGTTCCTTTGCCTCTTGTAATTTAAAATCGCTTGGGTCAACAATAGCTGCGATACCAAGTTCCTTCGGTTCTTCCAAGGAATAGTCCGCATATACTTGACCCCTGTTGCCATATCCGACAACAACTGCCCATAATTTCTTTATTTCTGCCATAGTATTCTCCTGTCATTTCTACAACTTCATACCAGCAGCAAACTCGCCACCTTTGAAGTACTTCATACTGATAATGGAGGTACATACCATCGGAATTGCTGCAATAATGTACATTGCGTACATCGCACCATTCTGCGACAACGCTGTAAATGTTTCTGCCTGTGCCAGCATTTTCGGCATCATTGTCATTTTCTCTCCGAGTATCAAACTTGCCCATAGATAATCGTTATAGTAAGAACCGAATACACCTACAAAGTGAAAAAGAATGATTGGGAATGCCATCGGTGTTGTAATTCTCATGTAAATCTGCATGTCACTCGCCCCATCAATTCTTGCACTTTCATAAATGGATTTCGGTTGCTGTCCGAAGAATGTTCTAAACAAGAACAACGCTGCAACCTGCCCACCGGCAAAGTTTGGGAGCAGATACCCAATGTAAGTGCCGCCTAATCCTAATGTGTTTTTTACAAATGGTACTAAGATAGGCATACCCATAATGGACGGAAGCATCATAACAGAAAGAAATGCTAAGAAGATTCCGTTCTTACCATAAAAATCTTTGTATGTAAATATATAACCCAAGATAGAACCTAGTAAACAGTTCACAAACGCACCTACAATTGCCAATAAAATGGTACTGACAAATGAGGTTTGCACTGCACTCCAAGCTGTCGAGAAGTTATAACTAATATTATCCCAAAGTGTACTAAGTTTTGGAAATGCAAATATATTTGCATTAATTTCATAATTTGATTTCAATGCATTCAATACAGTAACAAAAAGAGCAAGGAAGGAAAATATGGTTGCTAATATGACAATAATACTGATGAACGCCTGAAAATCTTTTCGATGATAACTTTTTTTCACTTGTCCTTTCATATTAATCCTCCAAATCCTGTTTTTGTTTTCGTAAATTTACATAAGTAGCACCAAGCAGTAACAGGAATATTACTGTTGCATACGCTGAAGCCTGCCCGTATTCTCCATTTACCATGTTCTGATACATCAGATGAATCGGCGTCTTTGTTCCAAAGTTTCCACCTGTAATCATGTATGTTCTCTGGAAATTCTGCAGCGAATGAATAAATGTTGTAATCAACACATATTTCAATTGTGGCATAATAAGTGGTATATCAATACTAAAGAATCTTCTCCATATACCAATTCCTTCTAGTTCGGCCGCCTCATAATAACTCTTTGAGATATTCATCATGCCGCCATAGAAAATCAGATAAGAACCAATAAACGGGAAACCAATCATCAATATAGCCCATTTCGCATACTCTGTCTGTCCCAAGAATGCAATCGGCTCACCACCAAACCATTCTATAATGGTATTCAGAACACCGTTGCCGCCATAAATACCCGTTTTCCAAATCAACATGCCCGCAATACCCGGTACAACATTAGCAACGAACAATAAGGTTCTCGTGATATTTGACATCTTTTCTGACTTCATAACAATTAGGAAGAAAGCAAAAAGCAGTGGCGGAACCAATGCCACAACAATATCAAACACCAAGAAAATCACAAGATTTAAAAATGCCTCTGCAGTATCAGCTGATAGGAATACGTTTTTATAGTTTTCGAAATTGTTCCATATCATAGTTGGATTGTCCACCGAATAGTCAAAGAATGACAATGCAATGGAAGCGATTGCCTCATAATAACAGAACAAAATTAGTAAAATCAGAGACGGAAGTAAGGCCAAATAAATTCGTCTTTGTTTCCACATCTGTTTTACAACCTTAAGTGCATACTCTTGCTTTTTCTTCCGCACGATATTGGCAAGAACAATAAAAACAACTGCACTGACCAAAACAAGTGTCATCGCTGCATAGAAACCAACGGTAATTAAGGTCTCATTTCTTTGGGAATTCACATTCACATATGAAAGAATCGTTTTCTCTGCTTCTCCTGTTTTATTGACATTTTTATACGCATAGAAAATATCGTCTTCCGTTTCACCTTGTATAATTCCCGAAACATTAAATTCTAAGCCAAAGGTGAAATCCATCTCACCTGTCCTGAAATTTAACTTCGTTATTTTATCAGAGCTGTCGTGTAATACATATCCCACTCCGTATTTTTCTTCATACGTTACTGCTCCATTTTCTGTCGGAATAATAGTAAAATTCACACCCTCAACAGTCTGACATTGCATATCATCGCCTATCTCTAGGTTATTGATATCCGATAGTTCTAAACTATAGAGATAAGAATTACGCGCAGTTACATAAAGGGTTTCTGTTTCCTCAACCAATGCTCCACCACTGGCTGTCACACCTCTAAGCCCGAAAGAAATGTACTTTGCAGCATCCAAGCTATCTACTTTATAGCTATTATTTTTACTCTGATATGTGACATCACCAAAGTCGGTTGCCACACGAATTATACCTGCATTATAAAGAATATACAGATACTCTCCATCTGATTTAAAGTTGTAGATACCATTTGGAATACGCACAGCGGTCAATTTAATTTTATTTCCGTCTTTCGCACAGTCATATAAATATGTGTTTTGAATAACGCCTGCTGTGACATCAGATGCATCATATTTAAAAAGTTCCGCAACGCGTTCTCCAGATGTCGCTATATATAAGTATCCATCTTTTTCCACGAAAGAGGCGCTATCCAAACTGCCATCAAATGGAGTGTACGCATTTATTCGTACATCTCCATCTTGATATTCAGCCTGAAACAAGTAACTGCTACTGTTTCTGCTTTCATCCAAATGAGATGTGCAAAACCATAGGTAATTACTTCCTGTCTCTTTATAAAACTTTCGGAGAATACCTGCATCAAAATCATATTGTTCTTTAACTATTGTTAAAAGGTTGTAGGTATTCCCCACATGATCTTTATCTGTCATTTGCACAAGGGTTCCGTCAGAGGTGGCATACATCCACTCTGACGAATCCAACGAAACTACGCTCATAATGTTTCCGCTTGGTGCTTCGTAATTACGCTCTTTTGGCATCAACTTCGCCATCCATATAGCCAGTGCAACCGACACAACAAGCATCCCCGCAAAGATAAGCATCCACACTTTGCTTTTACTGACTTGTCTTTTATCCATTCCTATTCACCACCGTAAGACGTTCCTTGTCCAGGATATTTGTAACAATTTGCATTCCAATTGTTTTGTTTTGCATATAATGACCAAGCATTCATTGTAATACCTGCCCACGAGCTTGCAAATGTGTCAGTACTGATTTCGTCAGAGCCAACACCCACCAGATATTTTTGCCACAACTCTGCAAGGTCACCTTTTACATCTTGTCCTCCACAACCTACTAATAGGTTACGAACAAATTCATTAGAATCTGAAAGTCCGGTAAATGTAATTACGTCTGTTTGGAAAAATTCTGTCCATTCTTCCGGAACCTTTACCAAATCTTGTTGCACAAGAGTCAAGCCCTGCGGAGCAAAATCTGTTTTACTAAGTGCATCGTAGTAAATAGATTGTCCGTATGGAGACATGACAAATTTAATGAAATCAAGATTTAATTCGTTCTGTGCTGCCTTGTGGTTTATAATTGAAAGATATCCTCCGTTACCTCCAACGTCACGTGTAAGCATTCCTTCCGGAACATGTCCTCCTGCACTCTCCATTGTTGGATAATCAAAGAAATCCACTTCTAACCCCTCTGCCTTACCATTTAAGAAGGCAAGACCTGCTCCAAGGTAATCTAATACAATTTGCGGAGATTCCTTTCCGCTACTCTGTGTTTTGAATTCATTTCTAAGGTCAACCATAGAAGCTGTTGTACCATTAATCGTATCAAGGTACGGTTTCATTTGTTGTAAGTTTTCAATAAATTCTTTGTATTTTGCACTATTGGCACCAACATATTTATCAGAACTTGAATCCAGGATTTTGTGGAACAATTTTGTAGTGTCCACTGCGTACTCGATACTGCTCTCCGGATTCTCATCTGTTATATCCAATTCAAATTCAGAACCATTTGTCATAATATCGTTATAATCGTTTCTCCAGTAGTAGTCACCATATACACGGAGCAACCATGAGAAATGCTCTGCCTTAATAGATGAATCTGCTAACGAAATACCAAGTGGATTTTTATAACCTGCCTGTTGCATATAATCACAAAGACTGATTAAATCATTCCATGTTACAGGATTTCCTACTTCGCCATTCGCGTTTTTGTATCCGAGATTTCCTGCTTCCTCTAATGCAACTGTATTTACAAACCATGCTGTCCAAAGGTTCATTGAGTTCATGATGTAAGTGCTTGTGTTTGCACCTGTTTTGTCTGTAATGTATGCATCTTCTTTAAGTACGCTACTCCAAGTATTATTGCCTGCGTATGCATTTGGCTCATTGATGTAGGAATACATATTTACACAATATTTATTTACCAAATCTGATACGTAGTTACCCATTACGATGTCCCAATCCGTATTGCTAGATGAGATTTCGTATCTGAGAGCATCCTGATATGTACCTGCCGAATAGTCTGTGTTTAATTGTACTGCCACTTGACCACCATGTAATCTTGAATATTCATCTGCAAGTGCCTGCCATCCCACCTGCGAACCCTCAAATAGGATAACCAAATCGATTTTTCCTTGTTTTTGTTCAATCTGTCCTTCGTCCGGATAATATGCTTCGTCAAAGTCCTCTCCCAAATCGATATGTTCCTCGCCAATTGCATTCGCGATTGCGTCGACATCCTTATCATTTTCGCCACATCCTGCCAATCCGCTCACGCAGAGTGCAGAAGCTAACAATACCGCCAAAATTTTCTTTTTCATGTCTGTTCCTCCTCGAAAAATTGATATGTGTAGCAACTGAATTACTCAGTTGCTACTTTAAATGTTCTACCTTCTGTTGATTGCGTAAACACAAAGGAATAGGTCAGCTTATCATTTTCAATCTGCACACCGTATCCATCGTATCCAAGTTCTGTAGAAAATTGATATTCTACCCATTCTCCATTTACCTTCTCGTAAACCTTTGGAACAGAAAGTTTATCAAACCCTTGCACCTTCACTGCATAGTTGACACCTTGGCCATTCTCTGCAATACCACCTGTGAGTGTGAACTCAGCCGTATTGCCGTCTGCAACAATAGTTGGAATATAAGTGTCATCTTCCACAGTACCCACTTGTACCTCTGCCTTTAATGCATTTGCCACACTGTCTTGATATACGTTAACGGCATTCTGGCAGTCATCCTGTCCCACCAATCCATATGGCAATAGGATTAAATCAATGCTGATTGTATCACCCTTTTTAAAGTTTGTGGTTTCGCTTAGTGTCAGACAGCCGTAGTTCTTGTCTCCCCAGTAAGGATGATTTCTAAAATCATTCAGGAATGCCAATCCAACAGAAGATTCCTTTCCATCTACTGTAATGCTATAATCTTTCACAATCAGACCGAAGTTTCCTGTCTCCGCTGTTAAATCGTCCGGTAAACCATAATAGGTAAAGTAAGAGCCCTCTCTATTCAGATTGTAAATCTGTACATCACCGGCCTTCAGTGAATTCTCAATCGCCTGGTGTTCTCCGTTCTCGTCTAAGTATGCACAATGGCTCCAGATTCCGTTTCGTCCGTCAATTCCGAAAATACTGAATTGTTGATTGTCTAATGTGCAATCCTGTAAAAACGTAAAATCAATTGTATAATAAGTTCTTGATTCATCATTCTGCGGCATTTCTACATGGCGCATCGTATATTCGTAGTTTCCATCATCTGCAACGTAAGAGTACTCCAAATCTGCATGAGTAAGTCCGGAGTAGTTGATGTTAGATGACAAATAGTTGGCCAACATAGTACCTCTGTTATTCGTCGGTGAGTAGACCGTTCCAACGGAGTTGTACTGCGGATCACCGGATTTATCCTCGTCATTCGCCCAGAAGTTTCCACTCGCACCACGAAAGTCCGGTAAAATCCATGCCAGCCCGGAAGTGCCTCCTGTCCAGTTTGCGAAGTATGGCGCAATACAGTTTGTCTCGGTTACACCGGTTGAAAGGTGATAATAACTCACGAAAAATTCAATAGATGACAACTGCTTAATGTCATAATTTCCCCAATCTTTATACACATTCAAAATTGTGAAATCATATTCTTCCCCTGCTTTTAGACATAATGGCATATAAGTTTCGCCGTAAATCGTATCGCTCGGGTTATAAATCGGTTCTTCTTTTTCATGCCCAAAGTTTTTTGTACACTGCAATGGTATCGGAATGAGTTGGCTGTTATTGTCAACCAACGCTGCACCTTCTAATGGGTATCCGGTATGTACACGAAGGTAAATCATTCTATCATCCGTTACATCTTTCACTGTAATGTGTTCGAAAAATTTCTTTTCCGGAGAATGGTAGTACGCTTGGTTAAATCCTGTTCCGGCCAGTTCAAAATCATATGCACCGGTTATGTGGTTATAACCTGCAAATTCTGCATCGTCCACTGTCTCATCCACCGTGATATTTGCTGATGTCAATGGATTTTGTTCTTCATTATTCGCTTTTCTGATACCTTCAAAATCATGTGTTTCATCTGTGTAAACACGATTACCAAAGGTGATTTCCTGCTCCTTTAATACACCATCAAGCTTAGTGAACTGTCTGATTACGATGAAACTATCATTTGCCTGAATGCTTAACTTGGTATCCTGCCCCGCAAAGATAAACCCGACAACACCTGCATCCTTGACATCAAAAGCAATATATTCCGGATTGTCAAAGATCATACTGCCGTCCAATTCAGTCAACGTTTTTCCATCTGCAACCAACTCTAAGGAAGCAATGGAATTTCGCTTAATCTTCGTCTCAAAGCCAAACTCTGTAATATATTCGTTTGTTTGTGTTGCAAGCACACGGAATTGCTGATGCATTTTATCAGAATATGTGTGATATGCGTTCTCCAAATGCAATGGAATCGCCGCATCAAAAGATAAGTCACGCAAATACACACTGTAATAGTAGTAACCCAATTTGGTCGTATTCACACGCGCACTGGACGGTGAATTTCTCGCATAAAAGGTCTCATCATCATAAACAACATAACTATCCATTGTATTGAACAAATATTGTCCGCCTTCTCTATTTTTCAATGTACTTACAAATATTTTGTCAGACAGACTGTGTGTCAACTGCATATTCTGGTTTTCTATAATGTAGTGCAATCGGTCGTCGTTTTCATAATAAGCTTGCACACCATTTGCAAGTTCATTTGCCACTTCCACTGTTTCAGAAAGTGCCGTCTGCCCTTGTAAATAGTCCACATTGACTGTCGGAGTCTTGAAATTATCTGTTGCGCTTTCTTTGCCGTTGCCTGCCTGTTTGGAATTGCATCCAATCAGGCATCCGGCTACCAGCGCACCAATTAATAATACGCTAATTTTTTTCATGTCTACCTCCTGTTAGTTCGTAACTATTGCGCTTTTTCAGTAATAGAAAAATCATCAATATAGATTGTTCCACCTGTTTCGGTCGCCATCTTAATGTAGAACTGCATTTCGCTTGCTGTTGTGTCAATGGATGGCGTGATCTCACAAGTATATGTTGTCCAACCACTTGCACTTTGTGGTACCCAGTCATCTAACAAGGTATGTCCTGCACTTGTTAATCCCTGCGTAAAAATATGGAATTGCGCTTCACCTTTATATTTGAAGCTGATTGTATAGGTTTTATCCTTTTCTAAAAATCCGGTTACTTTTCCGGCATTATAGTCAATTCCACTATTTCCATCGCTAGCTGTAAACTGTAATACTCTATTGTCCGCATCATCCGGGTCTGCCACAATTGCCATCTGTCCTGTGGCTCCCTGTACACGCCATGCCATTGTGTAATCATAACTAGTGTTTTCAAAGCTTCCGTTAACTACCAAGCCAGTTGTGTTCTCTGGTTGTGAACCTTCTTGGTCATCATCATTGTCCGGTGTTTGGTCGTTTCCGCTTGTTCCAAGCTTTGTAAGTACAATATCATCAATATAGACACCGCCATCTCCAGAACGTAAGAAGCCAAATGTGGTCGCATCTGCAGTTGCCACGAATGTACCGCTCACTTCTGTCCATGCCGACGAAGCCAAGGATCCAGATACAACATCTGCCACTTTTGCACCTCCAACCTGTACATCAAAGTCAAAGTCGCTTCCTGTCGCATCATTTCTCATTAAGAAGGTATATTTATATGTTACACCTGCTTTAATTTCTGCAGCTGTTTCTACTGCCGCATAATCTTTTACATAAAGGACATTGTCTTCCTCTACACCGTTACATGTTCCAATACCTTCTGTATAAGTCTTTTCACAGGCCTGTGTATCATAAGTCACTTTAAAATCATCCACATAAAGTTTTCCTGCTCCGCCTATTAATTGTAAGCCTAACTGCGCTACACCTGTCTTAGTTGTGAACTGATAACTATAGGTAGTCCATTCCGGGACACTATAATCTCCAATCGCTTGCCAGTTGTCGCTTCCTGTTTCAATTGCATACATGCGCCAGGTTACATTCTCTGCTTTTGTCTTAAAGCTAACTGTGTAGGTAACTTCTCCTGTTGTGTCAAGTCCGGTCATTCTGTAATATGTATATGGATTTCCGGTAGCACCTGCCGGTCTTGTAAGCACCAATCCGAATGTCTCGTTGTATCCTGCTCCGGCTGTAATCGTTGGCACGGCACCCGCATCATACCAGTTCATTGTACTAGATTCAAAATCTGCGTTATCAGCCACATTATGTGCTTCCATTTTCACAGTTTCATATGTCACAGCGAAATCATCCACGTAAAGTTTTCCTGCTCCGCCTATTAATTGTAAGCCTAACTGCACCACACCTGTCTTAGTTGTGAACTGATAACTGTAGGTAGTCCACTCTGCGACACTATAATCTCCAATCGCTTGCCAGTTGTCGCTTCCTGTTTCAACTGCATACATGCGCCAAGTTACATTCCCTGCTTTTGTCTTAAAGCTAACTGTGTAGGTAACTTCTCCTGTTGTGTCAAGTCCGGTCATTCTATAATATGTATATGGATTTCCGGTAGCACCTGCCGGTCTTGTGAGCACCAATCCGGCTGTTTCGTTGTATCCCGTTCCGGCTGTAATCGTTGGCACGGCACCCGCATCATACCAGTTCATTGTACTGGATTCAAAATCTCCATTCACTATATATTCTGTGCGAGTAACTTTGTCCTCCTGTCCTTGCGCTACCACATTACCCTTGTTACCGTCGCCATCTGTGTATATCCAGTCGGTATCTCTATCAAAATCTTCTTGCAGTACATCCGTCGCCTCTACTGCCTTAATAGATTGAATGTTAATAATTCCGGTATTCTCAGCGTTGCTAAGAAGAATATCGATTCTGATTCCGCTAATCTTTTCCCATACCATTCCGTCTGCTTTCGGGCTTTCGCTTAAATTCAGCTTATAAGTCACATATTCCCCGGTTGTATCCGGAGTAATGAGCCACCTTAAGTTCATATCTTCCACAGTATTTGTGTAACTCTGGCCATCCTTTGTATATGTACCAAACAACCATATATCAATACGTGAAACGTCAACTGTTGCACTTGCTGTAAATTCAATCACTTGAGTGTCAGTTACATCTAAGTTCATGTCCTTCTTATAGATGTACGAACCATGTACTGCCTTAAATTCCAAGTTCCCATCTACAAGCTCTGTCTCTGCTGTTGCTGAAGCTGCCGGACCTGCGACAATACTAAATTCTTTTAACATCGCAGGGCTGAAATACATATAATCTGAAATCTTCACATAAATATTGGTGTCTTCTTCTACAATACGGTCAAAATCATATACCGTTTCACAAGCCTCGTCACTGTAATAGCCCAATATCTGATGTCCCATTGTAAGCAAGCTGTCCGCCGGCTCTAAAACTGCTTCACCAACTTCCACTGCTGTCTCATAAACACTTGTGCTTCCCACATAGTAGGTTACTGTCACATCAGAAGGCACCACGCTTTTCACTGATTTGATCTCAAAGTTCCTTGTACCCTCTCCGTATAAGTCGATACGCAATCCACGAAGCACATCGTATTGCAATCCTGCAATTGCAGAACTGATGTCTGCAGTATAGGTTGTGTAACCTTCTGCATCTGTGTCACCGGCCACAAATGTAACTCTATGTTCTGCTACATAAGTTTCCACTGTTCCTGCTGTTCCATTGATCGTGTAATCGCCACAGAAGAACAAGGCAATTGCCCCATTATTCAAGTCCCCTTTGGCTTTCATCTCGATAATCTGGTCGTCCTCAAAAGTGATTTCCATATCATCGTAGTAAATCATTGCGCCATTTGGTCCGCCGAATTTATAATCTCCATTGTCAAGCAAAGCAGTCTGTGCATTTCCTGCTACATTGAATTTAGCAAGATGTGCACCGGTAAAATCAACTCCGTCTGCAACAAACGCTTGTTTTATTTCTTCATCTTCCTTGGAAGGTGCCACACTCTTCACTGATTTAATTTCAATTGTTCTTGTTCCCTCTCCGTATAAGTCGATACGTAAGCCACGAAGTACATCGTATTGCAATCCTGCAATTGCAGAACAGATGTCTGCAATATAGGTTGTGTAACCTTCCTCATCTGTCTGGCCAGGAATAAATGTCACTCTATGTTCTGCTACATAAGTTTCCTCTGTTCCCGCTGTTCCATTGATTGTGTAATCACCACAGAAGAATAAAGCAATTGCTCCATTGTTTAAGTTCCCTTTGGCTTTCATCTCGATAATTTGATCGTCCTCAAGAGTGATTTCCATATCATCGTAGTAAATCATTGCACCATTCGGTCCGGCAAGCTGATAATCTCCGTTATCAAGCAATGCCGTCTCAGCACTTCCTGCTACGTTGAATTGGGCAAGCTGCGCACCGGCAAAGTCTACGCCGCGTCCTACGAACGCTTTCTTTGCTTCTTCTTCCTCTTTAGAAGGTGCCACGCTCTTAACTGATTGTATCTTAATACTTCTTGTTCCTTCTCCCCACAGATCGAAGCGGATTCCATGAAGTACATTCACTTTCACTCCAAGTGTACTAATGTCAGCCGTATAGGTCGTATATCCGTCTGCATCCGTCTCTCCTGCAACAAAAGCAAGCTTCTGTGCATCTGAGAAGTCAGTCGTTACTTTCGTCTTGCCATCCTGTATATATTCTCCATAGAAGAATGTGGCAACCTGACCATTTTTCAAGTCACCCTTCGCTTTTAAGCAGATGATTTGCTCATCGCCCAATGTAATCTCAATGTCTTTTCGATAGATATAAGCGCCGTTCGGTCCACCAAACTCATAATCACCATTAGCAAGTAACGTACCTTCCGCTCCTTCCATTCTGTTGAATGTCGCCAGATGTGAACCCTTCAAATCCAGTCCATTTGCTTTAAATCCTTGTTCTATCTCGATTTCTTCCTTTGTAGGTGCATAAGATTTCAAAGACTGTATCTCAATTCGTCTCGTTCCTTCTCCCCACAAATCAAGGCGAACTCCGTGAAGTACGTCTACCGTCAAATCAAGGGTGCTAAGGTCAGCTGTGTAAACCGTATATCCCTTCGAATCTGTCTCACCTGCAACAAACGCAATCTTCTGTGCATCTGAGAAGTCAGTTGTTACCCCTTTCTTTCCATTCTGTGTATACTCTCCAAAGAAGAACATGGCAATTTGACCGCCCTTTAAATCACCCTTTGCCTTCAAACGGATGATTTGTTCGTCGCCAAGTATAATATTTAAATCTTTCTTATAAATATATGCCCCATTCGGCCCACTAAAACGAAGGTCACCATTTTCCAGCATCTCTGTCTCTGCTTCCTCCATCAGCGAGAATGTATTGATATGTAGTCCTGTGAAATTCAGTCCTTTTGCATCAAATGCTTCACCGGAAACTGCATACTCATCTACAAATGTCTGGATTTCCTTAATCTCATATGTGTATTTGTCCGTACCATAAAAATCAATACGAATTCCGGTTAATTCCGAATAGACAAGGCCCGGTGTTAAATTGCCGATAGCATATGTATAGGTATAGAAGCCGTCCTCATCCGGTTTGGCACTTCTGGAAAAGCTCATGGAACCTGTATTCGGCTGTCCGAATATAGCGCTTGCCCCCGGTTCGCCATTTACCGTATAGCTTCCCATAACATATCCGCCGATAACACCCGAATGATTGCCATTCACTTCACGCGCTTTAATCTGGATAAGGCTGGTGCCGTTCAATGCCAACTTCAGGTTGCTTAACCAGAGAAAGCCGCCGTTTTTACTGGTCACTGTCAGGATGTCCTCATTTTTTGAAAGTGACGTAGCCACTTCATATGCATCTATTTCCGATTGGTCTCCGCAAACATTCCATTTCGAAATCATTTTCGCATTGAAATAAACGTACTCTGACAATTCCACATAGATATCCGTATCGCCCTGTAACTCATTATCAAAGTCGAACTCCTTTGTCATCGCTCTGTCAGAATAATATCCCAATACCTCTCGACCCACGAACTCCTCATCACACGGAGCAATTGTCAAGCCTTGTTTGATAGCCTTAGTCAGTATCGGTTCGTCTGAATTCTCTGCGTAAAAATTAACTGTACACATCGGATTGGTTGCCCATTTCGCATAAAGCGTAAGGTCACTTTCCACCGTGTCAAAATCAAAATCCCATTGTGTTTCGTACTCTGGTTCTCGGTACCATCCCTTAATTTCCCAGTTTTCTTCGTTACTCTCGGTTACATATACTTCCGGTTCTTCTAGGAAAGCCCCTGGCTCCACTTGTCTATCAAGAACTGTTGTTGTCTTTAAATCGGTACATAATTCGAATGTGACCGTGTAACCGTTCTTCGACTTGCTTGCAAATTGTCCAATTAAAAGAACTGCCGCCACTGCAATACATACAACTGCCAGCAATGCACACAATCCAATCATCATTTGCTTTTTGCTTAGTTTTTTCATGCTTTTCCTCCTCCCATTGCTTGAAATCCGTCAAAAATCCACTCTTGCCTATATTGTAATCATTTCGTTCTTGTTTTTATATATCACTACCATATAGAGTTATTTCACTTTTTCAGATTTCGTTTCATTTTATGCTATCACATTTTTGACTACTTTTTCATTCTATATTCTTCCATTTTTGTCTTTTTGTTCATATTTTTGTCTTTTTGTCTTGTACAATAAGCGAAATATACAAATTTCTTGATTTGTAACAAAACATAATTTATAATCATTAATATCATTTTTTATGGAGTTGATAAAGTTATGAAAAGTCCTTATGATTTGCCGGAAAACAAATTGTTTTACCAAACAGAAGCCGATGATACTTTTCATCTTTTTTTAAAAAGGGAGCCTTATCTCTTAGAGGTGCCTCATTATCACGACAGTCTGGAATTCGCATGGATTGAACATTCAGAAACTGTTGTACATATTCAAAATCATAAGCAAAGGCTAACCGCTGACGATATATGCTTTGTGAATCACTTCCAGATTCATAATTTTGAATATTATAGAAAAGATTTATCAGCTATAAGTGTTGTTTTAAGCGATGAATACACAACTGCATTCAGAAAGATTTGCAATGGCAAAACATTACCGGCTTTTATGCTAGATAAAGAGAAAAATCGCCCTGCAATAGAAATTTTAAATGAATGGGAGCGCCACGGGACACAAAGTTACCTGCTAAACTGCTCATATGCGAATAAATTCTTTGATGCTTTGCTTAAAGCATATGATTTGCAACCCCCAGAATCTTCTGTGCTTAATCAAAAGGCGATAGAGTTTTTGAATTATATTAACGAGAATTTTTCCAAACCGATTAGTTTGAAAACAATGGCTAAGGCGTTCGGATATTCCGAGGGACATTGCAGTTATTTATTCAACTCTTACGTCGGCGTATCTTTTAAAAATTATTTAAATGACATTCGCATGCAAAATGCACTGTCCATGATTGCCACACAGAATTATTCTATTAACGAAGTGATTGAACAGAGTGGCTTTGGCAGTGCTGTTACGTTTTATCGTCAATATGCAAAATATAAAGAGAAACTAGCCAAACATCATGGCGATGTGGATTCGGAAAATAAATTACCGAGTGAATAATCAAAAAACCCGCAGGATGCATAGCATCCCGTGGGTTTTTTCTCTCATAAATCCTAATGATGGAACAAACGAATTCCCGTAAACGCCATCGCCATTCCATATTTGTTACATGTGCTGATTACATTGTCATCGCGAACGGAACCACCCGGTTGCGCAATGTATTTTACGCCGCTCTTATGTGCACGCTCAATGTTATCACCAAATGGGAAGAATGCATCAGAACCAAGTGCCACATCCTCCATCTTGTCTAACCATGCTCGTTTTTCTTCATGTGTAAATACTTCCGGTTTTACCTTGAAAATGTTCTGCCATGTTCCTTCTGCAAGAACATCCATGTATTCATCACCAATATATAAATCAATTGAATTATCTCTGTCTGCTCTACCGATGCCGTCTACGAACTGAAGCCCGAGCACTTGCGGCGACTGACGAAGCCACCAGTTGTCAGCCTTCTGCCCTGCTAAACGCGTACAGTGGATACGCGATTGCTGACCTGCGCCAATACCGATTGCCTGCCCGCCTTTTGCGTAACATACGGAATTAGATTGTGTATATTTCAGTGTAATAAGTGCAATTGCAAGGTCAATCTTTGCTAATTCCGGAATGTCTTTATTGTCTGTAACAACATTTGCCAACAATTCATCATCAATAACCAGTTCATTTCTGCCCTGCTCAAACGTAATGCCAAATACTTCTTTATGTTCAACCGGGTTTGGTTCGTAATTCGGGTCAATTTCAATTACAGCATAGTTGCCTTTTTTCTTTGCTTTCAAGATCTCAAGCGCTTCCGATTCGTATCCCGGAGCGATAACACCGTCTGATACTTCTCTTTTAATCAACTTGGCTGTTGCCACATCACACACGTCTGACAAGGAAATGAAATCTCCAAATGAGGACATTCTGTCTGCACCTCTTGCTCTGGCATATGCGCATGCAAGTGGTGACAAATCCTCTACGTCATCAACCCAGTAGATTTTTGCCAATGTTTCATCTAATGGAAGTCCGACCGCTGCTCCTGCCGGCGAAACATGCTTGAAAGATGTGGCTGCCGGAAGTCCTGTGGCTTTCTTAAGCTCTTTTACTAACTGCCATCCGTTAAAGGCATCCAAAAAGTTAATATATCCAGGTTTTCCGCACAATACTTTGATTGGAAGCTCACCTTCGTTCATATAGATTTTAGATGGTTTCTGATTCGGATTACATCCGTATTTTAATTCCAATTCTTTCATCTTTTGTTCTCCTATTGGTTTTTATTTACAATCTTCGTTTCGTATGTTCCTGTTTCAATATCAATATAACGAACAAACAAAGAAACTTTGTTTTCTTCATTCAAACTATTCCAAAGAACTTCTGTATAAGCATCCATGTCATCCAAAATATTCACGAGCTTCGGTTCGCCCTCAAAGCTTGGAAGCGGATTGCCGTCGCACTTATAAGTGTGGATAAAATGTCCCTCTCCTGCTACCGGCTTATCATATGTAAATGTGTAACGATTGCAGCATGACGGGTCACCGTTGTTACTCTTTAAAATAGACATGGCATAATCATATTTTCCGTCTTCAATATGCATAACTCCCGATATACGAGGTGTGTAGTTTGGTGCGTCCGGCTCAAACTCTCTGCATCTTAATGACTGTTCGAATGTAAGACCTTTATCCATGCCGTCGTAAATAGTGTCGGTCTGATCTCCATTTGTTACAATTGTTTTATTACCTAACACGCGAACCGGTGCATAGATAATGAGGCTTGGATCCTCTAATTTAGAAGGGTCATAGGCTTCCGTACGAATGCCTTCTCCTTCCGTTACAAACACGCGGTTTCTGCTGTTTCCACTTCGTCCCATAATAAAATATGCAGTGACTGCTTTTGTTCCATCCGGTGTCTTTCCAATAATAATTCCACGTCCAGGATAAGCATTTCCCTGCAACTCATTTTCGATTGATAACATTTTCATGAATCTCTCTCCTTTTTCGGTTGTCGTTTTTACCTTACTTAACAAAATAATTATAGCCCAAAGTTTCATGCAATTACTAGACCTTGGGCTATTCTTTTTATGATTGATTACTTATTAGCGGTTCTTATATCTAAGCTCCGGCATATTGGCAGATACTTTGGTGTCTCTCGGAATAGACGTCGTAACAAACGAGTTACCTGCCACAACTGAATTGCTTCCCACAACTGTTTCTCCGCCAAGAATGGTGGTGTTTGCATAGATAACCACATTGTCTTCAATGGTAGGATGACGTTTTACGCCGGATAATTCCTGACCCTTTTGTGTAGACAGGGCTCCTAATGTAACACCCTGATAAATCTTCACATGGTTACCGATTACTGTAGTTTCACCAATAACGATTCCGGTTCCATGGTCTATAAAGAAATACTCTCCGATAGTGGCACCCGGGTTAATGTCAATTCCGGTTTCACTATGAGCATATTCAGACATAATTCTCGGAATAAACGGAACCTTTAATTCGTAAAGTACATGGGCAATTCGATAAACAAAGATTGCAAGCATGCCAGGATAGCAGAAAATAATCTCCTCTTTGCTATTTGCAGCCGGATCTCCCGCAAATTCTGCTTCTACATCTTTCCACAAAAGTTCTTGGATATGCGGAATTTGTTCCATAAAAGCAAGTGTTAACTTTTCCCCTTGCTCCTTTATCTTCGGTTTATCTTTAGTCTGCTCCATATAAGCCAAAGCAACCTTGATTTGCTTATTCATTTTTTCATAAATAGCTGCAAGCGTATTCCCTGCGAAATTTTCCAAAGACACATAAGCTGTATTTTCTGTACCGAAATAACCCGGAAACATCACTCGCTGCAATTCTTTCACAAGATCTATAATCTCATTTCTCTTCGGCAACTTCTCTCCGTTTCCCATTTCAAATATGCCTTGCTCTTTATAGTTCAGCGCCAGCTTTTCGGCTACATTTTTAATGCTTTCTTTTGCTGCAGTTCCCATATTGTCTTTACCCCTTCTTTAAAATTTCCTCAAGTCTTCTTCTTCATCCGGATTGGCCGCGCGAATCGCTTTGATTTCTACATAGTATCCAGAATTTGCATTAATTGCGATCCACACTCGGTCTCCAACCTTATGTCCGAGCAATGCCTTTCCAATCGGTGATTCTGTGCTTACAAGATTCTTAAGTGAGTTTCCACGTACAGTCGTCACAATCTTGAACTCTTCTACTTCATCATCTTCTTCAAAATAAAGTTCAACGGTCTTGTTTATTCCTACTTCATCTTCTTTCGAAGCATCGCTAACTACAACAGCGGTTCGAATCATCTTTTCAAGATAACGAATTCGACTCTCATTTTGATTTTTCGCCTGTTTTGCCGCTTTATACTCAAAATTTTCGCTCAAATCACCGTGCGCTCTTGCTGTTTTTACATCTTCTAATAATTCTTTTCGAATCACACACTTTCGATGTTCTACTTCTGCCATCATGTCATCAATATCTTTTTGCGTCAATTCATTAAACATGTCTCTCTTACCTTATATATATTGACTATCTTGCACATTTATACAATAATTCGTCCCATCTCTTATCTACTTCCTTTTGGAATTGTTCAATGAGATGCTCGTTGCCCGGTTTGAAAAGGTGTTTGAATCGTCCTTGCGGGCGCAAGAAATCTTCGATCGGAAGTTTTTTCTTCGGCTCGTAGTTTAAGATCCATTTACCTTCCACTACTTCAAACAACGGCCAATAACATGTATCCACACCTAATTTACAGATTTGCATAATATCCGGTGTGTTATATCTCCAACCTCTCGGACACGGAGCCATAATATTCAAAAATGCCGCACCCGGTGTATAAATCGCTTTCTCTGATTTCACGTGCAAATCTTTAAAATTCTGTACAAACGTAGTCTGTGCCACATATGGAATGTCATGTGATGCAATAATCGATGCAAGGTCTTTTCTGTTCTGCATCTTACCATTACTTTCACTGCCAACCGGTGTGGTTGTTGTGTCTGCGTACATCGGTGTTGCTGAGGAACGTTGAATACCTGTATTCATATATGCGCCATTATCATAACATACATAAACCATGTCATGATTACGCTCCATAGCACCTGACAACGACTGGAATCCGATGTCGTATGTACCACCATCTCCACCAAATGTGATAAATTTATATGTCTCGTCTAATTTACCTTTTCTCTTGAGTGCATTGTAAGCACCTTCCACGCCACTCAAAGTAGCTCCTGCATTTTCAAATGCATTGTGGATATAACTGTCTTCCCATGCCGTGTACGGATATGTAAATGTAGAAACTTCCAAACATCCCGTTGCGTTACCAATTACAGCCTTGTCACCTTCATGAAGTCCACGAAGCACATTTCTTACTGCAATTGTTCCGCCACAGCCGGCGCACATTCTATGTCCCGGAGCAAGACGTTCCGGTTTGTTCATTGTCTCTTTGAAATTATATGCCATTTCGTCTTCCTCCTTATTCTCTGATTCCCAGATAGCGATAGGTCTCCCCTGCATTGCCATCTTCTATGATTTGTTTTAATGCTTCATACACGCTTTGCATATCTTCCACACGTACATCTCGTCCGCCGAGTCCGTAAATGTAGTTCACTGCCAACGCCTGTGAGCGAGCACAGAAGAGTGCTGACATCACATCTGCACCGAGCGGGCCACCATGGTTTGTATACCCTTCTGCTCTATCCATAATAGCAACAGCTTTGACATTCTTAAGAGCCTCGGCAATCTCTTCTGCCGGGAACGGACGGTACAAACGAATCTTAATCATGCCGACTTTCTCGCCCTGGTCTCGAAGCGCATCAATCGCATCCTTTGTTGTTCCCGCTGCTGAGCCGATAATTACAACTGCCATTTCGGCGTCTTCCATACGATATTCCTCAAAAAGACCATACTGTCTTCCGGAAATTGTTGCAAATTCATTGGCAATATCTTTAACAACCTGCACAGCATTTTTCATGCCTTCTGCCTGATTGCGTTTTGCTTCCATATAATAATCTGTGATTGCGTATGGTCCGACTGCCATCGGTTGCTTTGGATTTAACAAATAGTTTTCCGGCTCATATTCACCGACGAAATTTTTAACCACTTCATCGTCTAATAACTCAATATTTTCCACTGCGTGACTGGTAATAAAACCATCCTGACATATCATAATCGGAAGACGAACATCCTTGTGTTCCGCAATTCGGAATGCCTGAACCATATTGTCATATGCTTCTTGATTATTTTCTGCATAAATCTGTATCCAGCCCGCATCTCTTGCACCCATACTATCTGAATGGTCACAGTTAATGTTAATCGGACCTGACAGAGCACGATTAACAAGTGCAAGTGCAAGTGGCAATCTATTCGATGCTGCTATGTATAATTCTTCCCACATATAAGCCAAACCGCAAGATGACGTAGCCGTAAGTGCTCTTGCTCCCGCTGCAGAAGCACCGATAGTTGCACTCATGGAACTATGTTCACTCTCTACGGTAATAAACTCAGTATCTACTTTTCCGTCTGCCACAAAAGAAGCAAAATACTGCGGGATCTCTGTAGATGGAGTAATCGGAAATGCCGGGAATACGTCCGGATTAATCTGACGGAGCGCGATTGCTACTGCTTCATTTCCAGATAAACGTTCTCTTTTTCCCATATTACTTCACCCCTTCCATTGTAATTGCACCGAATGGGCATGATTTTACACAGATGCCACATCCTTTGCAATGTTCGTAATCAAAGTCCCCTCGTTTCATATCCTTCACAGGAATACTGCTATCCGGACAAACCGGTACACACAGCAAACATTGTTTGCATTTTTCTTCGATAAATTGTGGTTTTACAGAGGTCCATTCTCCTGTATGAAATTCTTTTGAAGTACCTGAACCTACAATCATCATACCTTCAGTAAGGTCTTGCCATTTTGTCTTAACACCTAATTTATTTACATCGCTTGCCATGATTATTGTACCTCCTGCATCGCCATCTTCAATGCTGCCATATTGCCATCGATTACTTCTGGCTTGCTAGCGAATTTATGTCGGAATGAATTTTCCATTTCGGACAAGAATGTTGTTTCATCCATAATGCCTGCCACTTTTACAATCGCTGCCAGTAATGGTGTGTTCGGAAAATATTTTCCCATCGTTGCCATAGAAACTTTGTGTGCATCAATTGTAAACACTTTCCCTTCATAACCTTTTAAAAGAGGGATAATCTCTTCCTTTGAACGCTGTGTGTTTACTAAAATAGCCCCTTCTTTTTTAAGACCTTTTGTCACATCTACTGTCTCCAGCAAGGATTCATCCAC
Source organism: Faecalimonas sp. (assembly GCA_045632945.1). Lineage (GTDB taxonomy): Bacteria > Bacillota > Clostridia > Lachnospirales > Lachnospiraceae > Faecalimonas. The sequence goes on along the minus strand of JAZQXU010000047.1, from coordinate 20,046 downwards.
CACAACTACATACTGCGGTTCATATATATTAGAATGTACGCGAATCTGTTTGTCGCTAATTCGGTTATACGCCGTAATCGGCGCGCCCATACGTTCCGGACCATATTCCGGAAAACCTTGCACATATTTTCCTGTTTGAAATGCTACGTCTGCCAGTAACAAAGCAGCCGTCTTAGCACCTTGGCCACCTCGGCCATGCCATCTAATTTCTGTAAGATTACTCATATCTTTTTCCCTCTCTCGCGCAATATATTAGGATTATTTTACTAAAAGTTTCCGGTTTTGTCTAGAGTGCACTCTGTTTTTTCGTTTTCCAGGGGCGCCTTAAGACAATCCTCCATTTTTCACATATTCAGCTAAAAGATCGCGAGCATAAATGCCATCCGTATATTCCTCAACAACAGTCAAATTATTATACGCGTAATATGCTGTATAAGTATCGACAATAATATAATAAGTTGCGTTTAAATCAATATTCTGTCGTACGCTCGCTCCATAATCTCCATATTTAATGAAATAATTCGAGTTATTTGTTTCAAAAAATTTCCATTTTAAATCACTACCTTTGACGGAACATAGCGTCAATTGATTGTCAAATGGGAACAGGGACTGGAGATCACCATAAGTAACTTCTCCCGCTGATAAATTATATGGGCTGCGAACCGACATAAAACCTCCGCCGAGAACAATCTTATACTTATCTCCCCACTCTTTCATACCCGCTTCGTAATATAAATCCGCTACTAACTGGCGCATGGAATCTCCACTTCTCCACGAACGATTATATCCAAGATTCTTATTTGCCTGTTCAACCTGGGCGCCATATTTGTCCAAAAGTTTTTCAACAATCGGGTCATCTTGCATATAGCTATATGTAGAAGTTGAAATAAGCTCAACTGTATTCACAGATGATTCATCATTGGCGATATTAAATGTAACTTCCGCATGAGAAATACCACCCTTGTTATCTCCTCTGTTTTGCAAATGATAAATACCATATGCGTCTCTTAACATATATCCCTGGTGGGTGTGCGCTTCAAAAACTAGGTCAACATATCCTCCCGATAGGCTGATATCATAATAAGAGCTAAGCTGTGAAGATGTGATTTCGCTCACAGACCCCATATTCGTACTTCCATAGCCGTCATGGAGTACATATACGATAAAATCTGCTCCTGCTTTTCTTAGGCGCTCGGACTCTGCCTTTACAAGAGATGTAAGCTGACTGCCAACTTTAAAATAAACATCTCGGCACTTGTCTACCGCTATGGAAGAATAAGAATCACCGATCGCACCGATAATACCAACCTGAACACCGTCTCCTTCCACCATAACGGATGGTTCACAGTAATCTACACGTTTATTTGTATCGCGGTCGAAAATATTAATTGCCAAAAATGGGAACTCTGCCAAATCTTCATTATCCTCGATGTATTGTTCGCCCCAATCGTACTCATGATTTCCCATTGCCATTGCCGCAAAATCAAGTTCATTCATCCAATCTGTCATAATAAGGCCATTGGTCAAATTTGACTCAGGACTTCCCTGCCACATATCACCTGCAGAAAGGAAAACGGCATTTTCATCATTTGCACGCGCATTCTTAAGATATGTAGTAAGTTCATCTACACCCGGATGGGAATCCGAGTCGGCAAGCTTGCCATGCAAATCATTAATGGAATAGAAATCAAAAGACACCAAAACAGATTTGGCACACACATCACAAACTCCGTTGTCGTCTTGATCTGAATGTTTCTTACAGGTACCGTTTGTCTTGTTGTCCCCTTGGCCTTCCGATTGCTGCGTAGTTGCATCATCTTGATCTTTCTGCTGCTCTTCAGATTCATCATCTTGACTTCCGGATTGTCCCTCGGAATCACCATCCGACTTGTCCCCGGTATTATCGTCCACATTCTCTTTTTGTATCTCATCTTTTGCTGAATTGTTCTTGTTTTTATCCGGTGCTTTGTTGTTGCAACCACAAAGGGCAACAGATATTACCAAGAAAAATATCAAGCAATATTTTTTTAAATTTCTCATGATGTAAACCACCTATTATGTATATGTTTTCTATACAAACAATATACCATGCTTGTTGGTTTATTGCTACATGAATTTATTCTTGGGTTAAAGTCTAGTTACAAGTATCTTTTCACCAATTGTTCTATTTTGCTTGTACTTAAAATCGTCTGTTCTGTCTCATATGTAAGAATTAATCTTTCTCCCGGAAATATTCCATTGCTTTCGTAAGCATTTATTTTTTTCACCATATTTCTCGCATATGCAGCATCATCACATTTCCCGTTATGTTCCCAATAAATTTCTTCGTTAGTTTTCCTGGATAAAAATGTGAAATCAGGATAAATAGTCCCTATTCCTTTCAGATATAAGGGGCGCTCATATTTATATTCAATCCCTTGTCTGTAAAAGTAATCTGCCATAATTTTTTCAGATTTCGAGCGAACTCGCTCACCTTTTTCCGTTAATATAACTACTGTTCCTTCCTGGAAATCTTTCCCTTGGTATTCTTTGGATTTCCATGCAAGAACTCGTTGTTCCCATGTGCATTCTATGGGCTGAATTAATTGCTGTCTTTCCGGATGTTCTTTAAGATATATTTTTTCCAACTCTTCATCGTCATAATCTTTTACTAATTTCTTGATCTGGGAAACTCTTTTCTCTGCCAATTGCAAGATTTTACAATCATATGATTTTTGTGCCAGTCGCCGCGCCAAAGCGATATTCTCTTTAGCGATATAGTTGCCTGACTTGTTTTGTTCTGTACAGCAATAATATTGCATGTGATTATGACTTTTTGACAATCTTAATCTTCCTTCGGGAGCCTCCTTTAGTCTTTCTTTTGTTTCTTCAATTATTCTTTCTAATCTAAATTGCTCTTCTAATAATAAGTTTTTTAATCCTTTCATGATATAGTACCTCTTTCTTGGAATTTTTTAAGATATGGAACGTAATACTATTTGTTCGTTACGTTCAATTATGATAGTTTTTTGATTTGGAAACGTAAAATATTGTCGCTATTACGGCTCGTTTTTTGTTTTTTAGCCATATGACCGTAATCCAAAGTAAAATTTACGGACTTTTATTCTTGTTTTAAAACTTTAACCGTAATGATAAACATTTCTTACAGTTGTTTTTGCTTGTTTTGTTAAAAACGACCGTAGATACAAACGATTCTTACGGCTATATAAAAGAAAATTGGAAATTAGGCTGAATCGCCTGTGAATATCATTGACCCCAAAGCACATGTTGGAATGTGTGGCCGAATCTTGATAGAAAATCCCGGAAATACAATGTATCTCCGGGATATAAATAACTTGTCTTGTTGTCGCTTCGCATGTTGACTCGAAAAAGCTTCGCTTTTTCTCGTTGTCGCTTCGCTCCAAATTAACGTTTTGAGAACTGTGGTGCTCTACGAGCTGCTTTGAGACCGTATTTCTTACGTTCTTTCATACGTGGGTCACGTGTTAAGTAACCTGCTTTCTTAAGAATTGGTCTGTAATCAGCATCTGCTTGAAGTAAAGCTCTTGAAATACCGTGACGGATTGCACCAGCTTGTCCTGTGTATCCACCACCATGTACGTTTACTAATACGTCGAATTTATCTAAAGTTTCTGTAGCAACAAGTGGTTGACGTACAACTACTTTTAATGTTTCTAATCCGAAGTATTCGTCCATGCTTCTTTTATTAATTGTAACATTACCTGTACCAGGTACTAAATAAACTCTTGCGATTGATTTTTTTCTTCTTCCTGTTCCGTAGAATTTTGCGCTAGACATATCGTTTCCTCCTTTTCACCTAATTAGAATGTTAATACTTCTGGTTTTTGAGCTGCATGTGCGTGCTCTGCTCCAGCGTATACATGAAGTTTTTTGTACATTTCTCTTCCTAAAGGTCCTTTTGGAAGCATGCCTTTAACAGCAAGTTCAATTACTCTTTCAGGTTTCTTGTCCATCATTTCTCTTAATGTGGTTTCTCTCATTCCACCTACATAATCAGAGTGATTGTAGTAAATCTTTTGGTCTAATTTCTTACCTGTAACGTTGATCTTTGCAGCGTTAATTACGATTACATAATCACCTGTGTCAACATGTGGTGTATATTCTGGTTTATTTTTTCCTCTTAAAACTTTTGCAACTTCAGCTGACAAACGACCTAATGTGCATCCTTCAGCATCAACTACATACCATTTTCTTTCAATCTTGCTTGGATTAGCCATGTAAGTTTTCATTGGTTTTCCTCCTAAATAATTCTAAGTTCATTGTCATCATTTATATAGGAATCAGTCCGCTCCGGGGCATTGGTGCAAACTGCTTCTTTCACTCATGCCGTTATATTATATTACGATGGTTTCCCCATGTCAAGCAGTTTTTTTCCTTTTTTTAGAAGCTTGTGCGAACCTTCTGAATGTCTTTTGCAACTTGCATTTGAACTTCTTCAAGGCTTCCAAATTTTTGTATTGGGCGCAGGAACTGAAGCACTTCCAATATTACGTCTTCCCCGTAAATATCTTCATCAAAATCCAAGATATGTGCTTCCACTGTCACGCGCTGTTCGTCGTCAACGGAAGGTCTCGTCCCGATGTTGGTTACCGCCGGATATATTCTTCCTGCAATTGTAATCCTTGTATCGTACACTCCGCACTCCGGCATTATCTGCGCATCAAGAACTTCAATATTAGCAGTCGGCATTCCGACAGTTCTTCCAAGAGCTTTCCCATGTACTACTTTCCCTTTTAAAGTAATCGGAGTCATATCTATTTCACAACCACTTTACGGAAATTTTTCTTGCCTCGTCTAAGTACAAGGCCTTCTTCCGGAATAGCATCTGCTGCAAACATTGCTTTAATATCAGTCACTTTCTCACCGTCCACAGCAACACCGCCCTGTTCTACTGCACGTCTTGCTTCTGATTTAGATGGAACCAAGCCGCTCTTTTGAAGCAATGTCAAAATGTCGATTTGACCATCAATTAAGTCCTCTGCTGTTAATTCAAATGTAGGCATATTAGCTGCTACTCCGCCCCCAAACAATGCTCTGGCACTTTCTTGTGCTTTGACAGCTTCTTCTTCACCATGAACCAATTTCGTTAATTCGTATGCCAAGATTTCTTTTGCCTGATTAAGTTGGCTTCCTTCCCAAGCATCCATTTTATCGATTTCTTCTAATGGAAGGAATGTGAGCATACGGATACATTTAAGAACATCTGCATCTGCAACATTTCTCCAGTATTGATAGAATTCGAACGGAGATGTTTTATTCGGGTCAAGCCATACAGCACCTGACTGGGTTTTTCCCATCTTCTTTCCTTCTGAATTAAGAAGTAAGGTGATGGTCATTGCACTTGCGTCTTTTCCAAGTTTACGGCGAATCAACTCTGTTCCGCCGAGCATGTTACTCCACTGGTCATCTCCACCAAATTGCAAATTACAACCATATTTTTGGAACAATGCATAGAAATCATAGCTTTGCATAATCATGTAGTTGAATTCCAAAAAACTGAGGCCTTTTTCCATACGTTGTTTGTAACATTCTGCTGTAAGCATACGGTTGACACTGAAATGCGCACCTACTTCACGAAGTACATCCACATAATTTAAATCAAGAAGCCAGTCCGCGTTATTTACCATGAGCGCTTTTCCTTCTGAGAAGTCAATAAATTTGCTCATTTGTTGTTTGAAACATTCACAGTTATGCTCGATCGTTTCTTTTGTCATCATCTGACGCATATCACTTCGTCCGGATGGGTCACCAATCATGGCTGTTCCGCCACCAATCAATGCAATTGGTTTATTTCCTGCCATTTGCAGACGTTTCATCAAACAAAGTGCCATAAAATGTCCCACATGAAGACTGTCTGCCGTTGGGTCGAAGCCAATATAAAATGTCGCCTTTCCGTTATTTACCAAGTCTTTGATTAACTCTTCGTCCGTAACTTGCGCAATCAATCCTCTTGCTTGTAATTCTTCATAAATTCCCATGTTCATTTCCTCCTGAAAATAAAAAATCCTCGCCCTTCAAAAAGGACGAGGTTAAATCTCGTGTTACCACCTTTGTTCGCATACAACTCACATTGCATACCTCAATAAGTATCCATTGAATACTCTCGCGCGTTAACGTGCGCAACCCCGTTGCAGCCTACTTAAAGTCCACTTGTTCGGTGCAAAGCTCCAAGATGTATTCACAACTGCTCTCCCTTGCGCCTCTCATCAACCGACTGCTTTCTGTAAGGTACCTGCGGATGCTACTTCTTCTTTTCATAGCCTTATCTTTGTTCATAACGAAATATTAACTGATGCACGCTTTTTTGTCAAGCCAAAACACGATTGGATGTTGAATTCTCAGCTTTTTTACGTTATGTTATTAATGAATGGAGGATGATTATGTCAGCAGCAGATTATGATAAAGCATATAAAATAGGAAAAAAAGAATATCAACAACAAATGTCTAATGGAAACAAACCGACGCTACCTGTTCTGAATGATATCTTGCCATCACGAGGCTCCTATTCGGAAGTCCCTTTGGGATTGGTTCAGATTCCGCTCGAACGAGTTGTCGGCACAAAAACAAATGGCAGAAGCAACGCATTTGCCAGCAATTTCATGCCCATACTAGAGCCAGGCTCTGAATTTGCAGAAAAATGGTCTAGTTTAAGCACGAGTCATGAGGAAGAAGGTATTCGCGATCCGATTAAGGCTTATGAATACATGAATCAATTCTATGTAGAAGAAGGTAACAAACGTGTCAGCGTTCTGAAATATTATAATGCCGTGTCAATTCCGGGCATTGTGACACGTTATATTCCAAAGCCTACCGATGAAAAGGAAAACAAAATTTATTACGAATTCCTTGATTTTTACGAACTGACAAAAATCAACTACATATGGTTCTCTAAAGAAGGAAGTTTTGTAAAGCTGCAAGAATTGGTTGGTAAAAACGAGAAGGAATCTTGGTCTGAAGAGGAATGCATTGATTTTCGTTCTGCATTTGCCAGATTCAAAAGCGAATACGAGAAAAAAGCAACCGACAAACTAATGACCACCGGCGACGCTTTTCTGACTTTTATTGAACTTCACGGATACAAAAATATTTGCGAAATGTCCTTTATGGAGTTGCAAGCAACAATCAGCCGAACATGGGAAGAATTCGGACTATTGGCTGAAGACGAAGATATTGAACTCAAACTAGCTCCAACCGAAAAGAAAACATTGCGCGCGAAACTTCATGCACTGAGTGCTTCAAAATTGAAAGTTGCATTTTTATATGAAAAGACGCCAACTTCATCTGCATGGACTTACGGACATGAACTTGGTCGTCTACATTTAGAACAAACATTTTCAGATGAAGTTGAAACCATTTGTTTTACAGATATTACAAAAAATGATATCGACTCTTATATCGAAAAGGCGATTGGGGAAGGTTGCAATATTATTTTCACTACCACACCAACCTTCGCACAGGCAAGCGTAAAAGCGGCAATTAACCATCCGAATATTCGAGTATTGAATTGCTCGGTTAACACGTTGCACCGTTATATTCGGACTTACTATATTCGCATGCACGAAGCAAAATTTTTGATGGGCGCAATCGCAGGTGCTATGGCGGAAAATGATAAGATTTCCTACATCGCTGACTACCCGCTATATGGAACTATCGCGCACATCAATGCATTTGCCCTTGGTGCCAAAATGATTAATCCGCGGGCGAAAATTTATCTGGATTGGAATTGTATCAAGGATAACGATGTCATGGAAAATGTAAAACGCATCGGCCCATCCTGCATTTCCACCCGTGATATGTTGGTTCCGGACGAGGAATCGCGGTACTTCGGGATTTATTATTTAGACGGTGACCAGCCTCGCAACCTTGCTATGCCATTGCTCCACTGGGGTAAATTTTATGAAAAACTCATCCGCGCCATTATGGACGGTTCTTGGGATTACGATAACAGCACCGCCTCTAACAAAGCAATTAACTATTGGTGGGGAATGTCGTCCGGCGTAATCGATGTCATATGTTCACGCAACCTGCCAATCGGAACCAAGAGGTTGATCGATTTGTTAAAGACCACGATTACAAACGGTGAATTTAACTTGTTTGCCGGCGCCCTTTACTCCCAGAACGGCGTTGTCCAAAGCGATCCAAACCGCACACTCACGCCGGAGGAAATCGTAGATATGGATTGGTTGGCAGAAAATGTCATCGGACACATCCCGACTATGGATGAATTGTTACCAAGCGCAATTCCTGTATATTTACAACAGGGAATTGATACGAAAGGATAGTTATACATGAAAATTTTAGTAATAGCCGATGAAGAGTCCAAATCTTTATGGGATCACTTTGAAAAAAGCAAATTAGAAGGAATCGATCTGATTATATCTTGCGGAGACCTTGACCCCAGGTACCTTTCTTTTCTGGTAACCTTCGCCAACGTTCCGCTTTTGTACGTTCATGGAAATCATGATGTGAAGTATAGCGAGATACCTCCGGAAGGTTGCATTTCCATTGAGGATCAAATCTATGTGCACAACGGAGTTCGCATTCTGGGGCTTGGAGGCTGCATGGAATACTCCTGCAGAGAGCACCAATATACCGAAAAGCAAATGCAAAAGCGGGTTCAAAAGTTAAAACGTCAGCTTCACAAACACGGCGGATTTGATATTCTGGTAACCCATGCTCCTGCATATCAGATTAATGACGGAGATGATTTGCCGCATCGCGGCTTTGAAGTATTCAAAGAACTGATGGACAAATACAGTCCGAAGTATTTTCTACATGGCCATGTTCACATGAGATATGGCCGAAAGCACAAACGACTTGATACTTACAAAGACACACAGATTATCAATGCCTGCGAAAAATATATTTTCGAATATGAACAATAACAAGAGTTTCTATGAATCTCATTCACACGAAGATATTACGCTTGCAAAAAGTAAACTCGAAACCAATAGCTCTGTGTGTCTGCAATATGTGTGAGATAACATCGTGAGATTCTTTGAAAAGCCTTGCAACTGCAGGACAGAAAATGTGGGTGGCTGTTACAACTGTTTGACCGTAGGAAGTTTTGTAACAGCCACCCTTATATCATCTCTGGACGCAGTTGCCTAGTCTTTTCAAGAATCTCTCGCACAGTTAGCAAGCATATATTGCAGACGCAGAGAGCATGGTTTCTCAAACATACTTTTTCCAAGCGACTTTAATGTGAATTGAGATTCAAGAAACTCTAGGTTTCCTCACACTGCTCTGGTAATAGAAAAGGATGCACTGAAGCGCATCCTTTATAAATATTATGCAATTATCATTCATAATGTCAACTTTACCGCATACCCCAACATTTGTTGCAGAGCAAAAATATATCTTATTCTGTAATCTTTGCATATGCAGCAGCGTCGCATACCACTGTTACATCCGGATGCATCTGAAGAATAGATGCCGGAACATTTGGTGTTACAGGGCCTGTAAATGCTTTCTTTACAATCTCAGCCTTGTCAGCACCGCTTACAACTACAAGAATTTTCTTAGCAGCCATAATTGTTCCGATACCCATCGTATAAGCCTGGCGCGGAACATCATCAATTGATGCGAAGAAACGCTTGTTAGCTTCAATTGTACTTTCCTGCAAATCTACACAGTGTGTTACTTTATCAAATTCGTCAGCCGGTTCATTGAAACCAATGTGACCGTTATGTCCAAGTCCAAGAAGCTGCAAATCAACTCCGCCAAGTGCTTTAATGAGTGCTTCATAGTTGCCACATTCTTCTTCGGCATCTTCCACTTCACCGTTTGGCACATGGGTTCTTGCTTTATCAATATTTACATGATTGAAAAGATTGTCATTCATGAAGTAATAGTAACTTTGGTCGTTTGTTCTTGGAAGTCCTCTGTATTCGTCCAAGTTCACCGTTGTGATATCAGAGAAATCAATATCGCCGTTTTCATACTTCTTAATTAACTCTTTGTATGTACCGATTGGTGATGAACCTGTAGCCAAACCCAAAACGCTGTTTGGTTTCAAAATCATTTGTGCTGCAATAATATTGGCAGCTGTCTTGCTCATTTCATTGTAGTCTGCTGTTTTAATAATTCTCATAACTAAGTCGCTCCTTTTCTTGTTGTATATATTTTATATTTATTGGAAATCGAATTCATCCATGCCACATTTCTGAATTGCAGTCATGTATTTTCCATAATCAATATCAATGATGTTTGTAAAATAATGATTCTTACACTGTTTACCGCTATACTGCCATTCGATGAGATAAAATTCCTTCTCGTTCTCTTCAATCTCAAGCAAATCAATTGTAGTAGCAGAATCAGCATTGACAGTTACTGTTCCACTCATTACTTCATCATCAGAATCTGCATGTATGCGTTTCACAGTATAGTTCACGACAACGTCTTGTGGTAAATCATTAACGCCCACCAGTCTGATTTTCCCATTCTGCGGTTCATCAAACATGAGACAAACCGGCTCCTGCGAACGTTTGATGTAGTGGTATGCCAATTTCTTAACAAAATAATAATCCACAATCGCATCAGAAACCTGCGGCCATCCATCCAGTAAGTTCCACCAAATAATACCTGTGCGTTTCCACTTATTTACACGGAACTTCTCTATGAAATACTTCTTCGCTTCTGCCTGCGAAATTTGGCTTTGACGTAAGAAATCATCAAAATTCTCTTCCGCGTGGCCAAATAATGTTACCACCTGATTATGCGCCAACCGAAGCCTATAAGCATACGGAGCTTCCGGATCTGCCTCCGCATTTGCCCCATGCACAATATACTCATCTGTAGGCGTGCCGTCTTCATTAAAAATTTTCTCCGGATTTTCTAAGAAACGTTTTAATGATTGTGGCGAGTTGAAGCCGTGATACCCTGTTTCGCTGGCAAAATGGCAAAATGTATTCTTGTAAAAATCGCCTTTAAAGTAATCACGCGGTCCCCACAAATGTTCTTCCGGCATAATACCTTCTTTTCTAAAAGCCTTCTCACTGATAAACGGAGAACTTGGCAAATACGGTCTGATATAATCATGCATTTCCACAGCACGTTTCAGCAATGTGCGATTTAGATAATTGGTTGTCGGATCCATCTGGTACCCACTCCAATTATGCGCTATATCAATCTCATTATCTCCTGCCCAAAGCGCAAGAGATGCATGATTGCGAAGTCGTTTAATCTGATATACAGCCTCTGCTTCCAACGCCTTTTTAAATTCTTCATCTTCCGGATAAATTGCACAGCCAAGTCCGAAGTCCTGCCATACCAAGATTCCATGCTCATCACAAAAATCAAAGAATTCATCAGATTCGTAAACATTACCGCCCCAGCAACGAACCATGTTACAACCAATGTCGTCAAGCATTTCCAATGCTTTTGGAAGGCGATTCACATCATTCGAATGCAACGCGTCAAGTGGCACCCAATTCGTTCCTAATGCAAAGATTTTCTTCCCATTCACCCGGAAACAAAATTCACCGTTTCCATCTATATCGGTAATATCAGTTCTATCAAGTTCAATCGTTCTGATACCATACTTCAAAGAATAAGTGTCACACACCTCTCCTTTTCGCAAAAGAGTAATCTTCACATCATAAAGATTCTGCTCACCTGCATTTTTCGGCCACCAAAATTTACAATCTTGAATATCGAACGTGATTGCCCACGAGTTATGCCACAATTGTTTCTCCAAGAAATGCTTACTCTCGCCACACTCGGCTTCGAATCTGATTGTATAATCAGTAGCAAGCGCACCACTCATATCCATATTTAAACACAAACGTAACTGGGCCGTTCCATCTTCAATGTTCACCCTGTTCGTTCCCACGTAAACTTCGCGGATTCTGTCTGCTTTCATTTCCTTCACATGCACCGGTTTCCAAATACCTGCGGAAACCATTCTAGGCATAATGTCCCAACCAAACATGTGAGCAGCCTTACGTACATGCAGTGCACCATAATTATATATAAATGTGTAACATCTTGCAGGCAAATCATACTTGCGCGCTTCCAGCATGGTTGGCTTAATATGTACAACCACTTCATTTGCTCCGATGATCCAGTCTGCAAATACGTCATAGGACAAAAACATATTATCGGTTGATTTTACCAACTTGCCATTCACATATATGTCCGCAAAAGTATCAATACCATCAAAGCATAAATACTGATTTTGATTCTGAATATTTACAGTTGTATAATACCAAAGATGAACATCTTCTAATTCCTGCACCTTTAGCGTATTGGTAGAAAAATAAACGTCCTCCAGTTTTCTGGCTCTCATCAAATCCAATTCCAGATTACCCGGAACTGCAGCCGGAATAATATCAAGACCGGAGTCCACCACATCTGTAATTGTAGTTAATTCCATGTCTTTGCACGCTTCGTGATGTGCATATGCCAATTTCCATTCCATGGTTTTCACTTTCATTTCCCTTACTCCATTCTGCCTGATATTTTGCCTGAACCCCCATATAGTTATCATACAAAAGATTTCCAGTAAAGTCCATTGTTTTCTTTGTCTTTTTTCTTATATAATATGATACTCCTGTTAGTAAACCATACTGCCAAAGATAAAAAACAAAACATTGGCTTCTAATTCCAAATCAAAGCTTGTGCCATGTAACACTTAAAGCATAATTACGGTTCAAATACAACAATTGTATCCTTAAGCCGTAGTCTAGAAGTCTTATTACAGTTGATTTTCGAAAAACATCAAATTTAGCCGTATGAATATATTAACACTACGGTTGGAATTTAATAGTTTGCATAATAGACCGTATAATTTAACTGCGTATTACGGCCTAGTTTCAAAAGAATAACTATCCAACCGTAATGGTATACTAAATTATACGGTTAAAAAACTCAAAAGAACTGTTGCGACCGTAGTCCGCTCAGTGAATTACGGCTCAGAATCCAAAAAGAGCCAATCCAATCGTAGCAGGCAAATAAACCCTTCAATAAAAGATTCTACAAAAATTCCAGGGCACACCCTTTAATTGTGTTAATGGTCAATACTTCCCGGATTAAGCAAGAACTCATAGACGTTCACTGTCAAAATTCCGTTCTCATCGTAATGTGTTGGAACGATATCTTTTGTTACTACAATTTTCTTAAAAGAATCATCTATTTTCCTAAATGGTCGTATCTCTTGATTTCTCTTTGCCTCATCCGGAAGAGAATATGCAGATTGGATATAATATCTTGCAGAACCGAGATTACACACAAAATCCACTTCCAGAGCTTTGCGAACCACTTTTCCATCTTTATCCTTCTCTGCAATTGGCACAACACCTACATCTACACTATATCCGCGCATACGAAGTTCATTATAAATTACATTCTCCATAGAATGTGTCTGCTCAAACTGTCGAAAATTTATTTGAGCATTGCGAAGTCCCAAATCCGAAAAATAATATTTCTTTGGCGTTTCGATGTAAGCCTTACCCTTAATATCATATCTCTGTGCAGACTCTATTAAAAAAGAATCTTCAAAGTAATCTAAATATTTCTTGATAGTCTTTGCTGTAATACTTGATTTCTTAACTGTCTTAAACGTATTTTTTAATTTCTCTGGATTAGTAAGTGAACCTATTGCAGAGGAAAGAATATTCAACAAATCTTCTAACTCACCCTGATTCTTGACTCTATTTCTCTTGAATATATCTGTAATATAGATTTCATCAAACAAATTCTGCAATAAGGCTGCTTTTTCATTTGCTCCCTCTCGTAGAACCACAAGTGGAAGCCCACCATAAAGCATATATTCGGACAATCCTTCATATTTATCACCTTTGTATACAGACATAAACTCGGCAAAACTTAATGGGTACATATGAATTTCATCACCGCGGCCTGCAAACTCCGTAATAATATCCTTTGACAAAAACTTCGCATTACTCCCAGTGACATATACATCCATATTATCCTTACGCAAGTATCCATTTAAAACAGATTCAAAACAATCCAGTAACTGCACCTCATCTAAAAGCAAATAATATTTCCCTTCACCAGATGTTTGATAACGAATATACTCCATAAACAACTCTGGATTTACGCCTCTTTTTTCTTTCTCAACACGAATCAGGCTCTCCCCTATAAGATGAAGATCATCTGCGGAATCAAATGCAAAACGAATGACATTTTTTTTATCAACACCACTCTCTATTAAATAATTATAAAAGAGCGTATTTAACAAATAAGATTTGCCACATCTTCTAATACCAGTTATAACCTTTATTAGTCCGTTATTTTGTCTTTTTATTAGCTTGTCCAAATAGTACTCACGTTTGATTTCCATACTCGCGCACTCCTTTAAGGAAGATTTTTGCAACCAATTGCACTTTTCAGTCCTATAATATCATATTCGTTTATTTTTATCAACTTATTTGGCTAAAACAGGGAAGATTTTTGCAACCAATTGCACTTTTCAGTCCTAGTATTTCCTTCGTATTTTCCATTGATACATCACAAAAATGGCACGTCACACGACGTGCCATTTTCAGCCTGACCATCATTCTTGGCCTTATCTACTATATTTCATACCATTTAATCTCATTGGCTTCTAATTCCAAATCAAAGCTTGTGCCATCTCCCTTATATACAGTCGTGCTTTGTGGCTCATATGTGTTGTTGACTACACAATACTTGCCGTTCTTGACATATGCATGCACTTCCACATTAAAGTTAGTGCTGTACCACTTCTAGAGATTCTCTTCATCATGAGCAGACCAGTTAATGGAACGATACAGAATTCTGCTGTTCTCGAAGCTATATGGAAGACCGCTGATATATACGCAGCGTCCCTTTCCGACTTCGTTAACAGCCATCTGCACTTCTTTATCCTTTTGCTTCAAAATCGTAGTTCCATCTAGTGCAAAGATGTTCTTCTTGCCTTCTCCGAAATCTACTTCTTTCGTACAGTCCTCTAAGATGAAATGATTATGCTCATCCCAATTATACTTATCCATGTTAAGATTAAAGCCTCGTTCTTCTTCTACGCCAGTTTTCCATTATTTCCCTGGAAAATTCTAACACCAATTTTCAGTGCCGTTCCTATGAACGTTTTCATTACGACAAGAATTTTAGAGGTTATGACCACATGCACTCTTATGCTGAATTTTTCTTTGTTACCGAGGGAAAAGGTTATTTTCATTTAAAAGACAAAAAGGTTCCTATTCATCGTGGCATGATAGTAATTAATAATGGTGATGTACAACACACCGAATCCTCCCATCCGGACTCGGAATTAGAATATGCTGTTCTATGCGTGGACAACTTGTCTATTCAATCCCAAAAAGACACGCATGAGCAAACCTTCTTTTTTGATTTCAGCAAGGACTACGAGACCATATTTGACTTTATCCGAAAGATTGAATGGGAGTGGATAGTGCGTGAGCAGTTTTGGCAATGTGCACTGCATACATATTTCAACGAATTTATCTTCTATGTTCTGCGCAACTCGAACCTTTTTGGTATTAACATTCCTAAAACAAATAGCGCAAACCCTCTTGCCAAGGTGCACTTGCATTTGACTTCCCACTATGCAGATGACCTTTCCCTAGACAAACTGGCAGATATGTTTTGTATCAACAAATACTATTTGTCCCATAGTTTTAAAAAGATTTACGGACAAACAATTATGCAGACCTTGCATAATGTCCGTTGCAGTACGGCACGAAGCATATTGCAGAACACGGATTACTCCATTGGACAGATTTCCATTGCAGTGGGTTATAATTCTTCTTCTCAGTTTGCAAAAAAATATGGAAAAATTTACGGAGAAACCCCTTCTGAAACACGCCAGAAATTTATTCAAGCCAACGAATAGTTGTTGCTTAATATGATATCAGAATTTATAGAATTAGATTTTACATAAGACCAATAAGACTTGGAAAATACTGTTATTTGTAGCCATTCAACCCGCACAATGTGGCTTAATTACGGTTCAAATACAACAATTGTATCCACAAACCGTAGTCTAGAAGTCTGATTACGGTTGATTTTTTAAAAAACATCTCTTTTAGCCGTATGAATATATTAACATTACGGTTGGAATATAACATTTTGTATGATAGACCGTATATATTAACTGCGTATTACGGCATAATTTCAAAAGAATAACAATTCAACCGTAATGGTATACAAAATTATACGGTTGAAAAACTCAAAAGAACTGTTGCGACCGTAGTCCGCTCAGTGTATTACGGCTCAGAACCCAAAAAGAGCCAATCCAGTCGTAGCAGGCAAATAAATCCTTCAATAAAAGGTTCCGTGTAAACATTTACACGGAACCTTCCTTAGTTTAATCAATATCATATACTGAACGCAAGCGAATTGTCTTTGGTGTACCCTCTACAATTTTCACAGTTTTGCTTCCTGCATTCATATCGAAATAGTTGTCACTTAAGACAAAGTCTGAATCAGGCGAATCGATTTCCACATACTGTGCATAAGAATCTGCATATACCGTAATCTCATCACCATTTAACTCATAACGCAGATTTGGATTCTCGAATGCGAAATATTTCGGCACCGTAAAGAGAACCGTTCCCTCTGATACAACCTCATCATTCATGCGGAACTCATAACTCATATATGTATGATCTACATCTGTGCGAGCAAAATCCATCTCATCAAGCCACAATGATGATAGTGCAGGAACTGTCACCGCATTCTCTCCAGATTGCAAAACGTTGCCGTACACGTCTCTAAGCGCCCAAGCTGCTACACCCACAATGTCATTACGAGTCTCGTTAGTTACGCAAAGTTGCGCTTTTGTCTCGTATGCAATGCTTGGATGAAGGATGGTAAATGGACGTGTCGCTCTCTCTCCCGTCTCTTTGCAACTGATTAAAATCGGGTTGTAGAAACGTTTTGCCGCGTAGTGCAGTGCTTTCAAACGGCCATAGTAGTCAATACTTGCCCATGACGCTACCGGCCAGATGTCGTTTAACTGCCAATAAAGCGCACCCATACATCTGCCACGATGTCTTCTCAAATGTTCTACGCCATAGCGCATTGCCTCTGCCTGAAGAAGCTGTGAAGCATAATATAACACTCCAAAGTCTCTTGGATATTTATATGTCTCAGACAAGTATTGCAAAATCTTACCGTTTGCTTCACCATTTCTCTGGTGCATTTCCATAACACGGCTGAAGACATTTCGGTCACCTTCTTCAGTAAAAGCATTGATTGTCTTTTCACACGGGAATGATTGGAAACCAAACTCACTTAAGTAACGGAAGAACTTATTGCGATACTCTGTAAACGGTTTGCCCCAGTGCCATACTTCCCAGTAATGCGCATCGCCATAATTCTCATTACGCGGATCGATAAAGTGACCGCATGTAGTCGGTGAAGACGGAATATACGGAACATATGGACAAAGTTCCTCCATTGCTTCCGGCATCATTTCTTCATACAAATACAAGTACATCTTTGTGTATACCGGGTTCGTACGCAATTCGTCAGCATAAGCAAACATCTCCTCGACTTCATTATTGCCACTGATTAAAGCGAGAGAAGCATGGTGTCTCATTCTCTTGAGATTCTGATGCACTTCCACTTTCATACTTGCGCGCATCTCTTCTGTATCCGGAAGGGTAATACAAGCTACCATCATATCTTCAAACACGATAATTCCAAGTTCATCACAAGCATCAAAGAAACTGTCATGCGGATAGAAACCACCACCCCATACACGGATTGCATTGAAATTGCTGTCACGACATTGCTTAATCAACTTATAAGTACGCTCCGGTGTAATACGAGATAAAATGTTATCTTCCGGAATATAGTCGGCACCCATCGCGAAGAAACGCACGCCATTTACTTCATGACAGAAGCACTCGCCGTACTTATCTTTCTCACGAATCAATTTCAAGGTGCGAAGACCGATTCTCTGCTCTTGTAAGTCAGCCACTTTCCCATTAACACTCGCACGAACTGCAAACGTATATAATGGTTGTTCACCCAGACCATTTGGCCACCAAAGCTCAGGATTTTCGATCTCACTTTCTACATCCGCAGGGATTGTATAAGAATCACCACTTGGTGTTGTGACGGTGACTTCAATATCGGCTTCTGTATCAGTGGTTACAAACGGAGTTACATATACCTTGCCGTCTTCATGGCGTTGCACAACATGAAACTCTGTGATTCTTGCACTGTCCAATACAATCAAATCAATATTTTTCCAAATACCTGCATCAGGGAGTCTCGGACCCCAGTCCCATCCAAGCATACAATGGGTTTTTCTGAGATATCCGGCGCCTGCAGTACAGTGATATGGTTGATACTGCATCAATTCTTCTTGTTTCTCTCTTACATATTTGTCTGCAGAATAGAATACGATGCGAATTACATTTTCTCCGGATTGCAAAATCTCCGTTACATCAAATTCATATGTACGATGCATATTATCTGTGTGTGCCACATGCACGCCATTGACATAAATGTCACATAAAGTATCCAACCCTTCACAATGCAATAGCACTGTATCACCTGTCGGTGTGAAATCAAAGGTTCTGGTGAATTCAAAGTCGTTGTCCATTAACGCATGCGCTTCCAACTCATTCATGCGGTAAAATGGATCATCCATTAGATTGTTGTCAAGCAAAAAGGAATATACGGAGCCAGGTATCGTTCCCTCGCATTCATATCCTGCTCCTTTTAGTTGCCAAATGCCGTTTAAAGTTAATTTTGTCATTGTATGCCTCCCTCTGTTATCTGTTATTATCAGTATAACACTTCTCTATTTTTCCTATAAAAAAAGCATTCTCACCTGTCTGCAGAGTGTAGACCTTTCCACCCAGTTCCACCGTTCCGCTGATTCCTGTTGGAAGTACTACACGATAGAACTTCTCATCCCATTTAATTTCAATCTTTCCTTCTTCCAAGCCGTGCCAAAATGAGAATTCTTTCATTCCACTTGGGAAATATGGTTTCAAATGGATGGTTTTAAATCCTGCTTCTGCACGCTTCATATCCAGACCAGATAACGATTCCTGTATAAAGGCATCCACCGTAGTAAACATATGATGATCTAATGATGCACTTCCGCGCCACTGTTCGCCCATGGCACCATGGCATTTGTTCATAAGATAGATCCATCCCGGATACTCTTCCTGGCAAACCATTTCCCATGCAAGGTCAAAATATCCATACTCCCGGAGTACCATCGGTACCATGTGAGCACCGAATATTCCGGCGTACAGATGTCCTCCATCTAGTTTCACCTTTTCTGCCAGTTGAAGCGCTGCTCCTTCTTTGTTGTCCACCATATCAAAGTAGACAAGTGCGGCATAGTAGGTCTGGCACGGTTCATGCTTCCCTACAAATTTCTTCTGGAATGCCTCCCTGATTTCAGCCGCCCGTTTTCTTGCATAAGTCGCCTTATCTTCCACTCCGAGTAGCTGCGACATCTGAGCAAATAAGTCAAATACATGCTTTGCATAGCAAGTTAAGAGGACCCGTTCATCGCACTGTACACTCTGCGCCGGCGAACACCAGTCTCCTAGTCCAATCGTGAAAATATTGTTGTCGGATTGTGTCTCCAAATATCCAAGATATCTTTCCATTGCTGGGTAATATCTCTCTATGATGGAAACATCCCCAGTGAATTGATAAATATTCCACGGCAATACAAAAAGCACTGCATCCCAAGTAACACCGCTTCCCCATGCATATCCCCACAAAGAAGTTGGGGCAATGCAAGGAATATGGCCGTTCGCTCTCTGGCAATCTACAACATCATCCAACCATTTTTTATATGCTTCTTTCAGCTCCAGATTGTAAAGTCCCTGGAAAGAAGAGAGCATAGCGTCTGCTGTCCAACCGTTTTTCTCGCGATGCGGACAGTCCATCGGAATATGTACGTAATTTGTCAGAAGTGCACGCACACAAGCCTTATGTAACCTGTTAATATTTTCATTGTCACAAAGATAATCTCCCATTGCAGGTAGGTCTGTGTGGATATCTCTTGCCGTAACTGAAAGAATCTTCACTGATGCCGGATGT
>JAZQXU010000046.1:0-11758 GCA_045632945.1 Faecalimonas sp. | reverse complement strand
CAAAAAATCGCCTACAAAATTTCGTTAATATATATCCGACCGGAATCTTGCGGGAACCGAGGCTTCCGTACGGATATATATTGTCGAAATTTTTAAGTGGAGTTTTAAAATGGAATACAATATGTGTTGAAGTTATATACAGAAGGTCTATATTTCAAACAAGCAAATAAGACAAAAAGAACGAGATGAAAGCCTCGGTTTCCGCAAGATTTCATCTCGTTCTATTTTGTCATTCTTTTGATGTCGTTTTTAGTATAGCATACCCTTTATTTCTTCGTCGTTCATATTGTTTTTCGTAACCCATGTATATCCACTGTCAATAAATGCTTCGTTTCCAAGCTCAAGAACATGTCTTGCGGCAGCTACCACAGTGGCATAACCGATGCCGTATGGATTTTGAACTATGATACCATCTACAATCCCTTTTGTAAGAAGTTTTTGCTGTTCTTTTCCAGCATCAAATCCAACAAAATGTAAATCGTCTCGTTTTAAGTCTGTCAGTACGTTTGCAACTAATTGTGTAGCATCAAGATTGGTTGCATAAACAGCTTTTAAATTTGGATTTTTTTCTAAAATATATTTTACGATATCTTTTTGAGTAATTGTTGCCGGATCTACTTGTGGATCTTCTGGGGTGAGAAGAGCGTTTTTCTCAGCAGCTATCTCAGTAGCCACTTTTTCTAATTGGTCCATGTGATAAACATTTACCACTTTAATGTTTGGGAAATTTTCGGTAATTGTATTTATAAATCCTTGTTCACGTTGTTTTGCTGTCATTGAGAATGAATCTTGAACAAAAACTGCCACTTCTCCCGAATCCTCTATAAGGTCTGCAATTTTAGTAGCAGATGTTTTGGCTGCTTCAGTGTTGTCTGTAGAAATATGAGCAACTATATCAGAATATTCTGTTCCGGAGTCAAATGTAACAATTGGAATTCCATTATCGGCTGCTAGTTCAAATTGACTGTGACATGCAGTGGTGTCAATTGCTGCGATACCAATTGCGATTGGATAACGGGCAAGTTCTTCATCTAGAATGTTAATCTGCTCATCTACATCATCACACACATCAGGTGCAATGAAAGAAAGTTTGATTTTGTCATCACCTTTATAGCCTAGCATATCGTTGATATCTGCAACGGCACGTTTTGCACCAGCTTCCACTTCTTTCCAGTAGCTGTCCTTTGAGTTTCTGCCTATAATAGAAATGTATGAGCCAGGTTCTAAATCGAGCCCCTCGACGTTACCATAAGCAAGTGGTCTTAACACATCTAATTTGCTTTGGTTTGCATTTTCTTTTTTGCCAGTTGAATTTACTGTTGTATTTAAAGGATTGCCCTCGTTAGTAGGTGTTTGTGTGCAGGCACTTGTACAAAGTGTCATGCCAAGAATAAATGCAAGAATGCGAAGTCTTTTTTTCATAACTTTTGTCCTCCATATATTGTTAAAACTACTATACACCAAAATCGAGAAAAATGGGAAAAATATTTCTTAAATTTTTCATAATAAATGTGAAGTGTATTGAATTTTGTACAATATAAGTATTGCTTTAAAAAATTAAGCCATGTATAATTATAAATACCTTAAAAAGTACTAATAAATATATTATTTCAATAAAAGGAGGACTTGTCCATGGAAAGAAAATGGCATGAGAACTGGGACGGTTTCAAACCAGGACGCTGGAACCGTACATCAATTAATGTTCGCGACTTTATTCAACAAAACTACACACCTTATGAAGGTGATGATTCGTTCTTAGCAGGACCTACAGAAGCTACAACAAAGCTTTGGGCTCAAGTAATGGACCTTTCAAAACAAGAACGTGAAGCAGGCGGTGTATTAGATATGGATACTAAGATTATCTCTGGTATCACATCTCACGGCCCAGGATATTTAAACAAAGATTTAGAGACAATTGTAGGTTTCCAAACAGACAAGCCTTTCAAACGTTCTCTTCAACCATTTGGTGGTATTCGTATGGCACAAAACGCTTGTAGCGAAAACGGATACGAAGTAGATCCAGAAGTAGTTGAAATCTTTACAAAATACAGAAAAACACATAACCAAGGTGTATTTGACGCTTACACACCAGAGATGAGAGCAGCAAGAAAATCTGGTATCATCACAGGTCTTCCAGATGCATACGGACGTGGACGTATTATCGGTGACTACCGTCGTGTTGCATTATATGGTACAGACAGATTGATCGAAGACAAAAAACAACAACTTGCTACATCATTAGTAAGAATGACAGGTGAAAACATTCGTCTTCGTGAAGAATTATCAGAACAAATTCGTGCTCTTGGCGAATTAGCTGAATTGGGAAGAATCTACGGATACGATATTACAAAACCAGCAGCAAATGCAAAAGAAGCTATCCAATGGATGTATTTCGGATATTTGGCAGCAGTAAAAGAACAAAATGGTGCTGCTATGTCATTAGGACGTACTTCAACATTTATTGATATCTTTATTCAACGTGACCTTGAAAGAGGAATTATTACAGAAGAGCAAGCACAAGAATACATTGACCACTTCATCATGAAATTACGTCTTGTGAAATTTGCTCGTACACCGGAATACAATGCATTGTTCTCAGGTGACCCAACATGGGTAACAGAGTCAATCGGTGGTGTTGGTCTTGACGGACGTCCGTTAGTAACAAAGACATCATTCCGTTATTTGCATACATTGGATAACCTTGGAACAGCTCCAGAGCCAAACTTAACAGTACTTTGGTCAACAAGACTTCCAAAAGCATTTAAAGAATACTGTGCTAAGATGTCAATTAAATCATCTTCAATCCAGTACGAAAACGATGATATGATGCGCGAAACACACGGAGATGACTACGCAATCGCATGTTGCGTATCTTCTATGAGAGTCGGTAAAGAAATGCAGTTTTTCGGAGCTCGTGCAAACCTTGCAAAATGTTTATTATACGCTATCAACGGTGGTGTGGATGAAAAATCAAAAGCTCAGGTCGGCCCGAGATACCGCGCAGTAGAAGGCGATGTTCTTGAATTTAATGATGTATGGCAAAAATTTGATGATATGATGGAATGGTTGGCAGAACTTTATGTTAACACACTTAACATCATTCACTATATGCATGACAAATACTGCTACGAAAAGATTCAAATGGCTCTTCATGATAGAGAAGTAAAACGTTACTTCGCTACGGGTATTGCTGGTCTTTCAGTAGTAGCTGACTCACTTAGTGCAATCAAATATGCAAAAGTTACACCAATTCGTGATGAAGATGGTTTAGTAGTAGATTACGCAGTAGAGGGTGATTTCCCGAAATATGGTAATGACGATGATGATGTAGATGAATTGGCAGTATTGGTTGTTAAAACATTTATGGATAAAATCCGTAAACATCACACATATCGTCATGGTGTTCCAACAATGTCTATCCTTACAATCACTTCAAATGTAGTATATGGTAAGAAGACAGGTAACACACCAGATGGTAGAAAGGTCGGAGAACCTTTAGCACCAGGTGCCAATCCAATGCACAGACGTGATACACACGGAGCTTTGGCTTCACTTGCATCAGTAGCTAAGATTCCGTTCAGACATGCACAAGACGGTATTTCAAATACATTCTCAATCATTCCGGGAGCACTTGGAAAAGAAGATCAAATCTTTGCAGGAGACTTGGATGTTGACAGAATCGCAGGAGAATGCCCAACATGTGCAAACATTCCAAATATCATGGATAGTATTGACAACGAGTAAGATTTATATAGGAGGTAATTAACATGGCAGTAAACCAACAACAAATCGATAACTTAGTAAACATGTTAGACGGATACGTAGAAAAAGGTGGACATCACCTTAACGTAAACGTATTTACAAGAGAAACATTATTAGATGCACAGGCACATCCGGAAAATTATCCACAATTAACAGTGCGTGTATCAGGATATGCAGTAAACTTCATTAAACTTACAAAAGAACAACAAGATGATGTAATTTCACGTACATTCCATGAAGGTATGTAAAGCAAAAGTTCACGCGTGAGATAGAAAGGCACCACATCGTGCTTGCACTGGATGTGATGCCTTTTTTGTCTCACGAAGGGAGCGCAAGAATACGAGCAAAAATAGTTGCATAGCAACGGAGAAGCGCAATAGGCGCGTTTTGCGAGTAATGGACGCGGCGTGAACGACAGTAAGAGGAGAACAAAACATGACCAAAGGTTATATTCATTCAATTGAAACATGTGGAACAGTAGATGGACCGGGACTTCGTTATGTTATATTTTTGCAAGGTTGTCCAATGCGTTGCCAATATTGCCACAATCCTGATACGTGGGAGCCGAACAGAGGTGACCAAATGACTGTAGATGAAGTGTTGGAAAGTTTTTATCACAACACGGCATTTTACAAAACAGGTGGTGTGACTGTAACAGGTGGAGAACCCATGATGCAGATGGATTTCTTGATTGAATTGTTTGAAAAATTGCATCAAGATGGGTTCCATACATGTCTTGATACTTCTGGTATTCTGTTTCAGCCAAACAATGAAAAGTTGATGATTAAGATAGAGAAGCTTATGGATATGACAGATCTTGTGATGCTTGACATTAAGCATATTGATGACAAGAAACACAAGGAACTTACAGCTCATTCAAACCAACATATTTTGGATTTTGCGAGATATTTGGACAAGAAAGGAATTCCTATTTGGATTCGCCATGTTGTTGTTCCGGGCATCACTTTGTATAAGGAGTACTTGGAGGGACTTGGTGAGTTTATGGCCACGCTTGGAAATGTAAAAGCACTTGATGTGCTTCCGTATCATTCCATGGGAAAAGTGAAGTATGAGAGCTTGGGTATGGATTATCCATTGAAAGATACACCGGATGCCACAAAGCAAGAAGCGATTGCAGCGAAGAGTATTATACTCAGTGCTTATAAGAAGGCGAAGGGGAGATAGAGAATATAAGAAATTGAAAAGAGGCGGGAATTCAACTAAACTCATCAAAACCACTTGTATATTTCCGCCACATGTATTAGAATAGACGAAAGGGCAAAAGAAAATTTTTGTCAATTGCAAAAGGAGGATACATACCATGGCATATGTAATTACAGATGAATGTGTAGAATGTGGAGCTTGTGCAGAACAATGTCCAGTTGAAGCTATCTCAGAAGGTGATGGCAAATATGTAATCGATGCAGACACATGTGTAGAATGCGGAGCATGCGCAGCACAATGTCCGGTAGGAGCTATCGAAGAAGAATAAGAAGATAAAAAAGAACCGAAAATCGGTTCTTTTTTTGATGAAATTCTATAACTGCATTCATCATACTTTTTATCAAAAACTGCTTGGCTCTGAACAGTTATTTAAATTCTACAATCGTTACTCCGGCATCGCCTTCTCCAAAAGCACCAAGTCTATAGGATTTCACATGCTTTTGCCGTTTGAGATAATTATGCACTCCTGCCCGGAGAGCACCGGTTCCTTTGCCGTGTACGACACGTACTGAAGTCAAATGCGCCATGTAGGCATCATCCAAATACTTATCCAAATCAGCAATTGCTTCGTCAACAGTCTTGCCTAACAGATTGATTTCGGTGCTGACTGACATTGATTTATTCATCTTAATTTTTCCCGAGGAGGTGCGTTGGCGTTGACGCTCGGTAGCAGTAAGAGGTTCCCTGATAATTGACAAATCAGAAAGGTGAACTTGAGAACGAAGGATTCCCATTTGCACAAATAAGTTTCCTTTTGCGTCCGGTAAGGAACTAACTGTTCCGGTCAAGTTCAAACTATGCACTTTCACCGAGTCGCCGAGATGAAAATCGCTCGGCTTGTGTTGCTTAGTTGGTTTTTTCGCTTCGAGTTTCACACTGGATTGGGTTTTCGCCATTGTTTGGCGCAACCGTTCTCGTTCCTTTTCTAATTCGGCAGCGGAGATATTTTCCTTGCCAAACTTACGGAACTGTTTCATGGTTTCATCTGCCACTTCTTTTGCTTCGCGCAATATGGCATTTGCTTTTTCTTTTGCGTCATTTATAATCTTTTCGCTACGTTCGTCTAATCGTTCTCGCTTTGTATGCAACTCTTGTTTCAGAAGCTCTATTTCGCGTCTGTAGGTAGCAATTTCAGCCTGTTCTTTTTCAATAGTACGGCGACTGTTTTCCAAATCTGTCAGCAAGTCTTCGAATGACTCATCCTGCTCAGATAATCGAGCTTTCGCATTTTCTATGATATAATCCGGCAGTCCCAATTTTCCGGAGATTGCAAATGCATTACTTTTTCCTGGAACACCAATTAGGAGGCGATATGTTGGGCGGAGCGTTTCTACATCAAATTCACAGCATGCATTTTCTACGCCTTTTGTGGAAAGCGCAAATACTTTTAGTTCACTATAATGGGTCGTTGCCATAGTGCGAATTCCACGTTCGTGCAAATGTGATAAGATTGCAATGGCGAGGGCTGCTCCTTCGGTCGGATCTGTTCCTGCGCCTAATTCGTCAAATAAAACAAGGGAATTTGTAGTCACTTCATTCAGGAACGACACAATATTTGTCATATGTGATGAGAAGGTACTGAGACTTTGTTCAATACTTTGCTCGTCACCAATATCTGCAAAGACGTTTTCAAACACGGCGAGCTGTGAACGGTCCAAAGCAGGAATGTGAAGACCTGCTTGCCCCATGAGTGTAAATAGTCCGACGGTTTTCAGAGAAACGGTTTTACCACCGGTATTTGGCCCTGTTACGATTAGGAGATCAAATTCGTCCCCAAGATATATGGTAATAGGAACTACCTTTTTCTTGTCTAGTAAAGGATGACGTCCGGCACGAATGTGGATGTATCCGTTTGTGTTAAATGACGGCTTGCTTGCATTCATGGAAAGAGCAAGAGAACCTTTTGCAAAAATAAAGTCAAGCTCCCCGAGAACTTGGTAGTTTGTGCGAATTTCACAGATATATTCTGCGGTCTCTACGCTGAGTTTTGCCAGGATAACTTGGATTTCTTCCTGCTCTTTGGCGTAAAGTTCCTTCAAATCATTATTCAGTTTCACGACAGCCATTGGTTCCATAAAAAGTGTAGACCCTGTGGCAGATTGATCGTGAATCAAACCATTTACCTGACTACGATA
This sequence comes from Faecalimonas sp., assembly GCA_045632945.1. GTDB lineage: Bacteria > Bacillota > Clostridia > Lachnospirales > Lachnospiraceae > Faecalimonas. The sequence goes on along the minus strand of JAZQXU010000046.1, from coordinate 4,637 downwards.
TTCAGCTTTTACAGGAATACAGTAGCGGTCCCCGCGCATAGTAATAATGGGGTCTTGCAAATAGGAACGAAGAGAACCGTTGACTAGGGAATTCAGTGTAGCGTGCACCTTGTCATTGATCTGGCTGATGCTTCTTCGAATCTGTCGCAGCTTGCTGCTGGCGTCATCGCTGATTTCATCTTCATCAATGATGCAACGTCTGATTTCATTTGTCAAAGGAGTTAAAGGCGTTAATTGTTCAAAATGGCTGTCTAAACAATCCGCCAGTTCTTCAACTGTATCATGTCTTCCATAAGTTTTCGCGCGGTTTGCCACTTCGCAAAGTTTACAGATGCGAAGCAATTCACTACTTCCGAGAGCACTTCCTACTTCCAGACGCATTAAAGAGTCTTCCACACAATCACATCCACTAAAAGACAGACGCCCCTTTTTTACCAGTCTAGTAAAAGCAGCGGCAGTCTGCTGTTGAGCAGAATTGATGGCATCCAAGTCAGTCATTGGCTTTAAACTCTGGCAGCGATTTTTTCCTGCCTCAGAAGATGCATGCTCTTTTAAAAGGTCAATTATTTTGTTATATTCTAATTTTTGCAAAGTTTTTTCGTTCATTTTCTCACCTTAATTACTATCTAGCGTCATTATATCTTATTTAAGTTGCAAAGGAAAGGGGAAATATTGTATACTAATGAAAGGATTTACATAAAGGAGATTCACTGATATGCGATATATAAACACATTACGCGAAGGAGACAGTATTCGCTCTATTTATCTATGTAAGACAAAACGTACGGCCGAGACCAGGAATGGTAAACCATACGACAATCTGCTTTTGCAAGATAAGACAGGAACTTTAGATGGAAAAGTTTGGGATCCGAATTCCGGCGGAATTGCAGATTATGATGAGATGGATTTTGTTGAGGTTTTTGGAGAAGTTGTAAGTTACAATAACAACCTACAGCTTAACATTAAACAACTTCGCAAACCGTATGAAGATGAATATGATGTGGCAGATTATATGCCTACAAGTGAAAAAAATGTAGAAGGAATGTATCAGGAATTACTTTCTTTTATTGCACAGATAGAGAATAAGTATTTGCGTCAATTGGCGGAATATTATTTTGTAAAAAATGAAGAATTTATTAAGATGTTTAAGAAACATTCGGCTGCAAAGAGTGTACATCATAGTTTTGCGGGTGGCTTATTGGAGCACACTCTTAGCATTGTGAAAATGTGCGAGTATTATGTAAACGCTTATCCGTTACTAAGCAAGGATTTGTTGTATTCTGCAGCATTGTTTCACGACATCGGCAAGACCAGAGAACTTTCTGAATTTCCGGAGAATGATTACACAGATGAAGGACAGCTTTTGGGACATATTGTTATTGGTGTTGAAATGGTTGGCGAGGCAGTTCGCAATATCGAAGGTTTCCCGGAAAAGATTGCAAATGAACTCAAACATTGTATTGTTGCGCATCACGGGGAGTTGGAGTTTGGTTCGCCGAAAAAACCGGCCATTCCGGAGGCGGTTGCCCTTCATTATGCAGATGCAACTGATGCTAAAATGCAGACACTTAGCGAGATGTTTAAAGACAAGGATACGGATGAATGGTTGGGCTTCCAACGTTTGTTTGATTCCAACATGAGAAAGAGTAGCTTGTAATATGAATAAGAATGAAAAAATCATCGTTACAATTGAAGATATCGGTGTGAATGGAGAGGGTATTGGCAAAGTAGAGGGCTATACCCTCTTTGTCAAAGACGCATTAATTGGTGATACGGTAGACGCAGTAATTACAAAAGCAAAAAAGAACTATGGTTATGCAAAGATGTTGAAGATTCTTGAAGCATCACCATGCCGTGTGGAGAAGAGATGCTTTGTAGCCCGTCAATGTGGCGGATGTCAGATTCAGGAACTGTCATATGATGCACAATTGGCGTTCAAGACCAAAAAGGTCTATGGGAATCTAGAGAGAATCGGTGGATTTTCACCAGAATTCTTGGATACTGTTATGGAACCGATTTGTGGCATGGAAGAGCCATTCTATTATCGCAACAAGGCACAGTTTCCGATAGGTACAGACAGAGAAGGCAATATTGTAACGGGGTTCTATGCGGGACGTACCCACCAGATTATTCCAAATATGGAATGTGCTCTTGGTGTTTCAGTTAATCAAGAAATTTTGCGGATAATTGTAGACTTTATGAATCAATATGGTGTAACTGCTTACAACGAAGAGACTGGCCGTGGTCTAGTTCGTCATGTGTTAATCCGTTATGGATTTACAACTAAGGAAATCATGGTTTGCCTGGTGATAAATGGGGATAACTTACCAAAATCAGAAAAGCTTGTGGATAATTTGTCGCAGATTGAAGGTATGACCAGCATTACCTATAGCGTGAATAGAGACAATACCAATGTTATTATGGGCAAAGAAATCGGTGTTTTGTGGGGACAAGGTTACATCACAGATTATATTGGTGATGTGAAATATCAGATTTCACCACTTTCGTTCTTCCAGGTGAATCCGGTACAGACAGAGAAGTTGTATAGCCTTGCATTGGACTACGCAGAGCTAAAAGGAAATGAAACTGTTTGGGATTTGTATTGCGGAATTGGAACTATCTCTCTGTTCCTTGCACAAAAAGCAAAGAAAGTATATGGTGTGGAGATTGTGCCACAGGCCATTGATGATGCAAGAAACAATGCGAAGATAAATGGAATAGAAAATGCAGAATTCTTCGTGGGAAAAGCAGAAGAGATTTTGCCAGAGTACTATGCAGAGTATGAAAGAGAGCATGGTGAAAAGGCTCGCGCAGACGTAATTGTTGTGGACCCACCTAGAAAGGGCTGTGAGGAGACATTGCTTGATACTATGGTGGAAATGCAACCAGAAAGAATTGTGTATGTGAGTTGTGATTCGGCAACATTGGCAAGAGACCTTAGGTACCTTTGTGAGAGAGGGTATGAGATCCAGAGAGTGAAGCCGGTGGATCAGTTTCCGCATACAGTGCATGTTGAGTGCGTAGTTCGCTTGACTCGGTTGCTATAATAAAGTATATTACAGTAAAGATAAGGAGATGCAGAATGACAGATTTAGAAGTAATGTTTCGTGAACCGGGGATTTTTCAGTATGGCATTATTGACAGTGCTACAATTCCTTTTTCACAAATGGTTGCAGATGCTTGTAAGGCGAATTCTTGTGGAAGATATGGAACCTGTTGGACTTGTCCGCCGGCAGTTGGCACAATGCAAGAAATGGAACAGAAGATTAAGGCATATAAAAAGGCGGTAGTATTTTCGGCAAAATATGCTTTGGAGGATTGGTGCGACTATGATGGAATGGTAGAAGGTAAGAAAAAAACCATGGATATTCTACGTCGTATTGCAGATAAATTGCGCGCAGAAGGTAGAGACATTATGGTGTTAGGTTGCGGGGGATGCAATATATGTGAGAAATGTACTTACCCCGATGAACAATGCCGTTTCCCACAAAAGGCAATTGTTTCAGTTGAAGCTTGTGGAATCAATGTTGTAGAATTGGCAAAAAAAACTGGAATTCGATACAATAATGGAACTGATACGGTAACATATTTCTGTATTGTTCTCTTTGAAAAAGAAGGTGAAGAGTATGTGGAAGGTGACAATCAATAGTGCTGAAGTTCATGCACAAGATGGAGAATTATTATTTGATATATTGATGAAGTTAAACCAACAGGTTGAGCGACCATGTGGAGGGAAAGGAACTTGTAAGAAGTGTAAGGTGCTAGTAAATGGCAAAGAGGAGTTGTCTTGCCAATACAAGGTTTACTCAGATATCACAGTGCAAACATTAGATACCGTGGATAAAATTGTTACTGAGATAGGTACGGAGGAGATGGGAAGCCTTACAGAGAATCTTTGTTATGTTCTTGATATTGGAACTACAACACTTGTAATGGCACTTGTGTCAAGAGACCAGAACAAAATCATAAAAACAACCTCCAGAGTGAACCGCCAAAGATTATATGGGGCAGATGTTATTTCCAGAATTGAGTACTGTATGAGAAACGGAGTGAAAGATCTTACAGATGTATTGATTTCAGAAATCAACGATATGATAAAAGAACTAAGTATGGAGGAGACCAACGCAATAGCAAGTGGAGATACAGCACCACAAACTACATACGTGGCAGACACTCTTTATGTTGCTGGGAATACGACCATGCTCCATTTGTTTATGGGAGTTGATTGTTCTTCTATAGGAGTGGCACCGTATACACCAGTCTTTCTTGAACAAAAACGTGAGGACGGAAGCAGTGTCGGTTTAGAAGGGATAAAGGAAGTTGTTCTATTGCCGTCTATTTCATCTTTTGTTGGAGCGGATTTGGTTGCAGGACTTCATTACGTGGGAATGCCACAAGAAAATAAATACAATTTGTTGGTGGATTTAGGAACCAATGCAGAAATTATTCTGTTTTCAAGAGAAAAGGTAATATGTACTGCAGCAGCAGCAGGCCCGTGTTTTGAAGGTGTGAATATTTCCTGCGGTATGTGTGCAACAAATGGTGCAATTTATACTTATTCATCCCAAGGTGCAAAGACCATTGGGGATGCACCAGCAAAAGGGATATGTGGAACGGGACTTATTGATGTGATTACA
>JAZQXU010000045.1:0-4805 GCA_045632945.1 Faecalimonas sp. | reverse complement strand
ATGACTGCACTTACTGGGATGAGAAAGCAGAAGAATAATTTTAGAGCACGAAAAAGGAGAGTTGCCAAATGGTAACTCTCCTAATTAATTTATCTTCTTATACTATAATGTATCCCCACGTCTTACATATCCAGGTGTATCGGCATCGGCAATCAATTCTTTACAGTGAATTACTTTCGAATGTTTTCCAACAACATAGTTTTCAACATGAATGTTTTCGTCTACGCGTGAGCTTGGCAGGATAATGGAGTTCTTAATCACAGTCCCTTTCTTAATCACGCAACCGCGACCAATAATGGAATTCTCTACCGTTCCTTCAATCACACAACCGTTTGAAACTACAGAGCCTTTTACATTTGCTGTCTCACAGTATTGTGTTGGGCAAGAGTCATTTGTTCTTGTGTAGATTGGCCATTCAGGAATAAACAAATCCTTAGTTGCCTCATAATCAATCATTTTCATGTTGGCATCATAATAACTCTTGAAGTTTGTAATAGCTGCAAAGTAACCTTCGTGTTTATATCCGCGAATATCAAGTTCTTCACACTCAATATTTACAATCTGAGCAAGTGTGTACATGGATGACAGCTCTCTTGCCTTTTGAATCAGTTTGATAAACAAGTCTTTTTTCATTACATAAGTATCCATGAAAATATCTCGGTTTGCTTCGGTACCCCTGTTGGTTGCTACTGATAGTACGCCGTTCTGACGATTCAGAGTAAGGTAATTACAGTTGAGATAATCCGTATTTGCATTATCTACGGAATGATACAGAAGTGTAATGTCCGCACCTGATTTTTCGTGTTCTTTCAATAATTTTCTAAAACTCATCACGTAAATCATGTGGTTAGGTGCAATGACAACATATTCTTCTTTCATTTTCTGAATGCTGTCTAAGTTCTCCCAGAAAGCTGCGATATCTGTATTATAGATATCATTTTTTGATTGACTTTCGGCAAACAAAATCTGAAGTTTACCTCTCTTTGAGTTAATATTATAGTGACGTCCGCTTCCAAGATGCTCAATAAGAGAACGAGGATTTGAACCGGCATATACCTGAATGCGGTCAATGTCACTGTTACTCATATTAGAAATAGGAAAGTCTGTAATACGATATCTTCCCAGGAAGGAGAAAGCACCGATAGGGCGGTAGTCCTGCATTCCTTCTACCCATATATGGTTTCCGGATGTGTTAACAATTCCAAATGCTTTTGCCATGTTATTCTACCCCCTTTATATCAGTTGCTACTAATAAAATATTTTCGCTGTCAGCACTTCCCACAATAGCACCTTTTCCAATTCTAACACCATCGGCAATCAAAGCGCGATTGACTACGGCACCGTCTTCTACAATGGAATTCGGCATTAATACTGTGTCAAGAACTTTTGCTCCGTCCCCTACTTTTGCACCTGTAAATAATACAGAGTTTTTCACCTCACCGTTGATGACACAACCCTGTGTGATATAAGCGCGTTTAATCTCAGCGTTTGCTCCAATGTATTGAGGCAATGTTGTTACGTCTTCTGTATAAATCTTCCAGCTGGAATCGCCCAAATCAAGCTCATTGTTTCCGTCTAAAAGATCCATGTTTGCTTCCCAGAGTGAATCGATTGTTCCAACATCTTTCCAATATCCCTTGAACTTGTAGGCGAACAGGTTGCCACCATTATTCAATAAGGTAGGAATAATGTCTTTGCCAAAATCATGGTTAGAATCTTCTTTTTCCATATCTTCTACAAGCATTTGGCGAAGCAGTTTCCATGTAAATATGTAGATACCCATTGAAGCAAGATTGCTTTTTGGAACCGGTGGTTTTTCCTCGAATTCCACGATACGTCCGGTTTCGTTCGTATTCATAATACCGAAACGGCTTGCTTCTTTTATTGGAACTTCGATTACCGCAATCGTTGCATCTGCATTATTCTCGATGTGCTCCGTGAGCATATCAGCGTAATCCATCTTGTAGATGTGGTCACCGGAAAGAATCAGAACATAATCCGGTTCATAAGCATCGATAAAGTCAATGTTCTGTGAAATGGCATCTGCCGTACCGCGGTATACGTCGAGGTTAGCATCTGCTTTTTCACGAGGCGGCAATACAAACACACCGCTATCCTTAGCATCAAGACCCCAACGTCCTCCTGCAGCTACATAGCTATTTAATAAAATAGATTCATATTGTGTCAGTACACCAACAATGTCAATACCACTGTTGGCACAGTTGCTGAGCGGGAAGTCTACAATGCGATACTTGCCACCATATGAAACGGCCGGTTTGGCCACTTTGTTAGTTAAGTCATGCAAACGAGATCCACGGCCCCCTGCCAGAATCATCGCTAACATATTGTTTTTCTTCATGGCGAATCCTCTCTTTCTCTTTAACTACATTTATTATAGTCCCTTTTGGCTATTTTGGCTATAAATTCGCCAAAAAAAGTTGGAAAATGTTTAATATTACCAAAATATGACAAATTTTTCCATATACAATTTACTCACAAGTGCGAATTCGCATCTGTGAAAAAAAGTACTTGACTCATACTTGCAACTATGATAAGATATACGGGCGAATGGAAGTAGGTCTTTTTTTTATGCCTAAATTTAGGTAGTCTCGCAAACTACCGTGTAACACGTAAATCATTTAAAAAAGCGAGGTGGAAGTTGTGCGTACAAGAATAACATTGGCATGTACAGAATGTAAACAACGTAACTACAATACAACTAAGGATAAGAAAACTCATCCTGAACGTATGGAGACAAAAAAATACTGTAGATTCTGTAAATCACACACATTACACAAGGAAACGAAATAATATCGTTGAAAGGAGTGAATGTTATGTCTGAAACTACTACAGTAGAAAAAGCAAAAAAGAAAAGTTGGTTCAAGAGTCTTAAAGGTGAGTTTAAGAAAATCAGCTGGCCGGACAGAAAAAAACTTGTAAAACAAACAATAGCAGTAATTGGATGTTCTGTTCTATTGGGCGTGATAATTATGATTGTAGACGTATTGTTACAATATGTTATCAAGTTCATGATCGGATAATCCGTCTGTGAATGGTAGAAAGGTGATTTTATGTCAGAAGCAAAATGGTATGTAGTTCATACCTATTCAGGGTATGAGAACAAAGTAAAAGCAAACATCGATAAGACAATTGAAAACAGACACCTTGAAGAACAGATTTTGGAAGTAAGGGTTCCTATGCACGAAGTTGTAGAAATGAAAAACGGAGCTCAAAAAGCGTCACAGAAAAAAATGTTTCCGGGATATGTTATGATTCATATGATTATGAATGATGACACATGGTATGTGGTAAGAAATACCAGAGGAGTTACCGGATTCGTTGGACCAGGGTCTAAACCGGTTCCGCTTACGGATGCGGAGATTGATGCTTTGGGAATTATGGATGCAGAGATTGCAGTCAACTATGAAATCGGAGAAACCATTGTGGTTGTATCAGGAGCATGGAAAGACACGGTCGGCATGGTTAAAGATGTGAATGCACAGAAACAAACCCTGACAATCAATGTGGAACTGTTTGGTCGAGAGACCCCGGTTGAGATTCATTTCTCAGAAGTTAAAAAAATGTAACAAAATAAGTGGGAGGGAAATCCCCGCAAATACCACAAGGAGGTACACAAAATGGCAAAGAAAGTACAAGGTTATATTAAATTACAAATTCCTGCTGGAAAGGCAACTCCAGCACCACCGGTTGGACCGGCACTTGGTCAACACGGTGTAAACATTGTTGAATTTACAAAACAATTCAATGCAAGAACTGCAGATCAAGGAGATTTAATCATCCCTGTAGTTATCACAGTTTACAATGACAGAAGCTTTAGCTTCATTACAAAGACACCACCGGCAGCTGTTCTTATCAAGAAAGCATGCGGAATCAAATCTGGTTCAGGTGTTCCGAACAAAACAAAAGTAGCTACAATCACAAAGGCTCAATTAGAAGAAATCGCTAAATTGAAAATGCCTGATTTAAATGCTGCATCAGTAGAAGCGGCAATGAGCATGATCGCAGGAACATGTCGCAGCATGGGTGTCAAAGTAGAAGAATAAGCAACAACTTATTGAACATTGTAAATTAACGTGGGAGGGCTAGCTCCCGATATTACCACTAGGAGGTTATTGAATATGAAAAGAGGAAAAAAATATCAAGAAGCTGCGAAACTTATCGTAAGAGGTAATCTTTACGACAAAGCAGAAGCAATTTCATTAGTTAAGAAATCAGCAGTAGCAAAATTCGATGAAACAATCGAAGCGCATATCAGAACAGGTTGTGACGGACGTCATGCAGACCAACAAATCCGTGGTGCTGTAGTATTACCACACGGAACAGGTAAAAAAGTTCGTATCTTAGTATTTGCAAAAGATGCTAAAGCAGAAGAAGCAAAGGCAGCGGGAGCAGATTACGTTGGAGCAGAAGATTTAATTCCGAGAATCCAGAACGAAGGTTGGTTCGAATTTGACGTTGTAGTTGCTACACCGGACATGATGGGTGTTGTTGGTCGTCTTGGTCGTGTACTTGGACCAAAGGGCTTAATGCCAAACCCGAAAGCCGGCACAGTAACAATGGACGTAACAAAAGCTGTTAACGATATCAAAGCTGGTAAGATCGAGTACAGATTAGACAAAACAAACATTATCCACGTGCCAGTGGGAAAAGCTTCTTTCACAGAAGAACAATTAGCGGACAACTTCCAAACGCTTATCGATGCAATCAACAAAGCAAAACCTGCAGCAGTTAAGGGTCAGTACCTGAAGAGTATTACACTTACATCCACAATGGGACCTGGCGTT
>JAZQXU010000044.1:0-48224 GCA_045632945.1 Faecalimonas sp. | reverse complement strand
CAAATACATACCAATAACCGTCAGGTTTGCTTATGCAAGTAGTGCAGAAGGCGAACTATTCAGAGCCTCTTTAGAGGCAAGCAGGTAACAGCGGCTTATAGCCGCAGAGCAAACTACCGGCTAAGCCGGTAGTCATGATTGTATAAAAATAAAAAATCAATATAAGAATCCATCATATCTGTCATAACTGGCACATATAATGCAAAAAAGTGTGGACAAGAGATTAGACAGTGAGATATAAAATCAGACTACAATCATATGGAATATATTTAGGAGTTGCTGTCGTCCTGTTAGCGATATTTATTGTGAGTATGACCCGCATATTATTAGAAAAACGAGATCAAACGCAACAAAATATTGAGTCTAGACTTCCTGCAGGTGACTATCTTCCGGATGCAAAGAATCCCTTAATACGAGTTGTCATAAAAACAAATGGGTTCAAAGACATTACACATTCAGTTGTTGAAATATCGGCAGAGCATGGGCTTGTCATTGGAGGAAACCAAGAAACAAATCCAAGTGAAACCATGTCCATAACTCCCGACCATGAGTTGTTTCAATCAGGTGTAATTCGTATAAAAACAAAAACCGAAAACGACCGAATCATCATTCATTCCCTTACCCGTGGTTATGGAATTCCTTCATATCGAGGCGAAGTAGAACTTTTTTCTACTGACGAAGGCATCGTGATTGTCAATGAGATTCCGGTAGAAGAGTATCTGTACGCTGTGGTTCCAAGCGAAATGCCGGCATCCTATGAGCCTGAAGCGCTTAAGTGCCAAGCGATTTGCGCCAGAAGCTATGCATACTGTCAAATGTCAGTTTATGGATATCCGGAGTACTATGCCCATGTGGACGACAGCGTCTCATATCAAGTGTACGGCAATTCGAAAGAACAGGAGACTACCACTCGTGCTGTTAATGAAACGGCTGGTAAGAAATTATGGTATCAAAACCGAGTAGTTAAGACGTATTATTATTCGACTTCGTGCGGTCATTCAACCAGCATAGAAGCGTGGGGAAGTGAACTAAATGACAGCAATCAATTCTTGCAAGGCGTTTCCATATGTGACACAGAAGGAAAGGCATATGAGGAAACATTGCCGTGGTATAAATGGAAGACAACGATTCCGTGTAATACATTGTGCAATTTGATTGAGTTAAATACAGGTCAAGAGATTGGAGAACTGCAGAATATAGAAATTACAAAACAGGGCATAGGCGGCGTGGTCCTTCAGCTTACCATAACAGGAACAGATAAAACAATCACGGTCGAAACAGAAAACAAAATCCGTTCCACGCTCGGCGGCACTGGATATGAAATCACAAAACAGGACGGTAGCGTTATAAAAAGTACTAAATTATTACCAAGCGCTTTTTTTACCGTTGCAAAAAATGGTAAAAACTATATAATTGAAGGAGGGGGATATGGTCATGGAATCGGCATGAGTCAAAATGGAGCCAATCAGATGGCGAAGACAGGCATGTCCCATGAGCAGATTCTAACATTTTTTTATCCGGGTACGAAGGTAGAATAAAATGAAAAAAATCTTGAAAAAAATAGAAGAAATCTTGATACAGATAGCGGGTCATCATGTTGGAGCATATGCGGCACAGTCTGCTTTTTTTATGATGCTTTCCTTAGTTCCGATTCTGATGCTTCTTATGACATTAGTGCGTGTCACACCTATCACACAGGCCAATATTATTGAAGTAGTATATGAAGTGTTTCCCAAGACGGTTAGCGGTATGATTATCTCAATTATTGATGAGGTGTATAGTCAGACCGGCACAACCATTACAATCAGTGTTTTGGTGGCATTTTGGTCGGCGGGCAGAGGAGTTCTTGCGCTGTCCAATGGACTCACTACAATTCGTGGAACTGTAGAGACCAGAAATTATTTCTTTTTGAGATTACGGGCCGCTTTTTATACAGTGTTTTTCCTGCTGGCAATTGTACTGACTTTGGTGCTTTTGGGTTTTGGAAATAGTATCAGTTTGTTAGTGAATGAATATATTCCGGTTATTCAATATGTGATTGATTTTGTTATCGAGATAAGAACCGTTGTAACAATCGGCGTTCTGATTGTTGTTAGTATGGTAATGTACGAATTTTTACCAAACAAGAGAGGAAAACCACTCAGACAACTTCCGGGTGCAATTTTCACGGCATTTGGTTGGACATTTGCGTCGTTCTTGTTCTCTATGTATTTGGATATTTTTAAAGGGTTTTCTAATATGTACGGCAGCCTGACAACAATTGTTATCATTATGTTGTGGATGTATTTCTGTATGTATGTAATGCTTCTCGGCGGAGAACTCAACATGTTATTGGAGAAGCACATGGAGGGTTCGTGAAAAGTATTGACAATTCTAAGCAAAATAGGTTAGAATGAAATGGAATTTTGAATATTAAAAAGCATTGATCGTGTTAAGTAGATTACTATTTTCTAACAGAGAGAGGGAATCGTTGGCTGGAAGTTCCCTTTAGTTCAGATAGGAATCGAATTTCCCACGGGAGCTGTATTTCTGAAAGATTTAGTAGGAGATAACGCATACTGCACGTTACGCAGTCTCAAGTGCTCGCATATGGCGAGAATTAGGGTGGTACCGCGATTAACCTCGTCCCTTTTTGGGGACGAGGATTTTTTTGTTACTATTCAGCCATGCACAGATTTTAGAAAGATAGATGCGTCATGCATGTATGCAGATATCTTTCTAAAATCTGTATATGACGCTTAGCCAAAAGCCTCAGACAGCAGTTGCCTTGGCAACGGATAGCCTGCTTGCAGGTGGTCTGTGGCTTTATGGCTGAATAGTAACGGATTTTTAAAAAGAAGGAGAAATGAGACATGAGTATGGAAACAATCAAACAGGAATGTCAAGCTGAATTAAATGTGGTTACAAATGCAGACCAGTTGGCAACATTCTGGGCCAAATATCTTGGCAAAGGCGGCGAGGTTCAAAAATTAATGAACGGCATTAAGAGTGTGCCAAATGAAGAGAAAAAAGCATATGGACAGGCTGTTAACCAGGTAAAAGTATGGGTTCAAGAATTATATGATGCGAAAAAAGTTGAGATTGAGAAGCAGGCAATGATGGCTCGTTATGATGAAGAAGTTGTAGACGTAACACTTCCTGTAAAAGAAGTGCAGGCAGGTAATCTTCATCCGCTCACATGCATAAAGAACGAGATTATTGATGTGTTTGTAGGGATGGGCTTTGATGTGTTTGAAGGTCCGGAAATCGAAGATGATGACCATAACTTCACAAGACTTAACGTACTTAAGGATCATCCATCCAGAGATATGCAGGATACGTTCTGGTTGACTGAAGATTTACTGTTACGTACACATACATCACCTGGACAAATCCGTGTTATGGATGCAGGAGAGCCGCCGATTAAGGTGCTCGTTCCAGGTAAAGTGTTCCGTTCAGACAGTGATGCAACACACTCACCAATGTTTAGTCAGATGGAAGGTTTAGTGGTAGATAAGCACATCACACTTTGTGATTTGCAAGGTATGTTAGACCAATTTGTAAAAGCGTTATTCTCAGATGCTGCTAAAACGAGACTTCGTCCTTCTTACTTTCCATTTACAGAACCATCGGTAGAAGTAGATGTTAGCTGCTTTAAATGTGGCGGTAAAGGATGTTCACTTTGTAAGGGAACCGGCTGGATTGAAGTTTTAGGTGGTGGCGTTGTTAATAATAAAGTATTAGAAAATTGTGGTATTGATTCGTCAAAATATTCAGGACTTGCATTTGGTATTGGTATTGAGCGTATTGCTATGCTGAAATACGGTATTAATCACATGGGCAAATTGTTTGAAAATGACGTAGAATTCTTAAAACAGTTCAAGGCATAAAGAGGAGGACATTATGAAAGTTTTATATAGTTGGTTAAAAGATTATGTAGATATCGATATTGAACCAAAAGAGCTGGAAACAAAACTCTTCTCAGCAGGTTTTGAAGTAGAAGGTATCGAATATTTGGGAGAAAATTTAGAAAATGTAGTAGTCGGCCAGATTACAGAAATGGAACACTATGAAGGAACCCATTTGCAAATTTGTCACGTAGACTGTGGCGATAAAGGCCATGACCATTTGATTTTAACAGGTGCAGACAATGTGTTTGTAGGAGCAAAGGTCCCGGCAGCACTCATAGGTGCCAAATTACCATGCGGTCTTGAAATTACACCGCGTAAAATGGTAGACATGGTTTCTTATGGTATGCTTTGCTCAGGTGAAGAGATGTGTCTTGATAAGAATTGGTACCCGGGTGCAGATGTCAATGGAATCATGATCCTTTCAGAAGACGCTCCTCTTGGTATGGAAATGAGAGATTATCTGGAATTAGATGATTACTTATTTGATATTTCCATCACAGCAAACCGTCCGGATTGCCAATCTGTTATCGGTATTGCAAAAGAAGTAGCTGCATTCCTTGACAAACCGTTTAAAGCGCCGGATTACAGTTATACAGAAGATGGCACTATTAATGAAAATATTAGCATTGAAGTTATCGATAAAGAAACATGTCCAAGATATTTGGGACACTACATCTATGATGTGAAATATATGGAGTCTCCACTGTGGATGAAGAGAAGATTAATTGCAGTCGGTCATAACGCAATTAATGCCATGGTTGATATCACAAACTATGTGCTTGTAGAAATTGGACAACCGATGCATGCGTTTGACTTAGACACATTAGAAGGTTCGTCTATCGTGGTTCGCAGAGCAGAAGATGGAGAAACACTTGTTACTTTGGATGAAAAAGAGCGTATTTTAAATCACAATAATTTACTTATCTGTGATAAAATAAAAGCAGTAGGTCTTGCAGGTGTTATGGGAGGCCTAAACAGTGAGATTACAGAGAATACAAAAGAAGTTGTATTTGAGTCCGCTAAGTTCTTAAAAGACAGCGTTCGTAAGACATCGAGAGGTCTCGGACTTCGTTCTGATGCCGCAGCAAGATTTGAAAAAGGGATTGATGAATATACAGTAGAGTGTGGTATGGCAAGAGCATTAAATCTTGCACAGACACTTGGCGTTGCAAAAATCAGTTCCAGCCACTTTGACGTATCAGGCGGTGCCTCTACAGAAAAGAGAGTAATCAAAGTAACTGTGGACCAGGTGAACAACGTGCTTGGTATTGAAGTTCCGGAAGCAGAGATGGTCAAAATACTGAAAGCACTTCAATTTGAAGTAGACGTGCAAGATGGAGTGATGACACTTGCTATCCCAAGATATCGTGAAGACATTGAAGGATATCAGGATATTGCAGAAGAAGTGATTCGTGAATATGGATATGACAAAGTAATTCCGACATTCCTTGATGATGCGAAGGTAACAAACGGTGGTTTAAACCGCTACCAGTCAAAAGAACTTGCAGTCAAAGAATATTTATGCTCACAAGGCTATTTTGAAATCCAAACGATTGCCATGACGGCAAAAACAGATTTTGATATGTTCTTAATTCCTGAAGACGCAAAAGAAAGAGAAGTCGTAGAACTTTTAAATCCAATTACAGAGAACCTTAGTATTATGAGAACCATTATGGCACCTTCTATGGTTAAAGTGATTGAGAATAATATTAAAAACGGTAACGAAGCAATGCGTTTCTTTGAGATGGCAAATATCTATCTTCCAAAGGCATTGCCACTTACAGAGCCACCGGTAGAAAAGAAGATTCTATGCCTTGGAACATGTGGAGCAGATGAAGACTTCTTCGCTTTGAAAGAGACTTTAGAAAGCTTTGCCGGATACAATGATTTGTCATTCTCTTACAAGAGAGGAAATGTACCATACTTACATCCGGGAAGAACAGCAGAGGTATATTGTAAGGGAGAAAAAATCGGTCATTTCGGACAACTTCGCTATGAGATTGTAGATAGCATGAACATTGCAGCAGGTAAAAAAGCAGACACCAAGATCTTTATTGCTGAAATTGATTATAGTGTGCTTGCAGATTTATTTAAAACAGCAATCAAATACACTCCTGAAACAGGATTCAAGGGCAACAGCCGTGATATTTCTGTATTAATCGATAAAAAGGTTGAGTGCGGAACTACCATTGAAGCAATCGCAGCATGTGATGCTTTAATTAAGAAGGTAACATTGTTTGATATCTTTGAAAGCGAAAAATTAGGTCCGGACAAAAAGAGTATGGCATTTAAGATTAAGCTTGCATCATCAGAATGTGATGTAACAGATGAGATGACAGATGCAGTGATTGAAAAAGTAATTTGTGCACTCGAAGAGCAATTTGGAGCGCAAATGAGAGCATAAATGTAGTTACAAGATACAAAAGTAGGGAGCCAAATGAAAAATAAAATCAAACAGTTTTCAAAAGGTGATTTTAGGTTGGAACAACCGGATATTCAGTTTTCGGAAACACAGATTTTAATGTCTGTGGGAGAAGGTGAAGTATATCAAGGAAGTTTCACAATCGTGAATAATAGAGACGGAAATATTAGGGGACTTATATATCCGTCTTCTTTTCGTGTGCACATTTTGGAAGAAGGGTTTGATTCGAATCCTGTTAAAGTCAATTTTACATATGACAGCACCGGCATGGTTCCGGGCGATATGGATCAAGGAAAATTCACGGTAGTATGTAATGGCGGTGAATTTGACTTGGATTATAGGGTTGTTATTGAAAAGCCGTTCATAATGACTTCCTATGGCAAGATACAGTCAATTGCCGACTTCAAGAAACTTGCTATGCAGGATTTTACAGAGGCGCAGCGCCTGTTTCGGTCTAGACAATTTTACGACATTCTAAAATATGAGGATATACGTATTCGAAATTTATATGATAACATGCGAAAATGGTCCTTAGACGAACAGGCATTAGAAGAATTTTTGGTGGGGATTAAGCAAAAAGAAAAGTTGTTTTTATCTCTCTCTAAAGAAAAGGAAACATACACAGACATCTTGGAAAACCAGAAGTCGAGTGTTACAGTTAGCAAAAACACATGGGGTTATGTGCCAATTCAAGTAGAAACAACTGGTGATTTTATTGATATTTATCAAAGGGCATTTACTACAGATGATTTTATAGGAAACAGTTATGGGTTGGAGTACTTGATTTTGCCTGAAAAACTACATGCCGGATTTAATTTTGGTGAAATCATTGTTTCCACACCATATGAGACAATCAAATATGAAGTTTGCGTGAGGCAAAGCAGAAAACGCGATGAAATGCGTGGCATGAAAGGTATGGTCGCAGGGCAGGGACTTAAAGAGTATCTTGCTTTCATTGCCGGAAAAACTAGTGTTGACGAGTGGGTACAGAAGGCTACCCGAAGAGTGGACCAACTGAAGGAACTTGAACCGGACAGTGAATATTATGCCCTTTTGCAAGCACATATTTATCTGCGCGCCGGAAGAGATGAAGAAGCGCGATGGATTTTGGAAAATGGTAGCTTTTCAAAATTTGCTATTGGAAGAAAGCCGGAGATTAGTGCATATTATTTGTTCTTAACCGCGTTACTGCGAAAAGAGGCTTTACATACGACTCGTGTGTTAGAAGATTTGAATCGCTCATTTATGAAACATTTGTATTCGTGGCCGATTCTTTGCATGATTATCAATCTGGATACTCGATATCGAGATTATAACGAGAGACTTCGTGTGCTTGAAAGACAGTTTTTTAATGGTGCGAACCAAATATTATTATATGCAGAGGCATATCTGTGTTTCCAGGAAAAGGTTCCGCTACTTCGAAAATTGGATTCTTTTGAAGTGCAGATTATGAATTTTGCGACAAAATATAAGATTATTACAAGAGAATTAGCACTTCATCTGGCAGATTTGGTTTGTCAGCAGAAAAAGTTTGATGCGAAACTTTTGCGTATTTTGGAACGTGCATACGAGATGTACGAAGAACCGCGTATTTTAACTGCAATTTGTATGCAATTAATCAAAGGCGATAAAGCGGGCTCATCTTATTTCAAATGGTATCAAAAAGCAGTGGAGCAAGAGATAAAGATTGCTCAGCTATATGAATATTATATGATGTCTGTACATCCGGGACGGGTTAGAAGTGCATTCCCGAGAATGGTTTATTTGTATTTCTTACATGGAATTAATCTTGATTATAGACGAACGGCCTTATTATATGAAAATATTTTGACATACGAGAGTGAAGATGGCGAAATCTATAACCAATACAAAGAACAGATGAAGGCTTTTGCGAAAGAACATCTGTTGAAGCGTCATATTAGTGATTCGTTCCGCATGTTATACAATCGTTTTATTCATCCAAATAATATTTCCTTAGAGGAAGCAGATGCAATTTACGATATTTGTCATGCATATCAGGTTACAACAGACATACCAGGTATGAAGTATGTGCTCGTTATTGAGAAGGATGGAACGATCAGACAAAGGGTTCCATACAAATCGGGTCATGGTTCGCAGATTTATTTATACAATAAAGAAGCAAGAATTGTATGGGAAGCTGATAACGGCATGCATTACGCAGATTCTATTTCTTACGAGTCAAGAAGACTGTTTTACGAAATGCGTTTTGTTGAATTGTGTAAGAACCGTACAAAGGGAAAAGAAGCATATGAAGCAGAACAATATGCAATTTCTCTTTCTATGGAAACACTACAGCAATATGGCATGGGCATGTTTGAGAGTCAGGATATCTTCATGTTGTGTACAAGACAGATTCGAGAGAAACAAAATGAAGAATCAGATTTCATGTTATATCTTTGCTTTGAATTGTTGAAGGAAGGCTATTACGACAAAGCCACACTTCACTATTTGGCACAATTTTATTGCGGTTCCACACCGGATATGAAGCTTGTGTGGAATAAGGCAAGAGAATATGGCGTAAATACAAAGGCTTTGGCAGAACGTATTATTACGCAAATGCTCTTTTCAGAGGTTCTCTTCAACGAGGAGGAGATATTTGAAGATTATTATGTAGGAAAGCCATATTTCAGATTAAAACAAGCATATTTGGCATATGTTTCCAGATTGTATGTAATCTCAGAACGCGTTATTTCTGAACAGATTCTTGCAATCATCATGAAGGAATATGTAAAACAAGAATATCTTGCGGATATATGCAAGGTGGCTTTGTTGAAATATTATGTGGACAAGCAGTATGATGTGTCGATTGGATGTGTTCTTAGAGAATGTCTCGCAGACATGTGTGAAAGACATATGGTATTTCCATTTTATCTGTCTTATCCACAACAATGGCTGAAAGAAATGCAGTTATATGATAAAGTCATGATACAATATCATGGAACTTATAGTGGAAAAGTAAAAGTAATTTACCGCATACAGAACACAAACGAATTGCCGGCGCAGTATATTTCGGAAACTTTTCTTCCGGTATACGACAATGTTTACGTAAAAGAGTTTGTGTTATATGACGGTGAATATCTGGAATATTATTTCGAAGAAACATTGGGAGAACAAACAATTGTCAGTGACAAAACAATTTGCAAAAAAACAGAAATTGTATATGAGGACGGCAAATATGGAAGATTGAATTTGATTTCCCGTCTTTCTGCTGACAACCAGTATGAAGCAATGCTTCATTACAAAAAGGAAGAACAACTTGCAAACGAATTTTTTCAAACATACTAAATGATAAGGAGGTAAGGTGGCATGGCGAATCGTATCATCGGCTATGAATTGAATGAAAGATATTGTCAGATTAGTTACTATGATGAAGACGCACAAGAACCGCAAACGCTGGAAACAATAACTACAGATTTGTATATTAAAGCTTTGCGACAGGAACAAGATGCTGTCAGAGCACTTGCTGCCTTCGTCACACAATCCTTAGAGCAGTTTGAGGACATTTCGCGCATTACTTTTACAGTGCCGGAATTAAATGAAGACATAGGACGCATGCTAAAAGGCATTGGTCAGCGCATTGGCGTTGCGCGACAAAACATTTGTGTTCAGGACTATAAAGAAAGTTTTTGTAATTACATGTTATATCAGCCAAAGGAATTGTGGCAGTATGAGGCAGCCTTGTTCCATTGTGACCGATATGAGGTAAAGGCTTATATGCTACGTAAAATTCGCACAGGTTATGGGAAAGGACAGAACACCTTTATTACCGTTGACGAAGTGGCTAAAGCACAGATGGAAGAATTATCAGCCGTATATCCTGTGTTAAATGTGGATCGTGCAAGAGAGGCCGATTTACAATTCAAACAGTTTGTACAGGGCGTGT
Organism: Faecalimonas sp.; assembly: GCA_045632945.1. Classification (GTDB taxonomy): domain Bacteria; phylum Bacillota; class Clostridia; order Lachnospirales; family Lachnospiraceae; genus Faecalimonas. Next base: position 38,008 of record JAZQXU010000044.1, on the reverse strand, counting down.
TTGAGAAGAAATTGGTGTCTTCTGTTTTTCTGGTTGGAGAGGGCTTTGAAAACAGCTGGTATCCCCAGTCTTTAAAAGTACTTTGTAATGGTCGAAGAGCTTTTCTGGGTAACAACCTGTACAGCAGGGGAGCGTGCTATACAGCATATAAACACACATTGAATCATGAAGAGTCACTTACTTATCTGGACGAGACAAGAATGATGGAACAAATTTGTCTGAAATTGCGCATGCAAGGAAAAGACAAGTGGTATCCGTTAATCTCATGGGGAAGCAGATGGTATGAGGCAGATATGCAGTGTGAAGTGTTACTTCAAGATACGGATGATATAGAGATACATATTGAGTCCTTGGCAGGAGCCCAAATGCGTGTGGAAAAGATATCGCTGGAAGGCTTGCCGAGAAGAAAAAACTATACCATCAGATTGCAAATAAAAGTGATGATGCTGGATGAGAAAAAATGTCATATCAGCATAAAGGATATTGGATTTGGAGAATTTTTTGCGGCCACAGATTTTCATGTGGAAAAGGAAATACATTTAGGAGGAAGCAATGAGCAGTTTAATTCTTTGTCATAAGAAGAGGGCAAAGTCAGCCTATGAGATTGTACGAATTCATCGTAGAATCTATACAATTGAAGAACTTGCGTATTATTTGTGTAATCACTTGTATTTGATTGATTACACAATTATGAACGTGCAGTTGTGTGATTGGCTGGACGAAGAATTAGAACTGTCTGAATTGGCGCAAAACCTTAGAATGTTGTTGGAAGAGAATGCTACCATGCAGCAGTTCGTCATGACAATATTAGAGTATTCCTCCATTTATTCAGAAGGTGAACTGGGGCGCATCCAGGGTATTTTAGACCAGTTAAAAAATCAGAGACCGGTTGAAAAGCAAAAATACAAAGCAGATAATTTGTTGGAAAGCGGTTCTGTTAAATCTGCCATTATGGTTTATCAGGAAATTATCCGCGGTGAAAAAGACGAAACACTTGACGGAAAGTTCTATGGGAAAGTATATGCCTGTCTTGGTGCAGCATATGGACGCCTATTTCTATACAAAGAGGCTGCGAAAATGTATGAAACAGCATTTCAGATATGTGAGGAAACATCTATGTTACAGGCATATCTTTATGCTAGCCGATGCTATATGTCCAAAGATGAATATCAAAGTCTTCTGCAAAAAAGTCAGTTATATAGCAATGTGGAAGAAACTCTTCAGAACGACATAAATAAAATTGAGAATCGTGTAAAAGTGTTACAGTATGACGATACCTTGGAGAATTGGAAAAACCAATATCGTCGAATTAGTATAGGAGAAATATAAGAAATATTATGATGGATTACAAAATGCTCGCGGATACGGCAATGTTGGCTGGTGAGATTATGTTGTGCAGCGGTGCAGAGACATACCGCGTCGAAGACACCATGAATCACATTTTGAAAACTTCAAATATAGAATCCACACAGGCGATTGCTATGATGACGGGACTTATTGTCACATTGAATGATGGCAGCATGGCGCAGCCGGTTACATTAATGCGTCGCGTCAGTGAACGCTCTACAAATATCAGTAATATTATGAAGGTAAATGATATCTCCAGAAGGTATTGTGCAGGGAAGATAAGCTTGCAAGAGGCTTACCTCGAGCTTCAATCGGCAAAAGGGAAGCAATATAATCGAACCCTTTATAACTTGGCGACGATAGGTATTGCGGTTGGATTTACGATTATGTTCGGTGGCACATTGCAGGATGCGATAGCTGCTACCATAATCGGTATTTTTTTGGCGTGTGTGATTACACTTGGTAAAATCATGAATGTGAATAGTGTCATTATCAATGTTTTATCGGGTATGGGAATTGCTATGCTAACAGTACTCGTTCAGCGATTTTTACTTCATGAAATAACAACGGATATTGTAATTGTTGGTTGTATTATGCCGGTTGTTCCGGGCGTTGCAATTACAAATGCAATTCGTGACACACTGCAAGGTGATTATTTATCAGGATGTGCAAGAATTCTGGAAGCGCTTCTTGTTGCAATTGCTATCGCGGTAGGAGCAGGTCTCGGAATGCTTTTGACGGGAGGCGTATTATGATTCTTAGAGTGATAGGTGCTTTTGTAGCGATTGTTTCCTTTGCTATTATGGTTGAAACCCCGAAAAAATATATTCTTTATGCAGGGTTTGTTGGAGCCATTGGATGGGTGGTATATTTATTGGCGGGGCAATTAGGAGCAACGAATGTCTTTGCAACCTTTTTGTCTGCACTAATGATTGCATTTGTATCCCATATATTTGCAAGAATTTTCAAAACTCCTGTTACCGGGTTTATGATAGCAGGTATTTTGCCGACCGTTCCGGGAGCAGGAATGTTCCATATCGGATATTATTTGTTCCAAAGCAATATGGAAATGACAGGTTATTATGTTAACAACACATTGCAGATTGCAGGTGCCATTGCAGCAGCCATATTTATTGTAGATGCTATATTTCGTGTTTTTCAATTTGCAGGAAAAAAACTGTTGATAAAAAGTTGAAAATCGTATAGACTTAACGTTTAGGAGAGAGATAGGAGGCATGATAAAATGACAGCGTATAAAGATTTAAGTGTAGAAGAATTAAAGTCATTAAAAAAAGAACTGGAAGCACAGTTCGCAGAGATTAAAGCAAAAAATTTGAAGCTTGATATGTCACGTGGTAAACCATCAAAAGCTCAACTTGATTTATCCATGGGAATGATGGATGTACTTAGCAGCAAAGATGACCTTACTTGTGAAGAGGGTGTTGACTGCCGTAATTACGGTGTGCTTGATGGTATTCGTGAGGCCAAACAGCTTCTTTCAGATATGTCGGAGGTTCCAAAAGAGAATATTATTATTTTTGGAAATTCCAGTTTGAATGTTATGTATGACACCATTTCGCGTTCTATGACACATGGTGTTATGGGAAGCACACCATGGTGCAAATTAGATAAAGTAAAGTTCTTGTGTCCGGTACCGGGATATGATAGACATTTTGCTATCACAGAACATTTTGGTATTGAGATGATTAATATTCCAATGACAGAAGAAGGCCCGAACATGGATATGGTAGAGGCGCTTGTTAATAATGATGATTCCGTGAAAGGTATTTGGTGTGTTCCGAAATATTCGAATCCACAGGGTATCACATACTCTGATAAGACTGTAAGACGTTTTGCCAGATTAAAACCGGCAGCAAAAGATTTCCGTATCTATTGGGATAATGCATATACAATCCATCATTTATATGAAGATACACAGGATAATCTGATTGAAATTTTGATGGCATGTAAGCAGGAAGGTAATCCGGATATGGTTTACAAATTTGCTTCCACATCAAAAATCAGTTTCCCGGGTTCAGGTATTGCTTCTATTGCAGCATCTACCGCAAACCTTGCAGATATTCGTAAACAGATGACGATTCAGACAATTGGTCATGATAAAGTAAATCAGCTTCGTCACGCACGTTTCTTTGGCGATATTCATGGAATTGTAGAGCACATGAAGAAACATGCTGATATTTTAAGACCGAAATTCGAAGCAGTATTAAACGTGCTTGAAAGAGAACTTTCCGGTCTTGAAATTGGTAGTTGGATCAAACCGCGCGGAGGATATTTTATTTCCTTTGATGCGTTAGAAGGATGCGCAAAAGCAATTGTTGCAAAAGCGAAAGAGGCAGGTGTTGTCATGACACCGGCAGGCGCAACATTCCCGTATGGTAAAGACCCGAAAGACAGCAATATCCGTATTGCACCGTCATTCCCGACACCGGAAGAACTTTCTATGGCAGCAGACATTTTCGTATTAAGTGTTAAATTAGTAAGCATTGATAAGATTTTAGGAGAAAAATAATGAGTAAAGTAAGAACAAGATTTGCACCAAGTCCAACAGGAAGAATGCATGTCGGAAACTTAAGAACAGCTTTATATGCATATTTGATTGCAAAACATGCAGACGGAGATTTCCTTCTTCGTATTGAAGATACTGACCAAGAGCGCTATGTGGAAGGCGCAGTTGACATTATTTATCGTACTTTGGCCAAGACAGGATTGATTCATGATGAAGGACCTGATAAAGATGGCGGTTTTGGGCCATATGTACAGAGCGAGAGACAGGCAACCGGTCTTTATTTAGAATATGCAAAGAAACTGATTGAAACAGGACATGCATATTATTGTTTCTGTGACAAAGAAAGACTTTCATCACTAAAAAGCGAAGTGAAAGAAGGCGGAGAAGAGATTGTTGTTTATGATAAACACTGTCTCTATTTAAGCAAAGAAGAAATTGAAGCGAATCTTGCAGCGGGCAAACCGTATGTTATTCGTATCAACATGCCTACAGAGGGTACAACGACTTTCCATGATGATATTTATGGAGATATTACAGTTCCGAATGAAGAGTTGGATGATATGATTTTGATTAAATCAGATGGATATCCGACCTATAATTTTGCAAATGTGGTTGACGATCATTTGCAGGGAATTACACATGTAGTACGAGGTAATGAGTACCTTTCGTCAGCTCCGAAATACAATCGCTTATATGAAGCGTTTGGCTGGGAAGTACCAACATACGTACATTGCCCGCTTATTACAGACGAAACACACAAGAAACTTAGCAAACGTTCCGGACATTCTTCCTATGAGGATTTAATTGAACAAGGGTATATTACAGAAGCTGTTGTCAATTATGTAGCATTGCTCGGATGGAGTCCGTCAGACAATAGAGAAATTTTCTCATTGGAAGAGTTGGTAGAGGCATTTGATTATTGCCATATAAGCAAATCACCGGCAGTATTTGATACTGTGAAATTAAAATGGATGAACGGTGAATATTTAAAAACAATGGATTTCGAACAGTTTTATAACTTGGCTGAGCCATATTTGAAAGAAGTGATTACAAAGGACTATGATCTTAAGAAAATTGCGATGCTTGTGAAAACCAGAATCGAAACTTTCCCGGATATCAAGGAACAGATTGATTTCTTTGAAGAACTTCCTGAATATGACACAGCAATGTATACTCACAAGAAAATGAAGACAAATGAAGAAACTTCATTAGAAGTATTGAAAGAAATCCTTCCGCTTTTTGAAGCACATGATGATTATACAAACGATGCTTTGTATGAAGTGCTGAAAGGTTATGTGGAAGAAAAAGGCTGCAAGAACGGCTTTGCAATGTGGCCTGTTAGAACAGCTGTATCAGGTAAGCAGAATACACCTGGTGGAGCAACTGAGATTATGGAAATCTTAGGAAAAGAAGAGTCTCTTGCAAGAATTCGCAAGGGAATTGAATTGTTATCAAAATAATGATGAGGCGGGATATATCTTCCCGCCTTCATTTCTCAGAAAGAGGGTAATAAAATGAGTTTCAACAAAGCTCAAATTCAAGCCATTGCCCACAAAGATGGACCATGTATGGTTCTAGCCGGCCCCGGTTCAGGGAAAACTACCGTGATTACCAATCGAATAATGCACCTGATTCAGAAACACAAGGTAAACCCGGAAAATATTTTAGTGATTACCTTTTCTAAAGCTGCGTCCAAAGAGATGAAAGAACGTTTTCAAACATTGTGGAAAGGAAATTATGTTCCTGTAACGTTTGGAACCTTCCACGGTATTTATTATGGCATTTTAAAATGGGCATATAACTTAACTGCCGATAATATTCTTTCAGACGAACAGAAATATCAATTATTGCAGAGAATAATTTCGCACATGGATTTGAATATAGATGATGAAAAGGATTTACTGCAGGGCATAGTAGCAGAAATCAGCAACGTAAAGAATAACCGCATTCCTATTGAAAGCTATCAACCGACAAGCTGCGATGAAGAAACATTTCTTGCTATCTATCATGCCTATGAAAAAGAACGCACAAGGCATCGAAAAATCGACTTTGACGATATGCTTGCCATGACATATGAATTATTTCAAAATCGGGCGGACATATTAAAAAAATGGCAGGACAAATTCAAATATATTCTGATAGACGAGTTTCAAGATATTAATACAGTACAGTACGATGTGGTCCGCATGCTGGCATCGCCGAAGAACAATTTGTTTGTTGTAGGTGATGATGACCAATCCATTTATTATTTCCGCGGCGCAAGGCCGGAAATCATGTTGCATTTTCCAAAAGACTATCCAAATGTAAAACAAATCGTTTTGGATGTGAATTATCGTTCGACCAAAGCCGTTGTAAGAGCTGCTGCACGCGTTATCAGAAATAATAAAAATCGTTTTGAAAAGCAGATTGTTACAACAAATGAACAGGGTATTAATGTGCATATTCAAGAAGTTCGACATCCAATTGAAGAAAGCAAGTACATCATTAAAGAAGTCCAAAAACTGTTGGAATCCGGCGTGCCTGCGACGGAGATTGCAGTCCTGTTTCGAACCAATCATGATGCGAGAGCACTTGTGGAGACATTGATGGAATACAATATTCCTTTTAGTATGAAAGAACATTTCTCTAATATATACGAGCATTTTATTGCAAAAAATCTGATTAGTTATATGCGAATCGCATTGGGTGATTGTTCTCGTAAATTATTTCTGGATATCATGAACCGTCCGAATCGTTACATTGGGCGGGACAGCGTGGAAAAAGGAGAAGTTTACTTTGAGGATTTGCGTAAATATTATGCAGATAAAGACTGGATGTTGGATCGCATTGACCAATTTGAAACAGATTTGCGGGTTATTAAACGATGTGCACCTTACGCAGCAATCCAGTATATAAGAAAGCATGTCGGATATGATGTTTTTTTGAAGGAATATGCAATGAAACGGAGAATGAAATTTGACGAATTAATGAGCATTGTGTATGAAATCGAAGAACGCGCAAAAGAATTCAAAACCATAGAAGAGTGGTTTGCACATATTGAAGAATATAGCGACACCTTACGCAGACAAGCAGAATGGCGAGAAGCAAATCCGAATGCCATTATGCTTATGACCATGCACGGTGCAAAAGGATTAGAATATGACACGGTTTTCATCATCGGTGCAAATGAAGGAATTACTCCTTACAAAAGGGCAGAAACAAAAGATGAAATAGAAGAAGAACGCAGATTATTTTATGTCGCGATGACGAGAGCAAAAAGAAAACTTGTTATTTCCTACAGCAAAGAGAAGAACGGGAAGCCCGTGGAGCCATCTCGTTTTGTGGAGGAAGTGATGGATGTATAAAAACGGCTCTGCAACATTTGTTGCAGAGCCATAAAAACAAGCCCCCGTGGATATCACAGGGGCTTTCATCTTATTCTTCAATCATATCTTCAAATTCTTGTTCGTCAAGCCATTCGTCGAATGCATCAGCTGCTGCTTCGTATTCGTCATCATCTTCGATGTTTTCCAAAGTTGGCTCTCCATCTTCAGTCTCAACGTAACGATAAATATATACATCACCTTCTTCGTTGTCTCCATCTTCCTCTAACGGAAGTAATGCAATATATTCTTTTTCATCTACGCTGTAAATTGTAAGAACTGCACATTCAACTACTTCGTCGTTATCAAGAGTTAATGTTACAGTTACTTCTTCGTTGCATTCGCAATTGCAATCGTGATCATGATTGTGTTCGCACATAATAAAGTCTCCTTTAATTTAAAAATGATTTGTTTGATATACTAACTCTATCAGACAAAGTAAAGAAATGCAAGGCAATCTTTTTGCTATGCAAAAAAAATGAATTCATGTATAATGTAGATAGTGTTTTGTACAAAGAACGAATGATAGGAGAATGCACAAATGAGAACAGTAATGGGATATCCGTTGCCCCTTGGCGTTTCGGTAAAAGAAGATATGGTTAATTTTTCAGTGGCGGTAGAGACTGACAAAACGTGTCATTTGTGTATTTATAAAGCTGGAAATGAGAAGCCAAAGTACAGAATTGAACTTTTAAAGAGCAATGCCATAGGTGATGTTCGTTTTATTGCGCTTACCCGGTGCAACCTGGAAGGAATGGAATATCTTTATGAGATAGACGGAGAATATATAGTCGACCCGTATGCAAGGGGTGTCGTGGATGCAGGAGGACATATGCGAGGACGCATACTGACAGAAGAGTATGATTGGGAAGGAGATCAGCCTCTTTGTATTCCATGTCATGAGGTCATATCTTATAATCTTCATGTGCGTGGGTTTACAAAGCACAGTTCTTCGCAGGTGCAAAACAAAGGGACTTTTGAGGGTGTGGTTGAAAAGATACCATATTTAAAAGAACTAGGCATCAATCAAATACAGTGCATGCCGGTTTATGCATTTGAAGATGCAAAACAATATAAGAATTATTGGGGATACGGAAAGGCTTTTTGCTTTGCAATTAAGCAAGCTTATGCAGCAGAAGAACCAGCTGAGATATCGCTGAAAAATATGGTAAAATCTTGTCATAGAAACGGCATTGAAGTGATTTTACATCTTCCGTTTTCGCAGACGACTCCGAAACAGATGATAGAGGAATGTCTCAGATATTATGTATTGGATTTTCATGTGGATGGATTTGTGCTCAATCCGTACCTTGCGCCGATGGAAGGCATTTTATCAGACCCAATTTTGAAGAAGACTAAAATACTGCAATATAGGGACGATTTTCAGAATACAATGCGAAGTTTCTTAAGAGGCGATGAAGGAATGGTTCCGGATGCAATGTGGTGGCTCAAGCAACATTCGGGTGATGAGGGAAGTTGCAATTATATTTCCAATCACACGGGATTTACACTTGCGGATTTGGTTTCTTATAATGAAAAGCATAATGAAGCAAATGGTGAAAATAATGCCGACGGTCCTGAAAACAACTATAGTTGGAATTGTGGCGTAGAGGGACCAACGCGCAAAAAACAGGTAATAGAACTTCGTAACAGACAAATGCGTAACGCGATGTTTCTGATGATGATGTCTCAAGGAACACCATGCATTTTAGCGGGAGATGAGTTTGGTAATTCACAGCAAGGAAATAATAATGTGTATTGTCAAGACAATGAGACGGCGTGGCTTGATTGGAGAAATCTAGAGAAGAACAACTCATTTTTTGAATACACGAAGCAATTGATTGCTTTGCGCAAAACATATCCTATTCTGCACTCAGACAAACCGTTACTTGGTGTTGACAAAACAAGTTGTGGTATCCCGGATATTTCTTATCATGGGAAGGAAGCATGGCAGATTCCAAGAGGGGATGCTAACTACGGATTTGGTATATACTATCATGATGTAGACGGTACAGATTGTTACATTGCTTATAATATGAGCAAAGGAGAACAAGAATTTGCTCTGCCTGCGTTGATACAAAAGAAAAAGTGGCACAAGGTATTTACAACTGCCAATGAGCGAGGTATAACAACAGGAGAGGTAGAAAATCAAAGAGCAACAATTGTAGACGGAAGAACAATTGTTATGTTGATGGGAAGGTAATGATATGAAGGCTTGGAAACATTTTTGCACAATTACATATCATAAGTATCTGGTGGCAAAGGGGTGCTTTGCTGTTGGACTATATAGACAAGGTTTGTTACATGACATGTCGAAATACAGCTTTACAGAATTTCGCGTGGGTGCAAAATATTATCAGGGTACGCGCAGTCCGAATAATGCAGAAAAAGAAGAACGCGGATATTCATCTGCATGGCTCCATCATAAAGGCCGCAATAAGCATCATTTGGAGTATTGGCTTGATTATGGATTTGCTCCTGACAAGCATATTACCGGTATGAAAATGCCGACAAAATATGTTGTTGAGATGTTCATGGACCGTATCGCAGCTTGTAAAGTATACATGCATGAAAATTATACGGACAGCAGTCCGGTGGAATACTATGAGCGTGGAAAAGAGATTACGCCTATGCATGTTGAAACAAGAGCATTGCTTGAGTTGATGCTGAATATGCTCGCTGAAAAAGGCGAGAAAGAGACATTTGCTTATATAAAGAAAGAAATATTGCGCAGATAGTTGATTTGACGCCCTCTATGGGTGTCAAATTTCTAAAAATTGTACGCACAGAGAAAAAATACCCGGATTCTTGTGAAAATCCGGGTATTTCATATATTTTTCTGTGATTGTAGAAAAAATAGTACAAAAACGGTCTGTTTTAGTGTGATTTATGTCGTTGCAAGGGTATCTCAGAGCGACAACTGACTAGATACCCATGCCTGGATAGACAAGTCGTTCAGTAGTAATATCTGTCAGCACATTATCTAGATATTTCTTTGCCAAAAACTTAGCCATCGGCAGGTTCATATCAAGATAATTGCCACAATCTTTTGCACAAGCGCCAGGCACCTCGCCTTCAAATTCGGCGATAAATGTGAACATTTCTCTTAACAAATCTACAATATCTTTTGATTCATAATCTCCGGCGAGCAGCAGATAAAACCCTGTGCGACAACCCATAGGACCGAAGTAAATGGTCTTCGAACCGTAATCTTTGTGATTGCGCAGATAAGTTGCGGCTAAGTGCTCAATAGTGTGCATTTCAGCCGTATTCATAACCGGTTCGTCATTTGGACTTGTCATACGAAGATCAAATGTAGTAATCGTCTCGGCACCAACATTATCTTTGCGTGATACATATACTCCCGGCACCAATTTTATGTGGTCTATTGTAAAACTTGTAATCTTTTTCATGTTCATTCTCCTTTAAAAGTCTAACCTTATTATACTGATTCTTAGTATAGAAAACAAGATGTAATCATGGTATACTGAAACTAACACATGGAGGGAAACTAAAATGTTACTATATTTAATAAGACACGGGGAAACAGATTGGAATAAAGAAGGAAAACTACAGGGTAGAACGGACATTGAGCTTAACGCAAACGGTAGATTCGCTGCAGAGCTGACGAGAGAGGGACTGAAAGATGTTGTGTTTGATGTGGCATTTACAAGTCCGCTAAAGAGGGCGAAAGAAACGGCAGAGATTATTCTTCGCGGTAGAAATATCCCGATTATCGAAGATGAGCGAATTATCGAAGTGTGTTTCGATGAGTATGAAGGTGCTGAGAAAAACGGAGCTGATGACAATATAGAATACTTTTTTAATCAACCTGAACTGTATGTACCAAAAGGGGAAGGGGAGAGCCACGAGCAGGTGCTTCAAAGAGAAAGTGCATTTTTGAAGGAACTGCTTCAAAATAAAAAGTATGAAAATAGTACGATCTTAATTTCTACGCATGGTGCAGCGTTAAGTGGTCTTTTATGCATTATAAAAGGCTGGCCGATTTCAGATTTTTGGAAGGGTGGACTTCATAAGAATTGCGGAATGTCTATTGTAGAGGTGCGCGACGGTGTGCCGCAGATTATAGCAGAGGCGATTGTAGCATATGATGAAACAAGCATCTTAGAATAAGAGGAGGTTGCGATATGCATAAAAGAATGAAGAAATGGTTTGGAATAGTAAGCGTGGCTTTTGTGTTGCTTCTTTGCAGCGGTTGTTCCCTTGCGACATTTATACCGTTTGAGGAAGTGACTGCAGATGAGAGTGTATTTGAAGAAAGATTTTATTATTCACAGTTATCGGAAGAAGAGAAACTGACTTATCGTGAAATTTACCAGGGCATCATGGACCATCAAGAAGAAATTTATGTGCATGGAACAGATCCGGAACTTGTTAATTCTATTTTGAATTGCGTGATTTACGATTTTGCCGAAATTTTTTGGACAGACGGAACGGGAATGTCCAATAGTTTCGAACTTGGATTTACAATTGTGGAGATTGAATATCAGTATTCGTTGGAAGAACGAACAGCAAAAGAAGCTGATATTAAGACTGCCACAACAGATATTTTAAGCCAACTGTCAGCGTTGACGGATGAATATGAAAAAATCAAGATGGCATATGAATATTTGGTAAACACGGTAGAATATGTTGACGGCGTGAAAGATGATCAAAATCTGTATAGCGCGCTGGTGGGCAAACAAACTGTTTGTGCCGGATATGCAAGAGCGAATCAATATTTGTTAAACCAGTCCGGCGTGTATTGTGCATATGTGCTTGGAACCGCTACCAATGAAGATGGAAGCGAGGCTCATGCATGGAACATTGTAGAATGTAATGAAAAATACTATTATGTGGATGTAACATGGGCAGACCCAATTCCGGAGGAAGAGACACCGGTTTTACAACGAGATATGATTTATGATTATTTGTGTTGTGATGAAAATCTTCTTTCAAGCACGCATGTTATACAAGAAGGATATGACTATCCGGCATGTGATTCAGGTGATTTGAATTATTATAAATTGCATGGAATGTATTATGAAACGGTAGATAAGAAGCAGTTATTAAATGACATGAAAGAGGATATTAATTCGCAAGCTAACAGCACAATCTTCAAATTTGCATCAGCTGATTTATATACACAGGCAAAAGGCTTATTAATGGATGGTCTAATGAATGAGGCCGCAGGGTATTTGTGTGAGAGGTATGATTTGTGGGAAGTAGAATATAACTATGAAGAAGCAGATACGACCAATAAATTTATTGTTTATTGGCAGTATGAATGAAGATTAAATAGAAGCAGCTCTATTCCATAATTTGGATTATGGATTAGAGCTGTTTTTTATTGTATTCTCAATAAGAACCCATCAAATTTGTAAAGATTCTTTATTCCTGTATTCACTTGGTGTCATTCCTTTTTGTTTATGAAAAACTTCATTAAAATAAGTTGGATTTGCAAAGCCGACAGAAGTAGCCACTGTTTTAATTGGCAAGTTGGTAGTAGCCAGCAAGTGACAGGCATGTCCTAATCTGGTCGAACAAATATATTCGTTAATTGTCATACCTACTTCTTTTGTAAATCTGCGGTATAAATGCGCCCTGCTAATGCCCAAATAGTCGGCAATGATTTGCCCCGTGATCGGGAGCCTTAAATTACCGTTAATAAATGCAATCGCTTCTTGTGTGTAAGTTCGATGGACAAAGGAGTTTGTGGAAGAAGGAAAGTTTTGAATGTAATGCGAAAGAAGTCGATATGTATAGCTCATTTTTAAACATTCCTCTTTTGTATTTACAACATCTTCAAATAAAGAAAGTAATTTGTAATTCACATAGTCGTAGGAAACGGGTTGCTTAATTGAGAATCCTGTTCTCTGAAAAATTTCGTCGGAATGAATTCCACTAATGTCAATCCATGTATAAGCCCAGTCATTATTCTCGGAATAATAATGAATTGGAACATACGGAAAAACCAGAAAACTTTGTCCAGCAGAAATGGGAAATTTCTGACCGTTAATCACAAGTGTACCGTTACCGGATATGACGTAATGTAAAGAGTAGTTCTCACGCACCTCAGCTTTACCGTTAGCAGGGTGATAATCGATCCCACAGTCTAGCAGAACAATGTTATTAATATATGAACAATTACCAACAGACAAAATAATCCCTCCTTTTCTATAGCATATCATTTTTACAAAAAGAGTGAAACATGGGAAAAAATGAAATGCGACAAAAATGAAAGAAATGAGACAATAGTTGATTGTTGTTATATGCATGTAAATTTTATAATTGATTTAGTAGAAAAGTGGAAGGATGGACGTTATATGAATATACAAAACAAACCAATATATCCAGATGATCGTCGAATAGAACTGACTGCTTATATAGGACCAAGAAGAGCAGGAAAAAGATCCTTTAATGGAGTCTATGGGGAGAACCCGCGGGACACGAAAGAAGGGTATCCAAGTTTTATTACAGATGATGTCTTTGAGATTTATAAAAATGCAGGTTTTAGTTTCTTAATGCCGGAAGGAGATGCTTTTTATCAGAGGCGCGTGACTCCTGATGGCATTGTCAAGGAAACAGATTTCAAAAAGAGCGATTTATATACATATATGAAAATGGCAAAAAAGCATGGATTGAAAGTATATCCGGCGATTGAAGAATTGTTTCATGAAATTGCACACAGCAAACGAGACTTCGGGCAAGAAGAAAAGAAGTTGATTAAGAAGTTTGTTGAGGAATTGCAGGAACATTTCCCAGACACCTTTCAAGGCATTATGCTGACAGATGAGCCGAGTCATTATGAGATGGAGCGAATTGGGGAAATTTTAGATTACTTGCGTTCGGACGAAATGAAGCAAATCAAACCAGAGATAGATGTTTTTTCATCGATGCTTCCAATGTACACAGAGTTGCGTCGCTACCATCCGGATTGTACCGAAATTGTTGGAACAAGAAAACAGCGAAAAGAAGTATACCAATACTATTTGGAATTGTGCGGAAAGACGATGGGAGAGTTTTGCTGTGATTACTATGCATTGGGAAGTGATGGGTTTCTGTCACCGACAACTTATCAGAATCTCGAGATGATGGCGGAGTTTGGAAAGAAAAAGAATATTCCGATTTCAATCACATTACTGAGCAATCGTATGGATACACAGTACAATCCTAAGACCGGACACGGGAAGGGAGTATACCGAATTCCTTCTTATGAAGATATACGTTGGCAAGTATATTCGGCACTTGCGTTCGGAGTGAGAAGAATTGCTTATTATACATTTTGGCAACATTATAGTGAAAGCAATGGAGAATGCTATCCGAAAGCGATGATAAATTATGAGCCTTCTGAAGAGAAAGGATATCGAAAGACAGAGATTTATTATGCTGTTGCGGAAGTGAATCGAGAAATTCTGGCGATTGATCATATTTTTCTGCGTTTCCGGTGGCAGGGATGCAAGGTTATAAGAAAGAGCAGGGAGCACAACATCCGTTTGGTGAAAGCCGGATACGAGGATTCCATGTTAGAAAAGGCAAATGCCACGCGAGATTTGCTTGTCGGTTATTTCCAAAATCCTGAGGATGGAGTGAAATCATATTGGGTTGTCAACGCAAAAAATCCTTATCACTATGAAGTGAATGATGTGGAGTTGACTTTTCACGATTGTGACAGAGTAGTCTATTATCGAAAAGGCAAAGAGTATGATGCCGCGCTAAATTGTGGCAAATTTACGATACGATTGGGTACAGGAGAAGGTATTTTCGTCATTCCTTACAACAGCACGTTACAAAATTGTAAGGATTGATACAGAGGTTGATTTACGATATAGAATGAAACAATTTATAATTAAAACAAATGAAAGAGTGAGGTGTTTATTCATGAGAAAGTTAGTAAAAGTGATGGTGGCAGGTTTGCTTTGTACAGCAATGGTTTTAAGCATGTCAGCATGTGGTAGCAAAAAGAACAGTGTATCACAGGATGGGAACACACTTAACATCCGTGTATACAAATCCGGATATGGAGACGATTATGTACGCGCTTTGGCTGCGGCATTTGAATCTACATACGCAGAGGAGGGCTACAAGATCAATATTGTATCTTCAGATTCCACAATCCAAGGTCAAGTAGTTACCAATGAGATGATTCTAGGAGAGAATAACGGAATCGACTTATATGTTACCGGTAATGTTTCACCAACCAGATTGGTTGGAGCATCTTTGGAAAATGGGATGGATATGGTTGCGGCGGATTTGACAGATGTATATGAATCAAAACCAATCAAGGCTGATAAGACAGAAGAAGCTGTTACAATTAACGATAAATTAAAAAACGGTTATGCTTCATACCAGATATATGATGGTAATGAAGAAGAATATAAAGGAAATTATTATGGCTTTGCATTCCGTTCTTCTCCATGCGGGTTGATTGTGAATGAAGCCTTGTTAACATCGTATGGATTAGAAGTGCCAAAGACGACAGATGAATTGGTTGCATGTTTTGAAACAATTCAAGGCAAGGTAGCAGAAACCGGCGTATATCCGACAGCGTGGGCAGGATTTAATGCTTATACCTACTGGTATATGGTGGAAGATGTTTGGGCAGCACAATACGATGGTGTAGAAGCTTACACGAATTTCTTGAATATGAATTATTCTGATAATGTAGATGAAGGTTGGAGAGTTTACGAAAGCAAAGGTTGGGAAGAAAGCTTGAATGTATTAGCAACAGTTACCAACTTGAATTATGCCCCTGAAAAAACAATCAGTATGGACCACAGTACTGCACAACACCGTTTCCTTTCAGGAGAAGCAGTATTTATGGTGAATGGTGCGTGGTTGCAAAACGAAATGTCAGCAAATTATTTAGAAAAAGTAAAAGGTATGACGATGATTCAGACACCGGTTGTTTCAGCACTGGCTGAAAAGATCGGACTTGCTTCTGATGCAATTTTAAGTCAAGTCGTTAGTTTGGTGGATGAAGGCAAGACAGTGGACGAGATTGTGGCACAAGCCGGAGTGACAGCAGAACAAGCACAGGCAGTAAAAGAAGCGCGTAACATTTTCTATGATTGGGGATGTACAGACACAATCATTGTGAACGCATATTCACCAAAAGTAGATTTGGCAAAACTGTTCTTACGCTATTTAGCAAGTGATGATGGTATTCAAATGATTTATGATTACTCATCTTCTTTCACTCCATTTAATACAGCTGCAGAATCTGCAATTGCAGAAAGTGACTCTACTTTCATGAATAGTATTTATAATATTGCAACAAAAGCAGATGCACAATACATCAATCGTTCTGCAGGTGGTTGGAGAAGCGCATTGAATTTCAACTGGTTTAACAAATACAGTGAAGTTGAAAAACAAGTTGCTGCAGCAAAAGGAACTCTGACCGGAGAGCAGATTATGGCAGACGAGTTGGCTTATATTAAAGATGCATGGGCAGAACGTATGGAAGAATACAACAAGTAAAATCAATACAAGGGAGAGAATAAAGTATGTTTAAAAACTATACCAAATCAGAAAGAAAAAAATTTCCCTTTGTAGCTTTAATGCTGTTATTTCCGATTTTGCAGTTTTTAGTATTTTATGTTTATGTGAATTTCAATACGTTTGTATTGGCATTCACGAATGTGCAGGGCAATTTTTCTGTGGCTAATTTTGAGGAAATATTCAGGGAGTGGAACAATCCCTCCCTGCTCAGCCTGCGAGGTTCGTTGATGCGCTCCATAATTACATGGTCCATTAGTACGTTTATCGTTTTCCCTATGACGATTTTATTTACCTATGCATTATACAAGAAGGTAAAGGGTGAAATGATATTCCGTGTGATTTTCTTCCTCCCAAGTATTTTGGGAAGCGTAGTAATGAGTACATTGTTCCGTTATTTATTGGATGGACCAATCTCTGAGCTGTTATTCAATTGGGGATGGATTTCAGAAGAACTTTATCAGATGGGATTTTTCTATGGAGGCGTTTCCTTCAAGACGGTTATTTTTTATGGATGTTGGATAGGACTCTGTGGAAACATCGTCGTGCTTACCGGTGCAATGTCGCGTATACCGACGGAAATCTTAGAATATGCAAAGTTAGATGGAATCGGATTCTTCAGAGAATTTTTCCAGATTACGTTACCACTCATCTGGCCGACGATTTCTACACTTTTGATTTATAGTCTTGCCACATTCTTCACAGCAGACTATGGTACATATTTATTGACGGGACTTGGAAATACAGAAGCATCTACGATGGGATACTACTTATTTAACTATATTTATTATGTAACAACATCGGGCAATACGAACGGTGTGCATTATCCGGCAGCGGTAGGTGTGTGCGTCACATTGATTACATTACCGGTGGTGCTTTTGATTCGTTATTTCTTAGAAAAACATACAGAAGAAATTGTGTATTAGGAGGGCATTATGAATCGTAAAAACAAATTAGGCAAAATGTCCTTGGGCGGAAAAGCATTTTTAGTTGTGTTCTTCTTTGTGTTTTTGATTTATGGAAGTACACTGATGTATCCACTGCTTTGGGCAGTAATCAACGCAGGAAAAACAGGAGTAGATTATTTTGAAAATTCATTTAATATTCCAAACTATTATCTGTTTAAAAACTTTATAGAAGCATTTTCTAATTTTACGTATAACAACGTCAGCTTTGGAGGAATGTTCTGGAATACTACGTGGATGGCATGTCTTAGTACTTTTGTAAATATAGCATGTTCTACAATTACTGCATATACCATTGCAAAATATCGTTTTCCATTTCGAAACGTAGTTTTTGCAATTGCAATCTTTATTCAGGTTGTGCCGATTGTAGGTGGTGGTGCTTCCCAGTACAAGTTCTATTATGACATGGGTATTTTAAACAACCCGGCTTTGTATTGGCTGGTATGGGCAGGCGGATTTGATTTCGCATTTATTGTATTATACGGATATTTCAAATCTATCAGTAAGGAATATGCAGAGGCTGCAATCATGGACGGCTGCGGAGATTGGAAGGTTTTTACAAAACTCATGATTCCCATGGCAAAACCATCCATTGTTGCACTGATGATTTTAAACCTGATTACCATGTGGGGAGATTACAATACTTCACTTCTCTACATGAAGGATTATCCGACAGTGGCTCTGGGTATATACATGTTCCAAGAAGAGTCACGCTTTATGGCAAATAGTATGCCGACCTTGTTTGCGGCAATTATTATTTCAATTATACCAGTTTTGATTATATTTAGTACAAATCAAAAGATGATAATGACAAATGTAACGGCCGGAGGCTTAAAAGGATAAAAGGAGGGATTTTTTATGAGAAACAAAAAATGGCTCATTGGCGGCGTAGCCGGCGTCACAGTGATTGCAGCAGCAATCATCGGTGTTTTGTGCTTCCTTGGAGGAGGTAAAAAGCTAGCCTTTTCCAATGATATGATTACGGAAACCGTTGTAAACGAGGTGTGTGATATTACGGATTACGTGGAAAATCCGGAAGAGAAGATTATTAGACTTACCGCTAGCTATCAGGATGAGATAGGGAATGAGCAACAATATCTTGCTGCTGGTTTATCCTTTAAACCAATTAAGGTAGGAGAGGTACATTTAAAAGTAGAAGCAACTGATGGTGAGAGTATTGAGACTACAATCGATGTTGTCGAAGCGGCACCACAGGTAATTACTACAAATGATGCTATCTACTATTTAAGACAAACTATCAAACTTCAGGATTTGCTTGGGCATGTTGAGTACAATTCTAATTCCGAACCGGAGTTCTTTGTACATTCATTAGAATTTGGTGCTGAAAATATTGATTTAAGCAAAGAACAAGAGTACACCTTCGAAGAAGTAGGAAACTATGCATTTCAAGTGGAATTAAAGAACCATGGTGGAAGTGCCGAAGCTATCATTGCAGTCAAGGTAGTTCCAGAACTGACAGACAAAGAGAAAGACGATTTAACTAATAATAGTATTCTTGGTATTGGTTCCCATGCAACTTTGTCCTTGTGTGAAGATGACCATGCAAATAACAGTGATTGGTGCTGGGAGATTACAGCACATCCGGGTGATGTATGGGTAGAAGGTGGTGGTACTTACTACCACAATGTTGTTTGGGTGGAATTTGGTCAGGAAGTAGATTTATCGAAGTATTATTTCACAATGGACCTCAAGGCAAGTGAGAACAGTGCAGGAATCGCCGTTCATTATCTGTCAGCAGCGCAGAGAATGTCCTCAATACCGATGGGATTCCAGAATGTATTGGGAAGATGGACACACATTTCCAGCCAGGATAAGTATGACGAAGGACTTTATACAGGCATCTATATTGTAGTGATGCATAAGAAAGAAGGCGATTACGATCCTACCAACGTAAAAGTATGGATTGATAACTTACACTTGCATCCATATCAAGATCCAAATGCACCGATTATCGTAGGCGGAACAGAGGATTTTGAGATTACATCAGGTAAAGTGACTTGGTCTTCAGAGTTGGAGGACACTGGCCATCAAGCAAACTATGTACAGTTTAATAAAGATTATACAAACCAAACCTTTACATTTACAACGACGATTCAGGATGCTGCAAAACCGAATCTGATTATCGGAGCAAGAATGGACGGAGCGAAGACCGCCTTTGATAAGAATTCAGGTGTGGTTTTGAGATTCCATGATAAGTTCTTTGAAGTCTTTGCACCGAAATATGGTCAGAAATGGCTTGGCGCAGAAAATATTTCATTCGAATCCGGAAAGAAATATACCTTTGCTTATAGTGTGGAAACATTAGGTGGAGAGGACATTTTCTTCTTGAAAATAACAGATGCATCCGGAAAAGAAATGCTGAATTATTCTTTAGAGTTACCAAGTGGCGTGGTAAATAAATCGGGTGACTTTGTTATTTGGTCTATCAATAATGATGTAGTTATTGAGTATGAGGAACCAAAAACGGCAGCGCGTAAAGCAAATGTAAATGTAGTTGTTGCAGAAGACGGAAAAGCGGGAGTTGCAGGAATCAGTACAGCAACACCGGGAGTTGTTAGTAAAGCAGCATATCTTGCAATTGATGGTAAATATACAAATGAAACTTTCAGTTTCAAAACGAAAATTGAAGATGGCAAAACACCGAATATTGTTATAGGAGCTCGTATGGATGCACATACCAGCAACCCGGATAAGAGTAAGGGATTGACCATCCAATTTTACAATGGATTTTTCGAAATTTATGCTCCGAAGTATGGTACTTTTGTTGATGCTGAGCATCTAACACTTAAAACAGGAGAAACCTATACATTCGATATTGCAGTGGAAACAAAAGGTAATATCAGTGCGATGAGTTTGGTCGTAAAACAAGGCGATCAGATAATTTTGAACTATGCAAAAGAGGATATTGCAACCGCCCTACCGGCTGCAGGTTCATTTATGGTATGGTCGCTAAATGAAAGCACAGAGATTAATTACCAAATGCCGGAAGTAGTAATACAGCCGGAAAATAAAAATGTTGTAGTAGAAATGGGAGCGTTGGCAGGAGTTGCAGAGCTTGAGACAGTAATTGCAGATGACATTGCAAAGAGTTCTTATCTTGTAATGAAAGGTGATTACACAAATGAGACTTTTGAATTTACGACGACCTTTACAGCAAAGAAAACGCCAATGCTCGTGATTGGAGCACATATGGATGGAGTAGATTCCAATCCGGATAAATGTAGCGGAGTCACCATTGGTATTCACAGTAACTTCTATGAAGTCTATGCGCCGAAATATGGCACATGGATTGCAGCGGAAAATTATACGGATGATCAGGCAGAATTGAACAGGGGTATCCCGTATACATTTGGCGTGCAGATTATAGATGGATATCTCAATGTTACGGTAAAACTTAACGACAGCATTGTTCATACAAATAGTATCGAATTGCCGACTACAATCCCTACAGAAGGTAATTTCGTAGTATGGAATACAGACGCAACTAGAAGTATTGAGTATCAGATGCCGGTATATGTAGAGCCGGCGACAAATGTAAATGTGGAAGTAGAATCTACAGGAACAGCAGGAAGAGCAGAGCTGGAAACAGTAGTGCCTGATGACGTATATAATCCTTCTTATCTTGCAATGAAGGGGAATTATACGAATGAAATTTTCACATTTACAACAATGATTGCAGACGGAACAACTCCAAATCTGTTAATTGGCGCACGCATGTCAGATATTACAACTAATCCGGATAAGGCAAACGGAGTAACGATTTGTTTCTATAATGGATTTTTAGAAGTCTATGCACCGAAATACGGAACATGGGTAGCAGCAAAGAGCTTGACATTAGAGAGCGGCAAAGCATATACATTCAGTGTACAGATAAATGGCAATGAATTGAAACTTGTAGTGAAAGATGGCGAAACAGTTGTTCTTAACTATAGTACAGCCTTAGAGGTGACAATACCGGAAAGCGGAAACTTCATGGTATGGAACTTAGATGCAGAAAGAAGCATCGAATACAAGATGCCGATTGCACCGATGGTAGAGCCTGAAACCAATACAAATGTAGAAGTAGAATCTACAGAGACAGCAGGAACTGCTCAGCTTAAGACAGTAATACCAAATGATGTGGCTCACGGATCTTATCTGGCAATGAAAGGTGCTTACACCAATGAAACATTTGAATTCACCACAACCATAGCAGATGGAGCTAATCCAAATCTTGTTATTGGGGCACGTATGGTAGATGTGGTCATGAATCCAGATAAAGCAGATGGTGTGACAGTGAGATTCTACAATGGATTCTTAGAACTTTATGCACCGAAGTATGGAACATGGGTAGCAGCAAAGAGCTTGACATTAGAGAGTGGTAAAGCATACACATTCAGTGTACAGATGGATGGCAATGAATTGAAACTTGTAGTGAAAGACGGCGAAACAGTTGTTCTTGACTACAGAAAAGCATTAGAGGCAACCATACCTGCAAGTGGAAACTTCATGGTATGGAACTTAGATGCAGAAAGAAGCATCGAATACAAGATGCCGGTGGCACCGATTGTAGAGCCGGAGACCAATACAAATGTAGAAGTAGAATCTACAGGAACAGCAGGAACGGTTCAACTTAAGACAGTGACGACAAATGATGTGGCTCACGGTTCTTATCTTGCAATGAAAGGTGCTTACACCAACGAAACATTTGAGTTCACCACAACCATAGCAGATGGAACCAATCCAAATCTTGTTATCGGGGCACGTATGGTAGATGTGGTTATGAATCCAGATAAAGCAGATGGTGTAACAGTGAGATTCTTCAATGGGTTCTTAGAACTTTACGCACCGAAGTATGGAACATGGGTACACGCAAAGAGTATTACATTAGAGAGTGGAAAAGCATATACATTCAGCGTACAGATGAATGGCAATGAATTGAAACTTGTAGTGAAAGACGGCGAAACAGTTGTTCTTGACTATAGTAAAGCATTGGAGGCAACAATACCGGAAAGCGGAAACTTCATGGTATGGAGTTTGGATGCAGAGAGAAGCATTGATTATGCAATGCCGATTGCGCCTGTTGTAGAACCTGAGACAAATACGAACGTGGAAGTAGAAACTACGGGAGAAGCAGGAACGGCTCAGCTTAAAACAGTGACGCCAAATGATGTGGCTCATGGTTCTTATCTGGCAATGAAAGGTGCTTACACCAATGAAACATTTGAATTCACCACAACCATAGCAGATGGAACCAATCCAAATCTTGTTATCGGTGCACGTATGGCAGATGTAGTTATGAATCCAGATAAAGCAGATGGTGTAACAGTGAGATTCTTCAATGGATTCTTAGAACTTTACGCACCGAAATATGGAGCATGGGTACATGCAAAGAGTATTACATTAGAGAGTGGCAAAGCATATACTTTCAGCGTCCAAATGGATGAAAGCATACTCAAACTAGTTGTGAAACAGGGAGAAACAGTAGTCTTAGATTATACAAAAGAGGTTAGCACAACCATACCGGAAAGCGGAAACTTCATGGTATGGAACTTAGATGCAGAAAGAAGCATCGATTACAAGATTCCGTTGGCATCTGTTGAGATATTATCAGGCGAGGCCCTTTTGATAAACAGCAATAAAGGTACAGCAACGATGTTTGTTCCAAATAATGTAGGTCTGTGGAATCAAGCATACCTTATGACAAAAAATCTTTTTTCAATAGAACACTTCCGATTTGCGACAACCATAGCAGATGGAGCAAATCCAAATCTAGTTTTTGGTGCACGTGTTCAAGGGGAGTCTCCAAGTTATGGTGCCTATGATGGCTTGGTATATAGACTTTATAATGGATTCTACGAAACCTATTATATTAAAAATGGACAGTCAAATTGGATTGGAGCAAAAAGCTTGGCATTGACATCCGGAGTAGAATATACTTTCGATCTATGTGTAATTACAGTGGCTGGCACTACAAGTACGAGATTAATTGTAAAACAGGGAGAGACAGAGGTACATAACGAGACAATTACAACAACCGAAACAATCCCTGCAACAGGACGTTTCGCAATCTGGAGTCAAGAGGCCAGAACTGTAAAATATGAGATTGAACAATAATTATGGAGGGAATCATATGACACTGAAAAAAATAGCAAAACGAATGATGGCAGTTGCTTTGTCAGTGGCATTGTTAGGAAGCATGGTTGGCTGCGACGAAGGTGGTGGCCAAACAGCTGACCCAAGCAAGGCAACAGCAGTTCCGGATTATTCTGACAGCAATGCACGCATGAATATGTATGCTTATGTTGGACCTACGCCAGGTAATTATACGACAGCAGCAGGTCAACAAGTGTTCGGAGGCGACAATCGTAGTGTTGAAACATATCAGGAATATAAGGATTGTGGTTTTGATACCCTTCTTCTGCTGGGAAATGATGCCTATAAGGGGGAGAACTTTGAGACCAGCGATTTGAAGATGAATTTGGACTTGTGTGAGCAGGTGGGATTAAAAACAATTGTGTTTGATGTGCGCCTTCATGATTTAGCTGCCAATACGGAAAGCCTAATTGGAGAAGGTAAAGAGTTTGCAACTATGGAAGATTTAACAGCACATGTACGTGCCTGTATGGAACCTTATATGGAACATGCAGCATTCTACGGTGTAGGACTTGTAGATGAACCATCGCATAATCAGTTTGATGCACTCGGTGAAGTGACAAAGGCGGTTAAAACAGTGGACGAAGATATTTTTGTTCACACAGTTATGTTGCCATATTTAGCAGGTGTGACAATTGACCGTTATACAGGAGCTTCTTTTGGGAATGCGTCGATTCAATCTTACAAAACGTATATCAATGACTATTTGGAAAAGTCCGGAGCAGATTACTTTGGATATGACAATTATCCATTCAAAGAAGAAGGTCTTTTGGATTCTTACTTCAGAAATCTTCAGGTAGCAGTTACTGAGGCTGCTGCACACGATGCAGATGTCGTGCTTACCGGACAAAGTTGTGAAATGCTGGGGCAGTATCGCAGTCAGACGGAAACGGATTTCCGTTACCAGGGAAATGTGGCTTTGGCGTTTGGCGTCAAGAATCTTTTGTATTACACCTATTGGATGTTTCCAAATCGTGTGACGGAAAACTATGTTACAGCTATTATGGATGATGACGGCACCAAGATGCTATACGATGAAGTGCAAAAAGTAAATCTTGAAATCCAAGAGATGGCAAAAGTATTGCTTCATTTTGATTATGAGAAGGCAAACTTTACCTACGATAAGGAAAACGCGATTACAGCACCGGCTTATTTTAGCGGAGTAAAGAGCGATGAGTTAGATGGACTCACAATTTCTAGTGTTTCGCAGCCTACTTTGATTACACAAATGAAGGATGCGAAGAAAGAATTGATAGGATATATGGTAGTGAATATCTCTGAGCCAAACGAGAAGTTAGCTAGTACGGTAAAAGTACAATTCGAAGGATACGATTATGCAACTATGTATAAAGAAGGTGTACCGGAAACTGTAGGACTTACAAAAGGTGCATTGGAGATTGAACTTGAATGTGGAGAAGCGGTATTTGTGATTCCACACAAATAGAGTAATGAAATAGTGCCTTGTTATTAAGGAAGGAGAAAAAGAAGTGAAAAAAAGAATTCTTTCAATTGTTCTTGTGATTGCAATGCTTGTTACAATGTTGCCATCCACTTTGGCAAATGTAGAAGCAAAGACAGCACAAAAAACAGGAACAGAACTCGTTACGAATGGAACTTTCGAATCCGGTAAAAACGGTCTTGAAGGTTGGTATGACGGCGATGGCACTTTCGCAAAAAGTGCAAGTGGTATTGCATATAGTGGAAACTATAGCTTGCAGGTAACCGTGCAAAGCGGCAAGACAGCAAGACTTCGTACGGATATCGAAACCGCAGCAGAAAGTACAAGTCATACTTTATCATTTGCTGCTCAAACAACTGTTGGAGCAACTGCTGTGGTTACGGTGTATGAATATACGCATGACAACCGTATCGTTGCAAAACACGATGTAACTCTTACAGGACCTCTTAATACATTCACATCAAAAGATGTAACATTTGAGACAACAGCAAAAACCTATAAAATGAGTGTTGTGCTTACTGTAAGTGGGGCAGCCGGAAACGTATTCGTGGATAACATCTCTTTGGTAGTAAAGGAGAATGCCACCATATACAACAATCCGGATGATCTAAATGATGACAGTGCGTTAGGAGCTGCAGATTTGGTACACATTAAGAAAGCAGTTGTAAACGGAACGAAAGTGAACGTTACCAAATTCCGTGATCAGAATACAGATGGAACATTCAATGCGCTTGATGTGGATGTTGTTCGTAAGAAATTGGTGGACAACTATGAAAGTGATTTAACAACGGTACAGGCAACTAGCGATGTCATTGGTGCCAGACTGGAGACTAGTAACACAACTCTTTCAGGAAATGCAGTTGCAGTGACGGAAAAGACCGGAACGGTAGATTTGACAAGCGTTACAGAAAATGCTTCTGCTTGGCATCGCGGATACTTCTATACAGATGGATATTACAGCCAGGAAAAATTTGAATATACAGTAGATATTAAAGACGGCGATCCACTGGGAATGTTCCTTGGTGGAAGGATTACAGCACCTGCTGCAAGTCAGTATATTAGTGAAGGTGTGGTGGTTCAAATCAGTCCTAATTTCTATTCGATTTACGTTGGAAACTATCCGAATGGAGCAGTAGAAACAGAAAACTATTATCCGGCAACAGGCGCTTCGCTTGACGCAGGAACTTATACATTTGGATTACAGTTAACAACATTCGCAAGCTTTACACGCATTATTTTTAGCGTGGTAAGAAATGGCGTAGAAGTGTTTGCAACAGCATATGACTATTCTGGCACTGCAAGCATTCCGGCAGAAGGAAGTTTCGTAGTATGGAATACCGATGAAAGTAAGTATGGTTTATATCCACGAACAATTTCCTATGAAGTGGGAGACGAAGTGCTTGAGACAGCGAAAAATGACACGTTCTTAAGTGTTGGCGTACATAAGGATAGGGGTGCAGTAGTGCTTCACTCGCCGAATTTCGCATCAGGATGGAATCGTTCTTATATGTACACAGAAGAATCATATGATGATGAAAGTTTTTCTTTCACCACATATGTTGACAGTGAATTTGGTGAGGGCGCAAAGCAAACAGGAATGATTTTGGGTGCACGTGGCGAGACCGTTGACCATAATCCATGGAGTGCCGAAGCAAATGGTATTCAAATTAAATTTTACAATAACTGGTATGAAATTTTAGCAAACACCGTGAGTGTTGAAAGTGAAAACTATCACCATACAGGATTTACACTTGATGAGGGAACTTATACGTTTACCGTAGATATCGACACGGTACCAGAAGGAACGTTGATAAGGATTACTGTAAAGCGAGGCGCCAAAGTCATTCATACAAATTCTGTAATTACAACAGAACCGGTAGATTCAGAAGGACAGTTTATTCTTTGGAATAGTGGAGAAGGTGATGAAAGCCAAATAGCAGCCAATCCATATCCAAGAGCAGTTTCCTACCAAATTGGTGAAGCATATGAAGGCGGAGTTGTAAGTGATTCTTCGGCTTATACACTTGTTGAAAACGAGTATGACATAGAAGAATTTGCATTTTCAACGGAAGTGAATTATCCGGCTCAGGCTAATGCAAGTGCAGATCTTGCACTTGGTGCTCGTATTACCGGAAATATGGCAAATTCTTATGATAAGACAAAGGGAATTCAAGTGTCATTCCACACAAGTGGCGGCGATGGAAACTATATTCAGATTTATGTGAATGGCGCATGGTATGGAGCATCTATCCTCAACCTGACATCCGGAAAGACATATGATTTTACAGTGCGTGTATCAAACGGCGACAAGAAAACATTTGTTTTGACCGTCATGGATAATGGTTCTGTGTTTAAGACAATTAGTAAGGAAATCGATGCGGAAAAATCAGCAACAATCGCTGATGCAGGTTCGTTTGCAATCTGGAGTACTGATGAATGTAAGGATGTTCTTTACACAATGCCTGCTAAGATTGAAAGTAGCGTGGTAGTGGATAAGAACGGAAGTGCAGGAACAGTGAAGATTGCAAAACCGGAAAAAGTAGATACAAGCAACCAGGCATACCTTGCACTGGAAGGACCATATACATACGAGAAATTTGAAATTACAACAACAGTAACAGATGAAGCAACACCATTCCTTGTTCTCGGTGCTCGCATGAATGGTATCAGTGAAAATCCGAATAAGTATCAGGGTGCAACAATTGCGTTATACAGTAACTTCTATGAAGTATATGCACCGACATACGGAACACCGAAAGGGGCTGAAAATTATCATACATCGCAAGCTGCTTTGACTGTCGGTGAAGAATATACATTTACGCTTCAAGTAATTGGCGATTATCTGTATTTTGAGACCCTTCAGGACGGAACACTACTTCACTCGAAGGCATTTGACCTTTCAGGCATTCTTCCGGAAAAAGGAAGCTTTATGGTATGGTCTAGAGATACTGTAAGAACAATTAGCTACAAGATGCCATATCTTGTAACGCAGAGCAGTGACATTAAGGTTCCGGAAGGAGCAGAGTCAGATACAGTTACATTGACAGAACCGACAAGTAATTATGCTACACTTGCTGTACTTGGAGATTACACAAACGAATACTTTGAGTTCACAACCACGATTACGGATCCGACAGTAAGTGGTGGACATTTGGTAATTGGTGCCGGCGTGGATGGAGGATATGGAAACATTCCGAAAACAAGTAATACAGGAGTGATGTTCCATTTCTACGATACTTTCTATCAGATAGAACAGCCGTATCAAACGAATCTAAAGGCGAAATCTATTGCACTCACTGCAGGCGAGCAATATACCTTTGGAATCAAAGTGGAAACATTGGATAACTCTACAGTATTTACTCTGGTAGTAACACAAAATGGCTCACTGGTACATACCTATACCTATACACATGACAGTGCAATTGATGTGAAGGGTAACTTTGTTGTGTGGACGAAGAATTATGGCGAAGTTGCATATGAAATGCCAAAAGACTTGTTGGTTGGATCTGATGTAGTTGTTTCTACAGATGAGACAATACAGGAAGCAAAACTGGTAAGTACTAATGATCCAAAAGAAGGAAGTGCTAACACCTTAACACTAGATGGAGATTATACAACGGAACAATTTGAATTTACGACTTGTCCGGGGACGAACCAAACAGGTGCGGGAAATATGAATATTGGTCTTCGTTTCGATGGAGCAACCAAGAGTCCATATGCAGGAACCGGTATCATTGTTCGTATTTATAGTAATTTCTATCAAGTATATCAGGTGACCGGTGGTTCATATTCGCACATAAAGGACAAGAATTATAACACCAGTGGTTTGGTTCTTGACATGAGCAAAGAAGTAACCTTCAATGTTCGTATAGATGACGTGAATAAGCTCTTATATATT
The DNA here is from genome assembly GCA_045632945.1 of Faecalimonas sp. Taxonomy (GTDB): domain Bacteria; phylum Bacillota; class Clostridia; order Lachnospirales; family Lachnospiraceae; genus Faecalimonas. The sequence goes on along the minus strand of JAZQXU010000044.1, from coordinate 8,796 downwards.
ACAGTAACGCAAGGAAATAACACGGGTACGTCTAGTGTTGATATTAGTGCTGCAACAAGTACTTCTGGCGACTTTGTATTATGGCGTTTCAACAACAATGCTGATATAACATACAAGATGCCGACATTTGTAACAGAACAGAATCCGGCAGCTCTTTATGCAACAAGTACATTGGGATTTGATATGTACGCACATATTGGACCATCCAATGGTGTTTACACAGACGAAAATGGTGTCTTCCATACAGATGGAACAAATTACAGAAACGTAACGACTCTTCAAGAGTACAAGGATGCAGGATTTAATGCTTACTTAATGCACGGATCTGATGCAGTAAATTCGGCAGCAATGGGCGACTCTGCACACTGGTTCCCAGAATTTATGGAACAATGTGAGACGGTTGGATTAGATGTTATTGTATTTGACAGTGTGATTCATGACTTGGCAGCAAGCGAAACTTCTCTTGTAGGAGACGGAGCAGCATACGCAACACAAGCGGATTTACAGGCGGCTATTCAGACAGCACTGTCACAGTATTGGGATTATCCGGCGTTCAAGGGTATTTCTCTTGTGGATGAGCCTACCTATAAGCAATTTACTGCAACTGCACAGGTAATTAACGCAATTAATGCAATTAAGGCAGAAACTGGTAGAGATATTTATATTCATACCGTACTCTTGCCGTTTAATGGAACGAAGAATACTATGTATGAAAAATATACCGGCAAGGCATATGGAATTACAAATATTGGAAGTCTGTGGGCAGATATGAAAGAGGCTTATGGTACATATGTAGATGCATATTTGACAAATGTTGCTGATCCATACTTCAGCGTGGATATTTACCCGAATGTGGTATCAAATGGTAATAATACGGTTATGAGCGAGTACTTCTATAACTTGCAGTATGTTGTACAACAGGCTAATGCAAAGGATAAAGACGTACATCTCACAATCCAAAGTACCGGAAATGATGACGGTTTGAAGGATCCGACAGAAGCAGATATTCGCTTCCAGTTAAATTCTGCACTTGGATTTGGCGTGAAGGATATCCGTTACTATACCTATTGGATGTTCCCGAACTACACATTAGGATATAACACTGCAATCATGAATTCGGACGGAACAAAGAATATTTACGATGAAGTACAGGCAGCAAATATCGATGCTCAGAAGATGGCGCAGGTAATGCTGAACTTCGATTATGTGAAGAGTGCAGCAAAAGGAAGCAGCGATGCGATTTCAAATCTTACAACAAGCACACTTGACAACGTGACAATTACTTCAGCGTCTCAGCCGACAGTTGTGAATCAGCTTGCTGATACTACTAATGGATATACTGGTTACATGGTACTTAATGCTTCTGTACCGTCAGCAGGAAATGTTGATGCTGTAACACTCACAATTAGCAATTACAACTATGCAACTTACTACGTAAATGGTGTTGCAAAGACTGTGAAGTTGACAGATGGCAAGTTATCGCTTGACATAGCAGCAGGAGACGGAGTATTCGTCATTCCTCACAACTAATTAAATATTTTATAGGTTTCAACTATAAAACATAGATTTAAGGCCAAAATGCAAGAATTTGTGTTTTGGTCTTAAGTTTATTTTATTAAGACAAGAAAGGTGGATTACAATGAAAATGAAAATCTTGATGATTGTGATGCTAATATCATTGGTGGTTTTTTGTGTGTTTGGATGTAGCAGTAAAAAGCCATCCATAGCTCTAAAATCAGTATACAACGGAGAGGTCATCGATTTATGTGAAAAACCAGTGAGAGAATATCTAGAAGCGGATACAGAAAGTGAACAGGCAGACATTTTGTATCATAACAAGCAAAATACGCTTATCCATCAGGCAGCGGTTTTCTCATGGGAAGGTGATGGCAGTAGTAAATATACACTGTATATTGCAGACAATGAACAGTTTGAAAATGCATATACTTATGAAACAACCATGACATCAATTGCCAAGATTGGTGTTTTAATTCCGGGAACTACTTATTACTGGAAAGTGATGGGAGATACCGAAGGAAGCACCTCTGCTGTTGACACGTTTTGCACAAAGGACGCCCCTGTTCGTTTTATTACAACCACCTCTATCATCAATGTACGCGATATTGGAGGTTGGGAAACCGAGAGTGGCGAAAAAGTGAACTATGAATTGATTTATAGAGGTGGAAAGACAAATCCGAATGATGGAAATGAATGTGCAGAGAGTGATGCCATTTTATTTAGAGAAACTTTAGGAATCCATACGGAACTCGATCTTCGTACTGCTAATGCCGATGATGGTGGACAGACAAAAAGTGTGTTTGGAGATGACGTCCGCTATGTGAAGGCTTCAGTATCGCAATATTTCTATCAACCGGTACCAAATGTGAAAGAGATTTTTGAAGTCTTGGGTGATGAAGCAAATTACCCGATTCTGTTTCACTGCAATGCGGGAGCTGACCGTACCGGGACAGTTGCCTTTTTAGTAAATGGTGTTTTGGGTGTATCATATGAGGATTTAACAAGAGATTTTGAACTGACCTCGTTTTCTGAAGCGGGTAAACGCTGGCGTAGTAATATTGTAAATGGAACATTTACAGAAGACGGAATTATGCAACAAGATGAGATTAATTATGTAGCATGGCAGAATATGTATCAGATGATTATGGAAAATTACAAAACAGAAGATGGTACTTTGTCTTCTGCAATCGAGAATTATCTTGTGACAGCATGCAAGGTGGAGCAAAAAGATATTGATAACCTTAGAAAAATTATGTTGCAGTAAAATAGGAGGAACTCTTTTTGATAGATTGGAATGCAAAATGGATTAAACCGGAACGGGATATGGGTGACGTTGCTGCCGTATTTCAAAAGAGATTTACGGTGGAGAAAGCGGTAGAGAAAGCGACTATCACTATGACAGCGATGGGGATATATGAATCTACGCTAAATGGCAGACGCATTAGCGATTATGTATTGGCACCCGGTTGGACCACCTACAAAAGTCGCCTGCAATATCAAGAGTATGACATCACTGAATATTTGATGAAGAAGAATGAGCTGTTGGTAACAGTGGGTAAAGGCTGGTATCGCAGTCCTTTGTCAGGGACGAATCGGGAAGAGTTGCAAAATATTCCTTGCGGTATGATTGCTCAGATGGAAATTGTCTATATAGACGGAAGCAGCGAGACGCTTGTAACTGATGAAGCATGGAATGTTTTGGAGAGCGAAATTCGTCTTTCCGAGATTTACGATGGTGAAGTATGCGATGCCAGGTTTACGCCATCCGTTGAGGAAGGCGTTAGAACTTTTGCCGGACCAACTGAAACATTGATCTTGCAAGAGGGCGAAAAGATTGTTGAACACGAAAGATTACCGGTTGTGCAGATTATTCAGACACCAAAAGGGGAGACTGTCATTGATTTTGGACAAGAAATCACCGGGTATGTTGAAATAACGGTGCATGCGGCGGCGGGCGAAAGAGTCTGTTTGTCCCATGGTGAAGTGCTGGATAGCGATGGTAATTTTTATAATGAAAACTATCGCTCGGCTAAAGCAATGTTTCATTACACATGTCGTGACGGATTACAGACCTATCACCCAAGACTTACCTTTTATGGATTTCGATATGTGCGTGTGGATGAGTTCCCGGGAGGACTTTCTAATGTAAAACCGGAGAATTTTAAAGCAATAGCAGTCTATTCGGATATTAAAAGAACCGGTTATATAGAGACGTCCAGTCCGCTGTTAAATCGATTTTATGAAAATGTAATCTGGGGACAAAAAGATAATTTCTTAGATGTGCCTACAGATTGCCCACAGAGAGATGAGAGGCTTGGATGGACAGGAGATGCACAGGTCTTTGTACGTGCGGCAGCTTATAACTTTGATGTGGATAAATTTTTCTATAAATGGCTTCGTTGTCTTAAGGCAGAGCAAGAAGAGGATGGCTATGTAGGAGATATGGTCCCGATTGCATGGAAGAGCGCAGGCTCTAGCTGCGCATGGGGCGATGCGGCAGTGATTTGTCCGTGGGAAATTTATTTGGCTTATGGGAACAAGAAGATTTTAGAAAGCCAGTTTGAGAGCATGAAAAATCGTGTGGATTATATTTCTAACAATACAAAAGAGGAGAATCTTTGGATTGGTGGAGTACATTATGGTGATTGGCTGGCTTTAGATAGTGAGGAGAATTCATTCTCAGGAAAAAGTAATCACGATCTGCTTGCTACGGCATTTTACGCGTATTCTACGTCTTTACTTGTGAAAGCGGGAAAAGTGCTGGGACAGGATATGGAAAGATATGAAAGGTTGTACGATAGAATTGTAACAGCATTTCAAGAGCGTTTTTCTGAATACAGGACGCAGACGGAGTGTGCTGTGGCGATTCATTTCCGTTTGGCGAAAGACTGTCAGAAGGTTTCAGACCAACTGGCACAGATGATTCGTGATGCCGGAATGAAACTTCAAACGGGCTTTGTTGGGACGCCGTATCTGTTATATGCGTTGAGTGATTTTGGACACTCGGATATCGCCTACTCATTGTTACTTAGAGAAGAGTATCCGTCTTGGCTTTATGCAGTTAAAAAAGGTGCTACTACAGTGTGGGAGCATTGGGATAGCATAAAAGAGGATGGAAGCTTTTGGAGTCCGGACATGAATTCCTTTAATCACTATGCATACGGTGCAGTTGTGGACTGGATGTATCGTGTTGCGGGTGGTATTGCACCAAGAGAGCCAGGATATAAAACTGTTCGAATTGCTCCGATTCCGGATGGAAGATTGAACCAGATGAGAGTGACACTGCAGACAAGATATGGTACAATATCATCTGAGTGGATATATGAAGACGGGCTTTTCAAGTATAAGATTACAACTCCTGTCGAGGCTGAAATCATCGTTGGCAGCGAGACGTATCATGTGCAGGCTGGTACATATGTTTACGAAAAGAAGGAGACTAGCTTATGAAAAAACATAAAATTGCAGTCGTAGGTCTTGGTCAGAGAGGTCTGGGCTGGGTGACACATATTTTACATAGAGAGGATGCAGAATTGGTAGCGGTATGCGATGTATACGAAGACCGCGTGCAGGATATGGTCAACCTTGCAAAAGAGCATGGAAAAGACCATCTGATTAAGTATCGCGTGACAGATTATCACGAGTTGTTAGACAAAGAAGATATTGAGATTGCACTTCTGATTGTTTCGTGGGAGAAACATGTGGATGCATCTGTGGATTTCATGAATGCAGGGATCATTACAGCATTGGAAGTTGGTGGTGCTTACAGCATACAGGATTGTTATCGTTTGGTAGAAGCATATGAAAGAACAAAGACTCCATTTTTTTTTATGGAAAATTGTTGCTATGGTAAGCGCGAAATGATGGTGCTGAATATGGTTCGTCAAGGTGTCCTGGGACAGATTGTGCATTGCGATGGCGCATACGCACATGACCTGCGTGAGGAGATTGCTTCGGGTGAGGAAATCAGACATTATCGTCTTAGAAATTATCGCATGCGCAACTGTGACAACTATCCGACCCATGAGCTGGGACCGATAGCACGTGTACTGAATATTAATCATGGTAATCGTATGGTATCGTTGGTTTCTCAGAGCTCAAAGGCAGCAGGGCTTGCCCATTATATCAAGGAGACCAGACCGCAGGAAACCAATCTGGAATTCCAGCAGGGCGATATTGTGAATACGATTATTACTTGTGCAGGTGGCGAAACGATTTTGCTTACCTTGGATACCACATTGCCACGTTCCTACAGTAGAGGATTTACGGTGCGTGGAACAAAGGGTATGTATTTTGAGGACAACGATTCTATTTATTTGCATGAAGACCATTATCCGAAATATGATTTTGACTGGAAACCATTGTGGGGAAATGCAGAGCAATATGAAGAGAAATATCTGGATGATATTTGGAAGGCGGAACATAGCACTGGCCATGAGGGTGTCTTCGGACATGGCGGAATGGATGAATTGATGATGAATGATTTCCTTAAGTGTATTGAGGAAGGTAGACCAATGCCGATTGATGTGTATGACGCAGCAACATGGATGGCAATTTCGGTTTTGACAGAAGTATCCATTCAAAAAGGTGGTATGCCGGTGGAGATTCCTGATTTTACAAATGGAAGATGGTTATTATAAGAAATCATATCAATATAGATACTTTTAAAGAAGAGAGGAGGATGATTATGAAAAATTTCTTATCTCAGAATATTGATGAAATTGCCCAATATGATTTTTCGAATAATAAAGTTTTTGGCTCTGCCTATTTTGTTTATCAAGACGATATGGAATTTGAAAAGTGCTATGGGACGACGTCGCTAAATTTAGATAATCCTATTACGAATAACACCATTTTTAGATTGGCGTCGATGACAAAACCGATTACTTCTATTGCAGCTTTAATATTGGTAGAAAGGGGTATGTTATCCTTGGACGATACTGTGGATATGTACATACCTGAGTTCAAGAATATAAAAATAATCGATTCCTCGGGCAACGAGTCCATCCCTGAAAAATTGCCTACAGTTAGAAATATTTTAAATCATACTTCCGGGATTGCAAGTGATCCGAATAAGTTGAAAACTATGACCGCAAGAGATAAAAAGTCGTTAGATGCCTCTATTGCATTTTACATTAAAAACGGTTTAGATTTCGAACCAGGTTCCATGCAATGGTATAGCGGCCACGGCTCTTTTGATGTTTTGACGAGAATCATCGAAATTGCAAGCACAGCAAAGTTTCCCTATTTTATTCAAAAGGAAATATTCGAACCTTGCGGAATGCTTGACACCACCTTTATGCCTACCACCGAACAACAAGAACGAATGGTAGATATGCACGACAGAACCAGTAACGGTGAAAATGCCGTATCGCAAATGCTCGAAGGTTGCGTTTTTGAAGATTTCCCATCCTCTCATTATTTAGGCGGAGCAGGACTTGTTTCTACGTTAAGCGATTATAGCAAATTTGCTAAAATGCTACTCAATAAAGGAAAAACGGATACCAAAACTATTCTGAACGAAGAAATCTTTAACCTGCTTTGCACACCGCAGGTTCCCTATTCCATTATGCCCCACAACGAGCGTTGGGGACTTGGTGTACGTGTAATAACAGAAGCTTCTTATCCGTATTTACCTGTGGGCTCTTTCGGTTGGAGCGGAGCTTATGGCAGTCATTTTTGGATAGACCCTGAAAACAAGATTTTTGCGGTGTATATGAAAAATTCAAAAATAGACGGTGGCGCAGCAAATGAATCGGCGGTAAATTTTGAAAAAGCCGTTTATTCGTCATTCCTCACAACTGATTGAACTTTTATAGAGTTCAACTATATAACATAGATTTAAGGCCAAAATGCAAAGATTTGTGTTTTGGCCTTGTCTTTGGTGAAGACTGTTAAATTATTGGTTCTAAGTCAATAGTTGGGGTGGGATTTTAACGAATCCCGCTCCATTGTTGCGTTTGAAGGCATTTTAGTGTTGATGTGCGTAATCATCTGTTTTATCGCATGGCAAACAAACCTTCAAGTGCCAGTCTATTAAAATTATATATTAGTTACAAGAAAAATACGGGTTCTGAGACGTTGGAAGTTCCTAATTCCATACGATGTGCGTTTCAGAACTTTTATTTTATTGTTAAAGCCTTCCGTTGGACCATTTGTGATGTGTGGATGCTTAAATGCGTTCAGGATTTCTTTGGACCAGGTGCGATAAGTTCTAGCAACTCTCTCGAATTCTTTTAATCCAGAAGATTCCGCCATTTTAATCCAATCAAAGAAGTCTTTGCGCTGTTCAGAATACTTTGTGTTCTGACAGATTTCATAAAACTTTTCCTTAAGAAAATGCGCTCGACGTAAGTCGTCGTTATAAAGGAGCATTAAATCACAAGCAGCTTTGTTTTCGTCTCTGAGTTTATGGTATCTAGTGAGAATCAACGTCCTACTTCGTTTATAGTACTTTCTCAGGCGAGCAGGCATCGTCTTTTGAAGTCTTTTGCGAACACCTTCTATAGCCCATGTGGTTTGTCTGATAAAATGATATTTATCAATAATAATTTCGGCATTTGGAAAATATGTATGAGCCATTTCAACATAAGGTTTCCACATATCACAGACAAAGTGTTTTACCCGATGTCTTTCATCCTTTGGGATGGAAGCAAAGTATGAAACTAAATGGTTGTGAGTTCTGTCAGGAAGAATATCGAGTACCTTGTGTTTTATCGGATCAACAAGAATACATTGAAACTTTCCGGTAGAAGCATTTCCGCGGAACTCATCAATTGACAAGGTGGTCGAAAGTTTTCTTCTAGAATACGAGATGGTATCCAGAACTCTTCCTACAGTAGCGGTGGAAACATTGGTTTGTCTTGCTGTTTCCTTGATGCTTTGGGAGTTGTGTAGACAGGAAGCAATAAAAGCAGTTAGTCTAGAAGTTCTCTGAAAGTATCTAGGAAGGAAACTATAGGTTTCATAAAACCGCTTTCCACACTTACACACATACCGTCTTTTGTGTAAAACTAGATAGCAATGTTTCAACTGGAAAGGTAAGTCCTTAATGGTTTGATAACGATAATCATGAACACGTTTAGTAGCAGCACCACAACAGGGACAAACCTGTTCATGAGGCTTGGTTTCCAAGTGGATTTTTACAAAAGTATCAGCATGCCTAATATTTTTGATGATTACATCTTCAATATCTAAAAGTTTGTTGGTATAATGACTATGCATTATTTATGTACCTCCTAGTGATTGGTTTGGCGACTGGCACTGGGAGGTTTTTCTTTT
>JAZQXU010000043.1:0-3070 GCA_045632945.1 Faecalimonas sp. | reverse complement strand
CGTTATCACACAACAACGGATAGCATTGGGCAAAAATGGTCATAGATGCAGATGGGGCTGTCAGTTCAAAGTCGGTCATTGTCACGCAGTTAGTTCAATGGGGCTGTCAATGGATAACAACATAAAGATTACGGCTTCGGGCACACTAAACCCTCGCAGAGTAACTTCTACGAGGGTTTTTTGTTTTTCAGACCTTGAAATTGGTCTCATTTGGTCTCGTTTTGACAGCACTTTGCACAAAGGAGACCATATTTTTTGTCTATGTTAAGAGGCACTAACCGATAGCAATTGCCAATTTTATTGACAGCATATCGCAAAAAATCGCAAACTCAATTTGAGAAGAAAACTGACCTTTACCTCATTTTCTGATAGCATCCCGACATTCGCGGAGAAGAAAATAATAATTATTTTTTTCTCATTTAGACCACTCCGAAATATTTTTCAAAGAATGCTTTCAACTTTTCTATCACGGTTTTCTTCTTCTCCTGTCTGTTGCCACCACCGAAACGGGACATTGCAGGGAGTATCTTGTCAATATCTGTTCCCGTAGTTCGCATCGCTCCATCTCTGAAAGCATTCGCCATAAACTTGTCGGTCTCGTCCGCTTTCAGGTTCTCACTTGTGATAATCTCATTCAGGTCGTCCTGCTTTCGCTGCTTCACATACGCCTCCCACGCCTCATCAACATCAGTATCTGCATTGACGCTTGCCACGAAATCTTCAATGAGTTCCTTCTTGCTTCTCAACTGCATACTCGCACTTACTGCCTTGCTGATATTGACGAGTATCTCCTTGTTCTTGCAGTTGCTCTCGTGGTAATTCTTCACCAGAAGTAGGATATAGTCAATGTTTATCTCTACCTGCCTTATCAGTTCGGTCTCAAAGATGATGTCATCATTGACCACTTCCTTCTCGCCTTTGCCCCTCTCTCTCCGCAATAAACGCTGAAAATCAGCAAATTATAAAACAAACACCCAATTTTACACCCAAGAATGTAAAGTTGGGTGTTTTTATTTTATTTAAGACGAATCATATTCGCTCGGAAAATAATTTGATAAAAAACAGAACAAACGAAAAAAACAACCAATTCATTTTCCGTAAGATTTCGTATCTTTGCAGTAAATAATAAATCAGGGTCTGTCATGATAATATATAATGTTTAAAAATCGTAGTATGAAAAAAAGTAGAAGAAAACGCCTTGTAATTTTGTGTATAGCTTTAGTTTGTATCATAGTTTTAGTTTTTTTATTGTTCTCTAAATCAACTTCTAATAATAGTACAAATCCACCTTTGACAGATGTTTTGACTGATAGCATTTCTCGGATAGTATCAGCTTGTCCTGGTGAAATTGGAGTGGCAATTATTATTAATAACACAGATACAGTTAAAGTTAATGATAAGAGTGTATATCCTATGATGAGTGTATTTAAGGTTCATCAGGCATTAGCTCTTTGCAATGATTTTGATAACAAAGGGATTTCACTTGATACCTTAGTAAAGATAGATAGGAATAGACTTGATTCAAAGACTTGGAGTCCTATGATGAAAGATTATTCCGAGTTGGTTATATCATTAACCGTGAGAGATTTACTTCGTTATACTATTGCTCAAAGTGATAATAATGCAAGCAATCTGATGTTTAAAGATATGGTCAATGTTGCTCAAACTGACAGTTTTATAGCCACACTTATTCCTCGTTCAAGTTTTCAGATAGCTTATACAGAAGAGGAAATGTCGGCTGACCACGATAGGGCTTACTTTAATTATACATCTCCTCTTGGTGCCGCAATGTTGATGAACCGTTTGTTTACCGAAAGTATTGTCAGTGGTGAGAAGCAAAGTTTCATTAAGAATACATTAAAAGAATGTGTGACAGGTACAGATAGAATAGTCGCTCCGCTTCTTGATAAAGAAAGGGTTTCTATTGCACATAAGACGGGTTCTAGTTATGTCAATGAAAATGGTATTCTTGCAGCTCACAATGATGTTGCCTATATATGCCTGCCTAATAATGTCTGCTATACTTTAGCGATATTTGTTAAGGATTTCAAGGGTAATGAATCACAAGCATCACAATATGTTGCGCATATATCAGAGGTCGTATATTCTTTATTAATACAAAATTCGGCAATTCCTTAAGTTGCGTTTACTTTGAAGCTTCAATGGTAAACATTATATAATTTATACAATATAAAAGCACTTCGTAACTATCAGAGTGCTTTTATATTGTCTTTTTTTTCTATTATAACTTGAATCCTCTACTTTTTCTTGGTTCTTCCGTTGGTTGTCGCAAACCTTGCCGAAGTTTCTCCCATTGCTCTTTGAACCATTCGCTTATCGGTTGCCTGTTTATGGTCAGTACAAGTTTGCTATCATCGGTCGGATTCTTCTCCACCTTGAAGATGTTGTTTTTGATTTCAAACTTTCTTCTATGTTCCTCGGAATAAATCTTGCCATTACATTGGATAGCTTCTTTCCTTGTCAAAAGACAATCTATCATATCTTTGGTAAATCCAATGACAGCGCAGAGTTTTTCCATTCTCAACATTTCTCTAAGCATCGGAAACCACTTGAATGCCTTTTCAAGCAGAGTGTTCAATCGTGATATTTCCCTGTCTTTGGCTTCAAGTTCTTGGTTGTGTATGCTCTGAAGATTGCGTATCTGTTTGCCATGTCGCTCTTGCATTTCCTGCATTTGGATTTTGAGGGTGTCAATACCTTTGTCTCGTTTGGCAATCTCTTGGTGCAAATCTTCATTAGTTCGCTCCAGCTCTTTCATCTTTCCACTTCCGAAAAGAGAACCAACTCCGCTTGCTATGGCGGTGGCTGCATTGGTGGCTGTTTTCTTTAGCTTGTCAGTGCGTATTTCTGATTTCACCTGTTTCAGTTCCTGTTCAGCAAGACCTATCTGTTCTTCTTTGTGCCGTGTTGCAGCATCCATGCGTTGCAGTTCGGCACTCTGCTTTTCAATGATGAAATCATTTCGTTCCAAATGTTCCTTTCCGGTCTCGGATTTAGATTGCCCACGTTGCATGGAGAGGATGTCAGATGCCAAAGTCTGCATTTCCAT
>JAZQXU010000042.1:0-81138 GCA_045632945.1 Faecalimonas sp. | reverse complement strand
GTCCCTGGCTGTCATCTTCTGACGTCTATCCATCCTCATATCCAAAGGAGCATCTACCCGATAGGAGAATCCTCGCTCTGCCGTATCTAACTGATAAGATGATACGCCCAGATCAAGCACGATCCCATCTACTTTGTCAATTCCTAATTTTTGAAGCTGCGACTTCATATCACAATAGTTGCTTCGGACTATTGTAACTCTCTCCCCGAAGTCACGTAAGCGGGCGCCTGCGGCTTCGATTGCCGCTTCGTCCTGGTCTATACCTATAAATCTCCCCTTGTTGCTTAACCGCGAGCATACTTCATAAGCATGTCCGCCACCACCAAGCGTTCCATCTACGTAAATGCCGTCTGGCTTGATGTTCAGACCATCTACGGTTTCCTCCAATAACACCGACGTATGTTGAAATACCATAAATACCTCCAAATATCACGAAAGGCCTAAATTCTAAGACCCAAGTCTTCCATCTGACTTGCGATATCATCCATGTTATCTTCGACAACAGCATTGTTTTCATCCCATCTGGACTTGTCCCAAATCTCAACGCGATTCAGCACCCCTACTAAAACAACGTCTTTTTCCAATTTGGCAAAATCTCTCAATGCTGATGAAACCAATACTCTACCTTGTTTATCAAGGCCGCCATCCACTGCACTTCCCAAGAAGAAACGTGTAAATGTTCTGGCATTTTTGTTAGTAAGCGGTAAAGTTCTTAGTTTTTCTTCAAAGATTTTCCATTCATCGTTCGGATACAAAAATAAACAATTATCTAAGCCTTTCGTGATTACAAAATCTTCCCCAAGAATATCACGAAATTTAGAAGGGATAATTAATCTGCCCTTCGCGTCGATACTGTGATTAAATTCTCCTGTTAACAATGAACTCACCTCTTTTCGAAATGGGTCTGCCACATTCGCCCCATTTTCTACCACTATTCTCCACTTTCTACCACTTGAATTCATTGTATACCACTTTTTTTGCTATTTCAAGAGCTTTTTTTATTTTTTTATATTTTCGCGCAAAAAAATACGGCGTGACTAGCAAGTTAATGCTATCACACCGTAAATCTTTTAAATTTCCTATTCAGCTTTTTCTGTTTTGTCAGTTTCTTCTTTAGCGTCTTCCTTTGTCTCTGTTTCTTTTGTATCCTCTTTAGAGAGTGAACTTTCATATTCTGAAACTGCTGTGTAATCCACTTCCACAGACGGTACCGGTCTGCTGTCTATAATGTAAACAACACCTGAATATCCCAACCATCCAACAAGTGCTACTAATATAACTGTTGCAAATGTATTTCTAATCGTCTTAGTTATCTTTTCCTTACGCATGATTGCTTTACGATTGGCTTTTTGTTCTTTATATTTTGCTACTTTTTCCTGACTCATGTAACTAGTCCTCCATTACCTATAATATTTGCATTATAACACTTTTGTTTCTATTCGTCAAACTGTATTCTATTAGAAACACTAAGTGCTAACCCCATTTCAACCATCAAAAACAAAATGGACGTTCCACCGTAACTGATAAACGGCAATGTGATACCGGTTGTCGGAATGACATTAAGCACAACCGCTACATTTAAGACAACTTGCAATGCTATATGCGCGAAAATACCCGTCACCATCAAAGAGCCATACATGTCCGGTGCATTCTGTGCGATAAACATTAAACGATAGAGCAACATACCGAACATAGTCAAGAGAACAATGATGCCAAATATTCCCAATTCCTCACCAATAATAGATAATATCATATCGTTTTGAACTTCAGGAATGATAGTTTTTTGCGCGCTATTTCCAAGTCCTTTTCCAAAAAATCCCCCCGAGCCAATCGCATAAAGTCCTTGCATCACTTGATAACCACCATCAGAAAGATACTCTTCCGGGTGAAGCCAAACCAAAATTCTTCTTAATCGAAAACTTTCACTCGTATCCATTGCGGCATCCAATAACCAAATGCCCACGCCTGCTGCTGCAAGGATGGCACTTGCCAAAGCAATCCATCGCGCTGTCTGTGGATGTGCAACAAAAAGCATAACACAGATGATCCCCAAAACAATTACCGCTGTACTTAGGTTGTCCGTGAACACATAAACACCTACCGCCGCTACCGCTCCATATACAAATATCTTAAAAAGCACTTTCATGTCTTTTATGGTTTTCCCCGCCTGACATATCAATAACGGTATAAACAAAACAACCGCTATCTTGGTTACTTCTGAAGGTTGCATGGTTAAATTAAAAGGTAGTCTTAGCCATCTCCTCGCATGGTTGAATTCCAACCCCAATGGTGTCAAAACCAAGGCCATAAGCACCATGGCAACTATGTAAGCCAACTTTCCAAGCTTAGCCCACAAATGGTAATCGATTTTAGCTACAATTAACATGCCCACAAAACCCAAGATACAAAAAAGCGCTTGTCGTTTAAAATAAAACATGCTGTCGCCAAAATCCAATTGCGCGCTATAAGAACTTGTACTGTATAGCATAATCAAACCAAAGCACAATAAAAAAATGGTGATGGTCAGCATATTATAATCAAAATAATGTACTTTTTTTACTTTCCGTTTCTTTTCTTCCACATTTACACTCCCCAATCAAATGTGTTTCCTTATTAACTGCTATTTAACATTATATCCACATCTTCGATTATTTGCAACACAAAACCAACTCACAGATTTTCTCAAGAAACATACTCTATAGTAGTAATAAAAATCAGAAAGGAAGAATATTTATGCCAAATTGTAGAAATAATGCAATGCCTTATCATAATTATAGGCAAATGCAGGCACCTACCTCTATGATGAGACGCGAATCTTGGAATGATATGTCACTCGCAATGGCTTATATTCCTTGGCAAACATGGCGTGACATTTATGACGCCGAAAAAGCTTTTCGTCGTGGAACTATTTTTCAAGAGCTTGATAAACCATTTGATTGTCAGGGAGGAATGAGGAGATGAATAAACCGTGTCGCAATGAATTATTAAAATGGATTAATGTGGTTAGTTTCGCTGTGGATGATGTGAAACTGTTCCTGGATACACATCCGGAAGACGGAGAAGCACTTGCTTATTTCCATCAGTACAGCAAACTTCGCAATGAAGCTATGCAGGAATATGCCAAATATTACGGTCCTCTTACTGTTGATACAACAAAGGAATCCTGCACAGACAGATGGAATTGGATTAATGAGCCATGGCCATGGCAAGAAGGAGGATGTTAGTTTATGTGGATTTATGAAAAACGTTTGCAGTATCCTGTAAAAATCACTCAAACAAATGCAAAATTAGCTCAAGTAATCATTAGTCAATTCGGCGGTCCAGACGGTGAGTTGGCAGCATCCATGCGTTACTTGTCGCAAAGATATGCAATGCCTTATAAAGAAGTAACGGGAATCCTCACCGATATCGGAACTGAAGAACTTGCGCACATGGAAATTATCAGCGCGATCGTTCATCAATTAACAAAAGACTTGTCTATGGAAGAAATCCAGAAATCCGGTTTCGATAAATACTATGTAGACCACACACTTGGTCTTTGGCCACAAGCTGCCGGTGGAGTGCCATTTACAGCAACTTACTTCCAGTCAAAGGGTGACCCGATTACAGACTTGCACGAAGACATGGCAGCAGAGCAGAAAGCTCGCACCACTTATGATAATATTTTACGTTTAATCAAAGATCCTGAAATTTGTGACCCGATTCGTTTCTTGCGTGAACGTGAAATCGTGCATTACCAAAGATTTGGTGAAAGTCTGCGTATTGTGCAAGACCATCTTGACAGCAAGAACTTCTATGCTTTCAACCCAGCTTTTGAGATGCCGAAAAGTTGCGACTGCAAATAATTAAATAGATAAAAACAAGAGGCTGATTACCAGCCTCTTGTGATTTTCTGTCCTATGTTATTCCACTACACCCTCAAATCCAAGATCATCCAGTGCTTCAAGTGCTGTCTTGACACAATGTTCACAGCCGTTAATTGTAACTGTCTTATCTGCAAGACTGACTGAAAAATCAAGTCCCTCTTCTGTTAAAAGATTCGTAATTCTTGAAACACATTTCTCACAGTGCATATCTGCAACTTTAATGATTGTCATTTTTTCTTCCTCCAATATCATTATTTTAATCGAGTTTTTTACTGCGAATCCGCAGTGCATTACTAACAACACACACAGAACTAAGCGACATGGCGAACCCTCCAAAAACAGGGCTAAGTAGCATACCGTTTATAGCATACAAGATACCTGCCGCAAGCGGAATTCCACATGCATTGTAGAAAAAGGCCCAGAAAAGATTCTGTTTAATATTTCTTATGGTTGCTTTACTTAATTTAATCGCTTTATACACATCACGCAAATCGGATTTCATCAAAACAATATCACCGGATTCCAATGCGATATCACTTCCACTTCCAATAGCCGCTCCTACATCTGCCTGCACAAGTGCAGGTGCATCATTTATGCCATCGCCAACCATCATCACGCATTTTCCTTCTGTTTGCAATTGTTCAACAACAGACGCCTTATCATTTGGGAGAACCTCTGAGATGACATGATCCACACCTGCCTTTTCCCCAATGTACTCTGCTGTCAAACGGTTGTCACCGGTTAACATATACACTGTGATACCCAGTTCTTTTATCTTTTGAATAGCCTTGGCGCTACTCTCTTTCATAATGTCCGCCACACTGACAATTCCCATCACTTTTCCAGCACATCCTACAAACATTGGCGTCTGCCCCTTATGGGCGATATCAAACGCTTTCTGTTCATACTCTGTAAAATCAATCTGTTGTTCATGGCAAAGTTTTTTGTTTCCAATATAATAAGTAACACCATCAATAACAGCTTCAATCCCCTGACCTGTGATGCTTTTAAAATTACTAACCTGATGAAGTTGGATTCCTTTTTCCTTTGCATAATTCACGATAGCTTGTCCTAACGGATGTTCTGACACCTGTTCACAAGAAGCCGCAAGGCATATGAGTTCTTCCTCAGATATAGAATTGCTTATGATGCTCGTTACAGTCGGCTTTCCTTCTGTAATTGTTCCTGTTTTATCAAGAACAACTGCATTAACTTTATGACTGATTTCTAATGCTTCTCCACTCTTGATTAATATACCATGACTAGCTCCAAGTCCTGTTCCAACCATAATTGCAGTCGGTGTTGCAAGTCCCAAAGCGCACGGGCATGCAATAACAAGTACGGACACGAAAATGGTCAAGACAAAGGCGATATCCTTTCCTATCAATGCCCATACGATTGCCGCAACAACCCCAATCACCATAACCGTAGGCACAAAATAACCCGCCACAGTGTCTGCCAGTTTTGAAATCGGTGCTTTTTTCCCTTGAGCATCTTCCATCATCTTCACAATTTTTGCGAGTGTGGTATCCGATCCAACACGTGTTACTTTGACTGTGATTGCACCCTGGAAATTCACACTACCCCCAATCACTTCATCTCCTGCCATCTTCTCTACCGGTATACTTTCTCCCGTCAGCATGGATTCGTCTATACTAGTACTACCTTCTATTACCACACCATCCAACGGAATACGACTTCCAGGCTTGATTAAAATCATTTCACCGAGAGTGACCTGTTCTACAGGTATCTCCACTTGTTCTCCATCTCGTATCACAATTGCTGTATCCGGTGCAAGCTCCATCAGTTTGCGTATCGCTTCTGATGTTTTGTTCTTACTGCGACTTTCCATGTATTTGCCGAGCATAACCAAAGTAACTACCACCGCGGCTGACTCATAATATAGATTATGAACACAGTTCGGATTATTTGGAATAGAAAGTGTCATAACAAAACTGTAAATAAAAGCACTTCCTGTGCCAATAGCAACCAAAGAATCCATATTGGGATGGCCTTTGAAAAGACTCTTAAATCCCACAATATAGAATTTGCGCCCATTGATTAAAACAATAATGGTCAATATCATCTGAACCAATGCAAACACAAACGGTGCTTTATGCATATCCATAAATGCAGGTATTGGAAGTGAAATCGGAAGCATATGTCCAAGACATATATACAAAAGCGGTATAGCCAGAATGATATTGCATATCAGGCGAATTTTTGCTTTTTTAATATCGTTGTCTTCAGAATTTCCCTTATCCTCTTCTACATACAATTGTGCGCCAAATCCTGCACGGTCAACTTTTTTGACAATCGCTTCCGGCGTAACCTTGGTCTCATCATAAGTAATAGTCATAAGCGTTGTTGTCAAGTTAACACTACTTTCCGCAACACCTTCCATCTTACGTGTAACACGCTCCACCGCACTACTACAGGCAGCACATGTCATGCCTGTTATTTTAAATGTTTGAGTAATCATTCTTTCATCCTATTTTAATGGATATTTCGCAGTTAATCCTGCTACCATTTCTTTTGCTTTATCAATGTTATCTTCACTCTCAATGACAAGTGCAATTGCATCAGCAATAATATCCATATCTTCTTCCACCATTCCACGTGTTGTAACTGCCGGTGTACCAAGTCTTACACCACTTGTTACAAACGGAGAACGTGGGTCATTCGGAATCGTGTTCTTGTTACATGTGATGTGTGCACGATCCAAACGTTTTTCTAATTCTTTTCCACTAATATCTGTACCG
Source organism: Faecalimonas sp. (assembly GCA_045632945.1). GTDB lineage: Bacteria > Bacillota > Clostridia > Lachnospirales > Lachnospiraceae > Faecalimonas. Next base: position 74,510 of record JAZQXU010000042.1, on the reverse strand, counting down.
CTAAGATCCACAAGCATAAGGTGGTTGTCTGTTCCACCGGAAACAATTTTCACACCACGTTTGATAAGTCCTGTGCAAAGTGCTTGTGCATTTTTCACTATCTGTTCCTGATAGGTTTTAAATTCCGGCTGTAATGCTTCTTTCAGTGCTACGGCTTTACCCGCAATCACATGCATAAGCGGTCCTCCCTGAATTCCAGGAAAAATAGCCTTGTTAAAATTGAACTTATCTGCCGCTTCTTGGTTACAAAGGATCATGCCCCCACGTGGACCACGAAGTGTCTTGTGAGTGGTTGTTGTTACAACATCTGCATACGGAATCGGCGAAGGATGTACTCCCGCTGCCACAAGTCCTGCGATGTGTGCAATATCCACCATTAAATATGCACCCACTTCATCTGCGATTTCTCGGAATTTCTTAAAATCAATAGTACGTGCATATGCACTTGCACCGGCAATAATTAATTTTGGCTGTTCTTTTATAGCAATTTCTCTTACTTTTTCGTAATCAATAAAACCGTCATCTTCTACACCATAGAACACAACATCAAAATATTTACCTGACATATTAACCGGCGAACCATGTGATAAATGTCCGCCGTGATCTAAATTCATGCCAAGTACTTTATCCCCCGGCTGTAACATTGCAAAAAATACTGCCATGTTTGCCTGTGCTCCGGAATGCGGTTGCACGTTTGCATAGTCACAACCAAACAATTCTTTTGCACGCTCACGCGCAAGTTCCTCTACAATGTCTACACAGTCACAACCGCCGTAATAACGTTTGCCCGGATATCCTTCGGCATATTTATTTGTAAGAATGCTTCCCATCGCTTCCATAACCGCTTCACTAACCCAGTTTTCCGACGCGATTAATTCAATATGAGAATCTTGTCTGTTTCGTTCACATTCAATTGCCTGTGCAATCTCTGCATCAACCATCTTTAAGTTTTGTTGTTCGTTCATCCGATTGTACCTCCATCATTTCACTTTGCTATATAGCATACCACAATCATCAAAAAAGAGGAAGTGTTTTTACACCTCCCCTTTTAAAATTAGTTACTCTTTTTTCCTAATGTAACCTCTACTTTTTCTTCTACATATTCTGTTCTTGCAGGAACCTTAATTGTGAGTTCGACAACGTCACCCACTTTATAGTATTGCATTTGTTCCTGTAACTCCTCTATGCTGTCAACAGATGTTCCTTCAATCTCGGTGATAATAAATCCTCTTGATAACCCTGCTTTATCCGCTCCGCTACCTTCCGTGATTTCATATACATAAACTCCCTCCGGCATGTACTCTGCCATCTGCGGAGTTACAGTTTGTCCTGATATACCAAGAACACCTCTTTCTGATTCATCCACTTTTTTCTTTGTTTCTTTGCTCATGAGCTCGTTTAAAATATCTGTAATATCAGAAATCGGAATAGCGTATCCCATGCCTTCTACTGCATCAGCACTCACTTTAGCCGTGTTAATTCCGATAACTTCACCATTTGCATTAAGAAGCGCACCACCGCTATTACCAGGATTGATAGCTGCATCTGTCTGAATCAGTTCTCCCTCGAAATCTTCAATCGTACGATGAAGAGCGCTTACAATTCCTGTAGTAACTGATTGCCCATATCCTAATGCATTTCCAATCGCAATTGTCGGTTCTCCAACTCTTAAAGCATCCGAATCCCCTAGTGTCGCAGTCTTAATCTTCTTTGCTGTTTCATTGCTCACATCTGCTAATTGAATTGCAATAATAGCAACGTCCATATCAGAATCTGTACCCTTGATTTGCGCCTTTACACTTGTCTCATCGATAAATGTAACTGTTAATTCTGTACTTCCCGCTACAACGTGATTGTTAGTTGCAATCAAAAGTTCTGCATCGTTTTGTCCTACGATAATACCTGAACCACTGCTATAACTTTCTTGTTGTATTGTCTGACCAAACCAAAAGCTTTGCACTTCTTGAATACTCATATTTGTAATAGAAACAACTGAAGGCATCACCTTTTCAGCCACATCTGCCACATCAGAAAGTACTGTTGTACCTTCGTTTGTAACGATTTCTGTCGAGTCTATCTCTCCCTTGGTGGCACTGCTTTCCTTGGTTTCCCCAAAATATGCATTGAACAAACGGTTTGTCGCCTGATTTGCCACACCTGCTACAACCCCGAATATAATAGCAAGTGCAATACACAATGCTATTTTAGCCAAGCATCCACTGGATTTTCTTGGGTTGTTGTTTTGTGACGTTTCCTTTGTCTCGGAACAACTATAATCATATGTCGGCATCTGATAAGCCGTATTTGATTGTTGTGCCTTCGGTTCTTCTTGCTCTGTGACCACATCCTCCGGTTCTACTTCCACATATTCTGTCTCCTCAAACTCTGGCTCTACTGCAACGTACTCTGTCTCTTCAAACTCCGGCTCTTCAAACTTCGGTTCTTGCGGTGCCTGCGGCTCTTGTGGCACTCCATATTGATAAGGTTCATATTTATTTTCATCATTCATCATAACTGTTCTCCTTCATTCTTTGCTTACTCTATGAGGTAGTCTATCAAAGAATTGTGAATAAAATGTGTTTGTATTGCGAAAATTCTGCGATTATTTTATTTCACCATTATTTAGCATGTCAGCTAATTCCATTGCCTTTTCCACCATGACGTCAATATTATAATATTGATATTCTGCCAATCTTCCAAGCAAATAGAAATTTTTAATCTTTTTAACATCATTTTTATATTTTGCATACAAAGCATGATTTTCATCGTTCGCAATAGAATAATACGGAATTTGTCCTTTTTCACCGGTATAAGCGGACGGATATTCCTTGGAAATGGTAGTTCCCGCACATCGCTGTCCTGTCAGATACTTATACTCTGTAATTCTTGTATAATCCTGATCCACCGTATAATTTACAACTGAATGGCCCTGGAAATCATCTTGCTCATAATGTTCAAACTGAAAATCCAGGGTCCTATAAGGAAGTCGTCCATATTTGCAATCAAAGAATTCATCAATCGGTCCGGTAAAAACAAGTTTGCCGTCAAATTTGTTTCCTTTATAGTACACTTTATTGCCCGCAACTTCGATAACATCTTTTGCCTCTGTCTGCAATTCCACCGTAATATTCTCATGTGCAAGCATTTTTTCAAACATTGGTGTAAAACCGCGAAGCGGCACCCCTTGATACTTGTCCCCAAAATAACAATTGTCATAAGAAATGTTTACCGGCACTCGTGCTGTAACTGCAGGATCTATATCCTCCGGCTTCTTACCCCATTGTTTCATCGTATAGTATACATAAATGTTATCATATACAAATTTTCCAATCATTTGTAGGTCATGATCTTCATGACTCATCAAATCAAGGATTGGTACTTTCGTCCCCATTCCGTATGTCTGAACAAGTTTTGCTTCCAGTTCCTGACCGCGCACTTCGCCATAAGCAGCCTTCAAAGTATGCAGATTAAACGGAACCGGCATAAGTGTTCCATGTACATTTGCTACTACTTCATGCCGAAATTCATACCACTCTGTGAATTGTGATAAAAATGCATACACATTTTCTTTACTTGTATGAAAAATATGAGGTCCATATACATGAATTAAAACACCATGTTCATCAAAATCATCAAAACAATTCCCTGCGATATGATGTTTCTTTTCAATAACTAAAACTTTTTTCCCTTGCTCGGCAAGTTTACGCGCCACCACGCATCCTGCGGTACCCGCACCAACAATTATAACATCTTGCATTACCATTACCTCTTTTACTATTTCTTAAAAAAGGAATGTTACATGAAAATTCACTTCAATGCAACATCCCCTTTTGATTAATCGTCTAAATCAATGAAATCCATGGAGAAGTTTTCTAAAAAGTCCTCCTCTTCATCCAAATATTCATCTTTTGCTTCTTTATCAGCTTCTTTTTGTTTTGCAAGCACTTGTGCTAAAGTATCCTCCTGTGTTGTTTCTTCAGATGCTTTATTCACAAGTTCATCTAAACTTTCTTGCATCGGCGCTTTCACTTCTTCTTTTGCAACCTGTATCACTTCTAACTCAGGAGATGCAACTGTTTCAACATGAAGTTCTTCCACATCTTCCGAATCATCTTCCGGGAAAACTTCTCGCATTCCTTCACGCACAAGATAAGTCATGTCGTCGTCTTCGTCGTCATCTTCATCATCATAATCATCTTCTTCGTCTTCATCTAAATCAAGTATTACATCATCTTTGGTGTCATACTCATCCGTATCGATGCCGTACTCATCATAAATTTCATCTAACTCTGCATTTCGGTTATACAATTTAACACCTAAGATAACAATGATTAAGATAAACAGAATAAATCCTAATCCCGTACCGAGTATCACATAATCCAAATGATTTTCCAATAAATTAGTCAGCATTGCCAAGAAACCTTTGTTTGCTCCCTCATCTGTTGCAACTTCCGGTGCTGTAAATCTTTGGTATGTGCCTTCTATACTGTCGTATTGATACAAGGAAACTTCACCATCTTGATTCATCGCGTAGAGAACATAGTAATCATTGTCATTCGTATTATTCCATGCCGGGAATTCGCGATTGTTTAAAGTAAGAACAATCTCAGCATATTCTTCAGGCAACACAATCTCAGACACGTCTGATAAAACAATAATGGTTGTGTTGTCAGAAATTTCAACTTGTTCAAACGGAGCAAATGTTGCATCTTCTTCTACATACATGAAGAAATTTCCAACGTTATCTGCACCAACTAAATATGCAAGATAAAGTCCGTTGTTCTCGTTATATACCACATTGTATGTAGCCATATCATAATCTAATGTTGAAGCTTCATATCCTTGTGGAATCTCGTTTTGTGGAAACTCATTGGCAATCGTATACGATACACCGTCTACTTCAACAGTACCAGCGCCACTTCCTGCAACATTACCAGAAGGCTCTGCCGGAGTATCTACAGCCACGCCGCCTTCACCTGCGGAAATTTTAATCGTAGAATTACCTTTTGTATAATCTAAGGTTGCACCTTGCACTGATTTCACAATAGCTTCTGTAATGACAAGCTTTGTTGTTCCTGCCTTTAATACATTAAACTGCATTTTAAATTCATGTGTAGGACCCGATTCGCGAGTAGCATCACCGGAATAAACAATGGTTCCCGGAGTATTTTCTTTAAAGTTGTCTCCTCCTTTAAACTTCAAAAAAGCAGTATCGTATGTCATAGTAATCTCAACCTTACCATAACCTGTACCATCCGTTCTCTTAACTGTACCAACTACATCAACTGTTTCTCCTACTTTTGCAGATGGGTCATTAAATCTAATCTCACCATGTGCTGCATGTGTTAAGAATGAAAAACACGGTACAATCAAACATATAGCTAAAACAAGTGTTGCGATTTTTTTCATCATTTTCATATTAGGTTCCTCTTTCTTTTTCTTTTGAAATTCTTAATCTATTCTACATGATTTTGTATGTCTTGTCTAGACATTGAAATCTATTGATTTGCTTCTTCGTAGTCCGCTCTAGTGTATCCTGAAATCTTCTCTATCTCGGTAGCAATCTCAATTACTGTATCAGATACAACATACTCATCCTTTGGATACAAGAACGCGTGCAATTCTTCTACGTTTTCAATCACTCCTAGCGGAACAACTACACTGCCAATGCCTTTGACACTGCCATCTACATGTTCAAATGCAAAACCGGATGTATCACCTAACTGATACTGCAAAACACCGCTTGCCAACTTAAATAATTCAGATAATTTAAAGCTCGTCGATATTTGTGCAAAAACCACATTAATGATATCATTCAAAGTCGTCAAATCTGTGTTTTTAATCTTTTCTGCCAATTTTTGAATCACAAATCTTTGTCTCTCTGTTCTTCCATAATCACCGCCCACATTTTTACGGATACGTGCATAGGTGACAGCTTGAACTCCATTCAAGGTTTGTGTTCCCGCTTTAACATGTTTGCCGTTTTTGCCCGTAACTTCTGCTGTCTCATCAATATAGTTGTTTAACTCTTTGGCTTCAGCTTCTTTTACTTCCACTTCAATGCCTCCAAGCAAATCAACCACATCTGCCATCGCCTTAAAATCAACAGTTACATAATCTTCAATATCCAAATCAAAATTTTCATTCAGCATATTAATGGCAGCTATTGGCCCGCCTTTGAAATATGCGCTGTTTGCTTTTCCAATCTTACCATCCGGTTGTCTGGTTAATAAATCCCGATATACAGATATTAATTTTACTTCTTTTGTTTCATTGTCAATACTGACTACCATAATGGTATCAGCATGTGTCCCAGCTTCCAGTTCCCCTTCTCTGGAATCGCCACCAAACAAAGCAATTGTTGTATATCCTTCTTGTTCAATTCCGTCGTTTTTCTGTATGTCATCTTGTTCAAACAAATTCAATTGGAATTTGCCGTACTTTGTAAGCACATAACCTGCACCAAGCAAACAAAACAGAATGAGAAGTTCCACAATAAGGACAATTGCTCTTCTACGTCGCTTTGCTCTTCTTTTTTTTGCCGCTTTTTCTGCTTTCGCTTGTTTTAAGCGTCTCCCCTGCTTCTCCTGCTTCATTTTCTTTCCCCTTTGATTTGTTGTGCTGTTTTTGTAACATGTTTTGTTGTTTTATCTATTATTAATGGAATTCGAACTAAAATACCCTAAGTTTTTACAAATTGCGGGTATACCATGTGCAATCATAGTCTACGATAGAAAAAACGCCCCTAAAACGACTCGTTTTTTGTCATTTTTTGGTATTTGATTTATGTGCATTGTATATATACCCTCATAGAAGTTCATTACATACAATCAAGTCGGAGTAAGAACTCTTACTCCGACCGATAATAGTCTATCTTCATAACTGCTATGGAGTTGTTGGATTTGTTGGTGCTGTCGGATCCGTTGGTGTTGTTGGTGTCGTTGGTGTTGTTGGTACATCCGGATTTGTTGGTGTCGTTGGCGTTGTTGAATCATCTACATTCGGATCATCTACATTCGGGTCATCCACATTCGGATCGTCCACATTCGGATCGTCCACATTCGGGTCGTCTACATTCGGGTCGTCTACATTCGGATCATCTACATTCGGATCATCTACATTCGGATCATCTACATTCGGGTCATCCACATTTGGGTCATCCACATTTGGATCATCTGCGTTCGGATCATCTGCGTTCGGATCGTCCACATTCGGGTCATCCGCATTCGGATCGTCTGCATTTGGGTCATCTGTACTTGGATTTTCTGGATCCGATGTGTCAGTTCCAGGGTCAGTCCATGTTGTATCTTGATCCGGTTTGCGATTACCTACAATGTATGCAATCTCTTTACTAATTGATACAACCTTGGATGATGGTTGATAGTCTTCTGTTCCATATAAAAACTCATGTAGTTCAGAAACATTGCTTTCCAATGTGATTGGGAATACGCTGCTACCTTTACCCGGAATTGTTCCGCTTCCTTTTTTGAATGGGAAGCCTGTTGTTTCCGTAATTTTATACTTAGCAAACCCTTTTGCATATGACAAAATCTCTGTCATAGTGAAGTTTGTCGATATTCTCGGGAAAAGTTTATTTACAATATTAGTAATTGTAGAAAGATCAGACTTAATTGCCTTTTCCACTACTAGTTGAATCACTTCTCTCTGACGTTCTGTTCTGGCATAATCATCACCAACGCCCTTACGAATACGCGCATACGTTGTTGCCTGAACACCATCTAACGTTTGGAGACCGGTCTTTGTAATAGCCTTTCCTTCTTTTTTGGCAACTCTTGCCGTCTCCAAGATATACTTGTTCATAGCTTTTCTTTCAGCTGCAGAAACATCTACTTCGACACCGCCAAGCATGTCAACCAGTTCTGTTACCGCACCAAAATCAACAGTTACGTATTTCTTGATATCTAAGTCAAGGTTCATATTAAGCATATTAATGGCGCGCTTTGCTCCACCGCTACTATAAGCACTATTACACTTTCGAATTGTTCCGTTTGACAAATCAAGCAATGTGTCTCTGTAAACAGATACAAGTTTCACTTCTCTCGTCTCATTATTCAGGCTTACAATAATAATCGTATCTGTATTTAAATATCTATCAACTTCTCCAGAGCGAGAATCACCGCCAAACAAGACAAAATTCGTGTATCCTTCTCCAATGGTTTCATCTAGTTCTTCGTTAACAAAAATATCTTCTTCTTTAATTTCTTGCGTGTCTAATTTACCAAAAAGACTCGCAACATAAATGACTCCTGCAATTAACAGACACAGCGCTACAACACCTGCAATCAACAGAATTTTCTGCTTCTTGCTAAGCTTCATAAACCACTGCGTCAATTTCATTTGTTTTCTTCTACGTCTTCTTCTTTTACGTGCCATTGTGTTTCCCCTTTTTCATGTTGTGATTGAACTTACAATCATATTCCCCTTAAAATTCCCATGTACTAATAATATCACACTTTTTTCATTTTTCAATGCATTTTATTCTTTCCAATAATAATCATAATAATGCCCTGTGATTCTTTCTTCCTCCGGCGGAAACTCCATATAATTTCCATAACCGATACGAAGTACCAAATCATAATCTGCCGGTGCGTTAAAATACTCATCTTCAAATTGTAGCATGACTGACTCTTTATATGCTTCGAGAGGGATAACCCAGTTCATCCGTGGTTCCCACATCAAATCAACTGCATATTGTGGATCTGATGTTTGAATTTTTTCCGTCAATCCTTGAATCTTATCACATAAAAATTTGTGTCCAATCAGATTTGCAAATGGTGCTATCAGTTGCTTTGCTACTTTTTTGATGCCTGTTTCGTCACCAAAATGATTTACTAAAGTCAGATTGTTTAAGGCTTTTAGTCTGTATGATTGTGAAACTAACTTTTGAACATACGAAATATCTCCACCTTTGTCTAACGGAAAAACATCAATATACACACCCAAATCTGCAATCAGTTCTTTCTTGACTGCATTGTGTTTCAAAAAAGTTCTTGTATCCACAATCATGGCATATGGGCCCAAATAACAATCACTGTTTCCCATATGAAATACTTTGATATATTCATGGTTATCTTCTTCAACGGCGCGAACAAACTTATCATATTCTTCTCTGAACAGAACGACATCCACATCATCATCCCATGGTATAAACCCTTTGTGTCGTACTGCTCCCAATAACGTTCCGTATCCTAGAAAATACTCAATATTATTTTTCTCACAAATTTCTTTTGTGTATTTGAGCAAATTCAATTCTATTTTCTTCAATTCATCTACTGAAATTTCTCTCATAATGTTTCCTCTACTTTGGGCCCTACATATGATATACGCCGTCAAAATTACAGATGTTTCTTGTATCTAAGACGATTTTGTTTTTAATCTTATCCATATTGTCTTTGATTTCTTGATGTGACACTAACACAACAACAATATCAACAGCCTCCAAAAACTCATCAAAGTTGTGATACTGATTGTCTACAATATCAGTAGTTACATACGGATCATACACTTTTACGCCTTGCGCCAAATGCTTCTTCATACACTCAAGCATCTGGAGAGTCGGACTTTCACGCACATCATCCACATCTTCTTTATAGGTTAAGCCATACAGACCAACTCTCGCTACGTCCTTAACTCCATTTTCATCCATGATTTGTGAGATTCTTTTCAAAACAAATTCCGGCATGGAATCATTGATTTTGCGGGCTGCTAAAATAATATTAGCTAAGCCCGGATAATCTCCCACCAAGAACCATGGGTCCACAGAAATACAATGTCCGCCTACCCCAGGTCCCGGTTGCAGAATATTAACGCGCGGGTGTTTGTTCGCAATACGAATAATCTCGTATACATCCATGTTGTCTGCACGACAAATCTTTGTCAGCTCGTTTGCAAATGCAATGTTGATATCACGGAATGTGTTTTCAACAACTTTTGTCATTTCCGCAGTTCTGATATCGGTCACAACAATTTCCGCTTCGCAAAACGACTCGTATATTTCTTTTACTTTTTCTCCGATTGCTTTATCATCTGCACCAATAGTTCTCGAATTGTGCTTTAATTCATAAATCATATTTCCCGGTAGAATTCTTTCAGGTGCATGTACTATATTAATATCTTTACCCAATACAAAACCTTTTTCCTCGATAACCGGTTTTACATATCTGTCAATTGTTCCCGGTGACACTGTTGATTCAATTACAACAATAGCCCCCTTCGGGCAAACTTTCATGACACTTTCAACCGCACGTACAACATAAGACGGATCGATTTTTTTGTTTGCCTTCTCATACGGTGTCGGCACAGACACAATATACATATCTGTGGAAATATATTCCGTAGTAAATTGAATTCCTTTTGCAACAGCTTCAGCAAAAAGTTCATCTAATCCTTCTTCTTCAAATGTTGTTTTTCCTGCATTTAATGTTGCCACCAATTCCTTGTTATAATCGGTTCCTACCACTTCCAAACCATGCGATGCCATGGCCAAAGCAGTTGGCAAACCAATGTACCCCAAACCTACTACATTAATCTTTGACATGTTCTAACCTCTTTTCTCTTCTTCCTGTTTTTTATAATTGCAATACCACAACTGTGCCATTGCTGCTACGAATACCCAGAACAATACCCCCATCATTGGAACTTCAAAGATATTCTCCACAAAACAATGCGCAAGTACACCGGATAATCCGGCGATAATTCCTATTCCAATTTCTTTTGCATGTCGATTTTCTACAATGTGTACAGTTTTTACAGAAACACTGATAACCTGCCACATCAAAAAAACAAATGCTATAATTCCAATCAATCCGGATTCTACTATAATTTTCATATAATAATTATCCATGTAAAAAGTATCAATGAGTTGACCGCCTACTTCAGTAAACAATTCATGATTTGAAGCTACTGCGCCACCAAATGCCCCGAGTCCAAGCCCAATCCACGGATGTTCGCGCAAAATCTGCATTCCTATTGTCCACCGAATGAGTCTACCACCTTGCATACTGCTTTCCATATAATCTGAACTAAGCATATAAGTAATGCGATCACTAATTCCCGGCACCAATATCAATGCCAAAATAATAATTAAAACAACTGGCATAATAAGTCTTTTATCTTTCATAAAGACATATACACCGATAGCACACACCGCGCCAATCCACGCACCTCTGGAATATGTGAATACCAAGGATGCACACATGCAGATTGCGAAAACACCAAACAAAAGTTTTTTTCGCTTGTTTTTTGTCGTGAATAGTAAAGCAATACACATTGGAAGTGCCAACACAATCAAACAACCAAAAATATTCGGACTTGTAAAGATAGAATATACTCTAGTTCGTATTCCTTCTTCATTCGCAGAAATCCATGTGCTCGGCATTTCTACGCCGATGATGTATTGATAAATGCCATGAATAGATAAAATTCCTGTAAGCCAAACATAAAGCGTGGCAAGTTTTCTTACACTGCTTTCATTCTGCAATAACTGAAATGCAATAAAAAACCAAAACATGCTTTGAACAATAGCTCTGAATCCTTCAAATGCCACCTCTTGATTTGGTGAAATCAACATAACCACAATCATTATGCCAATAAAAATAACGATTGACATATCAAATGGGGAAACCTTGATGGCTTCCATATCTCTTTTGCTAAACCATTTGTATATCAGTACAAAACACAAAACAATTAAAAATAATTCATCCCAAATACTTGCCAAAGGTATAACATACTGTCTGAACAACCAATCAAATACTGCATACAAAACCGCCATAAAAGCGATAATCTCATAGTTTAGATTAAACACCTTCGCTTCACTGGCAAATGAAAGTTTTCCCTTGTAAAACGGATAACTGAAAAAATCAACAATCTTTTTACAGAAACCCATTATTTTTTGTACGACAGCATATGTTTTGGATTGTATAAACAGAGGCTCGCGCTCATCATACCTACCCGACGCTCTGCCCAGACAACTGTCTTTAAATGCAACACCAATTGCATATATCACTTTGGCAACATAACTATTGAGATATATGTTATGAAAAAATGTAAAACATTTTCCCAACATACAATAAATCAAGCTTGATTTAAGTACCTCTAGCATAATTGCCTCCTAATGTAAATTACTGTGCAGGTTCAAATTGAATGTCAAGAACACGGGCCATACTAGCAAATGTACCTGTTCTAATTTCTCGACTATCACTGACACGATACAGTTGTTCCATGATAGTCACACCTAACGCATCTCGGTTAGCACTGCCTCTGACTACAATTGTACAGTCAACACACATTGGATTCTCTGCCACAACGATTTTTCCTTCAGCAGTAGTAGTTGTTGTTTTGGATGTCTCACGAACAACAGAAATGATTTCAACATCTGTGACTGTGTCTGCAACAATCAACTTGTCCCCTTCTTTAAGAGTTTCGACCCACTCTGGGTAGATGCCATATATTTTAAAAGTTATTGTTGCTAAACCGTTTTCTTTTTCTTGCACTGTGATATTTTCGTTTACCTTTTTCTCAAAGACATTATAAAACACGCTACCCGCCAAACAAATAACCAATATCACAACTACCAAATCAATAATATTAATTTTTCCAAAAATTCTTCCTTTTTTATCAATCATCTTTTTTATCCTTTCGTTTTATAAACTATCAAATATTTCTGCTAATTTCTGGGTTAATTTCTTTCTCTCATATCGCGCTATCACTTCTTGATTCGGCTCAAACTTAAGATTGCCGTTCTTCCAAGCTTGATAATAAGTCAGTAGATTCTGCTTAATCTGCCTAATATCATCTGTATCTGCTACAATGCCGATATTGGTTTCCCGTACTAAATCGGCAGCCGCTCCCTGTTCAGGCAAAAGAGCCAGCACTGGTTTTCCTGTATTCATATATTCAAATAACTTTCCTGTGTAAAAAGCATTAGAGCCCGGACCGGTCCCCTCGATTAACACCAATGCATCGCACCCCATCTGCTGCTTAATGCAAACGTCATGTGGAACGTAACCGATAATTTCAATCTGTTTCGTCAAATCAAAACTATCAATTACTTTTTGCAATCTGTCCTTGTAATAATTTCCCATTAATCTAACGGTAACTTTTTCACCGTCCACTTTACCTTCTGCAATTAATTGCCTTAATGCCTCAAAGAAAGTGTCCGGCTTTCTTCTGCCATACAAAGCGCCCGTATAAACCATTGTGAATTTATCGTTGTGCACTTCTTTCTTTTCATATCCCGCAAAATCTTCTTCATCATAACCATTTGAAATCACATAGAAATTCTTATCTTCTAGATTGTGATTCTTTAAGAAATTTTCTTTCATAATCGGTGTATTTGTAATTAAGGCATCTGCTTCAAGCAACACAGAATGTTCCATTTTCTTCTCTATTTTCATTCGTAGCGGACTATGTGGATGGTCTAATAAATAAGGATTATTTGTCCATTCATCACGGAAATCCGCCACCCACTTGATATGCGGCAAATGTTTCTTTACATGACGTCCTAGCAAATGCGAGCAATATGGTGCACTTGTTGTATATAGATACTCTATGTTATCTTGCTTCATTAAACGTACAGCCTTGCGCTTCGTTGTATGCGCCCATATAGTTGTTCCATCCGGAATAATCAATCTAGAGATTATCTTGCCCGGAATTCTCAGAATGCCTCGCAGTTCTTCTGCCTCAAAAGCTTTCGTGCGAACTACCTTTACGCCTTCCGGAATATCTTTTAAGAATGTATCATCACGAACCAGCACATGTTCCATCTTTCTGGTTAATACTACTGGTTCATATCCAAACTTTCTTAAGTGTTTCACAAATTTGACACTGCGTTGAACACCCGGTCCACCCATCGGTGGAAACGAATTGGCCACAATCAACACTTTTTTCATGATTAGCCTCTCCTTTTATCCTGTATCTTATTTAAGAACTTTGATGCTTCTTCTTTTAGTTCTCCAAACAATAACAATAAAACTCCATAAACTACAATTCCGATAATAACCATTAATACCAAACTTAAAACATTAAACGGCAATATCTTCTTTAGAACAAAAAGTACAACTGCCATACCCAGAGCACTTCCGATAATTCTCACATAAACTTTCACCGGCAAAGACCATTGGTCATATTTTCTCGTTCCATATCTTGCTAATATAAAATATACTAGGAAGCCGACAAAGGTGGTAAATGCTGCAACCTTATATCCTACAATCGGAACAAGCACAAGATTAAGCACCACATTAACTATTCCACCAATTAAACTTCTGCGGAAAATACATTTAGACTTTGCATTCAGTTCCCACGGCTTAATATTATATTCTGTCAATCCTAAAAACATCATTCCAAGTGCAACCCACATCATAATGTCATGCCCGGCGAAATATTCCGGTGCGTACAATGACTTTGCAATCACATCAGACAGCATGCCCACACCTACAACGGCCGGAATGGCGAGTAGCAAATACAACCTAGCGGCGTTAGAAATTAATTTCGTAGAAAGTTCTTTGTTTCCTTCACTCCATACGCGCAAAACAGTTGGATAACTTCCTCGCATTACAGCTGACGATAACATTGTAAATGCTGTGGCAACTAACGAATAATTTGTTTGATAAATACCTGCAGCAGATGCTCCTAAGAAAAATGTCACAATATAAATATCTGATTTATTTAACACAGACGTTGTCAACATATTTCCCATCAGCGGAGTGCCATACGCTTTCAACTCGTGCAATATCTCCTTTGAAGCTTGATTTTTCACAACATAACGGTATAGTTTTAACTTCAAGATACCAATTAAGGATACAATGCCATCTGTGATAAAATAACTTAGGAAAATCCACTCTACTCTGCTTCCCCACAGTTTGCAGAATAGCACAATAAAAAACAATTTTCCAACTACTGTAATAATAGAAAGCAACAGATTTAACCTTGATTCTCTTAATGCGGCAACCATTGCCACCACTAATTGCGATGCATTATATGTTACAAACCACAATGTGCCCACAACAATAATGCTCACGCTGTCTTTTAACGCAAAAGTTCCGATTACAATCTTATCTCTTATCACAAACTGAATAAGAAGAACGATAACACCACTTACACAAGCCACAAATCCAGTTGTCTTTAACCAGGCATTAAATACAGTAGTGAAAAATTCGTCCTTGCGATTTTCCACATCATATTTATTCACAAAACGTAGTGTCGCTTGTGCCAACCATTGAATCGCCACCATACCAATGGTAGTAATGGCAATATTGATTGTCGAGTATGTTCCCATTTGCTCGGAAGCAAAGAGATATGTCATGGCGGACATCGTCAAAACACCCATTACCGCCTCTATGCACTTTGCAATCATGTAGATTATAGTATCTCGTACCATAACCCCTTGATTAGTCTGATTTTTCTCCATGTCTGCCTCTACTTTACATTTGTTCTATAAACTCAAACCACAGCTCCTGAATATTATCGACAGCATATTGTAATGAGTTCTGTCTTCCAGCTTGTCCCATATCGCATCGAAGCTGTTTGTTTTCTATGAGTTCTTTTATTTTGTCATACATCAACGTTTCATCGCGATTTGGAACAAGATAACCATTTTTACCGTCTGAGATAATCTCATGAGCACCTCTCGCGCAATCGTACGCAAGACACGGTATTCCAAAAGATTGTGCTTCTATTAACACAATACCAAACGATTCCTCATAAGATGTCATAACGTACAAAGAACTTTTGCTTAAAAGTTGCGCAATATACTTCCTATCTTTAAAACCATAAAGAATAATCCTGTCCTTCAATTGATACTCTTTGATATATTGTTTGATTGTTTCTCGTTCCTCACCATCACCCACGATGTGTAAATTCCAATCCGGAAAATCACGAGCAACTTTAGCAAACACTTTTACCAAATCCACAAACCCTTTTTCTTTGGATAATCGCCCCACAGATATAATGTTCGGACAATCAAGTTGAGAAGTTTCCTCTGGAATGTAGTCTAAACTGTGTGGGATATATTTGCATTTTGTATTCTTTAACCTTGCCTGATAAAACTCAGTAAGTTCTCTGGATACCGGCATGAAATAATCAATACCTTCTACAGAACGAACCATTTTACTAATGTATCTTTGATTATTTCTATGATAATTATGTTCTTGCGCTATAGTTATAACTTCTGAATTTTTCTTTAAATTCAGCAAATCATTATACAAATAGCGTGTTGATATTAATACATCTGTGTCTAATTGCTTCACTGCCCGCCACATAGCAACCTTGCGATAATGCAAGACATGTATACTTTTAATTCCTTCGCGCACAAGTGCAAAAAGATTCCTATCAGCAAGAGCTTCTTCTAGTTCTTTTCGGTTGGGTTTGACACTACTTGATAAATACGTCACTTTTACACGTTCATTGAGGTCAAAAGCCGGTTCTGTATTCAGTTTGTATGCACATATAATCTCAACGTCATAACGTGCTGACAATATATTGGCTTCCGCAATAATTGCTTTTTCTGCACCGCCATATCCGAGATGTAATGCCAAAAATGTTATTTTCTTTACTTTTTTACTCAATTTAGTATTTTCCTTTTACGTTTTAAATATTATCTATAGTAATTAACTATGTCTTCAACCGTCTTGATTCCATAATGTTGCGGCAAAGTAACCTCTGTAGATGAGTTTCCAAATTCCAAATTATCTGTCAAATATTCTTTTCCCATCAAATTTTGATACCATATAATTAATTTATCCATCATTGGCGTCGATAATTGGCAAATTTTTGCAAACGCTTTCAATATTAATAACCCATATGGAAAATCTGCCGTGAAATAACGTGATGTTAAATCAGGATGAAATTGACCATCTTTTTCTATTTGTGGAGTCTTTAGACCGCGAAAACTCTTAATACTACATATTTTTTGTTTTAAAGATTGCGAATCCACTGATTCATAATGAATCAATAAAGATTTCACGCTACTCAAATCAAGTGGTAATAATTCGCACATTTCTTGCACTTCTGTATCCAATTTAATAAGCACATCACTTGATTTTATATCCCATTCCTCATAAAATAATGGAATTTTGTTATATCCATTCTTTAAATCATAATCGCAGAACAGGGAGTACAATCGTGACGTATGCAAAATCGGATTACTAGGTGTAAATGTAACTGAAAGATAATTTGGCAGAGCAGTGGTATTAATGTCAAACAACACTTCAATCAATCGTTCTGCCTCGTTGCCATATTGGCTAGGTATCGCACCCACAAACATTTCCGTACGTTTTCCACTAGAAACAACATGTCGTCCATACTCTTTCAAGCGAGCCACTGAACAAACACGTTGTGTGCCAAAAATAACACCACCTGATGCAATAAATTTCTGACAATAAAATTCCACACCGCCTGTCCCAGGATAGAAAAGAATTCTTGTTTTTGCATCAATTAACTCAAATACCCTTTCCATAATTGATTTGATTGCAAACGCTGGTACTGTAACAACAATCAACTCAACCCTCGAAACAGCCGCCTCCAAATCATCGGTAACAGCACAAGTCTCAACCAACTTTTTTTCTTCGCAATCCAAATCCTCATAAATAATTTGTGTCTGAAACAAATGTGGTTTTCTCGAATACAAGGTAACCTCATGCCCTTTTAACGTTAATTGAGTGCTTATTAAAGTTCCTATATTTCCGCCGCCCAGCACAGCTATCCTCATGCTAATTTCCCTCCGTATTTATGATATATTCACTTTTACTAATTTTCACTAAGTTTGACAACAACATAATCACCAATCTTTTCTATGGAACCATAATATGGATATACTTCCATGTCTCTAAATTCTGATGTTTTTCTTATTTCCTCAATCTCAGTAGACGATGCAAATGGTATATCTATGCCTATATAATTAATTATAAAGGCATCTCGTGAATAACTATTGACTGAAAACCCATTTGCCCCAGAGATATTTTTAATTGCTCCGAATTCCTCTTGTGAATTGACTAAATAACCGCCATCTCCAACCAATGCCAGTTTAGATTCATCATCAAATCCTTGCGTCATCTTAACTTGCGTAATCAATGAAGTGTAAAACGCATACGCATTTTCATATTTTAAATACAAGTGTAAATATGTTTGATTACCCACATAAACATTAATTGTTATGACAGCCAACATAGCAACAAGCAACGTTTGTCTAATAAACGAATGCAAATATGCTTTTATATTTTTTTCTATCGTTAAGTAAGTGCACTCTTCGATGATAATTATCGCTAGGACATACACAGAAATAAAACTATAAAGCACTAAAGTATGAATTGCGTTTGCTTCAACAAAAAGATACATACAATTAATACTTAGGGGCAACAAGCATACCATAAGCATTAAAAAAATTCTCTCTCCCTTTTTCTTAAAACGGCATAAAACAAGCATTTCAACACCTATCAAAGCCATGCTTACAACATGTATCATGCGCGAAAAGAACGTTGGAATAAGACTAGATGTCCCATAAATAAACTCTTTAAAAAAATTCACATATGCTGCTTTGATGCGATTTATAATCACACCGGTATTCATCCCTAAGTTTGCGCTTGCATAGCTATTCATACTGACGTTTGCCAGTCTAAGAAATACTTGTGTAAGAACATAATAACAAACAAGTGCTATTCCCAAAAACAGCACATAAGAAATCCCCTGCTTTATAATTTCTATGCTTTTCCCCTCTTCTTTGATAATTCGCCGAATAACCAACAGCAAAAACAAACTTGCTGCTACCGCTATATATGATTGATAAATACTCAACGACAAGATCATCAACAAAAAACTTAATGCTTTAACTTGCTTTTTATTACTCACGAAACATCGTACAGCGACCACTGAAAAGAAAAAAGCTAGCGCATATGAACTGGCAGTAAACATATAGTTAAAGGTACCAATCAATGAAGGAAACGCCATTATCAAACCTGCCAAAAGCCCCTGCAGAACCATTGTTTGAATATCAAACAAATGAACAATAACACAACTTGCGATAGCTATTAGAACAACGGAAATTACACCATATATCCACGGCATTGAGAAATCCGGAAACACGAAGGAAATCATGTCGAGTCCCCAACGCCCTGAAGAAAGCCCTGCACCTTTCGCAAACAAAGAGCATGCCTCATCATGATTAATTAGTTTGTTTGTAAAAGCAAACATATATGTCAATGTTCCGACTGCCATAGCAGTCCAAAAAGGAATCCTGCTTTTTTCGTATTTTAGTTTCAAAAAATATAAGATTTTTTCCATAATATTTCCCCTTCATTTTTGCCCTATATCTTATTCTTGTTTTTTAAAGGCAAAATATCTTTGACCTATATAATTGAGGCAAACGAAAAGAACCATTCCCACTATCATCGCCCCATTTTCTTGAATACTTTGATTATATTCCTGTAAAACAACCAACATAACTGGTTTGGCAATACCATAAGCCAAAAGATAACAGACCGAGATATTAATTATAAAACGTAATATTGGTTTCCAACCTTTAGTTGTGTTTCGAAAAGTAAAGTGTTTATTAAGAAAATAACTGAGAACACTTCCCAATACATAATTTGCAGCACTAGCAAACCAATAATTGCAATGTAAAATGTTATAGAAACCAAACATAATAGTAGTTCCAAACAATGTGTTAATTATTCCAACTAATACAAATTTTATAAATGTTTTATCTACAAAACGGTTCATATTGCATTACCTATTCCTTATCGCATATTTCCGAAATGATAAATTTGGGACGTCCTTTAATTTCATCATATATTTTTTCAATATAATGACCGATAATGCCCAAACTAAGCATAATGATGCTGCTGAAAAACAACTGTAATATAATAACTGTCGTAAACCCTTCTAATGCTTGTCCTAAGAATTTATCTACCAAGGAAATGGTTCCCATTACAAGAGACAAAATAAAAGTTACCGCACCCAAAACAGTGATTATTTGCATTGGTGCTGCCGAAAAAGAAGTAATATTAGAAACAGCATATTTAATCAGCGACCAAGTTGACCATTTAGTAGTGCCTTGCATTCTTTCTTGTACTTCAAATTCAACCTGTACTGTTTTGAAACCAATCCATGAGGATAATGCTCTAAAGAAAGAATTGCTTTCCTTTACATTCAAAAGAGCTGAAATGGCTTTTCTGTCTAATAACTTAAAATCAGACGCCCGGCGCATATCAAGTTTGGTGGCACTGCTAATGAGATTATAGAACCATCTTGCGCAAAATGCATGCACAAGCGACTCTTTCCCCCGTTCTTTTTTTACAGCCTCTACAACTTCATACCCCTGTTCCCACAATTTGTACATATCTACAATTTTTTCTGGAGGATGTTGCAAATCACAATCAATTATAACTGCACAATCTCCCTTCGCATAAGATAAACCGCAAGATATTGCTGCCTCTTTTCCAAAATTTCTCGAAAAGCGCACTCCTTTCACACAGGACAAAAAATTCACAGTTTCCGAAATGTTGTCCCATGTTTGATCACACGAACCGTCATCAATAAAAACAAGTTCATGATTGATATTTGCGTTTGACAATATCTCATGTATCGTCGTGGCCGTTATTCGAATCATTGCTTCCTCATTATAACAAGGAATAACAACTGTCAATAAACTTTTCATATACAACTCACCTCATTTTAAATATCTACTGCTTAGTTATTACTGAATGTTTTAATTGTGCCATAATATAGATGTATATAGCAATAGGGAATAGATTTCCAAACAGATGTCCTGCAATCAATGTACATGCAGTAGCTGCACATATAGCAAGTCCCAAAGTACAGATCCAAAACGAAAAATGTTCTTTCATGTTTAAAAGTATTTTTATTGCTAAATATACAAACAAGAAGAAAAATGGACCTAATAATACAATTGTGCCAATCCATCCAAACCAAACATTTTGTGCAGATATATCCTTTTCCACATATGGGAAGTTGCTAGTATAACCAATACCCAAATACATATCTTGTGGATTGTTATTTTCCGTTGCGACCACCTCATATAAACGTTGTTTGAATTCCCTAAAGTTAATCTGTCTTTTCGATTCGTCAGTTACAACACTAAACCAAAAATCCGGATATTGTGCGACCGGTAATAGTTTGATGTACTCCTCTTGAACTCCGTAAATATAATAGCATTCATTAAAAAATTCAATAAAACTTTCCTCATCAAATTCACCTTGAGACAATTCGTCAACTTTAGACTCCAAAGCCTTTTCTTCTTCTGATTCTTCATAACTCAAACTTTGCAAATTCATCATGCGAATCACCGGAGAATGAATAAGCAAAATTAATCCCATTACCAAAATCAACGTAATTGCCAAGAGGTTTTTCCATATGCCTATCCATTGCTTCTCAATAATACTAAAAACCAGAAGCAAAACAAGCATGACTACCAATACCAACATAGAGCCGAACGCTGCTGTCTTTGTTGCAACCATAATCATAGCCACAACTTGCAATGCAACAAAGAAATAACCATATATTTTTTGCTTACGCATTGCATAATACACTACAATCGGAAGCAACATTAACAAAATCAATCCTATCTGGTTCCCTGAATAAAACCACCCTTTGGAAGTAATTAAATTTAGATCGCTCGGTGGTTGTTTGGTAAACCATTCAAAAATATTTTGATAAATCATTTCTTTCTCTTTGAGATTACTTGCATATGAAATATATGAAATTTTGAATACATTAGTAATCACAATAACACTGCTGATAAATACACTTATTGAAACCGTAGTTTTTAAAAATCGTTCTTGTGTTGTACGAATATGTATCATCATATAAAGCAACATAATAGGTAATACATATGCACGCAGAATAACATATATTTCTACAAACACATTGATACTTGTGCCTGTAATGATAGTCGTATCAAAATTCAGCATGTTATAACAATGAAAAATTAAATAAATGCACAAAATTATTGCATATAAAATAGCTGGTACAAACGTTTTTAACTTTTTCTGATTAAGTACAAACAACACTCCTAAATATCCTATTAAAAAGATATTAATTAGTTCCACTAAGGATATCCCTGCGATTTCAATAGCATTACCAACAAAAAGTCTATAAATATCTATAATCGGTTGTAGGATAATAAATATCATAAATTGTTTACTCAAGCTCTCATTGCCATATAACTTATTAATCATCACGTTTTACCTTTCTGATTACTTTTGAAATGATTAAATTTAATATTTCGTTTTTGCTTACATACATAATCACAAAATAGAAAGTAGCTCCAATTACCATCTCAATAATTAAACGTATAAATACTGTCACATTAATGTTTCGCACTAAAATAACTACAAAATACATTATAAATGAAGTCACAAATGGTAATAAATTATCTTTAAGCATTTGTTTTAATTCCAAATATTCTCTTGCATGTGTAAAGGAAATAGCAAAAACAACAAACTCGGCTAATAAAGATGAAACACATGCTCCCAACACACCACACTGAGGAATCAACAACAAATTCACAACAACGTTAACAATGGCTCCCGTAGTAGTTGCAATCGCATATTTTTTTTCTTTTCCAACAGAAATCAACAGTTGTACACCAATAACACTGTTTAAAGACATCGTCAATACAAGCACGCTTAATACTTTTAACACGGGTATAACATCCAAATATTCATCACCTAAAAATATAGGTATAAATTCTTCGGCCGTTCCCATTAACCCGAACATAATCGGGAAAGCCAAAAACAGTGTGAAATTCAAAGATTTTCTAATATATTGTTTGATGCTTGCCTTGTCATTTTCCGAGCTTAAATTTGCTATCCTTGCTAACATTACATATCCTATTGATTGTAAAATAGCAGTAACAGCACGCACCAAGCGCTGAGCTTGGTCATAAATACCTACATTATCTGTATCATCGGTAATCCACTTTAACATAGAGCGATCTAACAGAGCATACACATAATTGGTAATTTGCGGAATAAACAAACTTACACTTCCCTTAAGATGAACAAATATCTTTAATGGCTTTTGAAGTGCGTCTTTAACTAAATATTTTTTTAATTGAAACCACATGGTAATATTCCCAAAAAGAGAACTACCTACGATTAAAAAAACATACTTTTGCAAATCATCTGGTTCTTTAATAAACAGAAATAGGCATATGACATAGATGCCTTTCACCAGCATATTGCGCATCGTTACTTTTTTAAAATCTTCTACCCCTTGAAAAAACCAAGAAATATCTATTGCAGTTGCCAAAATATTAATTATTTGTATCCTATACAAATACGCATATTCGTTATTAAAACACAAAGAAACAATGAAGATTCCCAAAGTAGCCATAAGAAGCGTGATGCGAAGAATGATGATTTCCCACGCCGCTTGAGTCATTTTTTGAGAGTTGTTTCTTTCATACGCAATTTTTCTTGTTCCATATAATGAAGTTCCTAGCGCACCAAAAAGCATAAAATATGTAACTATGCCCTCTGTATATGAATGTATGCCATTTGCATGCAATCCAAGCGCTCTGGCAATATATGGTGTTGTCAAAACAGGTAACGCAGTGACTAACACTTGATATAACATGTTGTAAATAAAATTTTCAGTTACAGATTTCTTCATCATACTCCTCTTTGTTAATAACCATGCTTACTTACTTTTTTCGAATATAGTTTCATCAAATAATTTTTCTATTTTTTGTATTTGCGTTGCCACATCAAAAGTACGTATATGTTTTCTACACTCCTGTTTCATATGATAATATTTTTCCTCATTCAAAATATAATTTTCAATGGCTTCAACACATTCGTCTACATTGTTAACTATACGTCCACACTTGCCACGATTAGACAATTCATCTGTCCCGCCAACATGCGTGCTTATAAACGGAACCCCCAACGCCATACCCTCTGCAAAAACAGTTGGAAAACCTTCTGCGCGAGACATCATGCATATTGCTGAACATTGTCGCATGATTGGATACGGATTTGTTTGATATCCTAACATGAACACTTGTTCTTTCAAGCCATACTCTTCTACTTTCTCAAGTATGTCTGTATCCATTTTCCCTTGTCCTATATAATACAAAAAAATCTTTTTATTGTTTTTATTTAATTTTTCTAAGACATCTAGCAAAGCGAGTGGATTTTTTCCCTCTTCTAGCCTTCCCACATACGCGATGCTAGGTTGTTTTACTTCTATTTCGCATGGCTCATTCGAAATTTCTCTAATTGCCTCCACTTCAAAACCATTGTAAATCAGTTGTATCTTCTGACTATACTCAGGATATATGTCAATAATAGATTGCTTCGTGTTTTGAGATATTGCGACAATATGATTAACATTCTTCAAACTTTTCCGTTGCAACATTCTATAATAACCCAAACGCTTTAAACTATAAATATCTCCATGAAACCACGCAATAGACGGAACATCTTTGCTTAAAAGAAACGTGGGAATTAAACAGTTGAAGGAAATTTCCAAATCATATTTTTCTTTTCGTTTTCTCAAAAACCCCGCATAAGAATAGACTTGAATGTTACGCCATAAACGCTTATATTTGTTATCCTTTTCCATGGACACAATCGGTTTTCTTCGTCGAATATGCGGTCTTATCGGTTCTTCTTTTATTCCATACTGAGCATATTCCAAAATATCTATGTCATATTTGTCAGGATTTAAGCCGTTAACGACATTTGTGAGAATTCTTTCTGCGCCACCACCAAGTGAATGGGTATAAATAATAAACAAAAGTTTTTTCTTCACAATTTGTGCCTCTTTCTAGCAAACTTCACGAAAGCTTTCATATTTTTTTCATTTCCCTTGAGCAATCGTTTTAAAAAACTATTATTATTTACATAATGTTTATTTGCTCTCCAGTGTGGAAATGTTTCATTTAAGTATGCAAAACCTGTTTGTATAAAATTCATTGCAACATCATCGCTACGTTGATATTGCTGCTGTATACAGTAAACTGTAATACGATTAATACAAAACCACTCGAAATATTCTTTCACATTCTCATATATTTCATTTGAAACAAAATATTGAAACAATTCGTCCAAAATATCAAATATATCAAATATTTTTGGATTCATTGTAGTTGTTTCTCCGCCACCTCGTATCAGATAGTCTACCAACGGTAAATTGATTTTCCCTACGCGCTTGGCAACGCATAAATACTTGACTACAAAAATTACATCTTCATATTTCTTCTTTTCCGGAAAAACAATGTTATATTGTCTTAATAAATCAACCTTATAAATTTTATTCCATGGACTAGTATTGATGTCGAATAAAAGTTTTGGACTATCTATCAAATTAGTATCATCAAACTCGGCTATTTTAAAATATGACTTATTCTTACTTGTCTCATAAGTTTCATAATAATCACTAACAACTAGGTCTAAACCTCTACTTTCCATCTCACCAATCATTTTTTCACAAAAATCAGGTTCTATTGCATCATCACTATCTATAAAAGTAATATACTTTCCACGCGCAAGTTCTATTCCTTTGTTACGTGTATAACCTATTCCATGATTTTCTTGCGAGATAACAGTAATATGTTGGGAATGTTTTTTCGCGTATTCTCCTATAATACGTTCCGAATCATCTTTTGAACCATCATTAATCACGATAATCTCAAAATCTTTTCGGGTTTGATTTACAATACTGTCTAAACATTTAATAACATATTGCTCCATGTTATACACAGGTACAATAAAACTAATTGTAATCATTTCATACCTCTTTGACATTAAAATATTTTAGCACTGTCTGGCTTTCTCTCGTATGGGAAGTGATACAGATACGGTGCTAATTCTGTCTCCATAATACGAACTTCTTCCTTAATCTGTTCATTAATCAAAAACAATTGGGTGTTTTCAATTGATTTTTCAGGATTAAATTTTTGTTTTTTCTTAATATGCATTTCTTTTGTCGCACCAAGCGCATTAAGTATGCGTTCCACTGTTTCATCATAACAATATACTAAATCCTCAAAATGAATTCTATGAATATTAGGATGTTTTACTTCTTTTTCCATTTCCCTTAATGCTCTATAACACTTGCAAAATTCCTTCGCATCAGTCGGATATGGTATAGGAAGATTTCTTTTGGTATAATTATATTTGTTGATAATAAATGTATCACGTGGATCTCGGTCTATTACAAAAATAACCGCCTCATTTTCATCAAAATATCTTTCCATTCGATTTATGTTAAAAGGCAGAAATAGTTGATCTAATATAACATTTCTCTGGGTTACCCCTAATTCTTTCCACAATTTTCGCAAATAAACTTTAGTTTTGGCATAAAATTCATCTTCTTTCACATATGAAACAAACATATCGTCATAAACTAACGGTTGTTTTATGTGAACATGACCAAATGAACAAGTTGAAATGATTTTTCTCCATATTAATTTCAAAATCATTTTTACATCTGCATTTTCTTGCCAATACCAATATGACGGCATCTTTTGCGTAATTAATGAATCCACATATTCATCTGTATATTCCATGAATTTCGGACTTAATTTTTCTTTATAATGACCTACCCACCAATATTTTTTATCAAACAATTGTTTCATGGTGTTTCTGAAACTATGAAGTGCTTCATCACTCCTGACCGCATTATTTCCTATAAGAAGTTTGTCTTCCAAATCAAAAACTCCATTTGGGCAATGCATGAAAACATACTCAAACTTACCATAATCTGCATCATATCCTTCTATTTCAGAAATCATATCGGTAACTGCCGATGAACCTGACCCCATATATCCTGTTGGTACAACAATTTTTCCCATAGGAAATCTCCTCCGTTATAATCAAAGTATTTCTAGCCATCTTTTTATAATTTGTTCTTCGGAAAATTTTTCTGCATAAACTTGAGATTCCTTTGACATCATCTCATGCAATTGTTGATTATCAAGAATACTTTCAACTTTTTCCACATACATTTTTTTATCATGTTCTGGAATCAAATATCCATTTTTTCCGTCTTGTATAATAGCTCTTGGACCCACTCGCACATCATATGACACAAGTGGAAGTCCTGCTTGCATTGCTTCAAGCAATGCAAAAGGAAACGCCTCTGAATATGAGGTCATTAAATATATTTTTGATTTTTTCATTTCTTTCATCACGTCTTCGTGATTTAGCGCTCCCGTCATGATAACCTGCTCTTCCAGGTGCAATTCTTTGATTTTTTCACATATTTCTTCAGTCTGTTCGCCAGAACCAATGATTTTTAAAATATGCTTCTCTTTGGTATGTACTTCTTTCCAAATTTCAAGCATTCGCAAAAAACCTTTTACCGTATGCATTCTACCTACGGCAATCACCTGGTTCTCTCGCTCTGCTACATCGGCCTTGTCTACGTCTGCTAAGAAATTAGGAATTACAATATGTTTTGTATGTTTATTATTTCTCATGATTTCTTTTATTTCTTGGCAGAGCCACTCTGTTAACAATACGAAAACATCAATATTCTTATATCTGTATTTGAAATCATGCATTATTTTTTTATCAAAACAATGATCGTGATGCAATTGCGCAATCTTTTTCACACTACTTTTTCCGTATTTTGACAGCAAAATTGCATGCTCATTTCTTGTAGCAATAACTGTTCCCTCAGTGATTGCTTTAATTCTTTCGCGCATTGTTTTTTTCTTCAGATACAAAACTTTAATGGAATAGATACCCTGTTTTATAACACGAAGCACGTCTCTGTTTTTTACTGCATTGTTAAATTCTTCTCTATTTGGAGCTAGTTCCGTCAGATATATAACTTTTACGTTTTTATCTAACTCGTATACTGGAGCACCCAAATCATACGTACAGAGTATCTCTACTTCGTAACCTCTTTTTGACAACGCATTGGCCAACAAAGTAATTGCCATCTCCACTCCACCATGTTGCAAATGCAAACTAGTTATATATACTTTCTTTTTCATGCTTTCTCCCTGCATATACAAAATGTTTTATTATTATCTCACTTCTTTACACAAAAACTTCTCAATAATCGCATCTACAATACGCTTGCTTGCAAGTCCGTCCCCATACGGATTAGACGCCTTACTCATACGAGCATATTCTTCTTCATCTGATAACAATTCATCAATCAAACCATAGATTACTTCTTCATTGGTTCCTGCCAGTTTCAGTGTCCCCGCAGCAATACCTTCCGGACGTTCTGTTGTATCCCGAAGAACAATAACCGGTTTTCCAAGTGAAGGTGCTTCTTCTTGAATTCCACCGCTATCTGTCAAAATCAAATATGATTTATTCAACAGATTATGGAAATCTAATACTTCTAATGGTTTAATCAGTTTTACTCTATCACAATCTCCAAAAATCTCTTCTGCTGTCTGAACAACAATCGGATTTAAATGAACCGGATAAACCACTTTAATATCATCATACTTTTCGATGATTCGTTTGATGGCACGGAACATATTACGCATTGGCTCTCCTAGGTTCTCGCGTCTGTGAGCAGTTAACATAATCATTCTAGAGTCGCCAACCCAGTCAATGATTTCATGCTCATAATCATCACGTACTGTTGTCTGGAGTGCATCAATAGCCGTATTTCCGGTTACAATAATCGTTTCAGGATTTTTCCCTTCACGCAAAAGGTTTTCTTTGCTCTGTTCTGTCGGCGCAAAATTCATATCTGAAATCACACCTACAAATTGTCTATTGGATTCTTCCGGGAACGGTGAATATTTGTTATATGTTCTAAGCCCTGCTTCCACGTGGCCAATTGCCACCTGATTATAGAACGCTGCTAACGCTCCCGCAAAAGTAGTTGTTGTATCACCATGAACCAATACAATATCAGGTTTAACTTCCTTAATAACGCTTTCCAATCCTTGTAAAACTCTTGTAGTAATATCTGACAATGTCTGTCCCTGTTTCATAATATCCAAATCATAATCAGGCACAATTTTAAATGCATTAAGCACTTGGTCTAACATCTGTCTGTGTTGTGCTGTTACGCAAACAATTGTCTCGATTTCTTCTCTGCTTTTCAATTCCTTTACAAGCGGTGCCATTTTAATTGTTTCCGGACGTGTTCCAAAAACAGTCATAACTTTAATTTTCATTTGTTTACCTCATCATTTTTCTGATTTTAGAAATAAATTTTACGTTACTAACATAAAATCTTTTGATTCGTTTTGGTTCTTTTGCAATGCGATATAACCATTCTAAGTTTAATTTGATAAATATTTTCGGGGCTCTTTTCTTTGTGCCGCTAAGCACATCAAAACTACCGCCTACTCCTACAAAAATTCCCTTTTCAAATTTGTCATAGTGTTTATAAATCAATTGCTCTTGCGCCGGAATGCCAAGTGCTACAAGCACCACATCCGGTTTTAAACTTACCATTTGTTCAAACACTGCATCTTTATCTTTTACATATCCATCACAAAATCCCAAAACATTAATTCCCGGATACTCTGTGTGGATGCGTTCTACCAACTTGTCGAGAACCTCTTTTTTTGCTCCCAACAGATACAAAGAACGTTTCTTTTCGTTTAACATTTGAAATAGACTCTGAACAATCTCAACACCTGTAACTCTTTCTTTTACCGGTATCTTAAGCATGTTAGCAGCCTTCACAACTCCAATTCCGTCCGGAACAATAACTGTTTTTTCTGATTTCAAAATTTCATCAAAAGCAGGTGTTTCAGCACCTATCATCAATGTCTCCGGATTGGCTGTTATAACAAATGTCTTTTCCTCTTTATCTAGTTTATGTTCTAATACATTTGTGAATTTTTCAAATCCATCTTGATATATTTTTTCAAAATACGACTGCATTACTACTTCTCCCTTGATTGAATTTCACTGATTTGTTTTTCGTCAAAACCTTCTGTACTTTCTTTCATGAACATGATTTTAATCGTCATCAAAATTAATTTGAGATCCAATAATATTGAATAATTTTGTATATACATTAAATCCAATTTCAGTTTGTCGTATGCTGTCGTGTTATACTTACCAAAGATCTGGGCATATCCGGTTAATCCACCTTTCACTTTCAAACGATAAGCAAATTCAGGAATATCTTTCGTGTATTTTTCTACATGTTCCACACGCTCCGGTCTCGGTCCGACAAGGCTCATCTTTCCTGATAAAATATCAAAAATCTGTGGAAGCTCGTCCAATCTGGTTGCGCGAATCACATGACCAACCGGTGTAATACGCGGATCCTTCTCAGATGCTGGAATAGACATTCCTTCTTTTTCCGCATCTACAATCATACTTCTGAACTTGTGTATTTCAAATACCTTGGCATCCAAAGTGCATCTTTTTTGTTTGAAGAATACCGGACCTCCATCATACAATTTGATAGCAAGTGCTATAATTAACATAATCGGAGATGTAACAACAATAACAACAATCGAAACAACAATATCAAGTAGACGTTTTACAAAACGCTCTTCAAAGGACATACCATTATTTCTCAATAGCAATAATGGTGTGTCAAATAGATGTATGTTTTCCGAACTACGAATTAGAATGTCTGAAATCTTAGGAGTAATATATAATCTGACATCTTTCTCATAACAATACTTCACAATCTTATTACGGAGTTCTGAATGCACATCATATATCATGATAGCTTCACTTTGATTAATCACTTCTAGCAAAGCTTCCCACTCCATATCTACATTTACAACTTCTTTGATACGATAGCGGTCTTTTCTTGTTTTTACTTTGCGTAATAAATCTGAAGGATCATATTCCTGATATAACACGGTAATCTTATGCGGCGGGAACATTCTCCTAAACAATCTGTCAAAAAAGAACGAATAAATTGTAATAAACACCATTTGTGCAATTGTCATTTTCAGCATCGGTACAACTGTTACAAATCTTGCAGAAAGTAACACGGTCTCCAAATAAATCAACACGTTTGCACATAACAAAGATAAAATTTGTGAAAAAATGATATTCTTATTTCTCAAGTATCCGTAACTCATACCTCCGTAGATGTATAAAAAAAGGATGAAAAAGAATACATAGAATGCTGCCACAAGCCAATATCCTTTGTAATAAAACGGAAGTACAATTCCTGCGTTATAATTATCCTTCCACAAATATATAAAAACTGCTGTCGTACACACTACCATGAGCATGGCAACTAAAAAACGTAACATTTTTTTGAATTGTTCGAATTTTCTTTTATCCATTGTAAGCACCTCAATATTTGCTATATCTTTACTAACATTGTATTATACCAAATTATACTCTTTTTCACAATGTCAAATCGCATTTTATTACAAAAAACACATTAAACCAAGCAACTTTTTTAATTTTAAAATCAAAAAAGGAAAGTTGTTACACTTTCCCTTTGTTTTTTGTCAAACTATAATTGCCAACATTCTCACATATTATTTTCACTTTTAAAGTTCTAAACAATTGAAAACGAATATAATCCAACAATGAACATATCAAATATATACACAATACAGTCAAGAAAACTGCCAACACAAAATATATCGGCTGTAATTGTATATATTGTGAAAATAGATTATAAATAACATTTTGTCTTATCAATGGATTATCATGGATAAGGTATACGCCAAATGTTAGCGGTGACAAAAATCCAATGATTTTTTTACCTTTATCGACCTTAAATTTGGCAAATAAAAGTAGCAACGCGATTGAGGCCAATAATATGGTCGGAGAAGTATAATTTATTAACATCATTTCTTTACCAGCCGATATAACCGACTTTTCAATAAAGAACGGCAAAACAAACTTTGAACTCCAAGTAACCATAATACATAAAATATACATCATCAAACACACAATACTATGAATACGTTCCAATTCAACATAATGTTTTATATATGCACCAATAATATACATAATTCCCAACCATATTGCATTATAGCCAAATTGCACTCCAAACATATCTTCATTTCTCCATGTTGTTATCAACGAAAAAAAGACTATGAGGCAAATCACAATCCGCTGCATTTCTTTTTCGTTCATTGTTTGAACAATGTGATTAAATATCGGAATAAAGAAAAACATGCAAAAATATGCTGTGAAATACCAGTATTTTTCGTATAAAACAGGAAAGAAAGCATGCAAAACTGCATTAATTCCAATCTTTCCCGGAGTTAACAGTGCAAACAAAAGCGTTATACTGACAGAATAAAATGCAACTTGTAACCACAGATATAGCACATTAGAGGTTTTATAATTTGCATCAATACCTACATATCCTGAAATCAGAGCATAACAGTTAACTGCACAATATGACGCAATTTCAATAAACCATGCAATTTTATAATTAAGCGTGGCAGGTGCTGCTGCATTTAAAACGCCGCCATGTCCCATCACATGTAATGTCACAATTAAGAACATGGAAAATATTCTAAGTAGATCTATACCATAACATCTGCTCTTTTTCATGTTTGTTTCCTTCTCTACCTTAAAACATAGACTTACACATTATAAATTGAATCAATTTGCTTCAATTCGTTATAAGTATCAATTTCAATAATGTCGCCTCGTTCTACCTCTCTTACCCACACTTTATAGTTCTTAATGCATTCGCGAAGTGCCACTTCGTCCCAATAGCGCTCTTTACCGCCTGGGCTTTTGTATACTGTTTCAATATCTGTTTCCATCTTTTGAGCATCTTCTTTTGTCCAATATGAGATGCCAAACATGTGATGTACATTTTCGCCACCGACGCGCACTTTTGTAATATACCCTTTTTTCGTTTCAAAACACCAGTCATCGGTTCTGTCAACTGCCATTCCGAGATAATTGGTTGTGTACTCATACTTACGAATCAAGTTTTTATTGTAAAGCAACAAATCTGATTCCAATACATAAGCATTTGCAAGCATGTCACGAACCACATATGCACTGGAAATATTATTAGCCTCATTATAAATCGGATTTTCCACAAATTTAATCATTGGATATTTCTTAAGCAACAAATCAAACTGTTCTCCTAAGTATCCACGCACAATTGTAATATCTGTAATCCCCGCATCTAGTACTGCGTCCAGAAGCGTTTCGATGATACGTTTGCCGTGTACCTGAATAAGCGGCTTTGGTGTATTTAATGTTACCGGTACCATACGACTACCAAAACCGGCAGCCATAAAGATGGCTTTTTTTACACGATATGGCTCCAACCACTCATATCCTTTTAAAGTAACCATATATTTGGAATTATCCTGCGCTTTTACTAACTCCATCTCATGCAATTCAGCCAAAACTTTGTTGGCAATCCCAAGGGACATATGGCATTTCTGTGCAATATCTCTCTGCGTTATTTTTTTATCCTGTTCTTTCTCAATTAAAGTTAAGACTTCAAATTGATTTAACGTCAAATTCATCTCTTGTTCTCCCTCTTACATAACATTCTGACTTCTAATATAGCGTTTTACTAAATAAACACTTAATTTCAAAATACCGTTTACAATTAAAATGATAATAGATATAAATGCAGTTGCCTCAATCAATGATTGCGCATCAAACTGCGGGATCATAAGTGCAAGCGGCATGTTTTTAAAGTTTGCTAAAAATGATACAGCGGAAATAGTAACCATACTGTTAACAAACAAATAACTAAACATTTCCACCATGGTTTCTACTGTGCAAGGAACATATACATCCAGTAACATTCTCATCCTGCTGATTCCCATAACATCAGCCACATCTTCAAGCTTTTCGTTGAATTTGCCTAATGAATTATAAGCCATCAGATACGGAGATGCAAAAAAGTGAATCATATTAACGAGTACCAACATAATTAGCGTTCCGTATATCCAGCTTCCCTTGAAAAACAACACATAACCAAGACCTAATACGATACCAGGAATGGCCAAGGAAACCATAGAGATTAAATGTAATGTCATAATCGAAAACGTCTTTTTAGAACGCGCCGTCAAATAAGCTGTTAAATAAATGACTACCAATCCCACCAACGAGGTGAGTAAAGCAATGGTAAGCGAGTTCATTAGATATCCGCCCACACCCAGTTCAAAAGCCTGTTTGATGTTGGCAAACGATATACTCATATCAATTGGATACTGTTTTACAATCGACAAATACGCAAACGCCATAAGTGGCAAACTAATCAAAAAGATAACAATTCCACAAAAGACATACGCTATTCTGTCACGTGTCTTATTAGCGGCAATCTCAAACATCTTTGTAACTGTAGAAGCATTTCCGTTTTCTTCACTCTTTAAGTCTAATACAAAAGCAATCACTGCCGGAATAAGCAGAATAATACCAATAATTGCACCCTTCGAGAAATCCAAAAGTCCAATTACTTCCCGGTACATGTATACCGGAATTGTAAGGATCTTTCCGCCGACTACAAGTGGCACACCATAATCAGTGAATATCATGGTGAAAACTGCAAATATAACCGAAATAAGTGGTTTTTTCATATTCGGAATCGTGATTGTTTTAAACTGCTGGTACTTGCTAAGACCAAGCACGCTTGCAGCTTCATAAACCGTGTAATCTTCATATTGAAATACATCTGTCAGCATCAAAAATGCTACCGGAAATGAATACAACAAAGAACCCATAATAATTCCCTTGTATCCGTACAGTCCAATATTAAGTCCAAACCAATTTGTAATCAGTCCGTTATCTCCGAACAGTAAGACAAGTCCCATACCATGTGAAATAGATGGAATAAGCATCGGTAACGTAAACAACACCGAAAAAACTGCTTTATATCTAATATTGGTACGGTTGACGCACCACGCCAACAGCCATGCCAATGCGACTGAAATAACTGTTGCGATACTAGTTGTTGCCAATGAGTTTAAAATCATCGGACCAAATTGCGGAGACTGTATAATAGCAGAAATATCCTCCACATGAATATTGATAATCAAACGAATTAACGGCATCAGAACACTAACCACTAAGAAAAGAGCAATCAGTACTCTTGCTGCACTAAGTGTTTTATTCTTCATTTTGTGCCCTTCCTGTACATTTCAATAATGATTCATATTTTTGTTCCAAGTGTGCAATAACAAAATCTTTTATATATTGATTCTTCGGATTTTTGTAGATGTTTTCCGGTGTGTCAATCTGCTCAATGTTACCTTCTGACATAATCATAACGCGGTCTGCCAGATAGAACGCTTCTTCCTGTTCGTGCGTAATAAAAATCATAGTGGAATTAGATTTTTTCTGAATTTCTTTTAATTCACGTTTCATGATTTCACGGTTCTGCACATCCAATGCCGAAATGGCTTCATCAAGCAAAATGATATCCGGTTTTAATGCCAACGTTCTTGCGATAGCAACACGTTGCTGTTGTCCACCGGAAAGTTGTCTCGGTTTCTTATCAAGATGCTCTGACATGCCAATCATGTCCAATGTCTCAAGCGCAATCTTTCTTGCGTCATCCTTTTTATCTTTCCTAAGTTTCAATGCGTATTCCACATTCTGCAGTACAGTCATGTTCGGGAACAGCGCGTAGTTTTGGAAAATAATTCCCATACCTCTGTCACTTGGTGGCAAATGAGTAATCTCTACGCCATCCTTTTCAATAGTTCCCCCGTCTTGTTTTTCCAACCCAATCAAGAGACGAAGCAAGGTGGTTTTTCCACAACCACTTGGGCCAAGTACTGACAAAAACTCTCCTTTTTTTACTTCGAAAGAAATATGCTTTAACACATCTTCGTTTCCATAATTCTTATATAAATCTTTTACTACTAATTTGATTTCGTCTTTTAATATTTCCATTTCGCTAACAGCCTTTCTTTTTCTCCAATATCATCAATACCCGTCATATCTGCATAGTTAATATTCTTTGGATAATTTTCTACACCATTTTCTTGTTCCACCAAGACTTTTTCCGGACTACCATACATTTTGTCATATAGCATATAATCATTAACAATAAACTCGAATACTCGAACAATATCTTCATCATGTTGTCTTCCTTCTAACATTGATGTGCTGGTTAATGAATACGGCGAACCATACTCAGGTTCAATTAACAGGAAGTCGTTTCCGTTATTAAACTCATTAACCCCTTGGAATGTCAGTGCCAGTCCAATTGCCACTTCACCCTGTATCAAAAGTTTAACCGGTCCGGAACCGGATTCTGTAAACTGTTTAATATTTTTTGCCAATTTATCTATATAAGAAAATGCCTCATCCTCCCCCATTACGTTGACGAGATTTTTAAAGAAAAAGAATCCTGTGCCACTGGATTTTGGATCCGGCATAGCAATGTAATTTTTATATACCGGATTAAGCAAATCTTCATATGTCTCCGGAATCGGAAGACCCTCTTTTTCCAAAATTGTTTTGTTCACAATGATGGAGCCTGCCTGTCTTTCCCAAGTAAGATATTTGCCGCTTTCAACAACCATCTCTTCTTCGTATTCCAAATCAGAATAACCACTTACATCTGCCATGTGTTCTGCCACTTTACTCATATAGGCATTGTCTAGCCCTACTACAATATCCGCATCCGAGCCTGTCCCCTCAATGCTGAGCTTTGCAGCGGCCTTCGCTGTGGATACATACATGACATACACATCCAGTTCAGGAAATTGTTCATTTAGTTGTTCCTGCAAAGCATCATTACGAAACTGCTCCATGCTGGAATACACGATTATACAATTGTCATTTTTTGTTGTAGTAATGTACGTTAAGAGTATCGTACATGCCACAATAGCACACAAAATCTTTTTCATCGCATTTTTCCTTTCTCTTGTTCATTTTTTGATTATAACATTCGTTTTTGAACATGTCAACGGTAGTAACCATATTTAACATTAAAAAAACAGAGCAATTCATAAATAAAACAAATTGCTCTGTCAATATTCCTTTTTTATCATTCCCCAAACAACTTCTCCGGATACACACCCTGTTCCACGAGTGCTCTCACTGACGCCACAACGGCATCCTTATCTTCTTTGTAGGTCACACCGAACCACTTGTCTTTTGATTCAAGCACTGTAACATCAGCCTTACCATTACGAAGCAAACCGCCGACAATCGTAGGTAATAAGTATTCTACTTTGAGATAATCTGCGGCGCTGTTTTCCAAGAATTCCAAAAAGCCTTTTTCCAAAACATCAAAGAAATTCGGCATAAGCCCCCACATATTCATAGAAACGAGAGCATCAAGTGCAACCGGAATATCTTCTCCTTCTGTGCAAATAGCAGCTCCCGATTGTGTTTTTACAATATTTTTGGTCTCTACAATGTCAAGCAACATGCCTTGTTCATCTACTTGACACAATCCTCTGGTAACGCCTCCGTTTTCACTTAGCGTGTTCCCAAGTCTAAAGCCAACCATACTAATTTGGATTTTGTCAGTATTTTCCTGCACGCTTGCCAAATGATTGTAAGCCTCTACATACGCCTCTTTTCCGTAATAATCGTCTGCATTAATTACAAGAAACGGTTCTTTGACTATGTCTTTACAGCAAAGAATAGCTTGCCCTGTTCCCCAAGGTTTTTTGCGGTCTGCATAAACTTCCTTGTAAGGCGCCGGAATGTCCGAGATTTCCTGATATGCGTAATCTACTTCCACAATTTTTTCAATTCGGTTTCCAATCACTTCTTTGAAATCTTTTTCTAAATCCTTACGGATTACAAATACTACTTTATCAAACCCGGCTTCCATTGCATCATAGATAGAATAATCCATAATAATTTCGCCATTTGGTCCCACCGGTTCTAACTGTTTGATTCCTCCGCCGAAACGACTACCGATTCCGGCTGCCATGACAACAAGTGTTGCTTTCGCCATGATTTTTCCTCCACTTTAATATTATCTTTAATATTATCGTGCCAAACGATTTAACGCACTGAATACGGCCCTGATACCTGCTCTGGTAATGTTGGAACTAACACCAACACCATATGTAACATTGCCGGTTTTGTCATCACGCATACAAATATATGCTGCTGCTTTCGCATGTGAACCCTCTTCCAACGAATGCTGCGTATAATCTAAAATGCTTACGTCAGCACCTGTGGTATCTTGTACAGCACGCTTAACTGCATCCAAAGGTCCATTACCAACTGCTGTAACTGCTTTTTCATCTCCATGATATTTAAAACTTAACTCTACTTTTGTATCAGTCTCACCATGATCTTCTGCTCTCGCACGCAAGAATTCATATGGCGTACGCATTGCCAAATACTCTGCCTGGAACACTTCCATAATGGTAGACGGTGCAACTTCGCCTTGTTTCTCTGCAATCTTCTGAATGACATCAGCAAATTCTTTATGCATTGCTTTTGGAAGCTTGTAACCAAACTCACTGTCCATGATAAACGCAACGCCGCCCTTGCCCGATTGACTGTTAATACGAACAATTGGCTCGTATTCACGTCCGACATCAGACGGATCAATTGGAAGATAAGGTACTTCCCACCAATCTTGTTTGCGCTCTTTCATAGCCTGAACACCTTTGTTAATTGCATCTTGATGCGAACCTGAAAATGCAGTGAATACTAATTTCCCAGCATACGGATGACGCATTGGCACTTCCATTTTACAGCATCTTTCATATACTTCCTGTATCTCAACAATATTTGTCAAATCCAGTTCCGGATTGATTCCCTGTGAAAACATGTTGTAAGCAACAGTTAAGATATCCAAATTACCGGTACGCTCCCCATTTCCAAACAGAGTACCTTCCACACGATCTGCTCCGGCCAAAAGTGCTAATTCTGTAGCGGCAATTCCGGTTCCTCTATCATTATGCGGATGAATACTTAACACAATGCTTTCTCTGTTTTTGAAATGCTTATGCATCCACTCAATCTGGTCAGCATAGACATTCGGTGTCGTCATTTCCACTGTTGCAGGAAGATTGATAATAATCGGTTCTTCCTTTGTAGCACCCCATGTGTCTTGGACTGCCGTACAGACATCAAGCGCATATTCCAATTCTGTTCCGGTAAAGCTCTCCGGAGAATATTCTAACGTAATGTGTCCTGGGAAAGCTTTTACGAATTCTTTCACCAATTTAGTTCCTTCAATTGCAATCTGTTTGATTTCCTCTTTTCCTTTATGGAATACCACGTCACGCTGAAGCGTAGATGTAGAATTGTAAATATGTACAATTGCATTTTTCACACCTTGTAACGCCTCAAATGTGCGTGCAATCAAATGTTCTCTGCATTGCACCAATACTTGAATCACAACGTCATCCGGTATCAAATCTTTTTCCACAAGTACGCGCATGAAATCATACTCTATTTGTGATGCTGAAGGAAATCCAACTTCAATTTCCTTAAAACCAAGTTTCACAAGCAATTGAAACATTTCCACTTTTTCTTCAACTGTCATTGGCTCAATAAGTGCCTGATTACCATCACGCAAATCCACGCTACACCATATTGGTGCTTTTTCTATCTGTTTGTTCGGCCATTCACGCTGTGGATAATCCATCACCGGTACTCTTTTATATTTTTGATAATTCAGCATATTTATGTCACTCTCCTAATCCGTCTTCTATCACTTGAAGCATTGCATCCAATGCTTGCTGTTCATCCTCTCCATCACATATAAGTTCTATCTCATCCCCTCGTTTAATACAAGCTCCCAATACGCTGAGAACGCTTTTTGCATTCGAGGTTATGTTCTTATGTTGAAAATGAATCATGCTTTTAAACTGCACAGCCGTTTTGCAAAACAGCCCGGCGGCTCTTAAATGCAAGCCCGTCGGATTCTTAATTGTTGTTTTCTGTGTTACCATTCAAACAACCTCCTAATTGTTGCTCTCTTTTTTACTCAGTACAATTCGTACTGTTACCTCCTCAATATACGTACATTTCTCCGGCAATTCAGTAATCTTTACCGGTATATCATATGTGCCTTCATTGGTATATTCTGTTAAATCGATGGTTGCAATAATCTTATCGCTGGTAAGTTCTGCCAAAACATCACTTGCCCCTGAAAACTTCAGTTGTACTTCCAAGGTTTCATAGGTTAACTGTAGGTCTTCTGATGCATTTGCAACCGTAATTGAGCCAGCCGGAAGCAAAATAGATTTTGTGCCGGCTTCTTCAACAATGATTCGAACAACAACATTGTTGCTATTCTCATCTGCCAAAATTACGTTTTCCGGCATATATTTAGTAATATCCACAATTACTTCTGTATTTTCTGCCACACCTTCTATGGCCAATGCGCTTGAACTAATATCAAGGCGCACTAATTGACTTAATATTTCTGACGTTCCCGCCACTTCAACCGTCTGTGGTTCAACCTCAATGCTGTCGAAGAAATATCCTTCCGCCGGTTTAATTGCAGATGTGTCAAAGTTCAGTTTGACATCCTTCGTTTTCCATACTTTCACATTTACTGACACGCCGTTCTTATCACAGTTGCTGGTCAAAAGTGTCTTGTCTATCAGATTGTTAGCAGCATCATAATACAATAATTCTGTCTGTGCTGTCATGTCTTCTGCCAACTCAGAAACATCAACCTTTGCAACTACCTTGCTAATCTTTGCGATGGAAGATTCAGGTCCACTAATATCTACCGTCTGTGGCGAAGTAGTCATACTTGCAACAACGTATCCGTCTCGCGTTGCACCCGTAGAAACAGCAGTAATTGGGAATGTTTTTTTCTGGGTGTTTTCAGTTTTGACTTGAATGTTCTGCGGATTAGCAGTTGCATCTTCATATTTGCCTTCAAATCCATCAATCGTGATTCTAATCGGCACAGATGTATCCTGCATCTCGCGCAGATCAGCTGTCGCAATAATGTTTTTTGTCTTGATCTCATCTAAAATCTTGCGTCTTGCCTTTACTGTAACCGTAACCTGCTTTGTATCATCAATAATCTGATAGCTTTTTCCGGCATTTGTAATGACCTCCGGATTTGTCACAGATACCTCTACAATGTATTTCCCTGTTACAACAGGATTATCCACATTCACAACAGCCCACCATAGGAAGACAGCAAATAAAACTGCCATAATTTTAAGTCCGAGATTATTTTTCAATCTGTCCTTCATCATCACGTCTTCCTTTCTTTAATGTGAACATCGGGTTGCTTTCTACTTTGTTCTGTAATTGTACTAACTTTTCTTTTAACTGTTCTTTGGAAACAGAACGTGTCAAATATCCGCCTATGGCATATGATACATTTCCGGTTTCCTCCGAAACACAGATAACCATCGCATCGCTGACTTCACTCATACCGACTGCGGCGCGATGTCTGGTGCCCAATTGCTTACTTAAATTCATATTCTCTGATAACGGTAAGTAACACGTGGCCGCCACAATACGGTCACTACGAACAATAACAGCCCCATCATGAAGTGGTGTGTTATGTTCAAATATATTCACAAGTACTTGTTCAGACACAATACAATCCAGCGCAATACCTGTGTTCTGATATTCGGTAAGCATGATATCTCCTTCCACTACAATCAATGCGCCCGTTTTAACCTTGCTCATTTCATAACATGCATCTACAATAGCGTCAATAGTCTTTTCACTGAAACGACCAACACTTTTATTTCTTTCGAAGGTCATCAAATTGCTCAAAAGATTCTTTTGACCCAATTTTTCCAATGCCCTTCTAAGTTCCGGTTGGAACACAACAATGGCCGCGGTAGCAAGCACGCTGATAGATTTTTCTGCCAGCCATAGAATGGTATTCATTTTAAACAATGCCGCAAAGGAAATAAATACGCCAAGAACAATGATTCCTCGCATAAGCATCCATGCTTTTGTATTTTTGATCCATACCATTACCTGATACACCAAAAAGGCAATGATAATAATCTCCAGAATATCCGTAATTTTTACATCCGGCATATACCAGTCATTTAAATATGAATTTATGAAATTCCGAATAGTCTGTCCCATTCTGTCACCTCCGACCTCTATGTATCACTAACTTCTCAGTTCTTCTTCAATAATCTTCTGAATCTCTGATTCTTCTACCTCTACTTTTGTAATTTGTTCTAATTCAAGAACCTGCTCTGTGTCAATAAAGTCTGTTCTCTGTCGCTCATTAATACGCTTTACTGTTTTTTCCGGGACTGCTACGGAAACCTTCGGGATGGCTTTCACATAGTAATAATATTCATCATCCTCAAACTGCAAATATTCTGTCCTTGAGTAATCAACAGTAAATACAAAAAGTTCTAATACAAACGCAATAACAGCAACCACAAGACTGCCCACAATCAAACCAACATATGAAATTTGAATGTCTAAAATAACATATCCAAACGTCATTGCAATTATATTGGTTAATATGCCTGCTACAATGGCAATGCCCCACGCGTGATCCACTTCCATAGTGCGTAAACTATAAACAATCAAAAGAGTAATTGCGAATGCAATTACCATACACCACATTTCACGATTCCCCAATAACTGTGCCGTGTATGTTGACATCTGCCCAAGCATTCCTGACTCACCCGCTGTTTCAAGCAGTGTGTTATATGAACTCACACAATCGATCAAATAATATATAATGGTTCCCATGGAAATCGGGATGATGCATACCGGTGTCCCGATAAGCCCGAATATAACCGGAATTGCCACCGGAATCTGTAGCATAAATGCCAGTGGAACAAGCAA
Organism: Faecalimonas sp.; assembly: GCA_045632945.1. Classification (GTDB taxonomy): domain Bacteria; phylum Bacillota; class Clostridia; order Lachnospirales; family Lachnospiraceae; genus Faecalimonas. Next base: position 31,893 of record JAZQXU010000042.1, on the reverse strand, counting down.
TACAATAACTGCTTTTCCAGGCGTCAAACGAAAATAAAACGCATACATAATCAAAAACAATATCAGCGCTACAACTGCAATACCGATAGATAATGTGTACAGTTGGAATAGTGTCACAATGGTAGCCACAATGACGGTAGCTGACATTGGCAAAAATGTGCACAGAATCGAAAATGCAATGGTTACAACCGGATTAGCAATAATATTTGAAAATCCTATGTTACTGCTGATAAATACAAATGTCATAAGTGATAATACAAATTGAAATATCTTATCAATATACTTGGAATACTTCGCGTAGAATTCCAAAAGATATCCTTTTATCTCAAATAATTTCCCCATTGAGTTCCTCCTTCTTGTACAACATCTCCAACTCAACCAAATCTTGTCTGAACTTCTTCACACGATGATAGGCACGTGCATGTTTCTTTTTATATATTTTTCTCGTCACCAAGATATATGTAATTAACAATGCAATATATATGGCTAATGCTGCGCATCCGATAAGTATAATCGTTAGAACAGACGCCTGCTCGGCCAAAACACTGAGGTATGTGATTGCAAGCAATACAAGAAGTATTGTATATGCAATTGTAAGCCACAGAACAGACCACAATACATGATAACTGATATAATCCTTCTTATAGTATGAACCCGCTTTTAGTTCTTCTTTTCCGTCCGTCGTTTCATAAAAGGCAAGTTTTACCATATGTTTTACACGTTCTTCATTTAACATAATTATCTCCTCAATACATACTACGCCTAATATACATTATTTCTAAGTATACCACATTCCTAGAAACCTTGTCCAATACTTATGGTTAAAAAGAACACTTTATGAGCTCCTTTTTCTTTCAACACTCTTGCAATAGCATCTATGGTATTGCCTGTTGTATAGATATCATCAATAAGTAACACGTTTTTGGGACTGTTCCATGCTTGATTTGCGCGGAATGCTTCCCGCAAATTTTTCTTTCTATCTTTGTCGTTCAGTTCTTTTTGCGGCTTTGTGTTATGTGTCCTAACCACTGCCTGTGTTTCAACCGGGATGCCTGAAAATTGTCCTAAATGCTTTGCGATAATTTCCGCCTGGTTATATCCTCGTTTTCTTTTTCGCTTCTTGTGTAACGGGACAGGTATAATAACCTCAATCCCCCATTCTTTTAGTTTCTTGCCGTATAGGCGATACATTTCCTTGGCATAAAACATTCCGTATATTCTGCGATTATGGTATTTGAACTGGTATATAGACCACCTAACCGGTCCTTTGTGGAGCCATATACTTCTTCCCTGCTCGTAAGAAACAGGATGTTCCGCACAATCATGACAAAATTCTGTTTCCTCGTAGCGTATTGGCTTGCCACATCTTTTGCATCGTGGTTCCCTGATATACTCCACCTTTTGCTTGCATTCTTTACAAATCTCTTTGCGGCATACTTTCCCACAAAAATGACACGTCTGGGGATATAATAATTCCAGACACTTTTTCCATATGTTCATTCATGAATAAGACTCTTAAATCATTTCCTGAATTTGCTCTGTCAGACTGGTGTAACGATTCTGTTCATCTGTATTGCAAATCATCTCTTGAAACGTGACATCACTCCCAACTAGCGTCACGCATTTTTTTGCTCTGGTCACCGCAGTGTAAATTAAATTACGATAAAACAATTGTCTTGGCCCTTGAAGCAATGGTATGACAACGGCTGGATACTCACTTCCCTGTGATTTGTGTATCGTAACTGCGTATGCCAATTCCAATTCCTCCAATAGTTGAAATGGATAGGTAACTCTTTTTTTCTCCTCGTACTCCACTTCAAGCGTTTCTGTATAGTTGTTTATCTCTACAATCCGACCCATGTCGCCGTTGAAAACACCCACACCCTTGTCTACGACAAGACCATATTTTGTCGCTATCTCCCATTCTAGTTGGTAGTTGTTTTTAATCTGCATAATCTTGTCTCCGACACGAAATATCTTGTCTCCGTATTCTTTTTCATTCTTTTGCGGTGATGGCGGATTCAGATACTGTTGTAAAATAGTATTTAATCTCTCCACCCCCAAAAGTCCTTTTCTCATCGGTGTTAAAACTTGAATATCATACATGTCGGCATTGACATATTTTGGCAACTTCTTTTGTATCAGTGTCAACATAACGCTGATAATCGTATTCGCATCCTGCCTTTTCAAAAAGAAAAAGTCGCGACTCTTATTATCGAGTACGATATGTTCTCCGCGATTAATCTTGTGTGCATTGACAACAATATCACTTTGTTCTGCCTGGCGAAAAATCTTGGTGAGTGTAATGACCGAAAAACACCCCGACTGAATCATATCTTTTAACACACTTCCCGGTCCGACCGAAGGCAGTTGATCCTTGTCTCCCACAAGGATCAGCCTTGTTCCGACCATGACAGCACGCAGAAGGATGTTCATAAGCGGCAAATCTACCATGGACATCTCATCAATAATGATAACATCTGCTTCTAGCGGATTTTCATCATTTCTGCCATATCGCATGCGACTATCCTCTTCTTCCGGTACATAGGCAAGTTCCAGCATGCGGTGAATTGTTTTTGCCTCATAACCCGTTGCTTCTGTCATTCGTTTTGCCGCACGCCCTGTAGGTGCTGCAAGAAAAATATCCATGCCCTCGCTTTCAAAAAAATGAATCATAGCGTTAATGGTCGTAGTTTTTCCTGTTCCAGGCCCACCGGTAAGAACGAGCACGCCATTTCGCACCGCTGCTACCACTGCCTGACGTTGTCTTTCGTCCAACTCCAGCTGTACATTTTTTTCTATCTCATGTAACCGTTTTTCAATTGCAACATCGGCGACATCGTATTTAACATCCAAATCACGCAGCATCTTTGCCACATTCAATTCCATATAATAATATTGAGCAGGATAAATGCGATACTCTTGCTCTGTTTCTTTCATTACAATTTTCTTATCAATGGCTAAATCCATCAAGTGATTTGATATATCTGTAAGTTCTATCTCCAGAAGAACACTTGCGCGATACAATACTTCCTGCTTCGGCAGGTAAATATGTCCTTCACTGACGGCTTGCAGCAAAACATAGAGAATACCGCTGCGAATTCGATAATCCGAATCCGTGCGAATACCAATGCGCTTAGCTATTTCATCAGCCGTTTTAAATCCTATCCCTGATACATGCTCCGCAATTTGATATGGATTTTCTTCCATTACATGATAGACGTCATTGCCATATTGCTCATATATCTTGACAGCCAAATTTAAAGTAATGCCATATTTTTGCAAATAGATCATTGCTTTTCGCATGTCTTTCTTTTCTTCTACCTGTTGCGAGATCTCCATTGCTTTTCGTTCACTGATACCTTTTATTTCAGCAAGACGTTCCGGTTCCTCTTCAATAATCCGAAATGTATCGCTCTTGAACGTATTTACAATTCTTTTTGCTAAGGCTGCCCCCACACCTTTAATAGCACCAGAACCCAAATATCTTTCAATCGACACCATATCTTCCGGCTCCACACTCTCATAGGTCTTAACATGAAACTGCCAACCATACACATTATGGCTAACATATTCCCCAGTCATTTCCAGCATTTCCCCTTCGTGTATATACGGGAAGGTACCAACGCAGGTAAGCTCACCATCTTCATTTGTTAAATAAAATACTGTGTATCCATTGTCTTCATTACGAAAAACAATGTGTTCAACATAACCTTTTACTGTATCCAAAATATCACCTAACAAAAGAGGCCGTCTTTCAGACAGCCTCTACTTTCTTTATCTTCCACTCATGCATTCTACAAATTGACCTGTTCCAATAGCAACTACTTTCATTGGATCTTCTGCCGTCATCGTGTTAATGCCTGTTTTTTCTTCAATCAATTCTTCCAATCCACGAAGCAACGCTCCGCCGCCTGTAAGAACAATACCTCTGTCGAGAATATCTGCTGACAGTTCCGGTGGTGTTCTTTCAAGAACTGCAATAACAGCTTCTACGATCTGTGCTGTCGTCTCGCGCAATGCTTCTTCCGTCTCTGAAGAAGTCACTGTAACTGTTTTCGGAAGCCCTGTCACAAGATTACGGCCGCGCACTTCCATAGCTTCATCTTCTACTAACGGATATGTTGTACCAATCTTGATCTTAATATCTTCCGCTGTACGCTCTCCGATAAGAAGATTATGTTTCTTGCGCATATAACGAACAATCGCCTCGTCGAAATCATCTCCGGCAACCTTGATAGAGGTGTTAACAACTGTTCCTCCGAGAGAAATAACTGCAATATCAGATGTTCCTCCACCGATATCTACAATCATATTTCCACATGGTTTTGCAATATCAATTCCGGCTCCAATAGCTGCAGCCACCGGTTCTTCGATTAAGTGAACTTCTCTTGCACCTGCTGCAAATCCCGCTTCCGTTACTGCCTTCTTTTCTACTTCTGTAACACCGCTAGGTACGCAGATGCTGATACGTGGTTTTTTGAAAAGACGAATACCTACTGCCTTCTGTACAAAATATTTAATCATTTTTTCAGTTACTGTGTAGTCAGAAATAACGCCTTGTCTCAACGGTCTGATAGCTACAATGTTGCCCGGCGTTCTTCCAAGCATCAATCTTGCATCTTCACCAATTGCTTTAATCTCATTCGTATCTCTGTCAAAAGCAACTACTGATGGTTCTTTTAAAACAACACCCTTTCCTTTTACATAAACCAGCACGCTGGCTGTCCCTAAATCGATTCCGATATCTGTTACTGACATCTGATTTCTCCTTTCAATGCTCTTATCTATTCTATTATCTTTAGTCTACATTCATCGTCCATAACATTATAATAGAATTTCTAATAAATGGAAAGTCTTTTTTTAAAATTATTCCCTGGTCACACGTTCTAATTCACGCATGATATAATACCCTGTGTATGATTTTGGATTCTTGGCCACTTCTTCCGGTGTTCCCTTGGCAATAATCGTTCCACCCTTATCGCCGCCTTCCGGGCCAATGTCGATAATATAATCTGCCGTTTTAATGACATCCAAATTGTGTTCGATTACAATTACCGTATTACCATCCGCAGTAAGTCTTTGCAAAATCTCAGTTAATTTGTGCACATCTGCAAAATGTAATCCGGTCGTTGGTTCATCCAAAACGTACAACGTCTTTCCGGTGCTTCTTCGGCTAAGCTCTGTCGCCAATTTAATACGTTGCGCTTCACCTCCTGAAAGCGTAGTAGATGGTTGTCCAAGTTTAATATAGGAAAGCCCCACATCATATAAAGTTTCTATTTTTCTACGTATACTCGGAACATTTTCAAAAAAGTGCAATGCCTCTTCAACAGTCATATCCAGCACATCGTAGATACTTTTACCTTTATATTTAACCTCTAATGTCTCCCGGTTATAACGTTTTCCGCCACACACTTCACACGGCACATATACATCCGGCAAGAAATGCATCTCAATTTTTAAGATGCCGTCTCCTGCACATGCTTCACAACGTCCGCCTTTCACATTGAAGCTAAATCTTCCTTTCTTATAGCCTCTTGCCTTAGCATCCGGTGTTGCCGCGAACAAATCACGAATCATATCAAACACACCCGTATAAGTTGCCGGGTTCGAACGCGGAGTTCGTCCAATCGGGGATTGGTCGATGTTAATAATCTTATCCAGTTGTTCTACGCCTTCTATTCGCTTGTGTTTACCCGGAATTGTTCTTGCCCTATTTAGCTTCTTGGCAAGCGCTTTATACACAATTTCATTGACCAAAGAACTTTTTCCGGAACCGGACACTCCCGTCACACAGGTCATGACCCCAAGCGGAATGTCAACATCAATATTTTTCAAGTTGTTCTCAGCTGCTGAAACCACCTTGAGCCATCCCTTAGGTTCCCTTCTCTCCTGCGGAATCGGGATTTGAATTTTCCCGCTTAAATATGCTCCGGTAATCGATGAAGGGCAGGCCATAATATCATCAGCCGTTCCCTGTGCAACAATTTCGCCGCCATGGGAACCTGCATGCGGTCCGATATCCACAATGTGGTCTGCAGCAAGCATGGTATCCTCGTCATGCTCTACAACAATCAACGTGTTTCCAAGGTCCCGCAGATGTTTCAGCGTCGCTAACAGTTTATCGTTATCGCGTTGGTGCAAGCCGATACTTGGCTCGTCTAAAATGTAAGCTACACCTACAAGCCCGGAACCAATCTGGGTTGCAAGGCGAATACGCTGTGCCTCTCCACCGGACAGACTTCCTGTCGCACGGGACAACGTCAGATAATCTAATCCCACATTCATCAGAAAACGAACGCGCGCCTTAATTTCCTTCAAAATCTGTTCCCCTATCAGCTGTTGTGTGGATGTCAATTCCAGATTCTCTAAAAACTGAGCTAGCTTTTCGATGGACAACGCTGTCACCTCCGCAATGTTCATTCCACCAACTGTGACAGCAAGCGCACTTTGTTTCAATCGCTGTCCGCCACATTCATGACACGGTGTAATGCGCATAAAGGTTTCATATTCGGCCTTTGTAATTTCAGAAGACGTTTCTCTGTATCGTCTTTCTACACTTTTTATCAGACCTTCAAATGTAATATCATAAAAGCCTTCGCCTCGTTGACCTACATAATGCACTTTCACTGCTTTTCCATTTGTTCCGTATATCAAAATATCCTTGATATGTTCCGGATAATCTTGGAATGGCGTACTCAAAGAAAAATTGTACTCTTTGGCAAGTGCATTCAAGATGGCTCTTGTAAAACTTTTTGGTTCTGTACATGATTGCCAGCCCATAACAACAATAGCACCCTCGTCAATACTGAGACTTTGGTCCGGAATCATCAAGTCTATGTCAAATTCCATCTTATATCCCAATCCAAAACAGACCGGGCAAGCACCAAACGGATTGTTGAAAGAAAAACTTCTTGGTTCAATTTCCTCTATACTGATGCCACAATCCGGACACGAAAAACTTTGGCTAAACTGAAGTGTTTCACCGTCAATCACATCCACGGTCAGAAGTCCCTCAGCTAATGCAAGAACGCTTTCAATAGAATCTGTCATTCTTTTTTCGATACCCGGACGAACTACCAGACGATCCACAACAATCTCAACTGTGTGCTTAATATTTTTGTCCAATATAATTTCTTCTGTAAGTTCATACAAATTGCCGTCCACGCGAACACGCACATATCCGCTTTTTTTAGCTCTTTCAAACAGTTTCTCATGGCGTCCTTTTTTGCCGCGGACAACCGGAGCTAAAAGCTGAATCTTTGTCCCCTCAGGCAGTTCCATAATCTGGTCTACCATCTGGTCTACTGTCTGCTTCTTAATCTCTTTCCCGCATTTTGGACAATGTGGGATTCCGATTCTCGCGTATAGCAAACGAAAATAATCATATATCTCCGTTACAGTTCCCACCGTAGAACGCGGATTACGATTCGTTGTCTTTTGGTCAATGGAAATGGCAGGTGAAAGGCCTTCAATACTTTCCACACTTGGCTTTTCCATTTGCCCCAAAAATTGCCTTGCATAAGAAGACAAGGATTCCATATATCTTCTTTGCCCTTCCGCATAAATCGTATCAAAAGCAAGCGATGACTTGCCCGAACCGCTGAGTCCGGTTAATACTACAAGTTCATTTCGTGGAATATCGATATCTATATTTTTTAAATTATGCTCATTGGCACCTCGAATTTTAATGTACTCTCTACTATCTTTCATTCTATACTTCCTCAAATTCCTGGTACTTTTGTTTTAACTCAATCATCTTGTCACGCAAACTTGCTGCCGCTTCGAAGTTTAAGTCTGCAGCAGCTTTTCGCATCTGTTTTGATACATCTTTAATCAGTTTTTCCAGTTCTGTTTTGCTCATAGACTCCGGATCTTTTTCCATACGGAGTTCTTCTGCTGCCACTTTCTTAGAAATACTGATTAAGTCGCGAACTGCTTTCTTAATTGTCTGCGGAGTAATACCATGCTCATTATTATACTTCATTTGCAGATTACGTCTACGCTCAGTTTCTTCCATAGCACGTCTCATGGAATCGGTCACGATATCAGCATACATAATAACATGCCCTTCTGAATTACGTGCCGCACGTCCTATTGTCTGAATCAAGGACGTCTCCGAACGAAGAAATCCCTCTTTATCGGCATCCAAGATTGCAATCAATGTAATCTCCGGGATATCAAGACCTTCTCGTAGTAAATTAATTCCAATAAGAACATCGAAAACACCCAAACGCATATCACGAATAATTTCTGTTCTTTCCAACGTATCAATATCGGAATGAAGATATTTCACACGAATTCCCAGTTCTCTCATATAATCGGTCAAATCTTCTGCCATACGTTTGGTAAGAGTGGTAATTAAAACCTTGTTTTTGTTCGCAATTTCCTTGTTCACTTCACCAACAAGGTCATCAATCTGTCCTTCTATCGGTCGAACTTCTACTTTCGGGTCAAGGAGACCCGTTGGACGAATAATCTGTTCTACACGAAGCAGTTCATTCTGTTCTTCATATTTTCCAGGTGTTGCTGACACAAAAAGCATCTGGTTAATCTTACTCTCAAATTCGCCGAAATTCAGCGGCCTGTTATCCAGTGCCGATGGCAAACGAAATCCATAATCTACCAAAGTTGTTTTGCGCGAACGGTCTCCGGAGTACATCGCGCCAAGCTGCGGTATGGTCATATGGGACTCGTCTATCATAATCAGAAAATCATCCGGAAAATAATCAATTAATGTATGTGGTGGTTGCCCCGGCGCAAGTCCTGTCAAATGTCTCGAATAATTCTCAATCCCAGAACAAAAGCCTGTCTCTCGCATCATCTCAATATCAAAATTCGTACGTTCTGCAATGCGCTGCGCCTCTAAAAGCTTGTCCTCGCTTTTAAAAAACTTTACTCTATCTTCTAACTCTTCTTCGATTGCCTGCGTTGCCCGATTCATGCTGTCCGCAGAAACGACATAATGCGAAGCCGGGAAAATTGCCACGTGCTCCAAAGCACTTTTAATCTCACCTGTAAGTACGTCAATCTCTGTGATTCGTTCAATCTCATCACCGAAAAATTCCACACGCACTGCATACTGCTCTGATACCGCAGGGAAAATCTCCAATACATCTCCTCGGACGCGGAATGTTCCACGTTTAAAGTCCATTTCATTACGGTCATACTGGATGTCTATCAGTTTTCGAATCACATCGTCACGATCCTTTATCATTCCCGGGCGCAGAGATATGACCATCTCTTTGTAGTCAATCGGCGAACCAAGTCCGTAAATACAAGATACGCTGGCAACGATAATGACATCACGTCGTTCTGACAGCGCTGCTGTCGCAGAATGGCGCAGTTTATCAATCTCATCGTTAATCGACGAATCCTTCGCGATATAAGTGTCTGACGATGGCACATATGCCTCCGGTTGATAGTAATCATAGTAGGACACAAAATACTCCACCGCATTATCAGGGAAGAACTCTTTGAATTCACCATAAAGTTGTGCGGCAAGAGTTTTATTATGTGCAATGACCAAGGTCGGTTTATTCAGTTTTTCAATGATATTCGCCATTGTAAATGTCTTACCGGAACCCGTGACACCAAGTAATGTCTGACATTGGTTGCCTTCTTCAAAGCCTTTGACAAGGGCTTCAATGGCTTGTGGCTGGTCACCGGTTGGCTTGTATTCTGATTTTAAAACGAATTGGTCCATAGCATTTCTCCCGATTATAATCCTTCTTAAAAAGTAGTATCTGCTTATTCCATTAGATTATATCAGAATACAAAAGAAAAGTACAGAACAAACCGAACTTTTGTTCTGTGCTTTGTTGCCACATAAATTATTAATTTTGCACATAATCTATAATGGGAGGTGTATAATCATGCAAATCAATAAAGTTACCCTTATCAAATCTATTTCTATTCCCCTTATATTGGGTGCAGTGGCAGGATTTCTGACAAGGAACGCCATGGAAGACTTTCAGGCACTGAATCAACCGCCACTCTCACCACCGGGTTGGCTCTTTCCCGTTGTGTGGACAATTCTCTACACTCTTATGGGGATTTCTGCGTATATGATAAAAGTGTCTGATGCACCAACAGAAGAAATAGACAACGCAATGACTCTATACCGCTACCAGCTAATTGTAAACTTTTTGTGGCCTGTATTTTTCTTTAATTTCGGATGGTATCTCTTTGCTTTCTTTTGGCTGATATTATTATGGATATTGGTGTTCATTATGATAAGAATGTTTGCAAAAATTTCGAAGCCCGCCGCTTATTTGAACATACCGTACCTTGTATGGCTCACATTTGCAGCCTATCTAAATTTTGGTGTCTGGTGGTTGAATCGCTAAAATGTAAACCTGGCAGTTTGAGGTGCAATAGGCCCAATACATGTCCGTAAAGCAGAAAAGTACGGGCGTAAGCCCGGAACTTTGTCTACACTCTGAGCCCAGAACAACATTTTTGTTCTGTGCTTTCATTATTCATATCCTCTTCACACTTTCTACGAGAAAATCGGTTCTAACCCTTTTGCCAAAGCATCTTTCTGTGCTTGTGCTTCTGCCAGGTCTTTACCCAATGTTGTATAATATGCTTTAATCTTAGGTTCTGTTCCCGAAGGACGGATAATCGCTTGCGCACCGCCTTCCAAATCATATACTAACACATTAGCCGCCGGAAGACCTGTTTCTTCCGGTTTCTCATAATCCGTTACTTTTACAACTTTGTAATCGCCGATATCTGTAAGTGGATTCTTTCTCAAATCATCCATGATACCGGCCATTTTGTCCATTCCGGTAAGTCCCGGGAACTCAAAGCTATCTGTCTTGTTCAAATAACGGCCATATTCTGCATAAATTTCTTCCATTCTTTGTTTCAAAGAAGAACCAATGCTTCTGTAGTAAGCTGCCATTTCACAAATCAACATAGATGCAATTACTGCATCCTTGTCACGTACATATGGTCCGGCAAGATATCCGTAGCTTTCTTCAAATCCGAAGATAAATCTGTCTACTTCACCTGCTGCTTCCAATTCTGCAATCTGCGTGCCAATCCATTTGAAACCGGTTAACACATTTCTCATCTCTACACCATAATGTTTCGCAATTGCATCTGCAAGTGGTGTGGATACAAGTGATTTGACTGCCACTGCTCTTTCAGGCATTGTGCCTTTTTCGATACGTCCGGCACAAATATAATCCAACAAAAGTGCACCCACTTCATTCCCTGAAACCAATTCGTATGTGCCATCCGGACACTTCATTGCAATACCTACACGGTCAGCATCCGGGTCTGTTGCTAGCATAAGGTCAGCACCTTCTTTTTTAGCCAACTCTAATCCTAAGCGAAGTGCTTCATAAATCTCAGGATTTGGATATGGACATGTTGGAAAATTACCATCCGGATATTGTTGCTCCGGAACAATTGTAATATCATCAATACCAATATCTTTTAAAATTCTCATGACCGGAACTAAACCCGAACCATTAAGTGGTGAATATACTAACTTAAGACCTGCAGTTTTGCAAAGTCCCGGACGAACGCTACGTGACTTAATCGCATCGTAAAGTGCTTCTTTGCAATCGTCTCCTACATATTCGATAAGGCCGGCCTCCATTCCGTCTTCAAATGACATGATTTTAGCGCCTTCCAAAATATCTGTTTTCTGAATCTCTGCATATACGATATCCGCCGCTTCATCTGTCATCTGACAACCGTCCGGTCCATATGCCTTATAACCATTATATTTTGCCGGATTGTGAGATGCTGTAACCATAATACCTGCATTTGCTTCATAATAGCGTGTAGCAAAACTAAGCGCCGGAACCGGCATCAATGTGTCGTAAATGCGAACCTTAATTCCATTTGCTGCCAATACGCATGCTGCTGTTTTTGCAAACACATCGCTGTTGATACGACTATCGTAGCTGATTGCAACCAATTGATTACCACCTTGTGTTTTTACCCAGTTTGCCAAACCTTGCGTAGCCTGACGAACCACGTAAATATTCATGCGGTTTGTTCCCGCACCCAATACGCCGCGAAGGCCGGCAGTACCAAACTTTAAAGCTACCGCGAAGCGTTCTTTAATTTCTTCGTCATTTCCTTCGATAGACACCAATTCTTTTGCAAGTGCAGCATCCTCCAAGTCAGCTTCCATCCAACGTTTATAATCATCCATATACATGTCTATTCACCTATCCTTTAAACTTATTTCTTGGCTCTTCTTGCTTTGAACATCTCAACGATATTCACCATTTCTTCTGAAGGGTTGGAAATGACTGCTGATGCAAATATCTTACATGTTGGATTTTCAGTCACACGTTCTACTGCTGCAGTTACGGCCGCTACATCTCCGCTCACAAAAACCAATACATGACCCCCGCACTTTGTATCTTGTGTCTCATATTGTACTTCTGCTGTCTTTAACATCTGGTCTGTTACAATTACTGCATTAGACTCACCTAATACTTCTACTAAACCGAATGCACTGTATTTCATATCGATACCTCTACTTTCGTTCCTACTTGTTAATTGTCATTGCCGCTGCAACTTCTGTACCCTTATCAGGTGCTGCAATTACCGTGTGTGATACAATTTTTGAAATCGGCGCTGCCTTTGCAAGAGCCGCTTCCATAGCAGCTTTTACATCGGAAACAGTTCCGCGCATTTTCACGCACGCGCCTGCGCCAAGACGATTTCTCTCCACCGACTGAATCTTCACATTCGCTGTCTTTGCCGCTGCATCTAGTGCAACAAAACATGCACATTCGCTATCCAGTTCAAACACACCAAGTGCCATACCCTCATATTTTTCACTCATAAGAATTCTCCGTTTCGCACAAATTTTAATAACGTTTTTTCTGTTTCCACAATACCATATTTTACATAGAATATCAATGTTATTCGCGTAAGCTTTTAATTCCCTTTATCAAAATTTTCACGTCATTTAAAATATAATCAAATGCTCCCGCCTCGTACATTTTAATGATGATAATTCCAAGTGGAACAGCAAGTATCATCCAGATAAATCCACCAAGCTTATATCCAAGGTAGATAAAAAACAATGTCGGAAGTGGATTTAATCCCACTTCATCGCCAACCAGTTTTGGCTGTATCATGTGATGCACTACCTGTGTAATTACATAGATAACAAGTAGAAACAGTGCCCGCATATAATCGCCGGTCAGCAAGGTATAAATACACCATGGCACAAAGGCAGTTCCTGTCCCAAAGAACGGCAAAAAGTCTAAAAACCCGATTAAGATTGATAGTACAAGTGCATATTCTACTTTTAGGAGACTAAGCCCGATAAATAGAATGACACAAATAACCAACATGATTTTGAATTGAGCTATAAAATAGCCGCCGACTGCATGTTTAAAATGCGATACTGCCATGGAAAGTCTATCATAGATTGCTTTTGGCGTTGCCTTTTTTACCCAAGCAACAAAAGTCTCTCGGTCCGCCACAAAAAAGTATGCCGATAACACAGCTACGAATGTACCGATTATAATAGCCGGAATCTGTTTTGCCACGTCTCCCGCCCACACAACAGTAGGCTCGCTTAAATCCGCAACCACGCTTCCCAATGTGCTCCCTATGTTGTAGAAGAAATCATTACCTGCTTCCCTAAGACCTTGTGGAAGCATTTTCAAAATGCCGCTTAAATTTGCAGCAACCTCTTGGAGTTCAGCAGTAATACCATTATACAAAGCAGGTAAACTCAAAACCCAACTGCCAAGTTCTTTAATTAGACAGCTAATAATGAGATAAGCTAGCCCGATTACTACACCGATAACCAAAATAATAATCAGTGCTGAACCAAATTTCTTTTTCATATTTATTTTTTTATCTAACCAGCACACCACCGGATTGGCAATACATGCAATCAGCCACCCAATGACAAACGGTGCCAAGAAGCGAATTGCGCTTACTCCTATCACAATAACGAGTGCTGTAGCCAAAAGGCTAAACACTAAGCTTACAATTACTTTCCAATATGGACGTGTATTGTTCATTTATTCCACCTCTGTTTCTTCTCCCAGATATGTCTCCATCAGTTCCCAAATTTCTTCCCGGCCTTGTTTTGTTTCTGCTGAAAATGGTATCACGACAGTTCCCGGAAGGAGTCCTAATCCTTCTTTTATCGCCTTTATATTTTTCTGCACCTGGCTTCGTTTCAATTTGTCCAACTTCGTTGCAATGATGATTGGATGATAACCTTGAGAAACAATCCATTCATACATCATCTTATCATTTGCTGATGGGTCATGACGAATATCGATTAACAGAAAAACTGCTTTTAACTGTTTGGACGTGTTTAGGTATCGCTCAATCAGTTGTCCCCATTTTATTTTTTCCTGTTCAGATACTTTCGCATAACCATATCCAGGCAAATCCACCAAGTACATCACATCATTGACATTATAAAAATTGATTGTCTGCGTTTTCCCCGGTGTGGCGGACGTACGGGCCAGCGCCTTACGGTTCATTAGTGCATTAATCAAAGAAGATTTTCCAACATTAGACTTTCCGGCAAATGCAATTTCTATCTTATCTGTCTCTGGTAATTTACTTGTAATTCCACACACAATCTGTAATTCTACGTTTTTAATTTTCATGTTCTCTTTCCTCGCATATCAGTGCTTTTTGAAGCACATCGTTCATGTTCTCTACAGGCACAATATCTAATCCCTTTGTAATTTCAGACGCAATCTCCGAAATATCACACATGTTTTTTTCCGGAATCAGAACCATCTTCACACCTGCGCTTTTAGCGGCAAGTAATTTTTCCTTAAGTCCCCCAATAGGAAGTACTCTTCCTCGCAAGGTGATTTCTCCTGTCATAGCCACATCTGCTCTTACCTTTTTGCGTGTAATTGCAGAAATCATGGCAGTTGCCATTGTGATGCCGGCAGATGGTCCGTCTTTCGGAGTGGCTCCTTTTGGAATATGAATATGAATATCATGTTTCTCAAAGAAATCATTTGGAATCTGATATTCTTCTCCCACAGAGCGAATAAAACTGATACCTGCCCTTGCCGATTCTTTCATAACGTCTCCCAATTGACCTGTTAACAAGATTTCCCCTTTTCCAGGCATAACGTTCACTTCAATCTCCAACGTGTCGCCTCCTACACTGGTCCATGCCAGCCCGCGGACAACTCCGATTTCATCAGATTGATTGATCATGTTATAAGAGAACTTTTCTCTTCCGAGATATTTTTCAAGATTACGTTCGTTGATGCGGATATTGTTTTTTCCTTCTTCCAGAATTTCTTTTGCAGCCTTTCTGCAAATTTCACCAATCGTACGCTCTAATTGACGCACACCTGCTTCTTTTGTGTAATTGCGCGCGATTTTCCATATTGCGTTTTTATGAATGGTTAACTGTGTTTCATTTAGACCATGTTTTTCCAACTGTTTCGGCACTAAATGCTTCATTGCAATATGTAGCTTTTCATTCTCTGTATAGCTACTGATTTCAATGACTTCCATACGATCCAGAAGCGGTCTAGGGATAGTCTGCAGAGAATTGGCTGTTGTCACAAATAATACTTCAGACAAGTCAAGCGGTACTTCCAAATAATGGTCGCGGAACTTCACATTCTGCTCTCCGTCTAACACCTCTAAAAGTGCTGAAAATGTATCTCCCTTATAGTCATTGCTTACTTTGTCAATCTCATCTAACAAAATTAGTGGATTCTTTGCTCCCGCCGTTCGAATTGCGTTTGCGATTCGTCCCGGCATGGCGCCAACATAGGTCTTGCGATGACCACGAATCTCGGCTTCATCCCGAATACCGCCAAGTGATATTCTCGCGTACGGCTTGTTTAAGGCCTTGGCCAAGGATTTTGCAATCGATGTTTTACCTGTTCCCGGCGGTCCCACAAGGCAGAGAATTGGACTCTCTCCTTTTTGCGTCAGCATGCGAACTGCCAAAAACTCCAGAATTCTTTCTTTTACTTTGTCTAATCCGTAATGCTCTGCTTCTAAAATATGCTTTGCCGTAGCCAAATCTGTTTTGTCAGAAACAGCGTTGTCCCAAGGCATCTCAAGCATGGTTTCAATATAAGTGCGGGTAACACCATTTTCCGCAGAATTCTGCATGGCACTCTTGAATCGATGAATTTCCTTCATCAACTTGTCCTTCACTTCTTGCGGCGCGTTTAATTTCTTGGCTGCTTCTGCAAATTCCTCTGCATCGGACAAAAGATTATCCTCACCAAGTTCCTCTCGGATGACCTTCATTTGTTCTCTCAGGATAAACTCCTTTTGGTGTTTATCCATACGTTCTTTTACCTTTTTTTGAATGTCTTCACGCAAGCTTAACACTGCAATTTCATTGGCTATTTTAAAGGCAAGTAGCGAATAGCGTTTATGCAAATCATTTTCCTCTAATAAATCCTGAAGGTTAATATAATCCAGCGGTACATTGGCTGCGATTTGATTAACAAGACTTCGAAAACTCTTGCAATCTGCAATTCTTGCAACCACGTCTTTTGGCACCTTGCCGCTTTTCACCGTATACTCAAAGAAAATCTCTTGTAAATTTTTCGCTTCCGGACATTCACTAAGGTTCTCCGGTTCAAAATCATTATAGTCTTCCAATACCTGAACTTCTGCTAAAAGATACGGGTCTTTCTCTTGAAGCGCGACCAACTTCGCACGCTCAATCCCGGTGATTAGTACGCGAAGCATATTTTTAGACATCTTCGCCACCTGCTTAATCGTAGCAATGGTACCTATCTCATACACATCTTTTTGCTCAGGTTCTTCTATTTTCAACTCTCGTTGTGCAACGAGAAATATTTTTTGTTCTTTGCTTTGCATAGCCTTCTGAATCGCTTCTATAGAACGTTTCCTACTTACATCGAAATGAATAACCATCTCCGGCAATATCGTCATTCCACGAAGCGCCACCATTGGCATGCTTATGTTTTGTATATCCATAACTTCTCCTTTTAATAAATGACAAAACGGGTACAATTTTGTACCCGCTCCACTTTTTCTTACGCACTCTGTGTGACAACAGCGTCGGAATTATATATTGGTTCCTCTTGTCCTAACACAGCGTTTTTTGTAATCAAACATGTCTTAATTGTCTCATTAGACGGAACATGATACATTGTGTCCATCATAACATTTTCCATAATTGCGCGCAAACCTCTGGCACCGGTTTTTCTGGCCAAAGTAATGTCGGCAATCTGCTCCAATGCTTCCTGATCAAATTGTAAATCGACTCCGTCAAGTTCCAACAGTTTCTGATATTGTTTTACAATTGCACTTTTCGGTTCTGTTAAAATTCTAATCAGCGCATCACGATCTAAAGTTTCCAAAGTAACATTAATCGGCACACGTCCTACAAGCTCAGGAATAATTCCGAATTTGATTAAATCTTGTGGTAAGATTTCTTTCAACAGTGTATTTGCATTTCCTTCATGTTTCTCTGCAATCTCGGAATTAAATCCCATTGACTTGCGATCAAGACGCTTTTCAATAATCTTCTCAATACCTTCAAATGCGCCTCCGCATATGAATAAAATATTCGTTGTATCGATTTGTATCAATTCCTGATGCGGATGTTTTCTTCCTCCCTGTGGCGGAACAGAAGCAACTGTTCCTTCAATGATTTTCAGAAGTGCTTGTTGCACGCCTTCACCGGACACGTCTCTCGTTATAGAAGGGTTTTCGGATTTTCTTGTGATTTTGTCAATCTCATCAATGTAAATGATACCATGCTCTGCACGTCTTACATCACCGTCTGCAGCCTGAATTACTTTTAATAAAATGTTTTCTACATCTTCTCCTACATATCCGGCTTCTGTTAATGCTGTTGCGTCAGCAATAGCGAAGGGCACATTTAAGATTTTGGCCAACGTCTGAGCAAGCAATGTCTTGCCGCATCCTGTCGGACCAAGCATCAGGATATTGCTTTTCTGCAAATCTACTCCCAATTTTTTTCCTGCCATAATTCTTTTGTAGTGATTGTAAACTGCAACAGAAAGAACTTTTTTCGCATCATCCTGACCGATTACATAGTCATCTAAAAAAGCTTTAATCTCTTCCGGTTTCAGAAGATTGATTTCCTCGTCCCCCGATTGTATGACATCCAGATCTAGTTCTTCATCTATAATCTCAGCACATACTTCTACGCATTCATCACAAATGAATATACCATTAGGCCCTGCGATTATCTTTTGTACTTGTGCTTGTGTTTTTCCACAAAATGAACATCTGACGAGTTCCTCGCCTCTTTTTCCTGCCATATTCTCTCCTTATTTTTACACATAAAGGGGCTGCTCTTAATTCCAGAACATCCCCTCTCATTTTTGATTAATGGTTCGTGATTACTGCATCTACCAAACCGTATTCTTTTGCTTCTTGTGCAGACATAAAATTATCTCTTTCTGTATCGATTTCAATTCTTTCTAATGTCTGTCCTGTGTTCTCAGACAAGATTTGATTCAATTTCTGTCTGGTTTTCAAAATATGTTCTGCGACAATCTTAATCTCAGTTGCCTGTCCTCTAGCACCACCTGATGGTTGATGAATCATAATCTCTGAATTAGGAAGTGCATAGCGCTTTCCTTTTGCTCCGCCCGCAAGCAAGAAAGAACCCATACTTGCAGCCATTCCGATACAAATAGTAGATACATCGCATTTGATGTATTGCATGGTGTCATAAATAGCCATACCCGCTGTCACAGAGCCACCAGGGCTGTTAATATACAAATGAATATCTTTCTCCGGATCTTCACCCTCTAAAAATAGCAATTGAGCAATAACAACGCTTGCTGATGCATCTGTTACTTCTTCTCCCAAAAAGATAATTCTTTCTTTTAGTAATCTTGAATAAATATCGTAAGAACGTTCTCCACGACTTGTTTGTTCAATGACGTAAGGTATTACGCTCATGTACATGCCTCCCTTGCGTTTTATTCTTCTATAGCACTGTCAACTAAGAGCTTAACTGCTTCTTGAACAGCCATATCTTCTTTCATCTGTTCTTTTTCGCTTTCGCCCATGTATCCTTTCAGTTTTTCAACTTCCATTTGATACATTTCAGCCATCTTAGCGATTTCTTCATCTACTTTTTCATCTGTAATTTCGATGTTTTCTGCTTTAGCAATTGCCTCAAGAACAAGTCTTGTTTCAATACGTTTCACAGCCTGTGGTCTAAGTTCTTCTCTCATCTTGTCAGCTGTAAGTCCTGTGAATTGGAAATATTGTTCCATTGTAAGACCTTGTGATTGCATTCTTTGAGCAAATTCCCCAGCCATCTGTTGTACTTGTGTATCAATCATAGCTTCCGGAATCTCCATAGAAGCATTAGCAACTGCTTTTTCTACAGCCTGATCTTCTTTTTGTCTATTGCCTTCTGCAATTTTTTGTTCTTTAATCTTAGCTTTGATATCAGCTTTGTATTCATCCAAAGTATCAAATTCAGAAACTTCTGATGCAAACTCATCATCCAATTCAGGAAGTTCTTTTACTTTGATTTCATGTACTGTACATTTGAACACAGCTTCTTTTCCTGCTAAATCTTCTGAGTGGTACTCTTCTGGGAATGTTACATTAACTTCTACTTCTTTCTCTGCTTCTGCACCGATTAACTGCTCTTCAAATCCCGGAATGAAAGAACCTGAACCGATTGTAAGTGGGTAATTTTCGCCTTTTCCACCTGCGAAAGCAACGCCGTTAACGAATCCTTCGAAATCTAATACAACTTCATCGCCATCCTGTACTGCGCGGTCTTCCACAACAACTGTTCTGGCATTCTTCTTTTGTTCTTCTTCTAATTTAGCATCTACTTCTTTTGCAGTTACTCTGTTAGAAACTTTGTCTACTTTTAATCCTTTGTATTCACCAAGAGTTACTTCCGGTTTTACTGCAACTTCTGCCGTGAAAATAAATGGTTTTCCTTTTTCTAACTGTACAACATCGATGCTTGGTTGTGACACGATATCTAATTCACATTCGTCATAAGCCTTGCTGTATGCATCAGGAATCAATGCATTTGCTGCATCCTCATAGAAAATCTCTACACCATACATTTTCTCAATCATCTGACGCGGTACTTTTCCCTTACGGAATCCAGGTACACTGATTTTGTTTCTCTGTTTCAAATATGCACCTTGAATCGCTTTTTCTAATTCTTCTGCTGAAACCTCAATTGTAAGTTTCGCCATGTTTTTTTCCATTTTTTCTACTTGTAAGCTCATTACTGTTCTCCTCCTTATATTCAAAGTCTTTCGACTTACCTATCGTAACGCTCATCTCGTGATTATATCACAGTTTAGCCATGTATTCCAGTGATTTTTTCAACAAATTCTATAATTTCTTTGTTATCTATCTTGTAAATACCATCGCTTCCTTTTTTGATGGTAAATGTCATTGTCTGTTGCTCTCCAAATTCCATCGTTTTATACGCCTGTTCGAGCACCGTACAGGCATTGTTCAGAAACTCCTCTTGAATTTTCGCTAAAATTTCTTCAGGAGTACCTTTAAATTCTTCACCGCCATGAGCCTTTTGACTCAACCGCTGATATTCTTCGCCGGACAAAGTGATGAACTTGGCAATCACATCGGTTGCCTGATACGTAACAGGGACCTGATAGACATCTGAACTTATTTTTTTCACTTCGCCAACTTCATATTTAAGCGATGAGAAAATTTTTTTCGTCGTTTCCACGCAGGATGATTTTTGTTCTTCCGTTACTTCAATGCCGCCTAAGATGTTGCTATTTACGTAAGATGAAATCTCCGCATCATACTGCTGGCGCAGTTCTTGTTCTGTGGTATTCTCTATGAATGTCAATATCCCTGCTGTCTCGCCTTTCACTTTTTGGTCTAAAACGGCTTCTGTATATCCTTGAACATCAAAACCGCGAAATATATCCGTGAAGACAAACAAACTAAATGCAACAACAAATACTACTACTACAATTCCCACAATTAACGTTTTCTTTTTAATATCCATCTGCTTCCCCTTCTATTTATCGATAAATAATCGCCTCTGCAATTTGATTGGCTTTTTCCTTGCCTATTAACTCCCCAATAAGTGCAAGCGAAAAATCAATCGCTGTTCCCATTCCTCTGCTGGTAATAACAAAATCAGAAACTGCAACAGCATCTGTCACATACTTGGCACCCACAAGCTCTTTCTCAAATCCCGGATATGACGTTGCTTCTCTTCCTTGCAAAAATCCAAACTTGCCGAATACACTCGGTGCCGCGCAAATAGCCGCAATATATTTCTGTTTTTCATAAAAAGTACGTAACAGTTGTTCTAATCCTTTGTGCTGCCCAAGGTGGATTGTACCCGGCATTCCTCCCGGAAGCACCAGCATATCCTGCTCTTCATAAGTCATATTTTCAAATAATTCATCTGCTTGTACATCAATTCCATGAGCACCGTGAACAGTCATCTTTCCTGTAATTGATACCATGGTGACTTCAATTTGTGCTCTACGTAACAGATCCACTACTGTTAAACCTTCAATTTCCTCAAACCCGTCTGCAAGAAAAACACACACTTTTTTTGTCATGTTCCGATCTCCTTTCTAATCCGAATTTAGTTTATCAAACTTATAGGCAAATTGCAAATTTGTTTACTTTTAAAACGTTTTGTATTAAGATAAAATCACTTGGAGGTTAAAGTTATGGAAATAGAACGCAAATTTTTAATCAAAGAAATGCCTGATAATCTCGAAACTTACAAATGTCGTCACTTAGAGCAGGGATACCTGTGTACAGGGCCTGTAGTGCGTATTCGCAAAGATAACAAAAAATATGAACTTACATATAAAGCAAAAGGAATGATGATCAGAGAAGAATATAATCTGCCGCTTACAGAGCAGGCTTATCTGCATCTGAAAGAAAAGATTGACGGCAGATTAATTCAAAAGAAACGTTATATGATTCCGTACGGAAAATATACGATTGAGCTGGATATTTTCGGTGGTGATTTGGCTCCTCTTGTGCTGGCAGAGGTTGAGTTCCCATCAGAAGAAGAAGCCAACTCTTTTGTTGCACCTGATTGGTTCGGTGATGATGTCACTTTTGAACCTTTATATCATAATAGTTTTTTATCGAAACTGTAGATTATAGAGTGCCTCGTAAGCACCTTTCTTTTGCAGTAACTCTTCATGCGTACCCTCTTCAGAAATACCTTCTTCTGTCAGTACCAGAATTCTTTCTGCGCTTCTGATGGTTGACAAACGATGCGCAATAACAAAAGTAGTTCTGTTCTTTGCAAGTTTTTCCATAGATTGTTGCACAACCTGCTCACTCTCATTATCAAGCGATGAAGTAGCTTCATCAAAAATGAGAATTGGCGGGTTTTTTAAAAATACACGCGCTATGGATAATCGTTGCTTCTGCCCGCCGGAGAGTTTGACTCCACGCTGTCCAATATCTGTCTGATAACCATTCGGAAAACTCATAATAAAATCATGCGCATTGGCCTTCTTTGCCGCTTCCACAACTTCTTCATCTGTTGCATCCGGTTTCCCATAACGGATGTTTTCAATAATCGTACCCGCAAAAAGATATACATCCTGCTGTACAATTCCAATCTGAGAACGCAAGTCGGCTTGCTTCATATCACGTATATTTATCCCATCAATCCGGACTTGTCCGCTAGTTACTTCATAAAACCGCGGTATCAAACTGCAAAGTGTAGTTTTTCCAACGCCGGAAGCCCCGACAAGTGCCACATATTCTCCGGCCTTTACTTGCAAGTCAATATGACTTAGGACTTCTTCCTGATTGCTTTCGTATCGGAAGGACACATTTTCAAAACTAATATTTCCCTGCAAATCTTTTACTGCAATCGCATCTTTACTATCCTGAATATCCGGCTCGATACTCATAATCTCCATGAATCGTTCAAATCCGGAATATCCATTCTGGAACTGCTCAGCAAAGTTAATTAGTTTTCTTACCGGTTCAACAAAATTATTAACATAAAGCAAAAAAGTAATTAAATCCGTAGCTTTAACGGTTCCACGAGTCATAAAAACTCCACCCACAACGATGACAACTACTGTTACCATGGTAGTCATTGCACCAACGCCCGAATGATATCCTGCCATACAACGATAACTATCTTGTTTGGATGCGACATAATTGCGATTGCCTTCTTGGAATTTTTGTATTTCAATATCTTCATTTGCAAAAGATTTTACTACGCGCATTCCGGACAGGCTGTCTTCTATCTGCGCATTAATTTCCGCAACACGTTGTCGGTTTCTTTTAAAAGCACGCTTCATTTTACGATTAAAATAAATTGCTAAAATGAGCATAAACGGTATGCACGCGAATGTAACAATTGTAAGTGGAACATTAATATGAATCAAGATTGCAAATGCTCCTACAATCTTAATAAGTGAAATAATCAAATCTTCCGGACCATGATGCAACAACTCCGTGATGTCAAATAGGTCTCCGGTAACACGCGACAACAGTTCACCCACTTTTCGATTATCAAAAAAGGTGAACGAAAGTTTCTGATAATGCCCGAATATATCTCGACGCATGTTGGCTTCCATCTTAACGCCCATCATGTGTCCGTAATAAACCATGAAATAGTTGCAGCCCATCTCAATTAATACTAATGCCACCATCAACGCACCAAGCATAAGAATGGTATTAAGCGCTGCGACAATGTCACCATATACCACTTCGTTTGTAATATATCTGACAATCAAAGGAAGGGTAAGGGAAATTGCTGCTCCTAAGATTGCAAAAAGCATATCGCTTACAAATAATAATTTAAACGGTTTGTAATAGCTCAATAATTTCTTCAAATTGTATTTCATTTTCCTCTGTCTCTTTACCTCTACTATTTTTCTTACATAATATAACTATATACTAATTTATTTTTCACTTCAATTCATTTTTGTTTTCATGCCTCGCATATTTTTTGCCAAAATATACACACTAACACTAGAGGTGGTAACATGATTTCAGTTTGGTCAGATACGATAGACTTTCCTACTTTTGAACAACTAAAAAAAGACATCAAAACTGATGTCTTAATCATCGGTGGCGGCATAACAGGAATTCTTTGTGCTTACATGCTAAAACAAGCCGGCATCAAGTTTGTGCTGGCGGAAGCAGATACCCTTTGTAATGGTATTACAAAAAACACAACTGCAAAAATCACATCCCAACACGGCCTTATTTATCACAAACTCGTCCAACGCTTCGGATTGGAAAAGGCCCGCATGTACCTAGATTCCAATGAGATGGCTCTGCTGAAATATCGCAAACTATGTCAATCCATCGACTGTGGATTTGAAACAAAAGACTCTTATGTTTACTCACTTTCTCACCCTCGCAAACTAGAGAAAGAATTAGACGCATTAAGTAGTTTGGGATACGACGCTGAATATAGAAGTAATTTACCACTACCATTTGCCACCTTGGGTGCTGTCAAATTCAAAGAGCAAGCGCAGTTCCATCCGCTTCAGTTTCTTGCCAAACTAGTAAATGGGATGTCGATTTATGAACACACAAAAGTATGTGAGCTCGCACCAAGTACGGCAATTACAGAGCATGGTAAAATCACAGCTGAAAAAATCATCGTCGCAACACATTTCCCATTTTTAAATAAACACGGAAGCTATTTTTTAAAAATGTACCAACATCGTTCCTATGTAATTGCATATAAAAATGCGGAAAAGGTAAACGGAATGTATGTTGATGAAGCAGATAAAGGATTTTCTTTTCGCAACTACCAAGATCTATTGCTCATTGGTGGTGGTGACCACCGCACTGGTAAAAAGGGAGGAAATTGGCAGGAAATAGCCGAATTGGCATCCACATGTTATCCAAATGCATTGGAGCACTATCGTTGGGCGACTCAAGACTGTATGACACTGGATGAAATCCCTTATATTGGTCCATACTCAAAAAGCACGAAAAATCTATATGTGGCAACCGGATTTAACAAATGGGGAATGACTTCCGCTATGACTGCGGCGATGATTCTACGAGATATGATACTAGAAAAAAAGTGTTCTTATGCACCTGTATACTCGCCTTCGCGTTCGATGCTAAGAACACAACTTTTCATAAATGCTTTTGAAACCACTGCCAACCTACTAACGCCTACAACAAAACGCTGTCCTCACTTAGGCTGCGCTTTAAAATGGAACCCTGACGAACATTCTTGGGATTGTCCTTGTCACGGCTCACGTTTTACAAAAGAGGGGCAACTCATAGACAACCCTGCAACAAATGATTTAAGAAGGCCAAACTAGTTTGCGCCTTCTTCTACTTCTGTTGTTTCGATTGTCTCTACGATTGAATCTTCATTAACCTCGCCCGCAGCTTCGGCCTCTCTTTCTCTAATCATATCTTCAAGTTCTTCAAATTTCTTATCATACAGCATTGCACATAAATATATCGGTAAGGAAATGCCAAACATCAAAAGTAAACAATACCATTGAAAAGTCAACAAGAAAAGTGCCGCAACCGGAATCAAACAAATAATTACCATTAAAATGGTGCGGAAGATATATTTCATTGACATGAAAAATGCATTCTTAAAGGTTGCACCTATCTTGTTAATGAATTTGGACTGCAATGGAAAAACCCAGCAACTTACAAAACACCAAAATATCAACCCGGCACACAAAATACCCTTAGAGACAGAGCCCATTGTTCCTTCCACGTTCATGAAAAGAACCACAAACAAGCACAACACTACATTAATTGCAACAATAAACCATATAACTGTTGACTGCAATAAATTCTCTTTGAACGATTTCCAAAAACTTTTAAACACATACCCTTCACCACGCTTGATTTTAAGTGCCGCATAATGGCATGCTGTGATTGATGCTCCGATCGTTACAATCGGTATGCAAAAAATTAATGTTAATACATTTAAAAGAACTAAATCTGTTATTTTCCCTAATGTTGTCATTAACGGACTGTCATAATTAAATAAACCACCCATATTTTTCTCCTGTTATATGTATTGTAACTGTTTCATATTTTATCATTCATCATCTGTAGATTCAATTAAATTTTCATTAATTTCAACTGTTTCTGTAGTTTCACACACAACAACTTCCTGTTCCTGCGGATATGGATATCCTTTATCTTGGCATTTCAACAAGCAAAGCGGTCCAGCCAATGGAACTAACAAGTAAAGTAATAAGTACTTAATCGCTTTTTCCGGAACGGTAGATTCATAAATTTTGTAAATGCAAATCGCCTGGCAGAATCCTTTTGCCGATGCAAGCATTGCAAATATAAGCAAAACAATATAAAGAACTCCAATGAACGCAAGTGTTGGTCCGACTTCCGGTTCCATATTAGTTTCTTGAATTGTCATTACCAACATACCCACAATCATACCAACATAGACAACAATAATTCCTATGATAGAGATCAAAGACAATGTAAGAAGTAAAACTCTCCATTTTCTCTTGATTCCATTTCTTTCATCATATTGGTCTACAATGCTACCAATCACCCAATCACGTGTGAATGGAAGCCATGCCATCCATGGATTCGATATTTGCCTTCTGTCTGCAAGTCTGTATATTGCCAACGAGTTGATAATGTATGTTGCAATTCCAAGTCCCATAATGATCAAATACACAAGTATCATAACAAGAATGGCAATTACACCAACCATTTCTAAATTATCAGTTGCACCAATATTATTATACATTTTAGGACCTCCTCTTAAGTACAATTATTCATTCATGTTCGCCAACTTAGCAGCCTGGTCAGCTGCGATAAGACTGTCTATAATCTCATCTAAATCGCCATTCATGACACTGTCAATCTTATATAATGTGAGCTTGATGCGATGTTCTGTGACGCGCCCTTGTGGGAAGTTGTATGTTCTGATCTTTTCAGAACGATCGCCGGTACCAATCTGGCTTCTTCGCGCTTCAGCCTCTGCAGATTGCTGTTTTTCCAACTCCATTTCATACAATTTGGAGCGAAGTAAACGGAACGCTTTTTCTTTGTTCTGCAACTGAGATTTCTCAGTCTGGCTATAGATAACAATGCCTGTTGGATAGTGAGTTAAACGTACAGCAGAGTCTGTTGTATTGACACATTGTCCACCGTTACCGGATGCACGCATTACGTCAATACGGATATCTTTTTCATCAATCACTACGTCAACTTCTTCTGCTTCAGGCATAACTGCTACAGTAATTGTAGAAGTATGAATACGTCCACCGGATTCCGTCTCCGGTACACGTTGCACACGGTGTACACCACTTTCATATTTCATTCTGGAATAAACGCCTTGACCGCTTACCATGAAAACAACTTCCTTGAAACCACCGATTCCATTCTCGCTGAAGGAAATCATCTCTGTTTTCCAGTGTCTGCTTTCAGCGTAGTGTGAATACATACGATATACTTCAGCTGCAAATAATGCAGATTCATCTCCACCTGCACCTGCACGAATTTCCACCATGATATTCTTATCATCGTTAGGGTCCTTTGGAAGAAGTAAAATCTTAAGTTCGTGCTCTAATTCTTCTACACGTTTCTTTGATTCATACAACTCTTCTTTTGCAAGCTCTCGCATTTCCTCGTCAGATTCCATCTCCAACATCTCTTCGCTGTCAATAATCGCTTGCTTTGCATTCTTATATTCTGTATATGCTTCAACAATAGGAGCAAGGTCTGCCTGTTCCTTCATTAATTTGCGAAAACGGCTCTGGTCGTTCGCAACATCCGGCTCTTGCAACTCGCTCATAAGTTCTTCATAACGAATGAGTAAATCATCTAATTTATCAAACATGGTTTTCCTCCAAATTATTTATTACTAGAACAGCAGACCACAGACCGTCTGCTACGCATACTGATGTTGCTTACGCAACACGCGTCTGTGGTTGTCGGGCATTCCGCCCAACATCAAAATGAGAAAGCAGGCTGTATCAAGCAAGCTTGTACGGCCTGCTTTCTCATTTTTTCTGCTGTTCATTATATTCTATTACACATTGTACACGCCAAAAACTACTCGGTCAAGTCCCGACAAATCCTTTTTCACCGTGACATCCGTATAGCCCGCATCCTTCATCAGCGTGCTAACCGCTTCTCCTTGGTCATGTCCTATTTCAAAATAAAGTTTTCCACCTTTTTTTAAATAGTTAGGACTCTCTGCTACAATTCTCTTGTAAAAATATAGTCCATCTTCTTTTCCATCTAATGCCAACAACGGATCATGAAATTTCACTTCATCCTGCAATTGTTCAATAACCGCAGTCCTAATATAAGGTGGGTTAGACACAATCACATCAAACTCACCCTGCACTTTTTCAAATAAATCACTTTGCAACAACTCTGCCTCTATTTGATGCTGTGTCACATTTCTCGTAGCAATCTCGAGTGCCGCTTCTGAAATATCAACTCCGGTTCCGAAAACCCCTTGCTTTAATTTCATGATACTAACCAAAATGCATCCGGAGCCCGTGCACATATCTAGCACTTTCATGCCTGGCATCAAATCATATAAAACACGTTCCACCAACACTTCTGTGTCCTGTCTTGGAATCAATACATGCTCATTAACATAAAATTCTAATCCCATGAACTCCTGCGTCCCTGTAATATGCTGTAGCGGAATATGATTTGCTCTTATCCGAATGTACTCACAATACCGTTTCTCCTGCATTTCATCCAACGAACGATTCATATCCATGAAATATTCGCCGCGAGATATGCCTGTAATATGTTCGAGCAAATACCACGCATCTAAAGTTGCATCTTCAATGTTTGCTTTATTTAAATGTTCGCAGCCATAATCATAGACTTCCTTCAACGTCATCTTGTTTTTCCTCAAAGTTTTCTTTTAAATATGTTCGCCAATCAAATACCTTTTCTACTGCCACAATGGCAACCTCTATCATGTCTTCTTCTGGCTCTTTTGTTGTTAAATGCTGAAGTGCAAGCCCCGGTTTACTAAGAAGCTCTACAAGCGGGTTGCTACTGCTTCCTGCAAGTTTAATGAGTTCGTATGAAATGCCGGCAATCACAGGTAACAAAGCTAAACGAAGCACGATACGCAGGATTTTCGAATCTACAGTAATAAAGAAACATACGATAATACTTACCAACATCACGAAAAACAGAAAACTGGTTCCGCAACGCTTATGTTCTTTGGAACTTTTTTTGACGTTTTCCACTGTTAGTTCCAAGCCGTTCTCAATACAATTGATACATTTATGTTCAGCGCCATGATACATAAAGGTTCTTTGAATATCTTTCATTCTGGAGATTGCCAGTATATAGATGACAAACAGTAAAATACGTATGCATGATTCTATAACTGTTCTCAAAAGGCGTGACTTAATAATTCCGGCGAATAAATCCGATATAAAATATGGAAGAATCATAAACAGACTAACTGCAAGT
This sequence comes from Faecalimonas sp., assembly GCA_045632945.1. GTDB lineage: Bacteria > Bacillota > Clostridia > Lachnospirales > Lachnospiraceae > Faecalimonas. The sequence continues at coordinate 2,487 of JAZQXU010000042.1, read as the reverse complement.
AAAACAGAAAGAACCATTGTGATTCCCATAATCAAATCTTCTTTCTTTTTTTGCTTTTGCGCTTCCTCCTCGGTAATGACTACGTCACTCTCTTCCTCCCAAAAGCTGGCAGAATATGTAAGCGTCTTCATGCCAAGCACAAGAGAATCAATGAAATTGAAAGTACCTCTGATAAACGGTATTTTGGTCAGTTTATCCCATTTGATAACGCTATTATATTCATTTTCTTCCACTTCAATCTCGCCATTTGGCTTTCTGACCGCAACGGCATACTTGGAACCATTCTTCATCATAATGCCTTCCAAAACTGCCTGTCCGCCGATATTTGATGATTTCATATCTGATACCTCCGAAAAAATAAAACGGGTTGAGACTTCATGCCCCAACCCATACATTTGCATTTATTATTGCATTCCGTATTTCTTGTTAAATTTATCAACACGACCACGAGCTTGAGCAGCTTTTTGTTGTCCTGTATAGAACGGATGACATTTTGAACAAATTTCCACGTGGATTGATTCTTTTGTAGAACCTGTTACAAATGTGTTTCCACAGTTACATGTCACTGTTGCTTGGTGGTATGTTGGATGTATTCCTTCTTTCATTTTATTCACCTCTTCATCATTTTTTCGCGATCCCAACCGCGATTGTGTGCTTATTTCTAAACAGCTTTTATATAATATCACAATTATGGCTGTATTGCAACATAATTTTTTCTATTATAAAAATTTATTCTTTCTAACCATCTCAACAAATTCTGCATTATTCTTGGTTCTTGCGAACATGTTCAAGATATTGTCTACGGCTTCCTCCGGTTTTAATCCGTTAAGCGCTTTTCTCATGATATCAACTGCTTCCTGCTCATCAGCGGAAAGGAGTAAATCTTCTCGTCTGGTACCTGATTTTGGAATGTCTACAGCAGGGAATACTCGTTTCTCCTGTAATTTTCTATCCAAAATGAGTTCCATGTTACCGGTTCCCTTGAATTCTTCGTAAACAACATCATCCATTTTGCTACCCGTATCCACAAGTGCGGTTGCAAGAATGGTAAGACTACCACCTTCTCTGATGTTTCTGGCTGCACCAAAGAAGCGTTTCGGCATGTGAAGCGCCGCAGGGTCAAGACCACCTGAAAGGGTACGACCACTCGGTGGAACTGTTAAGTTGTAAGCTCTTGCAAGTCTGGTAATACTGTCAAGCAAGATAACAACATCCTTTTTATGTTCAACCAAACGTTTTGCGCGTTCAATTACCATTTCTGATACACGTTTGTGATGTTCCGGAAGCTCATCAAAGGTCGAGTAGATAACTTCCACGTTATCTCCCATAATAGACTCTTTCATATCGGTTACTTCTTCCGGGCGTTCATCAATCAAAAGAATCAAAATATGCATCTCCGGATTGTTTTTCAAAAGCGCCTGCGCAACTTGTTTTAACAATGTTGTCTTACCTGCTTTCGGAGGTGATACAATCATACCACGTTGGCCCTTACCGATTGGTGAAAGCAAATCTACAATACGCATAGCAACACTGCTTTTTCCGCTTTCCAAATGCAATCTCTCATCTGGGAAAATTGGTGTCATATCTTCAAAATTCTTTCTTCTCATGGCTTCTTCTGTCGTATACCCATTGATCTTTGTCACATACAACAGCGCACAGAATTTCTCTTGTTGTGTTTTTACTCTGGTATTTCCGGAAATGATATCACCTGTTTTCAATCCGAATCTACGAATCTGTGACGGTGCCACATATACATCATTTTCTCCCGGCAAATAGTTATCGCTTCTGATAAATCCGTATCCATCGGCCATAACTTCCAAAATACCGCAAGCCACTTCACCGCTGTCCAATTGGTCAATATCCAGAGTGCCTGCTTTTTCATTCTTAATTTTGTCCTTCTCATCTTGTTCTAACATAGCTTCGATTAGTTCTGCTTTTTTCAAACCACTGATACCTGTCATTTCTCTTGCCTGTGCCAAATCACGCAATGTAGCAAGCGGCAGAGACTCATACTTTTCTCTCATAAATAAAAAACCCTCTTTCTTTTTCTGTTATTTTATCTGTGGGAATTGTTGTCCGAATCGACATATTGAATGTTATGTTCTTATTATACAAGATTTTTTGCAAATGTCAACAATCATACTCTTTGTATAGGCATCTAACCTCCGTTTCGTTATTTAGTTTTCACCAAGTTTGTAATTCTTCGACTGAACTGTCTTGAAATTCTGATGCGTTTTTGAACAAACGCCATTTAGACACTTTGAATGATTTGAAATAAATCTGTGTCTTGTTTTGATGTTCTGTTAGTATAGCGTGCTACAATAATACATGTCAAGAAAAAACAACGGCTCTAAAATAAATGTTGGGGTGGATGATTTTAAATAATCATCTATTCCAACATTTTTTCGTTTATAATGAAAAGAAAAACCTCCCAGTGCCAGTCGCCAAACCAATCACTAGGAGGTACATAAATAATGCATAGTCATT
>JAZQXU010000041.1:0-1836 GCA_045632945.1 Faecalimonas sp. | reverse complement strand
AAATCCATTTTTTTATTGTTATCCCATATCTTTTTTGAAAAATTGGTAGTGTTCTAAATTTTGCGCACATTTTATTTTGACCGATTATCAAAACCATGTACGTTTTGTTTACTATATCACCAAGATTCCATTTTACAAGCGAGATATTGACGAGTTCCCCATTTTGTCGTAGAAATATGCCGTAATCTTGCTCCGACTAACATCATTGCAGAATATCCATCAGGAAAACTGCCAACAACTCTTGTTCGCCGTCGAATCTCTTTCATGATACGCTCCAACCCGTTATTTGTACGGATCTTACGCCAATGTTCCGATGGAAAATCCATGTAAGATAACGTTTCTTCAAGGCTTTCTTCTATAAATTTTGCAATTCCATCCAACTTCTTTGTCCGCAATTTTTCCATAACGGATTTTGCTTTTTCCCGAGCCGCTTTTTTGTCCTCCTGAGCGTGAATTGCTTTTAACATTGCAGTAACCTCCCTTACATGTTTACTCGGACACTTACTGAAAGCATTTCTGTACCAATGTACAATGCAACGCTGCCATTTAGCCTCTGGAAAAAAATCTCCAAGCACTTCAACCAAACCTGACGCTTTATCTGAAATTACCAGTTTAACTCCACTCAAACCACGCTCTTTCAAGTAGCGGAAAAAGCTATTCCAGGATTCTTTATCTTCCCGGCTTCCCTCTGCTACTCCCAGAATTTCACGATATCCATCTGAATTTACTCCGATTGCAACCAATACAGAGACATTTTGAACCTCGCCGCCCCAGCTGCGTTTCAGGTAAATTCCATCTACAAATATATATGGATGATCACCTTGAATCGGCTTCATACGCCATGATTCTATTTTCTCATAAACCTGTTGATTGAGTTCACTTACCGCACTGGAACTGACTCTTGTCCCCCATAAGGCATCGGTAATATCCTCAACCCGCCGCACTGAAACACCGGCTAAATACATCTCAATCAACGCTTCTTCAACGGAACTTTGTTTGGTTTGATACCGTTTAATGATCTGTGATTCAAACGGCAATGTCCGCAAACGTGGAACTGTCAATTCAACCTCGCCTGTTGAAGTTAAAAGTTTCCGTTTGTACGAACCTGCTCTCGTATCAAGCCGATCAGGACTGCGTTGATATCTGCCTGCTTGACAAATTGCATCTGCCTCTGCATCAAGAAAACTGTTGATCGTTTCTGCCACCGACTGCCGCACAAGCTGATCTAAATGGTCTACGATCTCTTTTTCGTTAATTTTAATTGCTCCGGCGATTGACTTTTCTGATTTTTGCGCTACATTTTCCATAAGCCTGTTTCCTTTCTTGATTGGTTGTTTTGTGGTTATTATAATCAATCATAGAAACAGGCTTTTTTCAAGCCATATCTTTTAAAATGTGCGCAATTTTGCGGACGTTATCGAAAAATTCCCGTTTGAACAATTTTGCTGCAGTCATTATATTATCACAAATAACTTAGAATTAAGAAAGGATTTTGTCAGATGAAATATTTGAAATGTGCCGCAATGGCTTTTCTTCTGGCTGCCGGGACAGCATGTGTTTCAAATGGTGAACCTTCAAAAGAGAACAGCAAGCAATGAAAGATAATTTCGTTTTTTACAACATTGTCCCTTTTGCAAATGGCGATGAAGCTCAAACTGCAAAAGATATGATCGAATATCAGCAGCGGACGGGAAACTGTATTGTTCTTTATTCACTCACCATCCACCCTGAGGGTTATCCTGCACGAAAAAAGTCAGATCAGCTTTTCGACAGTTACAGAAAACTGAAAAAGGAGCTGCAGGGGTCCAATGTTAAGCTGGGAATTCTTTTTCAGAG
>JAZQXU010000040.1:0-55551 GCA_045632945.1 Faecalimonas sp. | reverse complement strand
TTGTCTTGATATATACTGCCACTCCGTCATGATCAGCAATCTTTCCGGAAAAGTCCTGTCGGTCCCAGCCTTCAGCAGCATACTTATGCATTGCCATATTGTTGCCGCTAAGCTCCAGCCATTGATTTCCTGCTGTCGTTTCTTCCTTTACAGTTGCAGAACTTGCCGCACTTCCGTAGGTTGTATCGTCCAGTGCATACGTAGCATTGGCAGCATAACTTTCAAAATTATCATATAGATTCAGAAAGTTACTGCTGTCTGCCGCAGCAGCATTGCCAACCAATAATGGACTTACAATTGACGAAAATGGAAGTAGCATTGCCAACATAAAACTCAATATACGTTTATTCCATTTCACTTTTAATTTCATTATCCTCTACTCCTTATTACTCAGATAACTGTTGATAGTTGCCTGATTAGCCGGAAATATCTTTTCCAATGTGGTAGACCAATTGGCCGTACCATTTACCACATCACTGAAGCCCGGTACAGTCTGTGTATCAAGCCATCCCTGCCATCCAATGGAAATGTTTTTATATTTTTGATTGATAAATTGCATTGTATAATCAATTTCTTCCTCAGATAATCGTCTCTCTTTATCCAAATAATTCTTGCCGATTTTGTATTCCAGCATACACGCATTTTGCTGTGCTCTAGGAAGAGATGAATCAAAAGAATATCCTGTGTAATACCATTTATGCATCTCGATAAAAAGTGCCGCTGCTTCCGGATTTGACGCACCCTTACAGATAGCAAATCCCGGTTCTAAACGTGTCTGATTATAATACTCTGAGTTTTCATCCATCTTTGGAAGTGGAACCCATCCAAGATTGTCATTCAGACGCATATCATTCAATTCATAAAGCATGGCATACGCCGTTGTAGTACACATTGCCACTTTTCCATCTTTAAAAAGGTTTACCGCATCATCCGGTGCCATCGCTCCGGTTCCTGCACTACTCATGTCATAGACCATATTCATTAACGTTGCCACTTTAGAGTCTTTGATATTAAAGTTGCCTTCTGTATCTACCAACTCCAATCCTGTGGCTGCCAAAAGGTCTGTATTCTGCATTGCCATTCCCCATTGGACAACTTCACCGGAAGCATCCTTCTTTACGAATTGATTTGCCAATTCCTCCATTGCTTCCCATGTCCATTTATCTTCTTTCCATAAATCATATGGGGTCTGATTGCTGAGTCCGTAATCTTTAAACATCTGTTTGTTGTAGAAAAACCATGAGTGAAGTTGTTCCCATGCGTATGGAATATATGTTTTCCCATTCCACTTATGTGCTTCTCTTGCTTCTTTTGTGTCATCCCATATCGGATTGCTAAAATCAATCAGATCATCCAATGGTTGAAGCAAGTCCATCGAAACTGGTGCCGGATAGCAATTCCAGTTTGGAAGCTTTACAATATCCGGTGCATTTCCGGAAGCAATCAATGTAGCCAACGTACTCCAATAGTTTTCATGAGTTCCTACCGCTACTTGTTCAAAGGTTACACCAAATTCCTTTTGCATAATATTCAAAAGACTTTTTGCACCGTAAGTATCTGCATTCAGCTCTTCCTCAAGAGAAGTCCATGAATAATATGTAATCACTTTGTTCTCCAGTTCTCTCGTTGGCATCTCTGCTGTCGTCACATCAAAATCACTGTTTGCGTATGGATTATAGGAATTGGAATCTGCATTCTGTGTATCATCTTCCCACTCTACATCATTCACATCATTATCCGTTATGTCTTTTCCTCCACAGCCTACACACATGGCAAGCACCATAGAGAAGGTAAGTCCTAGTGCCAAAGCACGTTTTACTGCACGTTTCATAATCATTTTCCTCCTGTTTTTCAAAATTAATTGGTTGCAGTCTTTCTAAATAATGGTCTCTTTTCACTCCTTTCCATTAACCAACGATTCCGGAAGCGACCACGCTTTCCGTAAAGCGTTTCTGTAAGAACATGTATAATATCAGTACCGGTGTTACGAACATCAAAGCTGCTGTCTGCACATAAACCTGCACTTCTGTGCCGGTTATCACTGAGCCGTCACTGTTGCGCGCTGTCTGCAATGTAGAAGTCAAGGTTGCAAGTGTAGAAGCAAGAGGCTTCGATGATGTATAAAATAATGCCGTATTCAAATAATCATTCCAATACCACACAAAAGAGATAAGAAAGGTTATCAATATTGCTGCGCCCGCATTTACCAGCATGATGCGAAAGAAGGAAGCGATTGGTCCACATCCATCAAGATATGCAGCCTCTTCCAGTTCTTTTGGCATCCCCTTGAAAAATTGACGAAAAAGATAGATAAATAAACCAGCCCTTAGTCCTGTACCCAGGAGTGCAGGAAGTGCCATCGGTATAATCGTATCAATCGTCGGAATCGCTGTGATATTCGTGAATTTTACATAATTGATATACAAAGGCATATTGATAATCTGTGGCGGCACCATCAACGTAAGCAGTGCACAGAAAAATAACGGCGTACGTCCCTTAAATTTAAATCTTGCAAAACCATATCCCGTTATGGCACAAGTAAACGTCTGAAAAATGGAACAGGACAAAGCAATCAGTCCACTCATCATAAATCCTTTTCCATAATTCATCTTTTCTGCTACAAATTTGAAATTATCCAATGTAAGATGCTTAGGAATCCACACCACCGTCGGGTCCAACATATCAGAAGGCTGTCTGATACTGACCACTATCATATAGAGAAACGGATATAGGATGATAAAAGACAAACCTACCATTAAAAATCCCCGCACGAGTGAAATTACAGTGTTTTGCATCTGTTGTTTTCTAAGTTTCATCTGCTCCCTCCTAATCCACTACATAGTAAATATGCTTGTTAATCATGCCATATACAATCACAATCAACAGCGAGATTACTAAGAAGCAAATATTTGCCATCGCCGCTGCTGTATCAAATTGAATTTTTCCGGTTACTTCCTGTATCAACTTAAACATATCATTCGAATAATTAATAAAGTTATCAATAATGGTATAAACCAAATTGACAAGTATCGTAGGTGCTATCATCGGAAGTGTAATCTTCCAAAATGCAACCCATGCACTTGCCCCTTCTACCTTTGCCACCTCATAAAGAGATGGGTTGATAGACTGAAGTCCTGCTAAGAACAAAAGTATCTGAATTCCCGAATTCCATGCCAACTGGAATACAGAGTTCACCATATTTGCAATGTATTCTGACAAAGTGTGGTTAAAACCCCAAGTCATTAAAATATCGTAAACGGAACTAGCTTCAAACATCATTCCTTCCCTTCCACCTGACATGGCAAGGTTCAAAAACTGACTACCGCTTATGATATCCATAACAACTCCGCCTGCAATCACCACCGGCAGGAAAAATACCATACGTGCAAGTGTTCTTCCCCGAAACTTTTGATTCAAAATAATAGCTATAAACAAAGAAAAGATAATAATCAGTGGAGTTTGTGTCACTACACTGCCTAAAGTGCTTGTAAAAGCCGGTAGAAATTCTTCATTTTCCAAAAACAAACCTATATAATTGTCAAAGCCTACCGGTGTTAACTTCACCTCGCCAATCTCTACTTTCACACTGTTAAAACTATATATAACTGATGTAACAAAGGGTAAAAGGAAAAATATTACAAAACCTACCAACCAAAGGGAAATGAACATATATCCGTATCTAGCTCGAATTCGTTCGTAGGATGAAACTTTCTTTTTCTTCATCATTCTATTCCCCCTTCCGATAAAAGCCATGCTTTTGGTCCGATTTGTCCTTCTTCTGTCTCATAAGCCGCTTCATTATAATTTACATATACCCTTAATCCCGTTTCGTATGTCAGACAATACACACCTTCTGCTATCTTTTCATGAGATTTGATTGTGCCACTTCCTGCTTTCTCGGCAATTTCTCTGGTTACTTTGTACTGCGATACGGCTGTTTCCAAATAGCTTTCATAGTTACTCTCTGAGAGAAAACTCAAGTCTGTATTCTTTACCAGTACAGCATCTTCATAGAGCCATGTATAAGAAACCATACTTCCTGTTTCTAATGCTTTGAGAAAACTATCCTCTCCTACTGCACTGTTATTAAATGGAACTGCCGCAGTCCTGATAAGACCACTAACCACCATGTTGTAAAATGGTACTTCTTCATCCAACAAATCATGTCCACTGGATGTAGTTGGCACTCTAAATATCTCTGTAGCATATGGAATGGCATACACATTCGGATTGTTCAGCATCAACTGATAATTCTTACTATATTCCGAAAGCCCTTTCTCCAAGAGAATTTGCATATTAGCTCGTCTCAAATTGCCGTCTCGATAATCGTTGTACACTAAATTTCCAATATCGCTAAATGCTACTTGCTTTAACTGAAGTTTCTTCATGGCATCTTCTGTCTTTTGCAGTTCTTGTAAAAGGCTGGATACCGTCAGAAAATAATAATCCTTTTTTTCTAATGCTGTTCCTATTCCAGGTGCATAGGTATGATTTTTCACGCTCACCCCTGAAATATCTGCTGCTGTACCAAAGAGTTTTTGAATCACATTTCCCTTTTCAAAGGTAAGTAATTGGGGCAATGCAGGATAGAATGTAAACTCTTGGGATAACAATAAATCTTGAAATGTTGTGTCCCCGTCATTTATTTTTTTATCCACTTTACCTTTGTGTACACTCTTATTTTTCATGGCATCCTCATTCCAGTTCTGATACTGAATTACAAGCTCCGACACTCCTTGTGATTTTAAAAGTTCTGCTATTTCTTCCACCTGAGAGGTTGTGGTAAGTGCTACAGTCTCTTGTGTCTGGATGCCAACGTTAGATACTGTCTTTTTCACTCCGCCATACAATTCAATATAAATCGCTGCATCAAGCTTTTCTTGCTCAGTCAATTGATACTCTTCCATCAAATAGGAACGATATTTGGCTGCCATGCCGTTATAATTCGCTTCTTCTCCAGTCAGGAAGTAATACCTGTTAGAAAATATCGGGCTTTCTATATCTCCTGACTCGTAGACCGGTGCCTTCACAGAACCAATCTCATAATCTAATGTTTCATACAACCTAAATCTGGAATATACGTTAGCATAGCTAGTCTGCTGCATATTTACATTTGCACACAGATATGCATTTGCTGCTCCACCTTCGATAATGGCTACAAACGCGGACTCATTTTTTTGAATCCCAAATACAGGCATAGCCACTTGAAGTTCATCTAACTCTAAATCATAACGCTCGTAAGCCTTTGTTTTGTCTTCTCCATAAACCGGACGTTCATAGGGAGCAACCAAAGTTTTTCCATTGTTAAAATTGATAATTCCGCCAGAAGCATCTGCCACAAATAAGTAACCTTCGTCTTCTGTACCACCTGCCCCAAAGAAAGGACATACCGAAATATCACCCAAATGTATTTCCTCATTCTTGGATGTAATTTCCTCTGCTACTACTTCCGTAACCAGTGCTCCCTCGCTTAGATAAACACAAAGAGGAATGGTAGTGTCTGATTCTTTAAAGTGATAATCCACACGAAAACCTTTCTCCAATTTTGTAATCTGATAATCCCCATCTATTACCGAGCCGGTATAACTATTAAACCGGCTAGATGCCTGTGTCTCAGAATTCTCACAAGAAACAATCAGATTAGAGAGCATTTCCATGCGGTAAGTTCCATCTGCAAACATATCTTCTGTTGCCTTTTCTGGCGAACTATACCAAACAGAATCATCTATTTTATTTTTTACATAAAAGGCTGTGGTAGAAGGCTTTACATATAGTTCCAGCTGTCCATCTTCCCCACAAAGGATATAGTTTTCTGTCCTCTCGAACTCTTCCAAGCCTTTTTTTATTTCTATCTCTTGCTTTGGTATCCGGAAGTCAGAATCGCCACAACCTGCCAGACAGACAGTGAATACCATGACAACGATCATGGATAACCATTTTTTGAACATTCTTCACCCTCCTTCTAACCATGTAACCGCATACGGAATATGATTTCATTAAATATTGTAGTTACTGTGCCTGCCATCTGTAAAAAGAGGTTATAACACAAGAATATCAGGAATATAATTAGCAACATTGCTACTGCTGTAATAAACAACGAGAACAATGTCTTTCCAATTCCAAATTGATGAAAGATCATGAAACCTGCAATCAAGATAATCAGGCTCCACAAAATGCCTACAATCGTCAATATATCCAAAAATACTGCTTCTTCCTGTGACATAAAGTTACTTAAAATCACTTTGACATAACCGGCACAGATAAACGGAAGAAGCGCGTAATTGGTGATAATCCATACGTCTTTCGTTTTCGCTTTCCCATCTACCAGTACGCAGAAGGCAACATTTGCAATAGTAAAAAGAAGCACAACGCCTACTGTCACCAAAAACGTCTTCACAATATTAATCTGTTCCATGTCAAGCATTTGTATCTGAATTCCTGTAAACCTCTGCTCTACGATAAAAAGAAGCACCAGCGAAATCAAAATTCCAATTGACATTTCCATGGAAGTTTTTTTATTAAATTTCAAATCATCAAATCCATCTCCTGGGTGAAACATGCAGTGGAACGGAAGTTCATACTTGTTTCTCTCCTTCGTGCGATAACTTTTTATCGGTTGACCGGCTGTCTTGTTGTTATAAGCCACTACAATCAGACTGATTAACACGACAGCGAGGAAAATCCACCCCATGTTCTGCCGTAGTATTTCATTTCGAAACCCTGTATATGCATCACTGTATTTTTCACTGTCTCTGCCAAGTTCATAGTATTCCATGGCACCTTTGTAATCCTTCAGATTGTAAAGAGCATTTCCCACTCCAACATACGCCAATTCGAAATTGACATTTTCTTCAATGACTTCCTTCCATGGTTCTATGGCTTCCGTATATTTTCCTTCATGATAGAGTCCAAGTGCATGGTGTACCTTCTCTCCTGTATCTGTTAAAGCAAACTCTGTCAGGTTGGCTTTCTTTTTATCCAGTACAATCAACCTATCATGGAATATTTCAATTGCTACCGGCTCAGTAAAGGTTCCCGCATAATCTCCGAGCGCACCAAAGGCTGTAATCAAATTCATATCCGTGTCAAACTGATAGATTTTACCATGTGCACTATCTATTACATTAATAAATCCCTTTTCGTCATAGCAAATATCCACAAAGTTCAGAGAACGTGCATCCTCCTCCAGTGCCTTCCATGCTTGCTTAGACATTTTATTCACTAAGCGATCTGTTCCCTTTGGGTTCAAATACCGGATGCTGTCTATTTCTGTCTTTACCTGTTGTCCTTCCATTTTTCTGGAAGGTGTAATTGTATAAAGAAATCCTTTTTCTGTCACGTCAAAATTTTGAATTTCCAACGGTACATAATTGGCCATAGCCTCTCTCTGAGTCTCAGTCATAAACTGTTTCCAAAAGAAATCTTCCAGTGCCTCTGTTGTAGTCTGTACCAAATCTGCGCCGTAAAATCCACTAAATTTAAAAGATGAATTGAACACTACAAGTCCTGCGTAAGTTCCTGTACTCTGCACATATAGATTCTGTGCATTATCCATGACTAACTTCTGCGGAAGGAACTCCACACCATCACCAAACTGTTCCGAGTCCACTTTGTCAATCACATGAAAAACCTGTCCCTGTCCGTCCATACATAAAACACGTTTGGAACCTGCATCTGCAATATAGATGTTACCTTTATCATCTACAAAGATTCCTTCAGCTTTCTTAAACTCTTGTACAGTACCATCTAAAGTAGCATTCACCGTACGGAGATACTGCATGTTTGCATCTAATACCAGCACTCTGGAATTTCCAGAATCCAAAACGTATAAACAGTTGTCTGATGCCCCATACATATCCTGCGGCTGTAACATGGACTTTGCGGAAATATTCTCATCTCCTGCAAGAAAACTGTTTCCGCTATAAACGTTCTTCGGCTCGTATAGGTCTGCTGACTCCACCGCGTTACCATAGGAGTCATATGTATAGGATGTATAAGGAATGGTAGATGCCGATACAGGAATGGAAGTTAAAACACATACCGCCACACCAATGAGTGCCAGCCATATCTTCTTATGATTTTTTCTCATGATTCCATCCCCCTATCCCTTGATTCCTGAAAATGCCATAGTTTCAATAATTCTGGACTGTAGGCAGATAAACAGGATAAACGGTGGTATCATCATTACTACACCAGATGCAGCCGTAACGCCTACACGTGCAATACCGGAGGTAGTAATTTGATTCATAATCGTTGGTAACAACTTCAGCGATTCTTCATATATATAAGAACCACCGGTAGTGTTCCACAATGTTTGGAACGAAAAAATAATTAATGTAAACATAGCCGGTTTAACTAACGGCAATACTACCTGACTATATATACGAAACATTCCTGCACCATCAACTTTTGCAGCTTCTAACATAGAGTTATCAATCTGTCCAATGAAATTTTTCATCAGAAAAAGTCCAATCGGAGCACAAACTGCCGGAAGTATAACTGCCCAAAAAGTATCCACAAATCCCAACATATTCATAATAATGTATTGAGGTAGTGCCGTTACCGGACCTGCAAAAAGAAGAGAACCTTCTACTATTTTAGAAAGTATTTTTGAACCTGGAAACTCATATTTCGCCAAAACGAAAGCTGCCATGGAAGCAAAAAGCAGATGCACTGCCGTCGATACTACTGTTACAAAAACTGTATTCGTCAAATACCGAGAAAAAGGGACCCACACACTGTCTGTCAGTGTAGCCAGCAACTGATAATTCTCTCCCGTAGGATTTTTCACAAAAAACTTCGGTGGAAATGCATAGATTTCCTCCATTGGTTTTAGGGACTGCATAATTGCATAGATAAAAGGAAGGAACATAAATACTGCCAAAATTCCAAGCAGTAAGAAAATTGCCACTGTTCCTCCTCTGGAACGGTTGATTTTTTTCTTCATACTTGCTTCCCTCCTTACACTTCTGCATGTTTCTTAATGAAACTTTGAATAATATTGTTCACAAGTAAAACAAACAGAAATAATACCGTTGACATAGCACAAGCATATCCCATTTCATAATGTATATTACCCATGTCATAAATATGGGTAACAATGGTAAGTGCTGCATTGTCGACTGATGGAAACCCTACCAGTGTCATACATATCTGACTGACAGAAAATGCTGCACCGATTTGCATAACTGCACCGAAAAGTAACTGTGGTCCCATTGATGGGAGAGTTATATAAATCAGTTCCTGAAAACGATTTTTAACTCCGTCAATAGCTGCTGCCTCATAAAGTTGCTTATCCACGTTCTGAAGTCCAGCAATATAAGACAGAAATGAAGTTCCCAAACTCATCCATAACTGTACAAAAATAACCACACCAAGCATATAATCCGGGTCAGTCAACCACTGAATAGGTTCGGTAATCAACCCCAGAGACATCAGGACATTATTCAAAAGTCCATACATATCTCCACTAAAAATGTAGATCCACATAACATACACCATTCCTGATATAGTCGGTGCATAATAAATAAAGGTCAAAACGGAGCGAATCTTCGGATTCATCTCATTGACCAGCCACGCCATGATTAAACAGGCAAAGTAACTGACTGGTCCGGTAATTACTGCAAAGAGTAACGTATTTCTAACTGATGTCATAAAAGCATCATCATCCAAAAACATACGAATATAATTCTCTATTCCCACAAAACCTGCAGAAGCCATATCCATCAGGTTGAAGTCAGTAAAACTAAAGTACATTGCCATCAGAATCGGCAGAATAATAAACAGAAGAAACAAAATCATAAAAGGTGCTATCATGATGTAACACATACGATTCTGCCAGATTTGTTTTCCTAAATTCCGCTCTCTTTTCACTATAAATCCTCCTTCTGCCTAGTCTGTTTTTAAAAACTCGTTATACTTTCTTTCCAGTTCCTTGTCCATCATCTGGTTGTATTTATTCAACATATCCACCGGATTCTCATTATCATAAATAGTGCGGCGAAATGCATTATTCAGATTACGCGTAATGGTATAGCCACCCGGTGTTTCCTTTAAAACAACCACATCCTGCCATTGGGTTCTTAATAAGTCTTTTTGTTGCTCGGTCCAAGGCATTTCCTCAAATGCCTCTAAATTAGCCGGAGTGTATCTTCCCAGCGGTCCCATAACTGCTTCTACCCCAAGTCCATATTCCACCTGGGTTTCAGCTTCTGCTAACCACTTAACGAACTCCCATGAGGCTTCTTTGTTTTCGGAAGTTTTGACGATGGTAGCTACAGCCATGTTCTGTACCAATCCTGATGTGGTACTTGTTCCATCTGCATTACTGATACTGATAGAACGATTAATCGTCCCATCTTCCGTCATGGTTCCCGGAATAGGTACCATAGTCCATCTACCCGAAATCTCCGGTGCCATCTGCTCTAGTTGTGTGTAAAAGTTATAGGATGTAATACCGATTGGCATCTCTCCCGAACGGAACCGATTGTAAAGGTCAAAGGAAACCGGAAAACTATATTCAGAAAAGAATGAAGTCCACGTTTCGAATGACTCCTTCGCTTCTGTCGTGTTAAACCCAGTACATTTATAGTCTTCTCCATAAAACTCACCGTCATTTTGAAGCAACAAAGTTGCATACATACCGGTGGTTGCCGGAATACCCACTTCCATATTGCTTCTCTGCAGCACCGCTGCAACTTCATACATTTCGTCCCAGGTCTGCGGAATCTTCAGTCCCATTTCTTCCAAAATATCCGTTCGGACAAACATCATATTGAATGCCTGTTGGAGTGGAATACCATAATAGCCCCCATTATATTCCATCGCCTCCATGGAGCCTTCCAAGAACCATGATGAGACTTCGTCATAGCCTTCATACCCTGAAAGTTCCTCGAGTGCACCTCTGCAGGCCAACGTGACCGGAAAATCACTTCCTGCATATGCAATCACATCTGGTGCTTTGTCTGCCAAAATAGCTTCATTAATTCCTGCTGTAATCAGTGAGACCTTTACTTGAATACCTGTCTTTGGAGTAAATTCATTGGTCACCATATCATTGATGACTCCCAACTGGTCTCTGCCATTTACAACCCAGACTTCTATGGTTTCCATATCTTCCTCGTAGTCTCCAATAAGGGAATAGTCCTCGTCGTAGGATGCCAAAAGTCTTCTAACTTCAAACCACAACTTTTGAAAAATATTTCCTCTTTCTTTCGGAAGTTCCCCTTTCGCAGTATGAATTGCAATATAATCAAAATCCAAAGGTTGCTGTTTTGCGTCCATATTCCATGCCGAAAGCGACTCTATATCACTCTTAAAACTACTAATTTTCTGTACCAAAGAGTCTGGTCTTTTCATGGCATTATTAAGCCTTGTTACCAACGAACGAATTGACGTCAGGGCACTTCCTGATTTTCCACCGTTATATTCTAAAATCTCATCCTGACATTGTTCTAATGTATCAATTAAATCTTGTACACGTTCTTTGAAATCAGTAATTTCCGAACCAATCTTGTAATCTCTATATTTATCCGGATTATTTCCGGCTATCATGACGATATTTCTATATAATTCATTCAAATCAAAGATACAATCATCCAAAGTCAATGTTGTCTCTGACATAACTCCTGGAATTACCTCTAATCTGATTTTGTATTCTTTTCCTTTTTCAAAATAGAACTCGTATGGTTCATCCCCACCAAGTGTCTGCTGATACCAATCATTGCTGGAGACAAAAGGAATACTGCTACACTCTGAAAAAACACACTCACCATTAATAGTGAGACGACGGCTGGAAGTGAATCCACTTTTTTCTGCCTGTCTTACTCTCAGTGTCATCTGATAAAGTCCACTTTCTTCCGGAGTAAAGCTGTATTCAATCCACTGTCCCGCTGACTGATAGCGCGACCCTGCTATGTAGTTGTACAAAAGTTTCACCGGGTCACTTGGCGAAGTCGCTGTATCCGTCTTATCAGACTCAGAAAGAATACTGGAATCTGATTTTAAAGAATAATCCTCTGCCTCCAGCAAGACTACTTCTTTCGTTTTTGCCTCTTTATAACCATTTGATGCATATATCTTTTGCATCTCTTCATAAGACTTAGAACTTTCCTCATTAAAGAACGTCACGCCATACAAACAAACCTCTCCGTATACGGAGGTGATAGTCACATCATTTACACCTTCCTGCAAATAGAAGAGCAAAGGATCATTATGTCTTCCCTCTGGGTCATTTATCACCATCTCCATACGTTCTTCTATCTGCTCCTGCTCAGGTCGCAGTTGGTTGCCTCTAGAATCTGTTTTCGGCTCAGTTACATCTCGCCATGGATTATCTAAAGATAACATCCCCATAGAACTAAATTGTGTGATTCCATTTATCTTCATGTCCAACGCAATGGTGGAAAAGTTCCCAGTTATAGGAAGGTAATCCATCTTCATTTGATACAGTCCTTCCTGTTTTGCAGTTACTTGAAAATGGGAGGTTACTCCCTCTTTTTCTAGTGTTAGTGCATCATCCCAATAAAAAGATATTTCTTCCACCGGCTTTTGCATATCGGCATATCTATCCAAATGATTCCTGTAATCCGAAACACTATCTGTTGTGATTGTTGCGGTAACATCCTCTTGTGCTGATACTGCAAAACAAGAACCCGGAAATCCTGCCATGCAAAGACTTCCGGACAGCAATATGGCTACGCATTTCTTTAAATTACTTTTGTTCTTTTTATGCAAAACGCATACCCCCCTTCAAATTTGACAAACGTTTTTCCTTAGGTTATCATGAAATCAACACACTTGGAGGTGCCAAAATATGTCAACTATCAAAGACTTATGTGAAATTACCGGTCTCTCTCTCGGAACCGTATCGAATTACCTGAACGGCAAAAAAATCAGACCACAAAATGCCGCAAAAATCGAACAGGCAATTCAGGAAACATCCTATATTCCCAGCAATCTTGGGCGCTCCCTAAGAAGCGGAAAATCAAAAACCATCGGTATCATCGCCAGCGATATCTCTGCACCTTACGTGTCTGCTGCCATCGCTGTTTTGGAACAAAACCTTTCCGAAAGAGGCTATCGAATTTTCTTCTGCAACAGCCACGATAATGTTTTGATTGAAAAGGAGAACCTGGATTTTATGATTCAACAATCTGTTAGTGCTATTGTTATATTTCCAATTCACTATCAAAAACAATATTTGGACAATGTATTTAAAAGTAATATTCCTCTCGTTATGTGTGACTCTGAATCAGCAAATCCAAGTTACGAATGCAATTGTGTCAATTATGACAATCGTAAGTTGGCTTACGATGCAACGGAACTGATGATTCAGGAAGGTCATCATAAAATTGCCTGTATTCTTGGACGAGCCGACCACTTCTCTAGTGCCACACGTGTGGCTGGATATTATGATGCTCTCATGACTCACGACCTTGATTGCTCAGAAGAAAATATCTACTATTGTGATTTTGATAACCAAAAAAGTTTTCATGCAACAGCAGCTATGTTAGAAAAAAATGACATTACAGCATGTCTCATTGCCTCTAACAATATGCTTCTTGGTTTCCTTGAAGCAATGGAAAAGGTCGGAAAACCGTTAAAAAGAAATATTTCCTATGTAACTTTTTCCCATGAGAATTATTACGACATTCTACCGGTAAAACCTACATATATTCTCCACGACTTTATTTCCTTCGGCCAAAACACTTTAGAAATTATTGAAGATGTGGTCTTCAATGAGCCTTCTTCTGTTCCAAAAAAACTTACTGCCGCATCGTCCCTTATTCTTGGCGACAGTCACAAAATGATTGCTTCATTGTAACCTTTAACACTGTATCCTTCGGATCTGGAAGTGGAAATGTATATTCCTCATTGTGTCCGAGGGATACGAAGGCAATGTCTGGATAGTTGTCTACTACCCATGTATTTGCAATCGCAAGTTCTCTGCCATTAATCAGTAACTCAACTCTTTCAATTTCATCCTTTTTCAAGCCCTCTAATGCAAATGGTCCGATCGGTGTCTCAAAAATATGATAATAATATGTATTGTCTTTTCTAGTAATTCTTCCATATTCCGGTTTGCTGAGTCCTGCATAACCACATCCATAAATGCTTTCCCCATTCATCCTCAGCCAAGTACCAATCTCATTTAAAACAC
Source organism: Faecalimonas sp. (assembly GCA_045632945.1). Taxonomy (GTDB): domain Bacteria; phylum Bacillota; class Clostridia; order Lachnospirales; family Lachnospiraceae; genus Faecalimonas. Next base: position 41,390 of record JAZQXU010000040.1, on the reverse strand, counting down.
AGACTGATTTTTCAGGAATCTCTCCATCTGCATTCGGTCCCACATTGATAAGCATGTTGCCACCTTTTGATACGCATTCTACAAGTCTGCGTATCAAAAGGTCTGCCGGTTTAAAACTGTCATCTCCATTGCGGTATGCCCAGTGATTATTCATAGTAATGCAGCTCTCCCAAGGAATTGCTTCACCCTTAGCGTTCCTAATACCAGCCGGTGGAATTACTTGTTCAGGCGTAACAAAATCTCCGGAGTATGCTGTCGGGTTGTCTGTAATCAGACTTCCAAAGCCCGAACCACTAACCTCCAGTCGATTATTTATAATAATGTGTGGCTGATATTTTTTAATCATATTCACCAGCTTGGTTGCCTCCCATTTTTCGCCACGCATATTATCATAGGAATAATCCAGCCACAGCAAATCAATCTTGCCGTATTTCGTCATCAATTCTTCAACCTGTGCATGCATATATTTCAAATAACAACTAAAATCTTTTTCTTTCTCTTTCTCTTTGAAGGCTGGATTGTCACGCATAGGAGCATTCAAATCTCCATACGCCGGATAATCCGGATGATGCCAATCCATCAAGGAATAATAGATTCCCACTTTAATTCCCTCTGCGCGAAAAGCATTTACGAATTCTCTAATGGCATCTCTCCCAAGTGCCGTGTTTGTACTCTTATAATCTGTATATTCACTATCAAACAAACAAAAACCATCATGATGCTTGCTTGTCATGATTGCATATTGCATACCGGCATTCTTCGCCAACTTTGCCCACTGCTTTGGATTAAAATTCTTTGGATTGAAATTATCATAATTGGTCTGATAATCCTCTGCCGTAATTCGTTCTCTGCTCATAGCCCATTCTCCATGTCCCAGAACAGAATAGATTCCCCAGTGAATAAACATTCCAACCCTATCATGTAAGTACCATTCCATTTTTTTATGATTCATATATCTTTCTCCTCTACTTCTACAAAATTATAAAAACAGACATTTCAAAAACTTGAATCGTTTCAACTTGTGTAAAGTATAACACACTCTCTTGTCAGTTTGCAATTATTTTGTGCAAAATAATTAATTATATCTTTTACTCTTTTTTCATTATTAAGGCAAACATCTATATGGTATGAAAATGTTATGACATTTTCTATTATGCAAGAAATCTCACCCTTAAGATTCTATATTTAAAATTTACATTTGGAAAATGGAGTGATATACTAAAGAGAAAGACTTTCTACATAAGCAAAAAGGAGCGAAGGCAATGAGCAGAAATTTAACTTTATTAACAGACTTATATGAACTTACCATGATGCAAGGATATTTCGAGCGCCAGTCTAACGAAACTGTTGTGTTTGATATGTTTTTCCGTTCCAATCCTAACAAATCCGGTTATTCAATTGCTGCCGGACTAGATCAGGTCATTCAGTATGTAAAGAACTTACATTTTACATATGACGACGTTGCATACTTACGCAGTTTGAATATTTTTAATGAAAATTTTCTAGATTATTTGAGTGGCTTCCATTTTACAGGAGATATTTATGCGATTCCTGAAGGAACCGTTGTGTTCCCGAGAGAACCACTTATTAAAGTTGTGGCACCTATTATGGAAGCTCAATTGATTGAAACCTCAATCTTAAATATTGTCAACCACCAATCACTCATCGCAACAAAAGCGGCTCGTGTAGTTTACGCAGCAGAAGGCGATGGCATTATGGAATTTGGTCTGCGCCGTGCACAAGGTCCGGATGCTGGCCTTTACGGTGCCAGAGCAGCCATGATTGGGGGTTGTATCGGTACTTCCAACGTCCTTGCGGGACAACTTTTTGACGTTCCCGTTAAGGGAACACATGCACATAGTTGGATTATGAGTTTTCCTGATGAATATACCGCATTTAAAACTTACGCCAATCTCTATCCAAACGCGTGCATCTTACTTGTAGACACATACGACACTTTAAAATCCGGTGTCCCGAATGCAATTCGAGTATTCACCGAGATGCGCGAAGCAGGTATAGAATTAACGAATTACGGAATACGCTTAGATAGTGGCGACCTTGCATACTTGTCAAAAAAGGCGCGTAAAATGTTAGATGAAGCAGGTTTCGAAACTGCTGTAATCTCCGCTTCTAATGATTTGGATGAATTCTTAATTCATGACCTCAAAATTCAAGGTGCAAAAATCACTTCATGGGGCGTTGGTACGAATCTGATTACTTCAAAAGATTGTCCTTCTTTCGGTGGCGTTTACAAACTTGCAGCAGTTCAACAACCAGATGGAAGCTTTGTTTCCAAGATTAAACTTTCTGAAAACTCAGAAAAGATTACAAACCCTGGAAACAAAACAATCTACCGCATCTACGACAACGAAACCGGTAAAATGCGTGCGGATTTAATCTGTTTTGCAGACGAGACATTCGATGAAACGCAAGATATGAAACTCTTTGACCCGATTGAACCATGGAAAAAAACCAAACTATTGGGAGGAACATACCGCATGCGCGAGTTGCTTGTTCCTATATTCAAAGGAGGGCAATGTGTATACGAATCACCAAGCGTTATGGAAATTGCCGCTTATTGCAAGCAAGAAAAAGCAACTTTGTGGGATGAGACAATGCGTCTCTTCAACCCTCACAAGGTTTATGTAGATTTATCACAGAAATTATTTGATGAAAAACAATCCTTATTAAATCAAATGGACAAGGAATATTAAAGGAGTATTTCGACTATGAAAATTGTTGTTTTGGCCGGTGGTCTTAGTACAGAACGCGATGTCTCTCTTGCCTCCGGTGCAGGAATTTGCAGAACATTAAAAGAAAGAGGACACCAAGCCTTCTTGTTAGATGTATACTTAGGGTTTGCTTATGACTCTGATAAATTAGAGGAAGTTTTCACCCTGCCGAGCGCAGGCCTTGAAATTGCTGAAGGCATCAAGTCCACTGAACCTGATTTAGCGGCAATCAAAGCATCTCGCGAAGACCAATCAGATTGTTTTGTCGGCCCTAATGTTATCGATATCTGTCGTCTTGCTGATATTGTATTTATGGCGCTACACGGTGACGTCGGCGAAAACGGTAAATTGCAAGCAACCTTTGACATCTTAGGCATTCGTTATACAGGTCCTAGCTATTTAGGCAGTGCACTTGCCATGGACAAAGGCATTACGAAACAGATTTTTAAAACCTCCGGTGTCCCGACCCCACTCGGAACATCTCTCAAAAAAGAACACAAAAATGTCAGCCTTTCCGAGCTCGGATTGAAACTACCGGTAGTTGTAAAACCATGTTCCGGTGGTTCCAGCATCGGTGTATACATTGTTCATACAGAAGAAGAGTACCTCGAAGCAATCGAGAAATCTTTCTCATATGAGGATGAAGTGGTGATTGAACCTTATATTAAAGGCCGTGAATTTGCCTGTGGTATTATAGACGGAAGAGCCCTTCCTGTTATAGAAATCATACCGAAAACAGGTTTCTTTGATTATGCAAATAAATATCAAGCAGGTGCAACAGAAGAAATTTGTCCTGCACAAATTCCAGATGAAGTTGCCGAAAGAATTCAACGCGCAACTGAGTTGGCCTTTAAGGCGCTTAAGTTAGATGTGTATTCACGCGCAGATTTTCTTTGGGATGAAAACGATGATATCTATTGTTTAGAAGTAAACACTCTTCCTGGAATGACTTCTGCAAGTCTTCTTCCGCAGGAGGCCGCCGCTGCCGGCATTCCATACGGCGAACTTTGTGAACTTATTATTCAAAAATCTTTAGAGCGTTATAACGCTTAGTCGGAGGACAGACTATGAATGCAATGTCACTCAGAGAAATTGCCAACGCTACGGGTGGACATTTCTATGGAGATGAAACAAAATTAGACACACAAGTAACTGGTGTTGCAATAGATAGCCGCAAAATTGAAGAAGGTTTTCTTTTTGTTGCACTAAAGGGCGCCCGCGTAGACGGTCACACTTTTATCCCACAAGTAATGGAAAAAGGAGCGCTTTGCGTATTAAGTGAACGCATTTTGGAAAACGTTACATATCCTTATATCCTTGTTCCATCCTGCGAGCAAGCTTTAAAAGATCTTGCGGAGCATTATCGCAAATCACTAGACATCAAGGTGGTAGGAATTACCGGAAGTGTGGGTAAAACAAGCACAAAAGAAATGATTGCCTCTGTTCTTTCACAAAAGTACAAAGTATTAAAAACAGCAGGTAATTTCAATAATGAAATTGGACTGCCGCTTACCATATTCAATATCCGTAAGGAACATGAAATAGCTGTTCTTGAAATGGGAATCAGTGATTTTGGCGAAATGCATCGTCTGACAAAAATGGCAAGGCCGGACGTCTGTGTCATTACGAATATCGGTCTTTGTCATTTAGAAAATCTGGGCGACCGAGACGGCATATTGAAAGCCAAGACAGAAATGTTTGACTATATGCATGCGGATGCTAAAATTATTTTGAATGGCGATGATGACAAATTAATTACCGTAAAAGAACAAGGCGACTATGAGCCGCTTTATTTTGGATTGTCCACATCGCACGATGCATATGCTAAAGATATCCACAGTTTGTCCTTGCGAGGAACAAAATGCACATTAGTTTTGGCTGACACAAACATCGAAGTACACATTCCTATTCCGGGACGCCACATGGTATACAATGCTTTAGCCGGTGCTTTGGTTGGACACGAACTGGGATTGTCTTCGGACGAAATAAAAGCCGGCATCGAAGCCCTGGTTCCTGTATCTGGTCGTAACAATCTAATTGAAACAGATCTGTTCCTTATTATTGATGATTGTTATAATGCAAATCCTATTTCTACAAAGGCTTCTTTAGATGTTCTTGCAACAGCAGATACAAGAAAAGTGGCGATACTGGGAGATATGTTTGAACTAGGCGAGAATGAAAAACAACTTCACTACGAGGTTGGACAGTATGCCGCCGAAAAAGAAATCGACCTATGCATTTGCATTGGAGCTTTGTCAGCAAATACTGCCAACGGTGCTTCTAATGGTACAAACGTGTATCATTTTGAAACAAAATCAGATTTCCTTGCAAATGCTGACAAACTGTTGAAAAAGGGAGACACCATTCTCGTGAAAGCATCTCACGGAATGGAATTTCCGGAAATTGTGGAAAGATTACAAAGCCTAATCATGTAACTTATATAAAAAGTGGAAAACTGCATGTTCCTGCAAGTTTTCCACTTTTCTTATTTCTCCGCTAAAATTGCCTTTATAAACTCCCACACTCTCGCGATAGAGCTAATGCTAATCACTTCATCAGGAGTATGAACATCTGCCATATTCGGTCCGATAGATATGCAATCCAATCCTTTAATTTTGGAAGCCAAAATGCCGCATTCCAAACCGGCGTGAATTACTTCAATCTTTGGCTTTGCACCATATTGACGTTCGTACACTTTCACGCACAAATCTCGCAATTTCGATTCTCTGGCATATGCCCAACCCGGGTAATCCCCATGATAAGCAATCGTTCCTCCCAGCGTTTCTGTAATCTGTTGCAATTTTGCAGTCAGGTACTCTTTTGCTGTTGTGATAGAACTTCTCACAGAAAAGCAAAGATGGAGTTCTGCACCGTCTACTTTAAGGACACCTAAGTTTAAAGATGTCTCCACAAGTCCCGGCAAGTCCTGACTCATTACTTGAACGCCATTTGGCATAATGTTTAATGCGGTAATTACTTTCTCTTTAGATTCTTCAGACAAAACAGTGTACTCCTCTTCATGTTCTGCCTCGTTTATCTGCAGTACGAGTTCCACATTTGGATCTGCTGTGGCATATTCATTTGCTATTTCTTTATTAAACTCTTTCACTGCACGTTTTACTGCTTCCACATCTGTTTTTGTAACAGTAAAAGTGGCTTTTGCGTTTTTAGGAATCACATTATCCTTTACGCCACCTGACATGTCGACAATATCACAAGCCACCTTTCCCTTTAAAAACAAGAAAAATCTGCCTAAGATAACATTTGCGTTGGCACGTCCCTTATCGATTTCAATGCCGGAATGGCCTCCCAGGAATCCGCTTGTAGTAATCTCACAGACGATTCCTATTTTTTTTGTTATTGCCATAGGAATAGAACAATCTGCTCGTACCCCGCCTGCGCATCCTACCGTAAAAACACCTTCATCCTCCGAATCGATGTTAAGCAAACGTTTCGCTTGACAGCAAGACAAATCGATGGCAGTCGCACCTTCCAATCCGACCTCTTCACAAACTGTCAGCACTAATTCCAAACGGGGATGCGGTATGTCTGTTGCATCTAAAAGCGCCAATCCATAAGCAATCGCAATACCATCATCTCCGCCAAGTGTTGTTCCTTCGGCAGTAATATGGTCACCATCTACCATAATGCGAATGCTGTCTTTTGCCATATCAATCTGGCATTCCGGCACCTTATCTCCAACCATATCGAGATGTCCCTGAATGATAATCGGCTCCACTTCCTCATAGCCCGGTGTCGCCTCTCCTACGATAATGACATTTCCGATTTCATCCTGTTGGTAATACAAGTTTCTCTCTTTTGCAAACCTCACGCAGTAATTACTGAGTGCTTTTTCATGATACGATATATGTGGAATACTACAAATTTCCTCAAAAAAACCAAGCACAGAGGCTGGTTCATATCCGTTTAAAATTTTCATTACTACTCCTCCGAATTTTATTTATATGTAGTATATCAGTTCTGTTTTTTTAATTCAACAAGTCCTCTTTGATTGACAAAAATTACCCTCAAGATTATACTTTTTGTAGTATATTACGAAATGGAGTTGAATATCAAATGAACCATTCATCCAGTTGGAATTTTACACTGACAAACTATGATAGCGTTTGGGGATTTCTGGTGCAACTTGGGTTATTGCTACTGTTTTTAATGCTAGGCAACATTCTTAGAAGAACCATTGGCCTTTTCCGAAAATGCCTAATTCCTTCTGCTCTTTTGGGCGGTACTTTGCTACTGTTAGTGAATGTTATTGGCAAACAGTTTGGCGTTATGCTGGTAGACAATCGACTGATGCAAGTGATTACTTATCATTGTCTTGCCATTGGATTTGCTGCCATGACTCTAAAGACAGAGAAAAGTACACATAGGACGAATCGCGCTCAAGTGTTTGAATTTGGCGCACTACAAGGCGGCACTTATATGTTGCAAGCTTTCGTTGGTCTTGGTATTACGTTAGCATTGTTCCTGTTGACAAAACACGGTGACAAGGTTGTTTCTTATATTTGCGGTCTGATCTTGCCTTTGGCTTATGGGCAGGGCCCGGGAAATGCTCTCAGTTGGGATGTCAATTTCACCAATACTGCCGCGGCACAGTTTGCCGGTAATGGTAGCTTTGGTCTATCCCTTGCATCTATCGGGTTTGTGGTAGCTTCCGTATTTGGTGTTTTATATATCAATATCCACCAAAAACGCGGCGGTCTCGATGTCCGTAACACCAATTCATCAGAGAAAAATATGGAACAAACCGAATACAATAACAACGAGATTCCTGATAATGAATCCGTAGATAAATTTACAATTCAAGCAGGGTTTGTTGCACTAGCATATGCCATTTCTTTTGGTTTTATGTGCCTGCTTGGCGTGCTCTCTGATTTTACAAACAGCATTGCTTGGGGATTTAACTTCCTCTGGGCTTCCTTAGCCGCTATGCTAATTAAATTTGCAGTTAAAAAGCTTCGTAGCCATAATCTTATGCATCGAGGTTATATTAACAACTATCAAATGGACCGTATTTCCGGTTTCTCTTTCGACTTGATGATTGTGGCCGGTGTAGCAGCAATTGAAATCAATGATATCAAGAATTACATACTTCCAATCGTAGTTTTAAGCATCGTAGGTACCGTAATCACTTTCCTTTACATTCGCGCAGTTGCAAAAGAATGCTTTAAAGGTTTTGAACACGAATTTTTCTTAATGAGTTTTGGAACTATGACCGGAACAGCTTCCAATGGTATGATATTGATGAAAGAAATTGACCCGGGGTTACGAACACCTACCTCCAGCCTCTATATTCTTTCCAATTTTCCTGCTATGGTAATGATTGCTCCGCTGCTAGTTTTACTAAGTTTCGCCGGAAACTCACCTACAAATGCAGTTATCGCCTTCGCAATTTTCTTCACTCTGTGGGTTATATACACTGTGTTCCTATTCCGCAGAAAAATCTTTAAAAAGCGATATGCAAGCAAGCCGGTAATTGAATGGACAGAGGAAAACTAAACAACAAACACAACGAGGCACAATCCCGTAACATAAGCGGGTGTGCCTCGTTTTATTATATGTGTTCCAATATTTCCTTTTTGTAAGATAAAAATTCTTCCGTCAAATTAAAGTTCTTATCTCTCGGCTTCGGTTCTTTGATTACAATTTCTTTTGTAATGGTCCCCGGTTTTCCTGTCAGAATATAAATTCGGTCAGATAACAAAATGGCTTCATCAACATCATGTGTGATAAACAATGTGGCCAGATCTATGTTTTCCATTACTTCCAGATACCACTCGTGCATTGTCCTCTTTGTCATCATATCAAGTGCCGAGAACGGTTCATCAAGAAGCGCTACCTTCTTCGCACATAAATAGGTGCGCAGAAGTGCTGCCCTCTGCCTCATACCGCCGGAAAGCTGAGACGGATATTTTTTTTGTGTTCCTTCTAACCCAAATTCTCGAAAATATTCTCCTGCTTTCTCTCTGGCTTCTTTTTTGTTTACACCACGAATCACAAGCGGTAGTGAAACATTATCTTGGATTGTCTTGTATGGCAAAAGCAAATCTTTCTGAAGCATATAACTGACATGACCCGGCTGTCCTGTTACGTTTTCTTCACCAACCCATACAGAGCCCTGGTCCGTCAAACTTAGACCGGCTATCACGTTAAACAATGTAGTCTTTCCAACACCGCTGGCTCCAAGAAGAGATACAATCTCACCCTCGCGTAGTTCCAAAGTTATATTTTCAATTATTTTTTCATCACCAAAAGACTTCGTTATGCCTTCTGCTCGTAAAACTGTCATGTCTCCTCCTAGTTTTTCAGAATTAATCCGGTAAGTACGCGTTTGAAAATCCAATATTCTCCGGAAGTTCATCCTCCACCAAATCATTTTCATTTAACCAATTGTAAAATTGATTCCAACGAGTCGCATCAATGTAGCCCCACCTCTTAGCTTCCGCTTGATACTCTTTTGCCAAATAGTTTTGGCTTGCTTTTACAAGCTCTTTATCTAATTCCGGATTGACCTCACATAGAATTTCTGCAGCTTCATTCGGGTTATTAATCGCAAATTCATAACCTTTGGTAACCGCTGACAAAAACGCTTTTGCCGTCTCCGGATGCTCTTCCAAGAAGTTGTTGTTTCCGATAATGACCGGAGTATAGTAATCAAACACCGCATCAATGTCCTTAAATGCAAAGTAATCCGTCTCGATATCCTCTAATTCCATTTTCACACCTGCCCAGCCGTAAAAAATCCAAATGGAGTCCACTGAGTCAGTCCTAAGTGCTGTTACTTCATCCGTCACGGTGCTTGGAATCGCATCGACCTTGGAAAAATCACCGCCGTCTTTTTCCACAACTTGTTTCAAAGTGGCGAGCTCTATTGGACCATTCCAAGTTGCATAAGTGTGTCCTTCAATTCCTTTCGGCCTATCCATTCCTTCTCCCTTCCGCGAAATAATCCCGGAAGTATTGTGTTGAATGACTGCTGCCACCGCCGTAATCGGGAGTGCTTCTTTCTGGGCAAGCGCCGGTGCCATCGTGTCTTGAAACGATACACCAAATTCTGCTTTTCCGCTCGCCACTAACAACTCTGCGCTATCCTCTGCCGGTTGGACAATTTCCACCTCTATTCCCATTTCTTCAAAATATCCCTTTTCCTGTGCCACATAAATTCCTGTGTGATTGGTATTTGGTGTCCAGTCTAATACAAAAGTAATTTTATCTTTATTTGGACGATTGCCACAAGCTACAACAGATAGCATCATAACAACTGCAATTAATAAAACAAAAATCTTTTTTTTCATGATTCATTCTCCTTTTCCCACGGCATACATTTCTTTTGTAATAAGTCTACGCATTTTATCAATATCAAACTGATGATGGAAATTAAAAATATAACCGCAAACATCTTATCAAAAGAAAATGCCTTTTTTACCCTTGTCATGTATACTCCCAATCCGTGAAATCCGCCAAGCCATTCGGAAATGACCGCTCCCACTACTGCATAGGATGCAGAAATGCGAAGGCCTGCAAAAAACTCTGAAATCGCACCGGGAAATTTGATGTGACAAAATATCTGCCAGTTATTTGCTCCCAAGGAACGCAACAAATTAACGGCATCTTTGTCTGCAGACCGAAAACCATTTAAGAGTCCTACCGCAATCGGGAAAAAAGTTGTAAGAACAATTAAAACAACCTTTGGCATCATATCGTATCCAAACCAAAGTACAAGTAACGGTGCAATGGCTACCGTTGGAACAGTTTGCGTCAAAACAATAAGGGGGTAAAACGCTTGATAAAGTCCATTATATCGGTCCATCAGAACTGCCATTACAAATCCCAACATGATCCCAAACCCCAGACCGATAAATGCTTCCGCCAACGTTACCAGAGAATGTTCCATCAAGATAGGAAACTCCGATACAAACGCCTGTATTACTTGAACCGGAGACGGCAACATAAAGCGATCAACCAATCCGACGGATGATACAATTTGCCACATAATTAAAATCAATACAATTGCAGAACAAGACCAAATTTTACTGGTGGTGTTTCGTAACTTTCTTTTCAATGCTCAGCACTTCTCCTTTCGGACGATATGTTATCTTTACATATGAGGATACGGACTCCGCTCCTGCCTTGACTGCTATCTTCTGACACTCTTTAACAATGTCCATGAGTTCATCATAGTCACCTTCAATAGAAGTCTCACATGGACCAACATAATAATTTAATCCGGTAGATTTGATGTAATCAATTACCTCATCAACTATGCGGATTAACTCGTTGTCATCATCCACCTTCGGTAAAACCTGAATTGCTACACTTGCATTCATAATTCTTTTCTCCTTTTTTTGACAAATAAAAATACCTAGACATATGCCTAGGTATCAGAATACAATCATCCTCTATCGAATCTCACTCTTCCTACGCTGGCATTATCCAGATCAGGTTCCTGGGTTCAGGATGAGCACATCCCGTCTCAGCCGGCTCGATTGCCAGCGCCCCTTTTAGTTGCTGTTATTTTACTACGTGTCAGCCAAGAAGTCAATAATTATATCTCTCTTCCATTTTTTGTGGTATACTATTTTCGTGGCTATACTTAACCATGACAGAAAGGAGCATCGAAATGCTATTCAAATTATTTTATACATTTGCCAAAATAGGACTTTTCACGTTCGGCGGTGGTTATGGCATGATTGCCATTGTTCAGGACGAATGTGTTGAAAAAAAGAAATGGATTACGGAAGATGAATTTGCAACTGTTCTTACAATTGCAGAATCCACCCCAGGTCCAATCGCAATCAACTGTGCAACATACACCGGATATGCACAGGGCGGAATCCTAGGTTCTATTGCCGCAACCTTCGGCGTAGTCCTCCCTTCCTTTGTGATTATTTTCCTAATCTCTTCCTTTTTTAATAATTTATTGGAAATTGAAATCATCGCAAATGCCTTTAAAGGAATACAAGTGGGCGTTGGCATTATTATTTTGCGCGCCGGCTATAATCTGTTCAAAAAAATGAAAAAAAATGCTTTCACAATTACTATTCTGGCAATTGCCTGCCTTCTAATGCTGGCAATTAATTTCTTCAGTTGGAATTTTTCAACGATTTACATGCTACTTATTGCAGGTGTTCTGGGATTGATGTTCTATCATATTCAGAGACTTCACAAGGAAAGGAAGGTGGAAAAATGATTTACTTAGATTTGTTCTTAGGTTTTTTAAAAGTCGGCCTCTTTTCTTTCGGTGGTGCCTATGGCGCCATTCCGGTCATCCGAGAAGTGGTAATGGCAAACAACTGGGTAACGGAAGAAAAATTTGCATACCTTCTTGCAATTAGTGAAAGTACACCGGGACCGATTATGGTAAATACGGCAACCTATATTGGAAATGAAGTTGGTGGCATTTTGGGTTCTGCCCTTGCAACATTTACTGTATGCCTTCCTGCATTTATTATCATTCTATTGCTTTCTATGATATTGAAAAATTTCTTGAAAAACAAACATGTGCAGGCAGTCTTAGACGGCATTAAACCTTGCATTATCGGTATTATTATTGCAACCGGACTTCACATGATTTTTGAGAACTGTTTTGCAAATGGTTTGAGCGTGCCGAAGAACTGGCAGACACTTGTCGTTATGGCCGTGATATTAGTTGCTATGTTTGCTTATAAGAAACTTCGCAAAAAGGCAATTTCTCCGATTATGCTGATTGCTGTTGCAGCCGTGACCGGAATAATTGTATATTAAGACTATAGATGAAAATTGGAATGAGGTTATTACGATTATGAGACACCAAATCATATGGAGTATCTTGCGTCCTCCCGTCTCCCTTTTTTTGAAATGGAAGTTCGGTTACACTTACGAAGTGCCGAAAGAACTTCCGGACACTTATATTGTACTATCGAACCACACAACAGATTATGACCCTCTTTTTGTTGCACTTAGTTTTCCTAAGTTTATGCATTTTGTGGCAAGCGAGCATGTTGCAAGATGGAAATTCTTATCCACATTAATCAACTTTGCGTTTGCTCCTATCTGGCGTTATAAAGGCTGCGTTGCAGCTTCCACTGTAATCGAAGTTTTTCGCAAAATCAAAGCCAACAAAAGCGTCGCTATATTTGCTGAGGGGGCGCGTTGCTGGGATGGCATAACGGGTCCAATTCTACCATCCACCGGCAAAATGGTAAAAAGCGCACGTTGTGCTCTCGTAACATATAAGATTTCAGGTGGATATTTTGCCAGCCCGCGTTGGAGCCAGTCAAACACACGAAAAGGATTCGTGCACGGTGCACTGGTCAATGTTTATACAAAAGAACAATTAAGTGCTATGACCGTAGACGAAATAAACGAAATCATCTGCCGTGATTTATATGAAGACGCTTATGAAAGGCAACTACAAGAGCAAAAAAAATACACAGGTAAAGACCTTGCAAAACACATGGAAAATCTTCTGTTCATTTGTCCGAAATGTGGCCAAATCGATACCATTCAATCAGACAAAAACACGGTAACTTGCTCGGCATGCGATATGCAATTTACATATAATCCATATGGTATGCTGGAAAACAGCGAATTTAAAACCGTACGAGAACTTGCCGCATGGCAAAAAGCCGAAGTAGAGAAATCCGCTTTGGCAGATGCTGTGTATACTTCTTTGGGAGGTCGTCTTTTAACAGTCAATAACCATCAGGAAACTCTGATTTGTGAAGGTGCCATAACGCTCTCCTCTAAGGGATTAACATGTGGAAATAAAGAAATCCCTTTGGAAGAGATTAGCGACATGTCCATCCACGGACGCCGTGGTCTTGTCTTCACCGCACAGAAAAATTATTATGAACTTATTCCTTCGGCAGAAGCAAATGCATTAAAGTTTTTATTGCTTTACGAGGAGTTTACAAAAAAAAGGACGCGTTGAGTAACGGCTCTGCAACAAATGTTGGGGCATAGGCCAAGCGGACATTATAAATGAGACTTGCATAATATTTATGGAGAATGCACTTCGGTGCATTCTTTTCTATTACCAGAGCAGTGTGAAGAAACCTAGCGTTTCTTGAATCTCAATTCACATTAAAGTCGCTTGGTAAAAGTATGTCTGAGAAACCATGCTCTCTGCGTCTGCAATATATGCTTGCTAACTGTGCGAGAGATTCTGGAAAAGGCTAGGCAACTGCGTCCAGAGATAATATAAGGGTGGCTGTTACAAAACTTCCTGCGGTCAAACAGTTGTAACAGCCACCCACATTTTCTGTCCTGCAGTTGCAAGGCTGTTCTCAGAATCTCACGATGTTATCTCACACATATTGCAGACGCAGAGAACTATTGGTTTCGAGTTTACTTTTTCCAAGCGTAATATCTTCGTGTGAATGAGATTCATAGAAACACTTGTTTCTGAAGTTCCTGCTCTGATAGAAAAGAATACGCCAAAGTGAATGTTTTATAAATATACTTTTTCATCACTCAAAATATCCCCTTGGGCCCACACCCCAACATTTGTTGCAGAGCCGTTACTCAACGCGTCCTTTTTTATACGGGATTAGGCAAGCAAATCTTTAACTTTTTGCGCTGTGAAAACCACTTGCGATACACGGTCTACCTCAATCTGATATAGCGCGTTTGCAGCAATGTGTTCTGCCGCTTGTTCCAAATCACGAATTCCTTCTGTATTTGCAAAATGTTCCACCAATGCATCTAATGCTTCTTCTGTGACTACGCATTCTTCTTCGCGTAGTCCAATACGTTTTAATACCTTCGGTAACGCATATTTAGAGAAAATAATTTTCTTTTCGTCCGCCGTATATCCCGGAATCTCGATTACAGCAAAACGCGACATAAGCGGTGCGCTAATCTGGCTTTTATCATTGGCAGTTGCAATCGGATAAACTCCTCCCGTCGGTATCATACATTCCATATAGTTATCTGTGAATCCTAAATTGTCGAGTAAGGTTAACAATACATCTGCCGGATTGCCATTTCCTTTTCCGGAAGCAGCTTTATCAAGCTCGTTAATAATGAAAACAAGATTGGACTCTCCCGCCATCGAAAACGCTTCCATAATGATGCCCGGTTTCGCATTGGAATAGATACGCGAACTTCCCGTCAACTGCTCCGGATCGTTAATGGAACTCATGTCAAGCGAAGTCCATGGCAATTTTAAAATACGCGCTACCGCATATGCTATCTGAGATTTACCGGTACCTGCCGGCCCTATTAGCAAAATTCCGTAAGCAGGAAGGGTATGTGTTCTGTTAATCTGAATAATCGTTTCTATGATGCGTTGTTTCACACGCTCCATACCATATAATTCTTCATCTAAAATTCTGCGTGCTTCCTGTGGATCTATGGATTCGAAATAATCATTCTTCCATTGAATATTCATCATGATAGACAATGCTCTCTGTGCATGACGACGTTCCTCCGGTGTTACCTCATGAGAATGTGCAACCGCAAGATTTCTTCTTGCCCACAATCTGATATTATCAGGCAATGTTTTTCCTGCACAATTCATAAAATCGGAGATACTCTGCAAACTTGTAAGCTTCATGTCATCGCCGGTCTCGTCTAAATCCTCCTCGTCAACCGCATCATCTTGTGGTGGATTACTGGCAAATAAACGTTCAATCATATATTGTAGGAACCCATCCTCTGCAGAAAGTTTCCCGCTACCACTTGATGCCATTTCACGAATCTTATACACGGCATAGCCCTCTTCTCGATTCTCTCCCGAAAGGCGCACATTAATATGGTTTTTCCCCAACCATTTAATCAAATGAACAAATCTGGAATCGACTTGAATAATATCTGCGCAAAATGTTCCGTCTTTTCCTTTAAATTCAAAAGCCGTCCGTCTGCTCTGATTGGTGAAAAATCCACACGAATAGTGTTCCCACTTCCTCTCACTGTTATCTAAAATTAAAATCGGTTGTTCCGGAGTCGCATTTCTCTCACTGGAATGAAATGTTGTATATGTACATACAAAATCCTCCTGATTGTTATCCGGTGCATTGTTAAAATCATAAACTGCCATACTTGTTCCCCATTCCCTTTACTCTCTTAATTCCTTTTAACAACATCTGCAAAACGCACAGAAAAAATATGCCAAACAAAACCTGGTACACATAGAACCCATACCTGTTGTCTGGGTGCGATATTCCCTTCCGGCCTCACTATATGCGCTACCTGCATATCCCATACTTTGCAATATGCTCTGATAGAGTCCATTAGTTGGATCCATCTGAATTGCTCTCTTAATTTGTTCTACAGCAAACATTCGGTTTCCCATTCCATAATTAGCCAATGCACTTAAATAATGCCACCGTGCATTTCTTTCACTACTAATAATGCTGTTAAGCGTCTGATTAGCGTATTGATATTGCATCATATTAATGAAGTCTATGGCCTGTCGGATGTCGCTACTATCTCCCGGTTCTACACTTGGTCTTGGAATGCCTGTACTTCTACCACGTCCAAACAAATCTTCAAAATCATAATACCCGAAGCCACCCGTGCTCCATCCACCTTGTCCGAACGGGCTTCCATAAGGATTTCCGTACGGATTGCCATACGTGTTTCCATATGGATTATGCGCACTTCCTCCTGCCGTCTGCTTTTGATATTTTTCCGGATTGGTCAACATATCATAAGCCTCATTAATCTCGGCCATCTTAGCTGTCGCATTTGGATCATCCGGATGCAAATCAGGATGACATTCCTTTCCTTTTTTGCGGTATGCTTTTTTTATCTCTTCCTTTGTGGCATCTCTTGAGACACCTAACACTTTATACGGATCGGTAACCATTACTTTTTCTCCTTTCCGTGTATTTTGGCGTAATAGTGTTGCCACACTCCGCCATATAAAATATTTCGAAGCAGATGGTCGTCTTGTATCATTGGCAACTTTTCAAACTGCTCTGTTGCCTTTCCAATGGCGCCCATCATAATCTCTTCCATTTCCTTGGGCTTCTTTTGCATTCTAATTAACGGATTATAATTTCCTTTTTTAAGGTCTTGTTCGTAATCCATTGATGCGTCCATTAAATAGATAAATCTTCCCAACTCATAACCAAACATCCATAGGGTATTTCGCCAAAAATCTTCCTGATATAGAAAAATTTCCGCTAACATTCTGCCGGAACAATTGACTGCTTCGTCCGGCTTAGCTTGACCGTTTTTCTCTATTTCCCTTAATTCGCAAATACTTTTTGAAATGGTCTCACATTGTCTTGGATATTTGGTTTGTACTTTTTGGAAACTTTTTTCCAACATGTCACCATATTTTTTGCTGGCGTATTTGTGTTCGTCCACCCAATCATCCTGACATTTGTAGTATGACATAGCAATCGTCATGTCTGCCGCATAATCAATATAAGGATTCTCTATCCCTATTTTCTTATGAAAAGGATGTAACGCGCAGGTGAAATCCACTTCTTGCTCTTGTGGTTCATACAAAGCAGATAAGAACAATGCCAAAAAGGCCATGTCGTAGCTAAGCGAAAGACGTTCCAATAACCCGAAACGCTTTCCGAGAGCTCTGCATAACCCACAATAAATACTTTGATAGCGATCTTTTTCTTCCTGGCTTAAACCTTTTTTGTTACATGTAATATATCCAAACATTGTTACCCTCTTTTACGAAATGGACCTTTTTGAAACGCGATACATTCAGCCAACACACACACCGGAATTGCTGCATAAATATCCACAACTGAATGCTGCTTCACAAATGCCACAGAGATGCATACGAGCAGGCAAAAGACAGTAATAAATGCCCTGCAGCCTCGCGATGCCGACTTCTCTTTTAACCATGTTGAAGCAATGCCCACAGAATATGCCACGTGAAGAGATGGACACACTCCCGTGTTCGTATCAAACGCATAAATAACTCCCATAATGTCTGTCAGTACATTGTCTCGCGCAAACTCAGTAGGCCTAAGTTCCTGGCAGGTAGGAAAAATAATATAAATAATCATCGCAACGACCTGTGTTACAATAATGAATTTCTGAAGTTTTACAAAATGATCCGGATTATAAAGCGCAAAATACAATAGCGATACAACAATCAGCAAATACCAACCCACATACGGAATCACAAACAATTCGCAAAAAGGGATGACATCGTCCAAAGGGCTGTGTACCGGATAACAACGGTCATACGGTATTAAGTTTTCTGTTAAAAAATAAAGTATAAAATACCCAACCCAGCCAAGCAAAAAAAGCAAGTGCTTGTATTGTGGTTCACGTATTTTGGATAGTCGAAATTGACGATAATCAACTGCAGGCTTTCTCACCTTGGCACCTCCGTTATGTCTTTATTACTCAGATAGTTTTTTCTGCCAACATTCCGATACGGAACGACTGTATGCTCCGGTAGTTCCCGCGCAATATTTGTAATCTCATTGGATAGATATTCTGTAATCCGCGTTCTCTCTTCCTCAATATGATTTTCATTTTGAAACAAAATTCCCTCTCCAATATACATTTTCCTTAGCTTTGGTGCAATATAGATAGGCACAAAAGTAAGATTATTGCCTATTTTTTTATAATAAAGTTTAGCTACATCAATAAATCTGTCCTGAAACTGATATAAAATGTTATTATTTTTCTCATCTTTCTCAGGAAAAATCAGTATATTGGCCCCCTGCTGTAGCATCTTAATCGTATCCTTAAATGTAGACATTACACGCACGTCATGATACACCGCAATTGTTCTCGCATTATTGAAAATGCAGACAGAAAACGGCGCGATTAAATACGATAAAACTTTATAAAAAGGATGAGTCCATTTCGGCTTCTGCGACCAAAAATCAGTAAACGCATACTCCGGCACTTCCTTTAAATCCATCATCTGCCCTGCACACCAAATATAACAATTGTCATCCATAAACAATTCACCGGCTATCGGCCCATTAAGCTGGCAGTGGTTTGCCACGAGAATTGCATTGTCCTTCGGCAAATTCTCTAATCCCACAATTTCCATCTTTCCGTAAAACAGTCTAATAATAAACTTAATGATTTTAAATAATACTGTCGTTTCTTTCTTTACCATCGACTATCATGCTCCCTTTATACCAATGTGACAATTATATCACACTTGAGTTTTTTTTACACATCGTGTAAAATTAAATCATTATTAAAAAATATAAAATCTTTATAATACCTTTACAGAAAAAAGATTTGGAGGTACCCATGTTTAATAAAAGACCTGATGGGCGCAGACTAAAAACTGTTGACCCAATGCAACTGATTACCGGAGTCTTAATGAAAAAACGTTATGATTCTATGAATATGTTTGAAGACTCTTTTAATTGCGAAGCTTGGGATAAATATATTAAAGAAAAAGAAGCACAAGGCATTAAGATGGGATATATGCACATCTTTATTGCAGGTGCTGTACGTATGCTGGCACTGAAGCCGAGACTGAATCGATTTGTAATGAATGGCAAAATTTACGCAAGACCAAAGATATGGGTAAGTTTTACCATCCATCCAGAATTACATATTGATTGTCCTGACACTACAATTAAACTCTGTTTTGATGGAACAGAGACAATCTTAGAAATTGCCGATGCAATTAACGAAGCAATTCGCAAAGAAACCATCCTAAGACAAGAAGAAAACGATACAGACAAACTTGCTCGTGTTCTTACTTCTATTCCGAGCGGTATTCTGAATGTGGTTGCAGCTGTTTTGATGTGGATGGACCGCCACAATATCTTACCGAAGTCCATTATTGAATTCAGCCCTTTCCATACTTCATTTTACATAACAAACTTAAAGTCTTTAGGCATCAATCACGTGTTCCATCATACCTGTGATTTTGGTACCAACGGTCTTTTCTTTGCGATGGGTAAGGAAAAAGAAGTACCGGTAGCTCGCAAGGGTGAAGTTGTAATTGAAAAACATATGGGATTTAGTCTCGTATCTGATGAGCGTTTCTGTGACGGTTTGTATTTTGCGTTGGCTCTGCGCGAGTTCCGCAAACTGATGCGCAATCCTGCTGTTCTCGAAACACCTCTTGAAAAGAAAGTAGAAGATGTGGAATAATTCATCATATAGAAAAAAGCCTGTTACCAGGCTTTTTTTATTTCTCTGTTTTGTTGTAAGCTGCTAATTTTTCATAATAACAATGCGGACACAATGCTTCATACGTTACTTCATCTTTGCCGTCTATTGCTATTTGGTCTCCATCAAAAGTAAACTTACCGTTAACCATTCTTCCGTTGTACATTGCTTTTTTACCACATTTGCAAATGGTTTTCATTTCTTCAATGGTGTGGGCAGTTTCCAGCAATCTGGTAGAACCCGTAAATCCATTAGCCTGAAAATCGCTACGCAGGCCATAACAAATGACCGGAATATTCAGCCGTATCACAATTTGCATTAATTGGTCTACTTGATCTCTCTGTAGGAATTGCGCTTCATCAATAAATAAACATTTCACATCTTCCTTAGCTTCTTTCACCATTTGAAAAATGTCGTCTGTAGGTGTGATGAGAAAATCAACTTCTCTCTCCAAACCGATTCTCGACACAATGTTAGCATCGCCCTTTGTATCAGCAGAAGGCTTGGCAATTAAAACCTTCATCCCTTGTTCTTCATAATTATGAGCCGCTTGCAATAAAAGTGCGGTTTTACCACTATTCATCGCTCCGTATCTAAAATATAACTTTGCCATTATCTTTCACCTACTTTGTTTTCTCAATATCAAATCTGCCGGCAATGTAAATGAACCGTTATCGGTAGTATGATGATTGAAATCTCATTTAATATAAGACTCATCCCCACTCCTTCTAAATTACATTTTTCTTTTATTCCGACATGATACTCTTCATGCTTTCAATCTCTTCTTTTTTTACCTTGCAAACCGTCACAAGATAATTCTCAATGGCAGAAGCTAAGCTGCCGTCATCGGTACCATACTTCTCCATCATAGTCTGATACATTTTGTCCCATGCAATATAGTTGTCTGCATTGTCCTGCATGACGCCGCTGTCAGCAAATGCTCCGTCAACCACTGCTCTTCTAGAGCGTCCTGATGTGAGTTCGAAGTCTCGTGTTAAGTCCTCATAAGACACACCCAATACACCATTGATTAAGAATGCAACAGTGCCGGTTCTGTCCGCTCCTGCGTTACAATGGAAGAACACCGGATAATTTTCCTCATCTGCAAGGATTCTGAAAATCTCCCTGATAGAATATTTGGAACGGTTGTCATAGCTTCTTTTCATTGGTTCCGTCTGTTCAAAGTCAGGGAAAATATAGCTGTATTGAGTAAGTGTAGTCTTATAATAAAAGGCTTCATCAAACACACTGCTTGATTGTCCGCCATCATCCGCATCCTGCGTACGAAGGTCGATCTCTGTTTTCACACCAAGTGTCTTAGAAAACAGTTCGTTATCATATGGGGAACAAGAATTTATACCTAAATTATTCGTTTTTCCGCCACGATAAACCAACCCATATTTTACTTGTTTTCCGTCTAACGTCTTCCAACCACCTATGTCACGTACATTTGGAATGCTGTCCGTATTAATAAAACGAACCGGTGCATCCGCGGTCTTTAATGTATCCACCTTCGAAGTGCTTCCTTCCTGATCTCCTACTACCTTCCAATAGTAAGTTTTTCCAGGAATAAGAACTCCTACTTCTTTTTTCAGCACTGTCAATACTGTTTCAAATTGATATGCATTTTCAAATTCTTGATTATCTGCAATGTACAATGTATATTTACTACTTCCGTCGCCTTCCCATCTGAATGCCACTGTCTGTTGTACATAACTAGTATTTTCCATGGCCACTTTCGTTGTAATCTGTTCCGCCTCTGTCTCAGCATTCAAGTATGCTCTTACCTCAGGCTTACATAAATCGATTGTTGCTCCATCATAAGTAGTAGTTAATTGAATCGTAGGTTCTTTCGCCATTTCATTTCCTCCGCAAGCAGTCAGACATAAAAGGCCCACTAATACTGACAATAAAAATAAATTCTTTTTCATTTTAATCTTCCTACAATAAATCGTTTGCTTTCTCGCTCTTTTCCATAGCTACAAGAATCTTTTCACACAACATGAGACAACGTGGCAAATGATATGGACCTTTCCACAAAGAACCTTTTTGTTCATGTGAAACGCTTCCATCTCTATGTAAGTATCCGTACCATTCCCCGCATTCTTTATCCGGGAAATGACTGAATACATATTCATGTAATTTCTCATACCATTCATCATAATATGTGTCACCTGTTAAGTTGGATGCCAATAATGTTGCAATCAAAGCTTCATTGTGAACCCACCACAGTTTCATGTCGTGTTCCAGCTGTTCGCACGGACGACCGTAAACATCTCTGAAATAATAGATTCCTCCATTTTCTTCATCCCAGCCTAATTCTAAATGCCAACGCAGAATATTTAATGCCTTATCAAGCAGTTCCTTGTCATCTGTGCTTGTCGCATAGTTCATTAAGAACCACGAATTTTCAATAGAATGTCCCGGGTTTATGGTTCGTCCCACTGGGTTGTCTAAAATACTTCCGTCCAAGCAAACATTTTCAAGTACACACTGTAAGTCTTCTTTATAATGCAAACGAATCATATCATTAATTACGTTTGCAATGACTTGGTCATAATATTCTTCTCTTGCCGGGTTCGCACGGCGCAAAGTCTGAGCTGAGCTTACCAACACCATCGGATACGAATTTGAATGAAGATTTCTTACCTCACTATTTTCCTTCGGTGTTATCTTAAATGGATCTACCGCCGCATCTTTATAAATGCGGTACATCAAATCAAAGTATTCCTCTGCCAGTTCCAAATCCTTCTTGTCTCCGCGGAGAAGATAGTACTCTGCAAATCCGACTACAAGGAAACTCTCAGAGAAAAAGTAGCGACGCTTACGAATCGGCTTACCATCTCTTGTTACAATAAAATACATTCTGCCGTCGGTTTTGTCAATACAATATTGTTTTAAAAATTGCGCACCGCTGTCAGCCGCCTCGGCCCATTCCGGCTTGATTCCGTATGTATTGCAAAGTTTTGAAAATGTCCAAAGACATCTTCCCTGAAACCATACGCTTTTATCATCGTTATAACTTTTCCCCGCTCTATCTACACTTGTGATAAATCCACCGTATTCCTTATCAATTAGGTCAGATTGCACCCAAAAAGGCATAACATCTTTTAATAACATGTCATGATAAAATTCTCTTAATTCTGAAATTCTTTTTTGTTCCATCTTTTATTTTCTCCTACAAATTTTCACCATTTAAATAATGACGCTTATACAGATTGTTCAAGTTTCTCGCTGAAGGATAAATAGACTGAGGGCTTAAGAAGTGTGAAAATTCAAACGTAATCATCTTCTCAGCATATTCCTTGTGCATCTCTATTTTACGTTTTAATGTAGGAAATGGAATTGGATAAAACATATTTCTTACATCACGTTCAAATGTCTCTACATTAACCCAGTGAGAAATGGAATGTTTCTTACATACTTCAGCCGTCGCTCTGTACCACTCAGCCATTTGAGACATTGGCGCTGTTCCATCTTGGAATGCACAAATATCAATGTCCTGTCCTGCTTTAGCAAACATTCTATCCCACTCTTCGTAGTGACGCTCCGGAGTAAATGGTGTTTGTGGATACGGCGGTGTGGCTCTAAAAAACGGGCTTATGAGCACCTTTTTGTCCGGTGCCTTGTCTTTACACATAGCAGACAAACCGTGCATAATATCACAAATATTAAATGTTTCAAAACTTGTCTCCTGTGGAATATACCATCCTTTAAAAGAAGGAACATGTCCATAGCGCAACCATATTTCATCTATAAAAGGCTTGTTTCTTCGGATTTCCTGCATTGCATTTCCCTGGTCCCATTCAAGATTCGAACAGTAAAGTCCAAAAAACACATCCATATTTCTCTTTGCTGCTTCTTCCAAAATTAAACCTGCCAAATCATAGGTGTTTTCCGTTCCGAAAACTTTAGAAGGGAAAATGGTTTTATCTGCAAAACCTCCTCTCATAAAAACAAGAGTATCTATTCCTATTTCCGCCATATAATCCAAGTCTTGTACCCACTGTTCCGGTGACCAGTTAGACGATGGAATATCATAGGTAATCTCATCAATAAATGTTGCTGTAATAGGTCCTTTCTTTATCATAACAACTCACTCCTTCCTATAGTACCTCGACCTTATTTTACTACTTAAAACATTAATAATGTTAGCAATAATCTGCATTGTTTTTAAGAAAATCAACACTTTTTTTATATTTTTCAATGTTGTAATTGTTATTTTCAACAAACACACATTGAATTTGTTGCGTTTTTATGATATGGTTTTTATGAGAGAGGAAGGAGGTTTTTTCATGTATTTTTGCGATATTAACATTCCTGCCAGTCATGGCTATATATGCCGCAAACACCATTTCAAGGACGGTTATGTTTCCCGCCCGCACTGGCATGGTTTTGTCGAGTTGGAATTTTTCATTGAGGGAACCGGTACGCACATCTACAACGGAACAACGTATGAGATAAAACCGGGAGATGTTTGGATATTGTCCACAAATGACAGCCATCAATTGAATCTGGACAAAGGAATGAAAAGCATCAACATTGCACTTGACCCGGACATCTTACATGAGAAATTACGAGGACATCTCTCTATATTCCATCCGCTACATTGTACATTTAACGAGGCGGAATCCCGTGCTTTTTTGGAAAAAGTGGACGTTCTATGGCATGAACAAAAAACCCGAGAACTATTATCACGAGTAAAAGCCGTTTCTATCATTAATGAAATTCTAGTGGACATTGCGCGCAAGTCATCAACTGACCAAGAATCTACTATTAATAACAGTCTTGTAAGCGATATGGCAAATTATCTGCAAGCCAATTACCACAACAACATTTCGCTTGCAGAAATGGCGCATGTTTTCTCATTTACACCAAATTATTGCGGCCGTCTTTTTAGGCAAATGACTGGAATCGCCTTTAATGATTACTTAAATAACCTTCGCGTGAAACACGCTTGTAAATTATTATTAACTTCCAATTTGCCTATTCGAGAAATTGCTTTTGAATCCGGATTTAATTCTCTGGAATATTTTTATACTACATTTAAGAAGTTCTACGGTGTGACGCCGGCAAAGTACCGTACGCTGACGCCAAAGGAAATGACTAAGACGAGACATAATTTGACTGTCTAGAGATATTGTCCTGAACACTTTAAAAACAGAGAAACAGCCCTATCTCTAGGACTGTTTCTCTTAGTTATCTAAAGGAATGAGGGGGTTCTGGACTAGTTTTATAGGTTATTATAACGTGTTAAACCCGCATAAAATGCGGGTTTTTCGTGTTGTGTACTTGTTATAATTTGTTATATGTTGTTGTGGAAGTTGTCCCAAAGTTGTCCCGAGGTGCTATCTAATTCTTGCATTCTACACTCAAATATTTGGGGCACTGAGTGAATTATTTTCATCACTCCAATTATTGAAAGCATTTTCTTTATGGTTTCTACCCAAACATTTCAATTTGTTTCTGTATTAAGCATCGTTTCCCATTCGAGTCTTTGTAATTCCTTGAGTTTTGCAGTCAATTCTTTAATCTCTTCTATTTTTTTCTTTCTTGCAGTATGTACTGGATAATACAAATTCTGAAAGGTCTCTCTTGGCATTGAAAATTTATTGGTTACCACAAGTAAATTGTTGGGATTTATTTCCTTGTTATCATTTGAATTCATTAATGATACCTGAAACGTTTCCCCATAATTCACACCGTTTGCCGTTGTACCTATTCCTAATTTATAATATCTAATTCCGTCATTCCAAACAGCAAAATAATCTGATTGATAACTCATATCTGTGTTTTTATACAAATATACTGTCGGATTGTTTAAGAGTGTTATAATTTTAGGAAAGTTGGTTATTCGAATTTCTTCTCTCTTGCGATTAGCCATATTAGGAATATTTGCAACTATCATATGTTTACCTTTTAATTGATTCCATCCAGTAATCCCATTGTACCCAAAGTATGAAAATCCCAAAAGATGACAAAACTGATCTATACTAAAAATCAAATGAATAATTTCCCCATTATTTAACACATAAATATACGCATTTGATGTTAAGTATTCTTCATAGAACTCTTGCAATACCTTCGTAGTTAATCCAGTTGAATATATTCTATTTTTGTTCAACAAATCCTCTTTCGTATATAATCTAGCCATTCCCTTCTCCCATGAAAAAACCCTCATCCAACGGATGAGGGTAGCATTTCGTTTTTTGGTGTCGACTAAGATTTTCCCTCTTAGCAGGTTCTACAATACCCATAAAAAAATATACAGCCCGGGTTAGATGACACTGAACACCCACAATGCCCAACAAAGTAAATTTGTTCTGTACTTAATCATATTATAACACAATCTTGAATTTTGTAAACAGAAAATTTTATTTTTTGAGTTTAGTTACACTTACCAAATTATTATAAATTAGAAAACTTGATATAATAATTTTTCTAATATTTCAACTACTCACTAACTATTTTTCAAATTCTGCCGAACTTTTCAGGTCCGAGAATTCCTCTCGATGATTGTTATACTTACTTGTATATGTTATTAATGAATACCCTTCTGGAAATACGATAGCAAATTCAGAAAAAGCATCCAATGACAAGTATAATTCTTTTATTGCCTGATAATATGAATCATCAGAATAATCACTATATTCTTTCAATGCATCTTGAACAGAGGAAACTGCCTGTGGTATATTTTCTCTCAGCTTATGAACTCTTTCCACTGTAGCGATATATCCTTCATTATAATACATTCTATATTCATTAAATTCATCGTAATCAAAATAATCTCTTTCAAAATTTGACTTTTTCCATCCATCAATAATAAGAGCTGTAAGCTCTTCGCAATCATCATTCACTGAACATGCTTGATTATAAACAGCTTCTAATTTGTCATGAAGTTCTTCTTCGCTCAATGTTTCCTTAACTACGGAATTGTCACTTCCACATCCAACAAATAATAAAATCACAAGTACTAAAACCATTAGTATTGCACCAAATTTCTTTTTCATTTTTCAATCCCCCCTGCATCTAATATACCTTTTCAGATACTTATATAAATACTATATTTACATAATATTTCTTTTTTGAATTGTTGTCAACTTCTTTTAAGTCTTATAATGTATCAGGAATTTGAGATAATTTAAGTGTAAACAAATCCTAAAAATGTTTCTTTTTTAAAACTATAACGTTTCATATGAAATTTACCATATACATTCAAGTTTCACCTTTACCTTAAAACTCTGCCTTAATCTCTCTGAATATCCCTACCTTTCCATAACTCCGTTGATTTTTTATACCATTCCTCAATCATCCATTCTATCGGCTCGCTCTGATTCAGTTCCTCTTTTGGTCCGTACTTTCTTTTTCAGTTGCGTTTTCTGTTCGCTTACACTGAAGGGAACAATTTTCTGTTTTCCTTGCATTCTTGCTTTTGTCTTTTTAATTTCTTTTTGAGTGTCTCTATTTTCTACTGATGTCTCAGTTTACACCCCCCTACATCGCAAGAAACGCATTTTGTATTACAAAATACATCTTGTTAGGGAAGCCCCCTAAAACCCCTTATATATAGCAAATTGCTATTACTTTTTCATAGCACTTAATCTCCCCATGAAAGACCCGAACTGTGTAATTATTATTGCTCTCATGAATGTCCTATCGGTCAAAAATATGTACCCTCTATAGAAGTAAAGGACCTACCACGCATTGTTTTAGAAATGCTAGCATCTCTTAATTCTATAGAATCCGAAAAAGAACGCCTAATAGAAATTACTGCCGATGGGTCTATATCCTCTGATGAATTAAAAGATTTTGTTGCCATCCAAGAAAAACTAGAACGCATTTCCCTGACTGTGGAAGCATTGCAACTTTGGACAGAAAAAAATGATTTCATCTATCAAGAAGAAATAATGATTTTTTTACATACAATGAGGCTTTACTGCAATAGACGGTGCAGCCTCTTTCAATTCATATATTACATTCAACAAAACAAAAGGGTCAAACTTATTCTTACATAAGTTCGACCCTACTATTCTTTCGAAAATTCAACAACATCTGTTATTTCACAATCTAACATCATGCATATATCATGCAAAGTATTAAGCGTTATACTTTTGTTCTTTCTTAATGCGTCTAATGTCCCTGTACTAAAATTGTATTCATGAATCAGTTGATACTGCGTTATATTCTTTTTATTTAAAGTTTCCCAGAATTTTGCATAAGAGATAATACTAATCACATCCTTTACCACCAATTACATTATCCATTATAAGAAAACTTATGTATCTTTACGTTGCCGAATATTCGGCAATGCGTTATACTATAAAAAACTCTCTGAAACACCGACACAAATTAAATTTACATTTGAGAAAGGCAAAACACTATGATGGATAAAGCATTAAGAAAACTGTTGGAAAATGATATGAAACAAGAAGCAGATTGGATTACGCAAAAGGTTAATTCGAATCCTAACGTTCAAAATGCAGAAGTGCCACCAGAAATGTGGGAAGAATTATTAGGACAAATAAAATTATATGAAGCAAACAAACTACTGAAGGAAGGCTGGGCTAGTTTTATACGTTATCACAACACGTAAAACCCGCATAAAATGCGGGTTTTACGTGTCTTTTGCTTATTATAAATTGATTAACTCAAACAAATTGAATATAAATATTATATGTTAACAGGTTTATGGCTCTTGTCAACACCTAATCATACTAAATATTTACCAAAATTTAACTGGAATTTCATAGTAATTTTTGGGTGTTTTTAAAATGCTTTTTTGGTTGACGAAACATTTTGTTGTCTTTAAAATTATAGCCGTAAAAACGTTTTTATAATTTTATTAGAAAGGTGGTGTTTAGAATGCCTGATAATCAATGGGTTTCTCCTCATAATGGCAAATGGGCCGTCAGGAAAGAAGGTAGTTCACGTGTGACAAAAATTTTCGACACGAAGCTTGCTGCTATTGAATATGGTCAAATTATTGCTGGAAAACAGCAATGTGAATTGATTATCCAAAAATTAAATGGACGTATTCAATCCAAAGACAGTTACGGCAATGACCCTTGTCCTCCAAAAGATAGAGAACACTAATTATGTAATGTTATATACAATTGCCGAGATTGAATTAACAACGCAATCTCGGTAATTGTAGTTTGTTTTTTTGCTAATCGCCTTCTTATAAGTGGTGCATATAAATATTCTTTTATAAAACACTATAATATGAAAAATTATCTATGAAATCCTTGATATTTCCATCAAGAACAGCACAAATTCTGACCGCCAATTTAAGATCGACGTTTCTCTTGCCCTTCTCCCACCGATCGATTATAGACTGCGTCACGCCCAATTCAACAGCTACCTTTTCTTGTGTCATACCTTTTTTCTTTCGGATAATTTCAATATATTTCCCAAATGTCACATTTACAAGATTCATTTTCTCTTCATCCTTGTATTTAGCCATTCGCATCACTCCTTCTCTTTCTTGACTCCCGCATTTTTATCCATTTTTCCATGCGCTCACTAGCATATAATCTACTATTCCCGTCCCTTAAATAACGTTTTAAATTTTGATAATAATGTTTGTTAAAATTTTTATCGTGGAAGCCATATATGTTGTTCCCCGAATGCCCTTTTATTCTTAACACGTTATTCCTATAATTATCA
This sequence comes from Faecalimonas sp., assembly GCA_045632945.1. Lineage (GTDB taxonomy): Bacteria > Bacillota > Clostridia > Lachnospirales > Lachnospiraceae > Faecalimonas. The sequence goes on along the minus strand of JAZQXU010000040.1, from coordinate 11,919 downwards.
GCATCTCGCTTTGCCGGACAATCTGGAATTTGCTCATGCAAATATGACATTTGCGACATAATATAATGTCTTTTATCACACTCTAAATTATCGTAACATCGACAAATCACTTCTCTCAATTGCTCTTCTTCAATTAAAGGAAGATACAATAATAATTCGTATAGATTGCGAATCTCATACGAGTCTCTTATTTCTTGGTGAATTTTCAACGAGGTATTCACTTCTTCTACAGACCTATCTTCCACCTCTGCCGTTCGCCATTCCTTGTCCCACCCGAGCTCTGGCATTACATATGTCTCTTCTTCCATAACAATTAAATCCATTAATTCACATCCTAGATAATCTGCTAGCATAAGCAACTCACTTATTGACAATCCTTTTTTTGTTGCTGCACTTAACTTGCGCTGTACTTGTCGTTCATCTAAACTAAACGCTTCACACAAATTTTTTTTGTGTGTTCTGCCATGCAACATGAATCCAATATGTTCAATGGTTTTTTCCCAATCCACATTATACCTTTTCATCCAACGCACTCTCCATGATTTTATGATACTATGCTAGCAAAACTTTGCTTCTATATCAACGACATTATTTGACGTTAAAAGAAATAAGCGCTCTCAACGAGAGCACTTATTATTACTCATTTTCTTTTTTTTCTACTCTATAACATGTTATCATGTGCTACTGTAGTTCAAAAGCGGGGTTGACTTGTTTGGATATTTTTTTGTATCACATTAAACAAATTCAATGCCCACACCCTTTAAATCCATTATTATTGACGTGAGATCGTCATTTCCGCTATTAACCTCTAAAACCATTGTGCGTATTATATTATCATCAAAGCATTTCTTAAACATTTGTAGAAATTTTTCTTTAAGAACTGGATTGTCAAAATATGAATTTAAATCTCCACAATGTGATACCTTTCTTCCTGTTTTAGACACTTTCTTGCCCCAAAGATGAACACCTCCTATATATTGTCGTATCTTCATTGCATCTTCCAACAGACTGATATATTGCTCGTTTCGTTTTACACTATGAGCAGTATATATCTGCGGCACATCATAAGCGATTCTTAACTGCAATTTTTCTCTTTCTATTAATTCGACTAACTTAAATAAATCTTGTGTTTTAGAGATAATAAATTTTCCCCCACGATAAATAGAACCACATCTGTTTTCGATAAGAATACTAACGTCTGGGAATCTTCTTTTAATTTCTTTCTCGAACACAGAATAATTTTTAATAAAAGCTTCCATGTTTGTATAATCACTAAACGGTGGATGTATTTCGATGACTGTTGGAGGTCTCTTTTCATTTATTAGTGTCACAATATAATCTGCAAATTGCAATGCCCATGTCTCATTTTTCCAGAGTTGTGGAACCCCATCTTTTTGAGCTGCAATAAGTTCTGAAAATTGATTTACAATTCTTCCTTCAAATTTTCTTTTACCATAACTATATTCCGTATGTAGTGAATATCCCAAAACACTACCTATCTTTTCCACATCAAAATGTGTTGCAATTTCTTCTGTATAAAGTGGAATTTCAGAAGGGTATTTTTTTCCATGGTACTTAATCATTTCAAATCGTGTCATTTGCTTTATTTCTCCTTTCGTACCTTATTCCTATTATATTTCTCTGCATACTTTTCGGCAATAATTATATTTTGCTATAAATTTACTAGTACTTTCTTCTGCCCAACAACAGTTGTGAAAAATATTTGTCTATTATAACGCATTGCAAACGAATTTTGTGCGTGGCGTCTGTTTTGGTGTCACTCCTGACATCTGCTTTTTCCTTGTAAACTAAGCGTTTTGTCGCAATGTGGTGTCACTTGTGACGCCTCTTGTGACGCCACCACTCCAAAACTGGTGTCACCTTTTTTTCTTCTCTGATCGTCCAAAAACCCCGTAACTGTCGGCTTTGCCGGCAGATGTGAACCGAGGAGATACCCAAAGTGGTGTCACCTCTTTATCCTGCTTCCTCGTAGGAGGTAAAAACACACCCTAGAAACTCTCATTTTTTACGTACGAAAAGTCGTATGACTGCTTCATCATTTCTTCCAAATTCGCCCAAATTTCGATTTTTCTGATATCATCGAGGTTTTCCTTGAATGCCACTACAAAGTGGCACAAACGGGCAATTAACACGAAATTTTATTAAAAAACACTTGCCAACCAGAACGTATGTTTGTATAATGAGAGTAAAGTACATACGCTAGAACGAAGCATTATAGCAATTCAGCACAACGGCAAAGGCTATCGCAAAACCAGTCAGAAGAATCCAGCCAAAGTAGTACATAGTTTGTAATTTACAAATTATACTGCTTTGGCTTTTTTATTGCCAAACACAAGGTTTTCTAAAGAAAAAGCGGGGGCTTTTGCCTCTAATATACTAAGAGGAGGTGAATCTAACGATGCAACAGAATGAATTGGGAATTCCTATGCAAAAACAAGCTTTAACAATTAACGAAGCGGCAGAGTGCTCCGGTATAGGCCGCAACACCCTCCGCACTTTGATAGGTAGCGGAAAAATTCCTGTGATACAGATTGGCAACAAAATTATTATTCGCACAGAAACGCTTGATTTGTTTCTCGTCGCAAATGAAGGAAAAAATTTGAAAAATATACACGAAGTAATTGCAGTTTGAACGCCTCGCAAGGTATAATGCAGATAAGCTAGACCAGAATCCCTTGCAGAGAGAAAGGAGAAATTTTAGTGGGAAAAGATTTGCAAGGGAAAGTATTACCTAACGGAATTACTCAACGGAAAACAGGTATCTATCGCGGACGTTTCAAATATAACGGCGAAACTTATACTCGTGATAATTCCAACTTAAAAGAATTGGTACAAGAATTAGAGGATTTGCGTTATGAAGTGAAGCACGGTCTCAAAGGCAAAGGCGACCAGATTACTTTGGATGCATGGTTTGATGTATGGCTGAATGTACACAAGAAAAAGTCAATTAAAGAAAGTACGCAGGTACGCTACTACGACTTTTATGAGCGTTACATCAAGAAGCAGCTTGGCAAACTGAAGATATCCAACATCGCTCCCCTCACTTTGGAACGTTTGTTTCAAAGCATGAGTGATAAAGATTATAGCACCAAGACCATTCGTGATGTTTATAACATTCTAAATTCCATGTTCAAATACGCGATCCATAATCGATTGATTGTGTTTAATCCTTGTGCCGGGGTTTGTCTACCTAAAACGAAGACAAAAGAAATACGTGTGTTAACACTGGAAGAACAAAAAGAAGTGGTGGCTCATGCCAGAGGACGCTTGTATGGGAATCTCATTTTAGTCGCTCTTGGCACTGGCATGCGTAGTGGTGAATTATTGGGACTAACATGGGATGATGTGGATTTTCGAAAGCGTGAGATTTTCATTAACAAGACTCTGGTTCACATTAAGGACCCACAGACAGGAATTTATACATTCAAGTACCAGACGCCTAAAACCAAAAACAGTATTCGCAAGATTCCTATGCAAGAGAGCGTTTACACAGCACTCAAAAAACAGCATATGCAATTAAAGGAAATGCAAATGGCAGCATCCGATTGGGGTCCTCTACCAACATTTGATAATCTAGTATTTGTCGGAAAGAATGGAAAACCTATCACGGAGCATACGTTCCACGTGGCTATAGGTTGGATTGAGAAATCAATTAATAGAGAACGACAACAAATTGCCGGAAAAAACGGAACTCCTTTTATTCCAATTCCACACTTCTATCCGCACGCATTAAGGCATACATTTGCCACAAGATGTTTTGAAGCAGGGATTGATGCAAAGGTGGTTCAAGGGTATTTAGGACATTTTTCAATTTCCATCACACTTGATTTATACACGCACGTAACGAACGATAAAGCCAAAACAGAAATGAACAAATTAGAAAATTTATATGAAGCAATTATTTAAAACAAACTGCAAAATTCCTTTAGAAAAGTTGTCCCGAAGGCAAAAATGGGCTAAAAAAGTTGTCCCAAAGTTGTCCCAAACAGGCTTAAATGCAAAAGAAGCCTTGAAAATCAAGGCTTCCATGCTTAGTTATCTAAAGGAATGAGAGTAAAGCTCCCCTCGACATTTGTCGAGGGGATTACTTTATGAGGGGGTGATAGTTGTCTTGTTCAACTATCTGATTCGATTATAAAAAACAAATGTGTTCAAATTATGTGTACTTTCTAAAAAGATTAGAAACTTTATTAACCACAATTTAATAATTAATTTCTTTTATCTAACCACGACAAAAGGTCCTGATACACCTGCTTTTTATCCTCTTCATTCAAGATTTCATGTCTGTCATTCTCATATAATTTAAGAGAGACATCCTTTATTCCACTTTCCGTATATCTTTTATAAACGTTTTCCACAGCTTTTCCAAAGTCCCCAACCGGGTCTTCTTCACCAGCCACAAAAAGTACCGGTAGGTCCGTCGGTATTTTTCCTGCTTGTTCTTGCAGATTCATTTTTTTCATTCCGGAAAACATATGATAATATCCGTTAACGGTAAACATATATCCACATAACGGATCCTCCTTATATTTTTCTCCATTTTCCGGATTGCGCGATAGCCATCCGGAGGTTCCCGTTTCCCCCTTGAAACGCTTGTCATATCCACCAGCAGCCATACCATCTACTAGTTTGCTACGATATGTCCAGCCCTTAATAGCAGCGATTACCTTGCAAATCATTTTCCCTGCGTTCAATATCAGATTTGGCTGGTCACCGGTTCCCATAATAATCGCTCCGGCCAATCCTTCTCCATGCAGGCCAAGATATTGTCGCACTAAGAAAGAGCCCATGCTGTGTCCCATTATAAAATACGGAACGTCCGGGTATTTCTGAGCAGTCATAACTCTCAATTGATGAATGTCCTTAACCACATACTCATTTCCATGGATCTCGTGAAAATATCCTAATTTTTCCATATCTGTCACCGACTTACCGTGACCCAAATGGTCATGTCCCACCACATAATAACCTTGCCCTGCAAGAAATGTGGCGAAATCATGATACCTTTCTATATGCTCTGCCATGCCGTGACACATTTGAAGCACTGCTTTCACATTGCCTTCCGGGACCCACTCTATCCCATGAATTTGGCTTTCCCCATCACGAGATGCATAATAAAATTCGTTTTTCATATTCTTCCTCCTACGAAAACAGGACGAAACATCTGTCTCGCCCTGCAATTTCTTATCTTTCGTCAATCTTTATATAGTCTTTATATGGTGCCAATGGCATGTAAGCCGGACGAATAATCTTATCCACATTTTTCAGCTCTTCTAATCTGTGAGCACTCCAACCCACAATACGAGCCGCTGCAAAAAGCGGTGTGTATAATTCTTTTGGAATTCCCAGCATGTTGTACACAAGTCCGCTGTAGAAATCCACATTGGCATTTACACCTTTATACATCTTTCTCTTCTTCGCAATTACTTCCGGAGCCATATGCTCTACCATTTCATAAAGTGCATATTCTGCTTCGTAACCCTTCTCTATTGCAAGTTGTTTTACAAAGCCTTTGAATATCTCTGCTCTCGGGTCGGAAATAGAATAAATTGCATGTCCCATACCATAGATAAGACCTTTGCGGTCAAACGCGTTCTTATCCAGCAAGTCATTCAAATACTGACGAACTTCCGTCTCATCTTTCCAATCTGACACATGTGCTTTCATGTCCTCAAACATCTGTGTTACTTTAATATTCGCTCCACCGTGTTTTGGTCCTTTCAGAGAAGCCATTGCCGCTGCAATCGTCGAATATGTATCCGTTCCTGAAGAGGTAACAACGTGTGTTGTAAATGTTGAGTTGTTTCCACCGCCGTGATCCATATGAAGCACAAGCGCCATATCCAGAATCTTGGCTTCCAGAGGCGTATATTGTCTGTCTTCACGAAGCATCATCAAGATATTCTCTGCCATAGATTTACTTGCATCCGGTGCATAAATGAACAAGTCCTGTCCTTTTCTATAATTGTAAGCATGGTATCCGTAAACCATAAGCATTGGAAATTGACTAATCAAATTCAAGCTCTGACGAAGCACGTTTGGAATAGATACATCATCTGCTTTCTCATCGTATGCATAAAGCGTCAAAATAGAACGTGATAAACTGTTCATCATGTCCGGGCTTGGTGCTTTCATAATAACATCACGCACAAAATATTTTGGAAGCGCCCTTCTCTCCGCAAGCATATCTGTAAATGCAGTCAATTCATTGGTATTTGGCAATTCTCCAAACAACAATAAGTATGCGATTTCTTCAAACCCGAAATGTCCATCTGCTAAAAATCCGTTTACCAAGTCTTTGATATTGTATCCTCGATAATATAGATTTCCCGGAATCGGGATTCTAACGCCATTCTCTTCTCTTGAAGCACAAACATCCGAAATATTGGTAAGGCCCGCGAGCACTCCTCGACCATCCAGGTCGCGCAATCCTCGTTTTACGTTGTATTGAACATATAATTCTCTTTCAATTGCATTGCTTTTCTCGCACATGTCCGCGAGATGTAAGATTTCAGGAGTAATCTCAAATAGTGCCGTATCTAGTTTGTTATTCTGCATGTATATTCTCCTTTCTTCCGACTCTGTTTCTAAACTTTCATTCATTATACTAAACTTCCTAATGAATGACAATGAAGAATTTACTTATTTAATTTCTTGAACACATCCATATCCGTTCTTGCAAGCGATAGTGGCAAAATAGATATGTGGTCGTGCGCGATAGCATCTCCGTCTAGAGTTAAATCATTTTCATCTTTATAAATGCATTCTCCGATAGGAAGATACATGTCATTTTCTTGCGGAAGAAATCCTACCGAATAGTGAATTCCCCCTTGTCTTGTAAAACTATATCCCTGAACTCGTGTTGGAATGTTGACATTGTATAAGCTGTGAACGTCTAAGAGTTTGTGTTGGTTGAAAATATCAAAAATCATATCCAAATGCTGCACTGCAGATTCATATCCCGGAACCTCCGTAGATAATGCAATGCCCGGAATGCCAAGAACTCCCGCCTCAAAAACCGCAGCAACTGTTCCTGAATAAGCCACGTCTACGCCTACATTGATTCCTCGGTTAATGCCGGATAGAACCAAATCAATTTTTTCACCCAGACCGTAAACCGCGAAACGCACACAATCTGCAGGAGATGAATCAATCGCCCAGACTTTTATCCCCAGTTCGAGTTCTACTTCCTTTGCTTCAAAAGATTTGTGAATCTCAATGCAATGGCTTCTGCCACTTTGTTCATATTTCGGAACAACAGTAATAACCTCTCCTAATTGTCTACACCACTTAATAAAGGGAACCAGTTGAGATGCTTGTACTCCATCATCGTTTGTAATTAAAATTCTCATAACCATCCCTCATGTGTTTCTTTGTATTCTTTAATCATTGCATCGGCCTTATGAATAAGGGTACTCATTTCTTCCTTGCTATAAACCGTCGCTCCACTTGCACAAGCATGTCCTCCGCCGTGAAACTCTTCCGCCAACTGATTGACTGTCATGAAACGGGAACGAAGGCGAACGCGAATAGCCCCGTTTTCATCACCCGTTTCTATGAATGCAAGCCAGCATAGACTGTCGCGAATTTTTTCCATATAACCAACGCTTGCACTGGCAGCTTCACGTGAGAGATTAAATTTTTCCTGCATTTCTTTGTCCACATAAATATAAGCCACGCCATGTTCTGTAAGTTGTATCTTTTCATATACGTATGCTTTAAACTTCAATGTTTCAAAAGATTCCATATAGAGATTTGCATATAATGTGTCAAGATCAATATCCTGATCCAGCAAAATAGCGGCATATCGCAACGTGTCGCCGTTGACTCCGCGGAAACGGAAACGTCCTGAATCTGTCACCATCCCGGTATAAAGATATGTCGCAGCCTCTTTTGTGAGCACCAATTCATCTCGGAAAGCATCGTAAAATTTCACAATGATTTCACAGGCAGAAGAAGCCTCTTCCTCCACCCACATCAAATCCCCGTAGGACTCTATCGGAATATGGTGGTCAATCTTAATTAATTCCTTGCATAGTGTATATTTTTGATTAGAAATGCGGCTAACAGATGCCGTATCCAAAACAATACCTAATGCATCTTTATACATCTCATCATCTATTGGGGCGTCATTCGGTCCGAGAAACGCCAAAAAGTCTGAGGTTTCCTCGTCCGTAAGTATCACTTCTTTTTCCGGCCAAGTTGCCTTAATAATCGCCTTTAGCCCCTTCGTAGCCCCTGTGCAATCGCCGTCTATTCTTATATGACGAAATAAGATAATGCGTTGATATTCTTTGATCTTTTCTAAAATCGCTTTCATTACATCTTGGTTCATTCGTTTTCTCCTTGTATCATATCATTTAAATCTTGCAACATAGCCATCGCAGTTTCACGATTAGCGACTGTAGCGCCGCTTGCCTTGGCATGTCCGCCTCCGCCATACTTAACAGCAATCGGATTAATATTATATTTGCTTGAGCGCAATTCACAGAGCACTCCCTGCTCCGTTTCTGTAAAATTCACCCAAATATCTACACCTTTCATATCAGACATGGTGCTGACCATTCCACGGGAAATAGTAAACGAATCGACGCCGTATGTGACAAACTCATCTCTGTTTGTATAAATGTATGCCACTTTATTTTCCGTGAATTGAATTTTCAGCGTAAACAGTGCTTTTAACCTTCTGTTTTCATATTCATCTGCATATAGGTGTCGGAAAATTTCATTGGTGTCAAATTGAGCTTTCATTAAGAAGGCAGCTAGTTCAAAGGTCCTTGACGTAGTTGAATCGAATCGAAAACGCCCAGAATCCGTTAGCATACCTGTGTATAGCGATTTGGCAGCCAAAGTATTAACATTTAGGCCGGTTGTTCTTGCAAAATCTGCGATTAACCCACAGCAACTTTCATACGAAGAATCTATCATCTCCAAATCTGCAATCACCTCACAGAAAAGATGATGGTCGAAGCGAATTGTTTTCTCAGCCGTTGCGTAGCGTGTGTCGCTAATCAAAGAACTAGAGCCACAGTCTAATATAATTGCAAGGGCTCCCTGATATTGTTCGTCCGAAACATCGTCCATAATAGAATCTTCCATAAACGAAAAGAACCGCGGATCGTCACCCACCACATAAACTCTCTTTTGTGGAAAATTTTCCTTTATGATGTGTTTTAAACCAATCTGACTTCCCATGGCATCTCCATCTGGTTTTGTATGACGATGAATAATAATGGTATCGTAAGATTGAATTGTGTCGAATATTTGTTTAAACATAAAAACCTCTCTTATACAGGATTGAAAATATCTGCTCTCTATTTTACAATAAAATAAATGTTCTGGCAAATAGTTTGGTATAAGGAGAACAGGAAAACCATGGGGAAAATTGTAATTATAGACGGAAGTAATCTTTTATTTCAAATGTTTTATGGAATGCCGTCACGTATTGTGAATAAAAATGGGAAAGCAGTGCAAGGAACTGTTGGCTTTGTCGGCGCTTTGTTAAAAATTGTTCGTCAGTTAAAACCAACGCACTTGGCTGTTGTTTTTGACGGCGAAGGGGAAAATATTCGTTGCGAAATGGATCGGGATTATAAAGCAAATCGTCAGGATTATACCGATATGCCGGAGGAAGATGTTCCTTTTTCCCAGCTCCCTGACATCTACAACGCGCTAGACTATTTAAATATCTGTCATAAAGAAACCGAAGTGTGTGAAGCTGATGATTGGATTGCCGGCTATGCTCTTAAGTACGGGGCGTATCACGATGTAGTTATTGTTTCACAAGACAGTGATTTCTTTCAGTTGATTTGCGATTCTGTTTCTGTCCTGCGCTATCGCGGGAAAAACTCTGTGTTGTGCGACAGCATCTACATTCAGGAAAAATTCGGAATCCACCCAAGTCAATATGCTGATTTCAAATCTTTGATAGGAGACACCGCTGACAATATTAAAGGTGCTGACAAAATCGGGCCGAAGACAGCGGCTTTGTTGTTGCAGGAATATTCTTCTTTGGAGGGAATTTTGGCAAATGCAGAAAACATTCAAAAACCATCTATCCGCGAGTCTGTCCTCCGCAATCAAGAGCGATTGCATTTGAATTATCGATTGATTCGCTTATCAGGCGTGGAAGAATTGCCATTCTCCCTAAAAGACATGGTGTTTCATTGCACAGAAGAGTCGTCCACCGAAGTGTTGCGAAAGATTAATGTATTTCCTTAGTTATAAAGGGGACTATGCAAACGCATAGTCCCTTAGTGTTTTATTTTCCCGTTTTAACTTGAAGCGCTAACTCTTCTAGTTCGTCTTCTGTGAGAAGTGTTATCGACGCACGAACCACGTCATAACTGACTCCGTTTTTAAGCAAATTATACGCATTTCGCTTAGCTTCTTCTTTGCGACCTTCCTGGCGACCTTCTTCTAAACCTTCTGCCCTGGCGTCCATGCGTACAGCCTCTTCATACATTTTCTTGTCAAACTTAGTTAAAAACATATTTTCAACCTCCGCTCGATGTTTTAACAAAACATCTTTTAAAATCCCTTTTTCGATACATTCATCAACCGTTCGCACTACAGATTCTTTTTTCCCATATCCTTGTTTTAAATACTGGCGCACACTGGCCACAAAATAAGAATAGTCATGTAGTCTCTTGCAACTATCTAATAATTCTTTATTGTGCCCATAATTAATATTAATGACCTTTGCAACACACTCTATAGCCGGCTCAACATCCTTCTTGTCAAATGCTTCCGACAACCTCATTTCAAATACTTCCGGTAATTCCTGCTCTCCATTATAGAATACAACAAATCGCGGGAAAGGCAACGGTATCCGCTTCTTTTGATGCCGGTTGAGATTGTTTGTCTCTACATAACTCTCATACATTCTTGCAAAATACAAGAGCCCTCGAAGTGGCATGTTCTCATTGATAGAACTTTGATGTTCGTATAAATTAAGCTCATTGACTATGATAAATGATAAATCATTCTTCATGCCAATATACACCACATCCTCCATCGTGGTAACCACTAAATTTTCTGCATTTTTGTAAGTGGTTCTGTTAATTGCATTGTACAGTTGCAATATCTCCTGTTTATCCCGGAATACGTACCGAAATAAAATGTCTTTGTACTTTCGTTTCACAAAAATACGTTTGAATTTAGCCAATACTTCTTTTGCTTTCATGTAATTCCTCCTTTGTCTTTTCGCAGGAGGCATATCATCGTACTATTCAAAACCTCACTGCTTATTTGTGTATTGGGTATTAAGCATTGAGATTTCTTGAAATGAATATAGATGTTTAGAAACGGCCTTGCCGAATGAAAGATAGAAATATAATGCTTTTCTTAATTGTATCATAAAGCATTTGAAAATTCAAGTCGTTTTGCGACTATTTCGGCGCTCCGTGAAATATATGGTGCACACAGTACCTATGGCTTGTGGTTAGAGTATGCATCCTATCCCTTTCATGTAACTTATAAGCTGTGTTATCTAAACTTGTTAATACGCACCGTATTTTTCCTCTTTATCTTCTTCTCATACGGCTCATAAGTATTATCTGAGATTATGCACCGCAATTACATGTTTTTGCTTAAATAATGGTAAGAATCATAACTACCGGCTTAGCCGGTAGTTTGCTCTGCGGCTATAAGCCGCTGTTACCTGCTTGCCTCTAAAGAGGCTCTGAATAGTTCGCCTTCTGCACTACTTGCATAAGCAAACCTGACGGTTATTGGTATGTATTTGAAATAATTCATTAAAAACTAACCCAATTTAAGCCATTTTTCTTGTTTTTCATGAAATTTTGTTCATATATGAAATAATTTGTATTTTTCTAACTCAAAACTGCATAATACAAGTTAGATTTTGCAAGATTATTTTGTATACGAACAATCTCC
>JAZQXU010000039.1:0-115368 GCA_045632945.1 Faecalimonas sp. | reverse complement strand
TTAGCAGTTGTTCAGCAGCTTGCAAACAACCGTCAGGGAACACAGAAAGCAAAGACACGTTCCGAAGTTAGTGGTGGAGGAAGAAAGCCATGGAAACAGAAAGGAACAGGACATGCAAGACAGGGATCCATCAGAGCACCACAGTGGACTGGTGGTGGAGTGGTATTCGCACCAACTCCAAGAGATTATTCCTTCAAATTAAACAAGAAGGAAAAGAGAGCTGCTCTTAAATCTGCATTAAGTGCAAAAGTAAGCGCTCAGAACTTCATCGTATTAGATGAATTAAAGCTTGATGAAATCAAGACAAAGAAATTCCAGGAAGTTTTAAACAACTTAAAATTAAATGGAGCATTAGTAGTTCTTAACGAAGTTGATAAGAATGTTATCTTATCCGCAAACAACATCCCGACAGTTAAGACAACTCAGGTTGGAACACTTAACGTTTACGATGTTATGAAATACAATACAGTTCTTGTAACAAAAGAAGCTGTAGCAGCAATTGAGGAGGTATATGCATAATGGCAGCAATTAAATACTATGACGTTATTCTTAAACCAGTAGTAACTGAGAAGAGTATGAATGCTATGAGCGAAAAGAAATACACCTTCTTAGTTCATCCGGAAGCAAACAAGGCTATGATCAAAGAAGCTGTTGAAAAAATGTTTGCAGGAACAAAGGTTGCAAGCGTAAACACAATGAACCTCGATGGTAAAACAAAGAGACGTGGAATGGTTTACGGCAAGACCGCTAAGACAAAGAAAGCAATCGTTCAGTTAACCGCTGACAGCAAAGATATCGAAATCTTTACCGGTTTATAAAAAGATTGCTTAAGTAGCTTGCGAGTAATCGCCAATATACGCAAAAAAGCGTGATAACAAATTAGGAACTCGAAAGGAGAAATATCATGGGAATTAAGACATATAACCCATATACACCTGCCAGAAGAAATATGACCGGTTCCGATTTCTCTGAAATCACAAAAACAACTCCTGAGAAATCATTGGTTGTTTCTCTTCAGAAGAACTCAGGTCGTAACAATCAGGGTAAAATCACTGTAAGACATCATGGTGGTGGAAGCAGAAGAAAATACAGAATCATCGACTTCAAGAGAAGAAAAGATGGAATTCCGGCAACTGTTGTTGGTATCGAATACGATCCGAACAGAACCGCAAACATCGCATTAATCGCATATGCAGATGGAGAAAAAGCATACATCCTTGCACCACAGGGATTAGAAGTTGGAGCAAAGGTTATGAATGGACCTCAAGCTGAAGTTAAAGTAGGAAACTGCTTACCGCTTTCCGAAATTCCGGTAGGTGCACAGGTACACAATATTGAATTATACGCTGGTAAAGGCGGACAGTTAGTTCGCTCCGCTGGTAACGCAGCACAGCTCATGGCAAAAGAAGGCAAATATGCTACATTAAGACTTCCTTCCGGCGAAATGAGAATGGTACCAATCAACTGCCGTGCAACAATCGGCGTTATTGGTAACGGAGATCACAACCTCGTTAAGATTGGTAAAGCTGGTCGTAAGCGTCACATGGGTATCCGCCCAACAGTACGTGGTTCTGTAATGAACCCGAATGACCATCCACACGGTGGTGGTGAAGGTAGAGCACCAATCGGTCGTTCCGGCCCTTGCACACCTTGGGGTAAACCTGCTTTAGGTTTGAAGACCAGAAAGAAAAACAAACAGTCTAATAAGCTTATCGTAAGACGTAGAGACGGTAAGGCAGCGAAATAAGGAGGAATAAGATGTCTCGTTCATTAAAAAAAGGACCATTTGCAGACCAGAGTTTACTTAAGAAAGTAGACGCAATGAACGCTTCCGGAAACAAGTCCGTAATCAAGACTTGGAGCCGTCGTTCCACAATTTTCCCGCAGATGGTTGGTCATACAATTGCCGTTCATGACGGAAGAAAACACGTGCCGGTATATGTTACTGAAGATATGGTTGGACACAAACTTGGTGAATTCGTACCAACCAGAACTTACAGAGGACACGGCAAAGACGAAAAGAAATCAAAAGTTCGTTAATTAACAGTTGAAAGGAGGTTTTATCCATGGCGAAAGGACATAGATCCCAAATAAAGAGAGAAAGAAATGCACAGAAGGATACAAGACCATCAGCAAAGTTATCCTATGCAAGAATCCCTACTCAGAAAGCATGCTACGTATTAGATGCAATCCGTGGAAAAGACGTAGAAACAGCACTTGGTATTTTAGCTTACAATCCTAGATACGCTTCAAGTGTAATAGAAAAATTATTGAAATCAGCAATTGCTAACGCAGAAAACAACAATGGCATGAAAGCTGAAAACCTTTACATTGCAGAATGTTTTGCAAACAAAGGACCTACTATGAAGAGAGTAAAACCAAGAGCACAGGGTAGAGCTTATAGAATCGAAAAGAGAATGAGCCACATCACAATCGTGCTGAATGAGAGATAAGGAGGGCAAACATGGGACAGAAAGTTAATCCTCATGGCTTAAGAGTCGGAGTTATCAAAGACTGGGACTCAAAATGGTATGCGGAAGCTGATTTTGCAGAATTCTTAGTTGAAGACTACAACATCAGAACATATCTTAAGAAGAAATTATACAATGCCGGTGTTGCTAAGATTGAAATCGAAAGAACATCTGATAGAGTAAAAGTTGTTCTTTTCACAGCAAAACCAGGTGTAGTTATCGGTAAAGGCGGAGCTGAAATCGAAAAGATTAAGAGCGAAGTTCAGAAATTTACAAACAAGAAATTACTTGTAGATATTAAAGAAGTTAAGAAACCAGACAAGGATGCTCAGTTAGTAGCTGAAAACATCGCACTTCAGTTAGAGAACCGTGTTTCTTTCAGAAGAGCAATGAAATCTTGCATGGGAAGAAGCCGCAAGGCAGGCGCTCTTGGTATCAAGGCTGCTGTTTCCGGACGTTTAGGCGGAGCTGATATGGCTCGTACAGAGTTCTATACAGATGGAACTATTCCGTTGCAGACATTAAGAGCTGACATCGATTATGGATTTGCTGAAGCAGATACAACCTACGGCAAAGTTGGCGTTAAGGTTTGGATCTACAAAGGCGAAATCCTTCCAACAAAAGGAACAAAGGAAGGGAGCGATAAATAATGTTAATGCCTAAAAGAGTAAAGCGTCGTAAACAGTTCCGTGGTTCCATGACAGGAAAGGCGCTTAGAGGAAATACAATCACTTACGGAGAATACGCAATCGTTGCAGCAGAACCATGTTGGATTCGTTCCAACCAGATCGAAGCAGCCCGTATTGCTATGACACGTCATATTAAACGTGGTGGTAAAGTTTGGATCAAAATTTTCCCAGATAAACCAGTAACTGCAAAACCAGCTGAAACTCGTATGGGTTCCGGTAAAGGAACTTTGGAATACTGGGTAGCTGTTGTTAAGCCAGGTCGTGTAATGTTTGAAATCGCTGGCGTACAGGAAGAGGTTGCTAGAGAAGCACTTCGTTTAGCTACACATAAATTACCATGCAAATGCAAGATAGTTTCACGTGCAGACTTAGAAGGCGGTGAATCAAATGAAAACTAAGAAATATTTAGATGAATTAAACAATAAGAATGTAGCTGAATTAGAAGAAGCATTAGTGGCTGCAAAGAAAGAGCTTTTCAATTTGAGATTCCAGAATGCAACTAATCAGCTTGACAATACAAGCAGAATCAAAGACGTAAGAAAGAATATCGCAAGAATTCAGACCGTGATTACTGCTAAGACAAACGTTGAGAAATAATCCGATAGAAAGGAGACCTAAATCGTGGAAAGAAATCTTAGAAAAACACGTGTTGGTAAAGTTGTAAGCAACAAAATGGAC
Source organism: Faecalimonas sp. (assembly GCA_045632945.1). Taxonomy (GTDB): domain Bacteria; phylum Bacillota; class Clostridia; order Lachnospirales; family Lachnospiraceae; genus Faecalimonas. The sequence continues at coordinate 111,530 of JAZQXU010000039.1, read as the reverse complement.
AAAACAATTGTTGTTGCTGTACAGGATAATGTAAAACACGCATTATACGGTAAAATCGTAAAGAAAACTTATAAATTAAAAGCGCATGATGAAGAAAACTCTTGCAATATCGGAGATACTGTAAAAGTTATGGAAACAAGACCATTATCAAAAGATAAAAGATGGAGACTTGTTGAAATTATGGAAAAAGTTAAATAGTATTTGAAGGAGGTTTACCTGCATGATACAGCAAGAGACTAGACTTAAAGTAGCAGACAATACAGGTGCAAAAGAATTACTTTGTATCCGTGTAATGGGTGGCTCTACTAGAAGATATGCAAATATCGGTGATGTAATCGTAGCTAGCGTTAAAGATGCAACACCAGGTGGCGTTGTTAAAAAAGGTGATGTTGTAAAAGCTGTAGTAGTACGTACAGTAAAAGGTGTTCGCCGTAAAGATGGTTCATACATCAAATTTGACGAAAACGCAGCAGTAATTATTAAAGAAGACAAGAACCCAAGAGGAACTCGTATTTTCGGACCAGTAGCAAGAGAACTTCGTGACAAACAGTTCATGAAAATCGTTTCTTTGGCTCCGGAAGTATTATAAGGAGGTGCCGAGTATGTCAACAATGAAAATCAAAAAGGGTGATATGGTAAAAGTTATCGCCGGAAAAGATAAAGACAAAGAAGGCAAAGTTATGGCTATCAACCACAAAGCTAACACAGTTATTGTAGAAGGTGTTAACATGGTTACAAAGCACGCTAAACCAAGCGCAGCTAACCAAAACGGTGGTATTGTTAAACAAGAAGGACCTATTGATGCATCTAACGTAATGTACATTCACAAAGGAAAAGCTACAAGAGTAGGTTTCAAGATGGATGGAGATAAAAAAGTACGTTTTGCAAAATCAACAGGCGAAGTTATTGATTAATCCCAGGAAGGAGGAACATAAGCTTTGAGTAGATTAAAAGAAATGTACCAAAATGAAATCGTTGATGCAATGATTAAAAAGTTTGGTTATAAGAACATTATGGAAGTGCCGAAACTCGACAAAGTTGTTATCAACATGGGTGTTGGCGAAGCAAAAGATAATCACAAAGTGTTAGAATCAGCTGTGGCTGACCTTGAAAAAATTACAGGTCAAAAAGCTGTTGTTACAAAAGCAAGAAATTCAGTAGCTAACTTCAAAATCAGAGAAGGTATGGCTATCGGATGTAAAGTTACATTAAGAGGAGAAAAGATGTATGAATTTGTTGACCGTTTGGTTAACCTTGCACTTCCTCGTGTACGTGACTTTAGAGGTGTAAATCCTAACGCATTTGATGGAAGAGGAAACTATGCTCTTGGTATTAAAGAACAACTTATCTTCCCTGAAATCGAATACGATAAGATTGATAAAGTAAGAGGTATGGACGTAATCTTTGTTACAACAGCAAAGACAGACGAAGAAGCTCGTGAATTATTGAAATTATTCAATATGCCATTTACAAAATAGTAGGGAGGAAATATTTCATGGCAAAAACATCTATGAAAATCAAACAACAACGTAAACAAAAATTCTCTACTAGAGAGTATAATCGTTGTAGAATTTGTGGTCGTCCACATGCATATTTAAGAAAATACGGAATCTGTAGAGTATGTTTCCGTGAATTAGCGTACAAGGGACAAATCCCAGGCGTTAAGAAAGCAAGCTGGTAAGGAGGAAAGAAGAATGACAATGTCTGATCCAATCGCAGATATGCTTACAAGAATTCGTAATGCAAACACTGCTAAACATGATACAGTAGATGTTCCGGCGTCAAAAATGAAAATCGCTATTGCAGATATTCTTTTGAATGAAGGTTACATTGCAAAATATGACATCGTAGAAGACGGAAACTTCAAAACAATCCGCATCACATTAAAATACGGTGTAGACAAAAATGAAAAAGTTATTTCAGGTCTCAAGAGAATCTCTAAACCAGGTCTTCGTGTATACGCAAACAGCGAAGAACTTCCAAGAGTATTAGGCGGACTTGGAACAGCTATCATTTCAACAAACCAAGGTGTTATTACAGATAAAGAAGCTAGAAAACTTCAAATTGGTGGAGAAGTTCTTTGCTTCATCTGGTAATTATCAGAAACTGAAAACAGAACAAGCAAGACTTGTTCCGAAAATTTAAGTGTAGGAGGTAAACGATATGTCACGTATCGGTAGACTGCCAATCACAGTACCTGCAGGGGTTACTGTTGAAATCGCAGAAAATAACAAAGTGACTGTAAAAGGTCCAAAAGGAACTCTTGTAAAAGAACTTCCAGTAGAAATGGAAATCAAACAAGAAGGAAATACAATTGTTGTAACAAGACCAAATGATTTAAAGAGAATGAAATCATTACACGGTTTAACAAGAACACTCGTTAATAATATGGTTGTTGGTGTAACAAACGGTTATGAAAAAGTTCTTGAAGTAAACGGTGTAGGTTACAGAGCAGCAAAATCAGGAAACAAGTTAACATTAAGCTTAGGATACTCTCACCCAGTAGAAATGATTGATCCAGAAGGTGTTGAAACAGTACTTGAAGGACAAAACAAAATTACTGTAAAAGGTATCGATAAAGAAAAAGTAGGCCAATACGCAGCAGAAATCAGAGATAAGAGAAGACCGGAACCATACAAAGGTAAAGGTATTAAATATGCTGATGAAGTTATTAGACGTAAAGTTGGTAAGACTGGTAAGAAATAATTAAGGAGAGTGTGAAGATGGTTAGTAAAAAATCAAGAAGCGAAGTTCGTGTAAATAAACACAGAAAATTACGTAACCGTTTCAGCGGTACAGCTGAAAGACCACGTTTGGCTGTGTTCAGAAGTAACAATCATATGTATGCTCAAATTATTGACGATACAGTTGGAAAAACTCTTGTTTCAGCATCTACTGTTCAAAAAGAAGTAAACGCTGAATTGGAAAAAACTAACAACGTTGATGCAGCAGCATATTTAGGAACTGTAATTGCTAAAAAAGCAATTGAACAAGGTATTAACACTGTAGTATTTGACCGTGGTGGATTTATTTACCAAGGAAAAATCAAAGCATTGGCAGACGCAGCTAGAGAAGCTGGATTAGAATTTTAATTAGGAGGAACACACACATGAGACAAAATCGTATTGATGCAAGTCAATTGGAATTGACAGAAAAAGTAGTTTCCATCAAACGTGTAACCAAGGTTGTTAAAGGTGGTCGTAACTTCAGATTCACAGCTTTAGTAGTTGTAGGTGATGGAAATGGTCACGTTGGTGCAGGTTTAGGAAAAGCAGCTGAAATTCCGGAAGCAATCCGCAAAGGAAAAGAAGATGCTATGAAAAAACTTATCACAGTTTCATTAGATGAAAATGAAAGTGTAACACATGATTTAATCGGTAAATTTGGAAGTGCTTCTGTATTACTTAAGAAGGCTCCAGAAGGTACCGGTGTTATCGCCGGAGGTCCGGCACGTGCGGTAATCGAACTTGCAGGTATCAAGAATATCCGTACAAAATCATTGGGTTCTAACAACAAACAAAACGTAGTACTTGCTACAATTAATGGGCTCAGTCAAATCAAGACTCCGGAACAAGTAGCTAAGCTTCGCGGAAAATCTGTGGAAGAAATCTTAGGCTAAGGAGGAATTAGAGATGGCAGAATTAAAAGTAACATTAGTAAAATCTACAATTGGTGCTGTACCAAAGCACAAAAAGACAGTTGAAGCATTGGGACTTAAAAAGTTAAACAAGACAGTTGTTTTACCGGACAATGCTGCAACAAGAGGTATGGTACAACAAGTTAGACACTTAGTAAAAGTAGAAGAAGCATAATAAAATAAGGAGGTGGCACAATGGATTTATCAAATTTAAGACCTGCTGAAGGTTCAAAACATAGTGATAATTTCAGAAGAGGACGTGGACACGGTTCTGGAAATGGCAAGACAGCCGGTAAGGGACACAAAGGTCAAAAAGCCCGTTCAGGAGCACCGAGACCAGGTTTCGAAGGTGGACAGATGCCATTATATAGAAGAATACCAAAGAGAGGTTTCACTAACAGAAATACAAAAGAAATCGTTGCTATCAACTTAAATGCTTTAGAAGTATTTGAAAACGATGCAGTTGTTTCAGTTGAAACTCTTGTTGAAGCTGGTATTGTTAAAAACCCAAGAGATGGCGTTAAGATCCTTGGAAATGGCGAATTAACAAAGAAACTTACCGTTCAGGCTAATGCATTTAGTGCAAGTGCAGCAGCTAAAATTGAAGCAAATGGTGGAAAAGCAGAGGTGATCTAATGCTAAAGACATTCATAAATGCATTAAAAGTAGATGAGATTCGTAAGAAACTTTTATTTACATTTTTGATGCTCATTGTAGTTAGATTCGGAGCACAACTGCCAACACCAGGTGTGAATCCGGAATATATCAAGCAATGGTTGGCACAGTCCGGTGAAGTATTTAACTTCTTTAAAATGTTTACCGGTGGTTCATTTGAATCAATGTCAATCTTTGCACTGGGTATTAGCCCATATATTACATCTTCTATTATCATGCAACTTCTTACAATTGCGATTTCGAAATTGGAAGAAATGCAAAAAGACGGAGAAGATGGAAGAAAGAAAATCAATCAAATCACACGTTTTGTAACAGTAGCACTTGCATTAATCCAAGCCACAGCAATGACTGTTGGATTTGGAAATCAAGGCTTGTTAACAGACGGCAAATTAACATTTGCAAATGGTTCAATCGTAATCCTTACATTGACAGCAGGTTCTGCATTCCTCATGTGGATTGGTGAAAGAATTACAGAAAAAGGAATTGGAAATGGTATTTCCATGATTCTTTTGATTAACATTCTTGCAAGTATTCCAAATGATTTCGTTACATTGTATGCGAAATTCATTCAAGGAAACATTGCAGATAAGAAATACGTAATCGCAATTTTGGCTGCGCTTCTTATTCTTGCAATTATCTTAAGTGTTGTTGTCTTTGTAATACTGTTACAAGGTGGAGAAAGAAAAATCGCTGTTCAGTACTCACAGAAAATTCACGGAAGAAAAACAGTTGGCGGACAGTCATCACATATTCCGTTGAAAGTGAATACAGCAGGTGTTGTTCCGGTAATCTTCGCATCATCATTGATGCAGTTTCCAATTCTCATTTGTACTTTCTTTGGAAAGACAAGCGGAGAAGGATTTGGATACAGAATTTTAGATGGATTAAACTCAAACAATTGGTTTAATGCTGATAAATTGCCGAGCAGCTTAATTGACTCATGGGGATTAATTCTCTACATTGTATTAACAATCGCGTTTGCATATTTCTATACATCGATTACATTTAACCCGATGGAGATTGCAAACAACATGAAAAAGAACGGTGGTTTTATCCCGGGTATCCGTCCTGGAAAACCAACAGTTGACTATTTGGCAAGAATCTTAAAGTACATTATTTTCATTGGTGCAGTTGGCCTTGTAATTGTACAAGTTATTCCATTCTTCTTTAATGGATGGTTTGGAGCAATGGTTTCATTTGGTGGTACATCACTTATTATTATCGTGGGTGTTGTATTGGAAACAATCCAACAAATTGAATCACAAATGGTTGTACGTAATTATAAGGGATTCTTAAATAGTGGAAAATAATATAAAAATAGACAGAGATGTCAAAGCAGTTTAACCCGTGAATTTCACACTTGAGATAGTAGAGAAATTTAACGGGTTAAACTGCTATGTGGAGGAAAAGCATATGAAAATCATCATGCTCGGAGCGCCGGGCGCGGGAAAAGGAACACAAGCAATAAAAATAGCTGAAAAATATTCAATTCCTCATATTTCAACAGGAGATATTTTCCGAGCGAACATAAAAAATGGTACAGAATTAGGCCGTAAAGCTAAAACATATATCGATCAGGGACTATTGGTTCCGGATGAATTGGTGGTAGACCTTGTGGTAGACCGTTTAGAGCAAGAAGACTGCGAGAATGGATGCGTTTTGGACGGATTTCCAAGAACGATACCGCAGGCGGAAGCGCTTGATAAATCATTGGCTTTCAAAGGTCAAGCAGTCGACTACGTTATCAACGTAGAAGTGCCGGACGAAAACATCGTAAACCGCATGTCAGGCAGAAGAGCGTGTGCAAGTTGTGGAGCAACATATCATATAGAATATGCGCCGACAAAAGTGGAAAACATTTGTGATTCGTGTCAGGGACAACTGATTCTCAGAGAGGATGACAAGCCTGAAACAGTCAGAAAACGTTTAAGCGTTTATCATGAGCAAACACAACCACTTGTGGAATATTACGCGGCTAAGGATCTTTTAGTCGAAGTAGATGGCACATTGGATATCAACGATGTATTTGCTGCTATTGTAAATGTATTAGGAGAGTAGTTTATGATTAGTATTAAATCGTCAAGAGAAATTGCACTCATGACAGAAGCGGGAAGAATTCTGGCTATCGTTCACGATGAGATGGCAAAAGCATTGAAGCCGGGGATGAGCACAAAAGACATAGACCGTATCGGCGAAGAAGTAATCAGAAGTTATGGCTGTATTCCTTCTTTCCTGAATTATAACGGCTATCCGGCATCAATTTGTGTGTCTGTCAACGACGAAGTGGTTCATGGAATTCCAAACCACAAACACATTATCAAGGACGGAGACATTGTAAGCCTGGACGCAGGAGTGATATACAAGGGATATCATTCTGATGCGGCAAGGACACATGCTATAGGTGAGATTAGTAGGGAAGCAGCAGATTTAATCAGAGTAACAGAAGAAAGTTTCTTTGAGGGCATGAAGTATGCAAAAGAAGGATGCTATCTGTATGAAATATCTGCAGCAATCGGCAAATATGCCGCAGAACGAGGATACGGTGTCGTAAGAGATTTGTGTGGACACGGAATCGGTTCCAAGTTACACGAGTCGCCGGAAATACCGAATTATGAAATGAATAGAAGAGGTCCAAAACTCAAGGCAGGCATGACACTTGCTATAGAACCTATGATTAACATAGGAACATGGGAAGTAGAATGGTTGGATGATGATTGGACTGTTGTAACAAGAGATGGTTCGTTATCAGCACATTACGAAAACACGGTGCTTATTACAGAAAACGAACCGGTACTTTTGACCTTATCAAAGTAAAGAGGAAACAGTATGATGACAGACAGAGTAGAAGCTGGCATGCTTGCAAAATCGGAAGCAGGCCACGATAAAGGTCATATATATGTGATATGTGAGGTTGATGAAACATATGTATATTTGGCGGATGGAAAAAATCGCACACTCACAAATCAAAAAAAGAAAAAGAAAAAACATGTTCAGGTGATATGTGAACAACACAACATATCCGGCATAGATGACGTGGGAATAAAAAGAATTCTAAAATTGTTTGATAAGGAATAGGGAGGAATAAAACATGTCAAAAGCTGACGTAATCGAGATTGAAGGAACCGTAGTAGAAAAATTACCAAACGCGATGTTCAAAGTAGAATTGGAAAACGGACATCAGGTATTGGCTCACATTAGTGGGAAATTGCGTACAAACTTTATCAAAATTTTACCTGGAGATAAAGTAACTTTAGAACTTTCACCATATGATCTTTCAAAAGGAAGAATTACTTGGAGAGATAAATAAAAAAAGTGTTGACTTTGGAAACTTGTGGATGTATACTATATAAGCACGTTTCCGTGTATTTTTGTGTGTAAAAATATATGAGTTGCGATTTTTTAAACGGAAAATGTGTGGGAAACGTAGGTAAAGCAATGGATGAAAGGAGGATTTGACGTGAAGGTTAGATCATCAGTAAAACCAATTTGCGAAAAATGCAAAATCATTAAGAGAAAAGGAAGCATCAGAGTAATCTGTGAAAATCCGAAACACAAACAAAGACAAGGGTAGGCATTGAACACTTAATGAAAGCAAGTTGCAGACGCAGCTTGAATTTAGTGAGAAAGCCGTTCTTCGAACAAAGAGAGAAGAACTACCTTGCAAAGCACGTAAGTGCGAAAACAATTTAGGCGGCTGTAGTATGTGCAAACATACTATTAATATACAGAGACAATCCTCGATGTATATTGCTTATAATACTCGGTGTCATTTCCGAGAAAGGCTGTAGTATCTAGCAGCTGGGTACCATATCGTACCCCAATTTGAGACAATATTAACCCAAAAAAAGAAAAATGGAGGAAAAACACATGGCTCGTATTTCAGGTGTAGATTTACCAAGAGACAAACGTGTAGAAATTGGTTTAACTTATATCTACGGTATCGGTAGAGTAAGTGCCAATAAAATTTTAGCAGAATCTGGAGTAAATCCGGATACTCGTTGCAGAGATTTAACAGACGATGAAGTTAAAGCAATCAGTGCTGTTATCGATAGCAACTACCAAGTAGAAGGTGATCTTCGTAGAGAGATTGCTCTCAACATCAAGAGATTACAAGAAATCGGATGCTACAGAGGTATCCGTCATAGAAAAGGACTTCCTGTTCGTGGTCAAAAGACAAAGACAAACGCAAGAACAAGAAAAGGTCCAAAGAGAACTGTTGCAAACAAGAAAAAGTAGAGCACTTAGTGAAAGCAAGCTGGCAAGTGCAGCTTGAGTTTAGTGCGAACTTCCTTAAAAAATAAGAAAAGAAAGTAGGTTAGTGTAACATGGCTAAAAAAGTTACAAAAAAAGTGACAAAAAAACGTGTCAAGAAAAACGTTGAACGAGGACAAGCACATATCCAATCATCTTTTAATAATACAATCGTAACATTAACAGATGCTCAAGGAAATGCTTTATCATGGGCAAGTGCTGGTGGTCTTGGTTTTAGAGGTTCAAGAAAATCTACTCCATATGCAGCTCAAATGGCAGCTGAAACAGCAGCAAAAGCAGCTTTAGTACATGGATTAAAAACAGTAGATGTTTTCGTTAAAGGACCAGGTTCAGGACGTGAAGCAGCAATCCGTGCACTTCAAGCATGCGGTATTGATGTAACAAGCATCACAGACGTAACTCCGGTACCACATAACGGATGTCGTCCACCAAAACGCAGAAGAGTCTAGTCTAAATAGGAGGATAAGAGAAGATGGCAGTAAATAGAACTCCGGTTCTTAAAAGATGTAGATCACTTGGTATGGATCCAATCTATTTAGGAATCGACAAAAAATCGAACAGACAATCAAAAAGAGCAAATAGAAAAATGAGCGAGTACGGACTTCAATTACGTGAAAAACAGAAAGCAAAATTTATCTATGGTGTATTAGAAAAACCTTTTAGAAACTACTTTACAAAGGCTTCTAAAATGAACGGTATGACAGGTGATAACCTTATGATTCTTCTTGAATCAAGATTAGACAATGTTGTATTCCGTATGGGTCTTGCAAGAACAAGAAAAGAAGCAAGACAAATCGTTGACCACAAGCATGTATTAGTAAATGGAAAACAAGTAAACATTCCTTCTTACTTAGTTAGCGCAGGTGACGTGATTGAGATTAAGGAAGAAAAGAAATCTTCTCCAAGATACAGAGAAATCGTAGAAGTAACAGGTGGAAGATTAGTTCCAGCTTGGTTGGATGTTGACGCTGAAAACTTAAAAGGAACTGTAAAAGAGCTTCCAAGCAGAGATGCTATTGACGTACCAGTTGACGAAATGTTAATCGTCGAATTATATTCTAAATAATCCTTAGGGTTATTTAGAAATTGATACCCGAAAAAAGGAGGGGCTTGTAATGTTTGATTTTAACAAACCAAATATTGAAATTACTGAAATTTCAGAAGATAAAAAATATGGTAGATTTGTTGTAGAGCCTTTAGAAAGAGGGTACGGTACAACACTTGGTAACTCTCTGAGAAGAATCATGCTTTCTTCTTTGCCGGGAGCAGCTATCAGTCATGTAAAAATCGATGGAGTTTTGCATGAGTTCAGCTCAATTCCTGGTGTAAAAGAAGATGTTACCGAAATCGTGATGAATTTGAAATCATTGGCTATCAAAAATTCTTCAGAATCAGATGAACCAAAAACGGCTTATATTGATTTTGAAGGAGAAGGTGTTGTAACAGCAGCTGATATCCAAATCGATTCAGATATTGAAATCATGAATCCGGAAACTGTTATTGCAACTCTTAACGGAGGAGCTGACAGCAAATTATACATGGAACTTACTATCTCTAAAGGTAGAGGTTATGTGAGTGCTGACAAGAATAAGAATGATGATCTTCCAATTGGTGTTATTCCGATTGACTCTATTTACACACCAGTAGAGCGTGTAAATTTGACTGTGGAAAACACACGTGTGGGACAAATCACAGACTTTGATAAGTTAACACTTGATGTATACACCAATGGAACTTTAGTTCCGGACGAAGCAGTTAGTTTGGCTGCAAAGGTTCTTAACGAACATTTAAAATTATTTATTGACTTGTCTGAAGTAGCTCAGGCTGCAGAAGTAATGATCGACAAAGAGGATGATATTACACAGGCAGTTCTTGAGATGAGCATTGATGAATTAGAACTTTCAGTTCGTTCATACAACTGTCTCAAGAGAGCAGGTATCAACACAGTTGAAGAATTAACAAACAGAACTTCTGAAGATATGATGAAAGTTCGTAACCTTGGACGTAAATCATTAGAAGAAGTATTGGCAAAATTAAAAGAACTTGGCTTGGAACTCAGCCAAGGAGAGGAATGATTCAATCAATAAGCCCGAAGCGCATGATTGGAGCACATGGCTAGTAAGCCCGAAGAAGCATAACCACGTGTCAAATGGAGGAAAAGAAAAATGGCAAAGTATAGAAAACTTGGCAGAACATCAAGCCAAAGAAAAGCATTAATCAGAAACCAAGTAACAGCATTACTTGCTAACGGCAAGATTGTTACAACAGAAGCTAAAGCAAAAGAAATCCGCAAAGTTGCTGAAGGTCTTATTGCAATGGCTGTAAAAGAAAAAGACAACTTTGAAGAAGTTACAGTAACTGCAAAAGTTGCTCGTAAAGACAAAGATGGCAAGAGAGTAAAAGAAGTTGTAGACGGTAAGAAAGTTACAGTTTATGATGAAGTAGAAAAAACAATCAAAAAAGATATGCCTTCAAGATTGCATGCAAGAAGAGAAATGCTTAAAGTTCTCTATCCTGTAGTAGAAGGTGAAAAGAGAAAAGCTAAGGAAGTTGATTTAGTAGAAAAATTATTCACAGAGATCGCTCCTAAGTATGAAAACCGTAACGGTGGTTACACAAGAATCGTAAAAATTGGTTTACGTAAAGGTGACGCTGCTATGGAAGTTCTTCTCGAACTTGTATAAGAGTACATGAATAAAAGGTTTGTTGCATCATTGCGACAAACCTTTTTTGTTGTAGAGCCTTTGTTTTCCAATAAAAAACAGTTGTATATTTTCACAAACCTGTATATAATATTTTAGGCAGATTGTGCAAAAATATGGTTTATAAGTCAAATCTAGGGAGGAAAATATACAATGGGTAAATATTTTGGAACAGATGGATTCAGGGGAGAAGCCAATGTCGTATTGACAGTGGAGCATGCGTTTAAAGTAGGACGTTTCCTAGGTTGGTATTTTGGACAGGAACGCAAAGCAAGAGTAGTGATAGGGAAAGATACAAGACGCAGCAGCTATATGTTTGAAGATGCATTGTCGGCGGGACTTACAGCTTCCGGGGCAGATGTCTATCTATTGCATGTCACGACAACGCCAAGTGTCTCCTATGTAACACGCACGGAGGATTTTGATTGTGGAATTATGATTTCTGCAAGTCATAATATATTTTATGACAATGGCATTAAAATAATTAATGCAAAGGGACATAAGTTGGAGGCTGAGGTGGAAAACAAAATCGAAGCCTATATTGACGGAGAATTTGGCGAGATTCCGTATGCTACCAGAGAAAATATTGGACGCACTGTTGATTATGCAGCGGGAAGAAATCGATACATTGGACATCTGATTGCCATGGCAACCCGTTCTTTCAAAGATAAAAAAGTTGGGCTGGATTGTTCCAACGGAAGTGCATCTGCCATTGCAAAAAGTGTTTTTGATGCATTGGGTGCAAAAACATACGTGATTCACAGTGAACCGGATGGAACAAATATTAACCGCGGATGTGGTTCCACTCATATTGAGGGATTACAGGCATATGTAAAAGAACATCAGTTAGATGTGGCATTTGCATATGATGGAGATGCGGATCGGTGTTTGGCTGTAGATGAAAACGGAAAACTGGTTGACGGAGACTTGATTCTTTATGTCTGCGGGAAGTATTTGAAGGAACAGGGAAGACTGAACAACGATACGATTGTCACCACAGTCATGTCAAATTTGGGACTTTACAAAGCTTGTGACAAAGCAGGAATCAAATATGAAAAGACAGCGGTTGGAGACAAATATGTTTATGAAAACATGTTGCAAAATAATTATTCACTCGGAGGAGAACAGTCCGGGCATATTATTTTCAGCAAATATGCAACAACCGGAGATGGTATTTTAACATCACTGCTTCTTATGGAGGTTATGCTTGAGAAAAAGCAATCTCTCGCAAAACTCACAGAGGAAGTGCAGGTTTATCCGCAGCTATTGAAAAATGTACGAGTAGCAGATAAAAGGGCCGCAAGGACCAATCCTGAAGTTGTCAAAGTGGTTGCGCGAGTGACACAGGAACTTGGAGATGATGGACGCATTTTGGTGCGAGAAAGCGGAACGGAGCCGGTTGTTCGCATTATGGTAGAAGCGGCGACAGATGAGCTTTGTGCAAAACATGTGGATGAAGTTATCAACGTGATTCGTGCCGAGGGATTAATTGTAGAATAAAATAATCAAGGAAGATTTTTGCGAGTGCGAATATCTTCCTTTTTTATGTACATACTATTTCATAGTTTAGCAAGGAACATTTTGTTTGAAGGGAGAAATAGTATGTATCAGCGTTTGATGATTACAGATGTGTATGCGAGAGAAATTTTGGATTCCCGCGGTAATCCGACAGTGGAAGTTGAGGTACTCGCGGGGGAGAATATATTTGGACGTGCGAGCGTTCCTTCCGGTGCGTCAACCGGTCAATTTGAGGCGGTAGAACTTCGAGATAGCGGGAAACGTTATCTCGGGCGAGGTGTACAGATGGCGGTCGACCACGTCAATACTAAGATAGCACCTGAAATAATTGGGATGAATGTGTTTGAACAGACAGAGATTGACCGTCTTTTAATTCGATTGGATGGAACAGATAACAAATCGAATTTGGGCGCAAATGCGATCCTGGGTGTATCTATGGCGGTTGCTCGAGCAGGTGCAAATGCACTTCGCATTCCTCTCTATCGTTATTTGGGAGGCGTTTCTTCGCACAGTATGCCGGTTCCAATGATGAATATTTTAAATGGTGGTCGACATGCTGACAACAAAGTTGATTTCCAAGAGTTTATGATTATGCCGGTGGGTGCTTGTTGCTTTAAAGAAGGTCTACGCATGTGTGCAGAGATATATCACACATTAAAAAAGACGCTACAAGAAAAAGGCCTAAATACGGCGGTCGGTGATGAAGGCGGTTTTGCTCCGGATGTAGCCGATGCAAGGGAAGCGCTGAAACTAATTGTAGAGTCAGTTGAAAAGGCCGGTTATCGCTTAAAAGAAGATATTGCAATTGCATTAGATGTAGCGGCTTCGGAACTTTACAATAGAGAATTCGGTAAATATGTTTTTGCCGGTGAGGATGTCATTCGTTCTACGGAAGAGATGGTGGAATACTATGAAAAATTAGTAACTGAATTTCCGATTGTTTCTATCGAAGACCCGATGGATGAAGAGGACTGGAAAGGCTGGAAGCTTATCACGGAACGTTTGGGACAAAAGGTGCAATTAGTCGGCGACGATTTGTTTGTTACTAATACAAAAAGACTTCAGCGGGGAATTGAGGAAGATGCGGCAAATGCTATTTTAATTAAAGTGAACCAGATTGGCACATTGACAGAGGCGTTTGAAGCGATTGAGTTGGCAAAGATATCCGGTTACAACAATATTATTTCGCATCGTTCCGGGGAAACAGAAGACAGTATTATTGCAGATATTGCAGTTGCATTCGGAACTGGACAGATTAAAACAGGGGCACCTTGTCGCTCGGAGCGCGTAGCCAAATATAATCAACTTCTTCGCATAGAAGATGAGGCGGGAGAGTCGATTTGCTATAAAAATCCATTTGAGAAAAAAGCATTTGGAAAAAAGAAGTAAAAATACTTGCAGATAAGAAACTCTTGTGGTAAAATACTTTTGTTATATGTGCAGGAGGTGTAGAAATGGAAGTTTTAAAGATTATTTTGACAATTTTATTTGCTATAGACTGTATCGTTTTAACAGCGATCGTATTACTTCAGGAAGGTAAATCAGCAGGACTTGGTGCAATTAGTGGTGCGTCAGATAGTTATTGGGGACAGAACAAAGGACGTTCTAAAGAAGGCGCAATGATTTGGATTACAAGAATCGCAGCAATCTTGTTCATTGTACTTGCTATCGTATTGAATATACTTGCAAAATAATACGAAAAATGACGAAACACTCTTATTCAAAATAAGAGTGTTTTTTAACTTTATAGGAATATTGTTGTGGAGGAGGTAACAAAATGGACAAAACATTTGCAAAGAGAAAAAAATTAATATATGAATTCATTTGTGATGAACTTTATGTGCCGATGAGATTAAAAGAACTTGCTATTTTGTTACAAGTTCCGAAAGAACAAAGGGGTGAACTTAAAAAGATTTTGGATGAATTAGAAGCAGAGGGGAAAGTGCGCATTTCTTCTAAAGGGAAATATACCAAAGGCGAAGCAAAACACATGGTTGGAATTTACACTGCCCATGCAAGAGGGTTTGGATTTGTTGCGGTAGAAGGCATGGAGGAAGATATCTTTATTTCTGAAGATGATGCAAATAGCGCTTTTCATAATGACACTGTTGAGGTTGTGATTAAGGCTACACCTGCGGGGAAAAGGAAAGAAGGCAAGATTATAAAAGTCCTTTCACATGGAACCACAACCTTAGTAGGATGTTTTGAAAAAAGTAAGAACTTTGGATTTGTGCGTCCGGATAATCAGAGGTTTTCGCAGGATATTTTCGTGCCACTCGAGCGTTCAAAGGGAGCTGTTACCGGCCATAAGGTGGTCGTGGAGTTGACGCAATATGGATCAAACGGCAGGAAACCGGAAGGGAAAGTAATTGAGATTATCGGACATGTCAACGACCCGGGCACAGATATTATGTCCATAGTGAAGGGGTATGATTTGCCGACAGAATTTCCACAGAAGGTGCTTGGTCAAGCAGAACGCGTAGCTAAAGAAGTGAGCGAAGCCGATATGGCGGGACGTATGGATTTGCGTAATTGGAAGATGGTTACCATTGACGGAGAGGATGCAAAGGATTTGGACGATGCTATCTCTATCTCCCGCGATGGAGAAAATTATATTTTGGGCGTGCATATTGCGGATGTCACTAACTATGTGCAGGAGAAAAGTGCGTTGGACCGCGAGGCACTGGGGCGTGGGACAAGCGTCTATTTGGTAGACAGGGTGATTCCAATGCTACCACACGCGCTATCAAACGGTATTTGTTCGTTAAATGCGGGAGAAGACCGCCTGGCACTGAGTTGTATTATGACAATCAATGAAAAGGGGGCAGTTATCGACCACACTCTTGCAGAAACAGTGGTTCATATTGACGAACGCATGACTTATACTGCCGTTAAAAACATACTCACTGATGAAAATGCGATTGATAGGGAAAGATATAGTGAGCTCGTACCAATGTTTGAATTGATGGCAGAACTTTCCGGGATATTACGTGCGAAGAGAGCGCAGCGTGGTTCTATTGATTTTGATTTTCCGGAGACAAAAATGATATTAGATGAGTCTGGAAAACCAATAGATATTAAACCATATGATCGTAATGTTGCAACAAAGATTATTGAGGATTTTATGTTGCTTGCCAATGAAACGGTGGCCGAAGATTATTTTTGGCAGGAAATCCCGTTTGTATATCGTACGCATGAAACACCGGATGAGGACAAGATAAAAAAATTAGCAACATTTATCAACAATTTCGGACACTCTATGCATATTTCCAACAAGGAAGTGCGACCAAAAGAGATTCAGAAGTTGCTGGCAAAAGTGGAAGGAACTCCGGAGGAAGCACTCATTAGTCGTTTAGCACTTCGTTCCATGAAACAGGCAAAATATACGCCCGATAATGCAGGACATTTTGGACTTGCAGCATCTTATTATTGTCATTTCACATCGCCGATCCGTAGATATCCGGATTTGCAGATACATCGTATTATTAAAGACAATCTTCGCGGACGCATGGATGATAAAAAAAGAGAGCATTATGAGAAAATCCTCGGTGAGGTTGCAAAGAAATCCAGTGAACGGGAAAGATTGGCCGAAGAAGCAGAGCGAGAGACGATTAAACTCAAAAAGGTTGAATATATGAAGGAACGCATTGGAGAAGAATTTGAGGGTGTTATTTCAGGAATCACCAAATGGGGTATGTATGTCGAATTGCCAAATACAATTGAAGGATTAATTCACGTGACAAATATGTATGATGACCGTTATAATTATATAGAAGCATCATATGAAATGGTGGGCGAACACACTGGGAAGACATATAAGCTTGGACAGGTTGTCTGTGTCAGAGTGATAGGAGCTGACAGATTGCAACGAACAATTGATTTTGAGTTAGTGGAAAAGGAAAATTAGAACATGGCAAATGAATCAATCAAACTAATCGCAAATAATAAAAAAGCGTATCATGATTATTTTATTTTGGACACATTTGAAGCAGGTATTGCGCTTCACGGTACAGAGGTGAAATCGCTTCGTATGGGAAAGTGTAGTATCAAAGAGGCTTTTATCCGTATTGAAAACGGAGAAGTTTTCGTTTATGGTATGCATGTGAGTCCGTACGAAAAGGGAAATATTTTTAACAAGGACCCGATGCGTATTAAAAAGCTTCTTCTCCACAAGGCAGAGATTAACAAGCTACTTGGAAAGATTAAAGAAAAAGGAATGTCTGTTGTACCTTTAAAGGTATACCTGAAAGGGAGCCTTGTGAAGGTGGAAATTGGTTTGGCAAAGGGTAAGAAATTATATGACAAGCGCGATGACATTGCGAAAAAGGACCAAAAACGAGAAGCAGAGAGAGATTTCAAGATAAGAAATATAGGATAAGGAGAATGATCATATGGTACCAACAACAAAAGAAGAATTACGGAAATTGGTGTCTGAAACTACTATTGAGATGTATGAGGAGATGACTCCACAGCTTATCAAACTAATTGATGAGACAAAACATGACGACAATCTGACAGAGGCCCAGAAGCAAGATGAGATTACTCTGCATATGATGGGTTATACAAAAGCATGCACAAACGAAATTATTATTGAGGTTTTGGCAGAAATCTTAAATTTGGTATAAAAATACACATAAATAAAGTAAATTTTGCTATTATTAAGATTGAAAACATGATATAATGTATGGAAATAAGTACCAAAAGCTTGAATATTAAAGGGGAACAACCATGAAAGACATCAAAGAGTATCGTTCCATTCCATTTTGGTCATGGAATGACAAATTAGAAAAAGAGAAATTAATAGACCAGGTTCATTGGATGAATGACAATGGAATCGGTGGTTATTTTATGCACGCACGTTCGGGATTACAGACAGAGTATTTATCAGAGGAATGGATGCAGTGTATTGAAGCGTGCGCTGACGAAGCAGAGAAGCTCGACATGAAAGCCTGGATATATGATGAAAATGGCTGGCCAAGTGGGTTTGTGGGCGGAAAACTATTGGAAGAAGAAAAAAACCGTGACAGATACATTTTGGTAAAAGAGGGTGCTTTTGATAAGTCGGCAACAGTCAATTATCTTATGACTGAAGAAGAACTTGTACGCGTGTCAGAAGAGCAGTCTGCTGCGGCTAATTATTTGAATTTATATATACATACAGCTGTTTCTACAGCAGATATTTTAAATCCGGATGTGGTGAAGCAGTTCTTAACATTAACCCATGAAGCTTATAAGAAACGTTTTGGTGATAAATTCACACAGAAAATAGAAGGGTTCTTTACAGATGAACCGCAATATCAGCGTTGGCATACTTCATATACAGACATGATGGAGATATACTGGAAAGAGCAGTATGATGAAGATATTTTGGATGGCTTGGGATTATTATTTGTAGAGAAAAAAGGCTATCGTTCTTTCCGCTACCGTTATTGGAAAGCAATGCAGACATTGATGCTTAATAATTTTGCAAAACAGCTGTATGAATGGTGTGACAACAACGGAGTAAAATTAACAGGACATTACGTTGAAGAAGGTACCATCGGCTATCAATTGATGTGCTGTGGTGGTATGATGCCGTTTTATGAATATGAACACATCCCGGGTATTGACTGGCTTGGAAAATGGACGGACAACGTTTTAGCTGCAAAACAGGTTGGTAGTGTTGCTGCTCAACTTGGTAAGAATCAAGTTTTGACAGAAACATTCGGTTGCTGTGGTTGGGATGTGAAGCCTTCTGATCTTCGTCGTATTGTCGGTGCTCAGTATGTAAACGGTGTTAACATGATGTGTCATCATTTGCTTCCATATTCAGAACGCGGAACTCGTAAGTATGATTATCCGGCACATTATTCGGATGTTAACCCATGGGTGAAGGAAGATTTCAAGACGTTTAATGATTACTTTACTATGATTGGTCATTTGCTTGGAGAAGGTAAGCAAAACGTGAACGTGGCTGTTATGCATCCAACAAGAAGTGCTTACTTTGATTACAAGCGAGAACTTTTGGATGTTGGATTCGGAGTTGCTAAGTTAGATGAGCAACTGCAGGAAGCCATGAACACACTGTCTTTCCATGGAGTAGACTATCATTTCTTGGATGAAACTTTGTTAGAAAAATATGGCTTTGTTGAGGAAGGTCGTATTGGTCTTGCGAAATGTACATATGATTATCTTGTGTTCCCAACTATGTACACAATGGATAAATCAACCGAAAAATTGATTCGTGCATATGTAGAGCAAGGTGGAAAAGTATTACTTCTAGGCGAAAAACCAACTTACCTTGAAGCAGAAGAATATTGCTATGATTATTTGGAAAGCAACACTTCTTTAGAAGAAATTATGCAGGCTCAACCATATTTGGTAAGCAATTATGATACCAAAATTTATAGCACATATCGCTTGTTTGATGGCAAGGATTACATCTATGCATCAAATAGTTCTATGCACAACACATATTCACAAGTGTATCGTTTTGATGGTAAAGATTTTGCTGTTACACTGAAGCCGGGCGAAGATGTTCTTTTGTGCGTAAGCGAGGAGCCGAAGGTGGAAGCGCAACAGCTTACGCCATATAGATTGCGTTTTAGAAACGCAGATGTATCTGTAAAAGATAATTATTTGCCGGTAGACGTTGTGCGTTATTCAGAAGATGGAAAGAATTACTCAGAGCCTTGGCCGGTTATGGCATTGTTTGAGAAGTTGATTCGTGATAAATATTGCGGAGATATCTATTTGCAATATGAATTTGAAATTGATGAGGTACCTTCAAAGATTTGTTTGCGAGCAGAAAAAAGCAATGACATTGCTGCATGGTTAAACGGGGAAGAATTAACACAAAAACTTCCGACAACAGACAGTAATATTAATCTTTATGACATTGCACCATTTGTAAAACAGGGTCTCAATACTTATACAACACAAATCAATTGGTATGAAGATGAGATGGTACATTATGCACTCTTTGGAGAAAATGTAAGTGAAAGTTTAAGAAACTGTATTGTGTATGACACAGAATTACAACCGATCGAAGTGGTAGGACAATTCGGTGTGTATTCAAAAGTTGCTTTCAAGCCGGATGAAGATGCTCGTTATATGAGTGGTAGTCAATTTTACATTGGGGATGTGCCAACTGTTATCAAATCGGAGCCGACAATGGAAGGTTTCCCATTCTTAACAGGAGAATTGGTGCTTAAGCAGAACATAAATCTTGATACAGCTGATACGCTGCTTCAGATTGACGGAGAATATATGATGGCATATGTCAAAGTGAATGGTAAAGAAGCAGGTAAGATTTTGTTTGATACAGAGATTGATATTTCGAAAGTCGCTAAAAAAGGTGAGAATGAGATTGAAGTCAGATTCTTGCTGAGCAATCGTAATCTTATGGGACCACACCATTTGGAAGGACCAAAAGAAAGAAGCGTTGCTCCGGACTGTTTCCAAATGTTTGGATGGTGGAATGGAAACAAGAGCGATATGTATCATGAGGAATTTGATCTTAAGAAATTCTATGCAGATTAAAATTTAATTGGGCATAATAAAAGAACCTAGATTTTTTCTAGGTTCTTTTTTACTTCATTAACATTTTTCCGGTTCGTCGTATTCAACACCTTGCGTATCAACAGTTACTGATTTGATTACTTGGTCTTCAAATGGTCTGTCTCGGAAATCAGTTGCAGTTTCGGCAATTTTATTTACCACGTCCATGCCGCTCGTCACTTTTCCGAATGCAGCGTATGAGCCGTCTAAGTGTGGTGATGTTTCATGCATGATAAAGAACTGTGAACCCGCTGAGTCTGGGTGCATGGCACGTGCCATAGAGAGTACTCCTGGTTCGTGTTTCAAATGATTTGGAAAACCGTTTTGTAAGAATTCTCCTTTAATTTGGTATCCCGGACCACCCATACCTGTTCCTTGAGGACATCCGCCTTGAATCATGAATCCGCGAATGACACGATGAAAAATCAATCCATCATAGTATCCTTTTTTCACTAATGATATAAAGTTGTTTACTGTATTTGGGGCAACTTCAGGATATAATTCTGCTTTCATAATATCTCCGTTTGCCATTTCAAATGTTACAATTGGATTTGCCATAATTTTAATTCCTTTCTATTTTTATATTCTGCTGTTACATATTTTATAATTTGCAAAGATGTTTGTCAATCAAAGACAAAAAACCATTGTTTTTTCTTGCTGAAAGGGATATGATAAAGCATGATGATAAAAGTAGAAAGAAGGGAGAACGTCTATGAGCATGATTAAAAGCGCAGACTTAATATATGACTATGAAAAACATGATGACGAAGGTAACGTGATTGGCTCACATCGTGCCATTGACGGAGTCAACCTTGATATAGAGCAGGGGCAGTTTATCGCCATCTTAGGGCACAATGGTTCCGGGAAATCTACCCTTGCAAAACATATGAATGCAATCCTGACACCGACAGAGGGAACCATGTGGGTAGATGGAAAGGAAACGAACAAGGAAGAGAATCTTTGGGAAGTAAGACAAAGCGCAGGGATGGTTTTTCAGAACCCTGACAATCAGATCATTGGTACGGTAGTTGAGGAAGATGTCGGGTTTGGACCTGAGAATTTAGGAATTCCCACTGAGGATATTTGGAAACGTGTGGAAGAGAGTCTGTCGGCAGTTGGAATGTTGGAATATCGTTATCATTCGCCGAATAAGTTATCAGGCGGGCAAAAGCAGAGAGTGGCTATTGCAGGTGTTGTTGCCATGCGCCCAAAATGTATTGTACTTGACGAACCCACTGCCATGCTTGACCCAAATGGAAGAAAAGAAGTTTTAAAAACGATAGAAGAACTTCGCAGACAAGAGAAAGTAACTGTTATCTTGATTACCCATTACATGGAAGAAGTTATTGGCGCTGACCGAGTGTTTGTGATGGATAAGGGTCGCATTGTGATGAGTGGTACCAGCAGAGAGATTTTCAGTCAAGTAGAACGTTTGAAGCAATACCGATTGGATGTACCACAGGTCACGCTCCTTTCTTATGAACTAAAAAAGAAAGGGTATGACATTCCGGACGGTGTATTAACAACACAAGAACTTTTGGAATCTTTGATGAAATGTAAGGTGCTTTCTGGTGAACAGCAGGGTAATGACTTGACATCGCACAGTGCAACATCCGTTGTTATGCAGGGAGAGCCAATCTTAAAGGCAGAGCATATTAATTATGTCTATAGCCCGGGCAATGCCTATGAAAAACATGCCTTGAAAGAGGTCAATTTGGAGATATATGAGGGAGAATTTCTCGGTATTATCGGACACACCGGTTCCGGAAAATCGACGCTGATTCAGCATCTGAATGGTTTGCTTAAGGCAACAGAAGGTGCCTTGTATTATAATGGTGAAAATATATATGCAGATAAGTACAATATGAAAGAACTGCGTAATAACGTGGGACTTGTTTTTCAGTATCCGGAGCATCAGTTGTTTGAAGTGGATGTTTTGTCTGATGTTTGTTTTGGACCGAAAAACCAAGGTTTGTCAGAAGAGGAGGCCAAAGAACGTGCGAAGGAAGCACTTCACATGGTAGGCCTTTCGGAAAAATATTACGATGCATCGCCGTTTGATTTGTCAGGTGGACAAAAAAGACGCGTTGCGATTGCGGGAGTCCTTGCCATGAAACCGCGAGTACTTGTGCTTGATGAACCAACAGCAGGTCTAGACCCGAAGGGAAGAGATGAGATTCTGGAGCAGATTGCCTATTTGCAAAAAGAAACAGGTATGACAGTTGTGCTTGTGTCACATAGCATGGAAGATATTGCAAAATATGTGGACCGCATAATTGTGATGAACAAAGGCAAAAAAATGTTCGATGGTATACCGAAAGAAGTATTTTCTCATTATAAAGAGTTAGAAGAAGTCGGACTTGCCGCGCCACAGGTAACTTATATCATGCATGCGCTTGCAAACAACGGCATTCCGGTGGATACTGAAGCTACCACAATCAAGGAAGCGTCAGAGGCTATTGAAAAAGTGCTTGAGAAATAATTGATAGGAGAATATATGATTAGAGATATTACAATTGGACAATATTATCCCTCTGACAGTAAATTGCATCGCTTAGATCCGCGAGTTAAGATTGTATGTACCCTACTTTATTTGATATCGCTGTTTCTTTTTGATAATTTGTTGGGGTATATCATTGCAACCATATTCTTGGTAGCTGTGATTCGTCTTTCAAAAGTGCCATTTCGTTTTATTGTAAAAGGCTTGAAAGCGGTTCTTATGCTTCTTATGATAACAGTACTGTTCAACTTGTTTTTAACCAGAACAGGCAATGTGATTTTTGAAGTTTGGGTTTTGAAGATAACAGATGAAGGGCTTCGGATAGCAGTATTTATGGTCGTTCGCTTGATTTACCTTATTCTTGGTTCCTCGCTAATGACTTTTACAACAACTCCAAACGCATTGACAGATGGAATTGAAAAACTATTATGGCCGCTTCGAAAAATCAAGATTCCGGTACATGAGATTGCGATGATGATGTCTATTGCATTGCGTTTCATACCGATTCTATTAGAGGAAACGGACAAGATTATGAAGGCGCAGATTGCAAGAGGTGCTGATTTGGAAAGCGGAAATATCATTAAAAAGGCAAAAGCTATGATTCCGATTCTTGTACCGCTTTTTGTATCGGCGTTTCGTCGAGCAAACGATCTTGCTATGGCAATGGAATCAAGATGTTATCGCGGAGGAGAAGGCCGTACGAAGATGAAACCATTAGTGTATCAAAACAAAGATTATGTGGCATATGCCATTACAATTTTTTATGTGGTAGTAGCAGTGTTTTTTGGAAGGCTGTAAATTGCCATGCGTTGAGGTTTATATGAAACGAATTAAGTTAACAATTGCTTATGATGGCACCAATTATTGCGGCTGGCAAGTACAGCCGAATGGTATTACAATTGAAGAAGTCCTAAATAAAGCGCTTTCGAAACTGACCGGAGAGAACATATTGGTAATCGGTGCGAGTCGTACAGATTCGGGAGTTCATGCCATGGGAAATGTGGCAGTGTTTGATACCGAGTCTACGATTCCGGCAGAAAAGATGGCGGTTGCACTCAACCAGAGATTGCCGGATGATATAGTGATTATGAAGTCAGAAGAAGTGGCATTGGATTTTCATCCCAGATATTGCGATTGCAGCAAGACCTACGAATATCACATTATTAATTCGCGAATTCCGGTACCTACCAAGCGTCTGACGAACTATTTTGTCTCATATGTATTAGATATTGAGAAGATGCGCGAAGCGGCCTCATATTTGGTTGGTGAGCATGATTTTATTAGCTTTTGCAATGTGAGAACAGATGTAGAAAATACAGTACGGACTATCACCGCACTTGATATTTTAACGGATGGAAACGAAATTGTTATTCGTATTACGGGAAATGGTTTTCTATATAATATGGTTCGCATCATTGTCGGAACACTGATTCGAGTGGGACGAGGGTTTTATGAACCGGAAAAGGTTAAAGAGATTCTGGAAGCAAAAAATCGCATGGCAGCGGGGGTAACAGCGCCGGCACATGGTTTGATGTTAGTGAAGATTGAATATTAAAATTGGCTCTACGACATTGAGGATAATATCGTAGAGCCTTCATTTATTACTTCTTCTTTAATACAATTGCACACCTAGATGGTACATAGCATGGGAACCCATACCAACCGGCAGGTGTCTTTTTCGCATGGTAAACATAGTTCTTGTCCACTCTTTCCGGTCCGCCAAACTCCCCGTCATCGCTGGATAAGATCACTTCATATTTTCCGCCCTTTGGTACTGGAATAAAATACCCTTCAAAAGATTTCTCCGGATGGAAATTAAAGATAAATACCACATTTCCTTTATTATAAATCAAAATCTTGTCTTCTCGGTGCATCCATCTGTTTTTGGCTTGTTTTTGTAAAACTTTCTCATCTTGAAGGAGATGAATCATTGCTTCGTCAAATGCATTAAGCTCGCAGAAACGTAAATTAATGTTATCCACAAGGTTCCATTGGCGTCTGCAGTAGTGATAACTCCAGTTGTTTCCTTCTCTTGGAAAGTCAATCCATTCCGGATGCCCGAATTCATTTCCCATAAAGTTCAGGTAACCTTCACCTGCCAAGGACGCGGTTAAAAGACGGATCATTTTGTGAAGCGCAATTCCACGGTCTACAACCAGATTTCCGCCGAATTTCGTCATACCGTCATACATCTCTGCATCGCACAGGCGGAACATGAGCGTCTTATCTCCAACTAATGCTTGGTCATGAGATTCGGCGTAGCCAATGTTCTTTTCTTGTGGTCTACGTCCAATCATTTCATACCATAATTTTATAACGTCCCAATCTTCGTCCCGATTTTCTTTTAAAGTCTTAATCCAAAGGTCGGGAATTCCCATTGATAAGCGATAATCAAAGCCAACACCACCGTCCGGAATCTTAATGCACATGCCAGGCATACCGGACATGTCTTCTGCAATTGTAATAGCATGTGGGTTCACTTTATGAATCAAGTCATTGGCTAGTTGCAGATAAGTTACTGCTTCCATATCTGTATTCATGGAAAAATACATATCATAACTGCTAAAAGAAGTTCCAAGTCCGTGGTCGTGATATAACATAGATGTCACACCATCAAAGCGGAAACCATCAAAATGGAATGTTTCCATCCAATATTTCAAATTAGACAGGAGAAAGTGAAGTACTTCATTTTTCCCATAGTTAAATAGTTTAGTACCCCATTCGCTGTGATTTCCCTTTTCTCCTTCGTGGAAGAACTGATATACCGTTCCATCAAATTCATTGAGGCCTTCGTTGGTATTTTTAACAGCATGTGAATGCACCACATCTAAAAGAACCGCAATTCCCATTTCGTGTGCTGCATTGATCAGGGCTTTCAGATCCTTGCTTTTGCCATAACGAGAAGAAGCTGCAAAGAAATTCGAAACCTGGTAGCCGAAAGAACCATAATAAGGATGTTCCATAATCGCCATAATTTGTATCGTATTATAACCAAGTTTCTTAATTCGCGGGAGAATATTATCTCGGAATTCATCATAACTTCCTACGTCATATTTGTCTTGCGCCATACCAATGTGACATTCATAAATAAATGGTGTTTTAGACGGTCTAAATTCCGCATCTGTCCAATCAAAAGGCGCAAAGGTTTCTTCAATCTCAGCACACCACAAGTATGTTTCACTGTCTTGCACAACCCTTGTTGCATATAGTGGAATTCGACGAAGCTGCTGGCCGTTGTGAATGACAAGGGCTTGTACTTTTTGTCCTTCTACAAGAGCGTTTTCTCCATTCAGGTACACCTCGAAAACACCATTGTCCAATTTTTGCATAGGGCAAGAAGTGTCGTTCCATCCGTTAAAGTCTCCGGTTAAGTACATTGCCTCGGCAGCAGGTGCCCATTCGCGGTATACCCATCCGCTTTCAGTACGATGAAAACCGAAGTATTGATGTCCGTTGGCAAAATTGACAATGCTTCTTGTTTTTCCTAACAACTCTTTTCTTTTGCTTTTGTACAAGTCCATGCGAAGATTGATATCTTCTTCATAATCTGCCAAATAAGGGTCTATTGTTAAAATTTTATAAGACATAAGTATCTCCTTGCATTTTTAGAAAAATACGTTATCACCAATAATAATACCATCGCGACCGGAACTGGAGGCGCGGAAACTCAAGCAATCTCCAACGTTGTTTTTCCCTGCCAGTGCATCCTTGGCAGCTGTCAGGCAAAGGTCTCTTACACCACGAGCCAAGATTCGATCGACTTTCCCGTCGTGGGCAGGAGGAAATTGTCCGCTTTGATAGATTACTCCCCGAACAGTATCAGGGTAATTGCGGTGGTTCATGCGATTTACCACGACAGAACCAACAGCAAGTAATGCTTCGTAGTTAGAACTTCCGGCTTCACATTCAAGAAGTGCAGCCAACAATTCCACGTCCGAAGCAGTGACCGAAGTTGACGGTTTTGACACTGTATTGTCGGAAACTTTGTCAGAGTCCGTATGCTCCTCTTTTTTCGGCGGAATCGGCTTTACCTTTTCTTGTGCTTCTTTTTCAAGTCTTTCTGCTTCTTCCTTCGCCCGCTTTAATTTCTCTTTATAATCGGATAATTCGTTAGAAGTATTACTAATTTTTTTATCCAAATCTTTCTGTAAGGAAGCCAAATATTTTTCGTCTTCTAATAACTGTTCTTCTTTTTGGGAAATTTCTTCCGTCAATGCAGTCAGTTGTTCTATCATTTTACGGTCATAGTCTACTACCTGCGAAACATATTCGGCACGGTTGATGAATTCCGGAAGACAAGACGAGGAAAAAAGCATAGCAACCAAGTTAGTGTTGCCGTTTTCATACATATATTTAATTCTTAGCATCATGGATTCGTATTGTTCTTGTTCTTGCCCTTTGATAATGGCAAGTTCCTCTTTGGTCTGCTCTAAGCGCTTAGCTGTAGTTTCCATTTGGTCCGAGATTTGGTCTAGCTCCTTGTTCAAAGAGGAGAGTTCTGATTCCAAATCTTCCACATTTTTTGTGGCCTGGACAGGAAACATTGATACAGCAAGAATTATAAACGAGGTTGCAAGAGCAGTTATGCGAATCATAAGTTTTGAATCTTTAAACTTCATACAAGTTCCTTTCTCGCAATGTTTACCGAAATATTATACTATAAATTGCGCACAAGCGCAAATTTTGTTATACTCTAAGAAATAGGGTTTCTATAAAGTATGAGATAAAGCGAGATGAATATACATGAATAGAAAAATAAAATTAATTGCATTGGATTTGGACGGAACACTTCTTACTACAGATCATAGAGTGACGGAATATACAAGAACTGTTTTGCAGCAAGCGATTGCACAGGGTTGTGAAGTAGTTGTTTCCAGCGGAAGACCAATCTCAGCAATACCGAAGGAACTTTTGGAATTTCCGGGTATGCGATATGTGGTGTCGGCAAACGGTGCGAGGGTTGTGGATTTAAAAGAGAAAAAAACATTATACGAGAACCTGATACCCGTGGCAACAGCAGAACAAGTGTTAGATTTGCTGGCTGGATATGATAATGTATATGAAATCTTTGTAGATGGTATCGGATATACACTGGCGAAGGGACTTGAAAAACTGGAACACTATTTTCCAACCCCGGCCATGCGCAAATATATGACGACAACGCGTATTCCGGTGGAGGATGTGAAAGAGACTTTGTATAAATATAATCGTCCGGTAGATAAAATACATGGTATTTTCCATAGCAGAGAAGAGAAAAAACTGGCAGGTAAAGAGCTAGCCAAAATACCTGGATTGGAAGTCAGTGGTGCATTTGGTAACAACCACGAAATCAACGCAGCGGGAACAAACAAAGGGTTTGCATTGAGATGCTTGGGTGAGTCAATTGGAATTACCGTAGATGAAATGATGGCATGCGGAGACGGTATGAATGATTATGAGATGTTTCGTACGGTTGGGCTGGCAGTGGCAATGGAAAACGGTCATCCGGACGTCAAAGCGATTGCAGATTTCGTTACAACACGGAACGATGAAGATGGTGTTGCGAAAGCAATTGAACAATTTGTATTGCAATAGAGCGTGTGAAAATTTAAGTGTGGAGGATAGAAATTATGTTTGAAATTTTAAAAGCTTTTATTTATGGTGTTGTCGAAGGCATTACGGAATGGTTGCCAATTAGTAGCACGGGACATTTGATTTTGGCGGAAGAATTTCTTCCATTTGTCGGAACTAGTGAAGGGTTTTTCAATATGTTTGAAGTCGTGATTCAATTGGGCGCAATTTTGGCAGTTGTAGCGTTGTTCTGGAAACAAATCTGGCCGTTTGCATTATCAAAAAAAGAACGTGGAAATCAGACGGGTGCGTTGTCATTTGTCAAAATGGATATCATGACTTTGTGGTTCAAAATAGTAGTGGCGTGCATTCCGGCGGTACTAATGGTAGTACTAGGATTGGATGAAGCGTGCGAAAAGTTATTTTATAATCCGACTAGTATTGCAATTGCATTGATTGTAGTCGGTATTGCATTTATTTTTGTTGAAAACAAAAATAAGAATAGAAGCAGTAAAGTCAATTCTTTAGCAGAGATTACTTATCAAAGCGCTTTAATAATTGGAATGTTTCAATTAATTGCGGCAGTATTTCCGGGAACATCACGTTCAGGCGCCACAATTATCGGAGCTTTGCTTATAGGTGTGTCGCGCAGTGTCGCTGCTGAATTCACGTTCTTTTTGGCTATTCCGGTTATGTTTGGTGCGAGTTTATTAAAAATCTTAGATTTTGGATTTCATTTTTCATCTTTAGAAATGTTATTATTAGCAATGGGTACAGTAGTGTCTTTTGTCGTATCATTGTTCGTTTTAAAGTTTCTTATGGGATATATTAAAAAACACGACTTTAAAGTCTTTGGCTGGTATCGAATTGTGTTAGGTGTGCTTGTATTAGCATATTTTATGCTCATTTAGTTGCATAAAAACATGATGAAACACTTGACAAATATCATGAGACGTGTAAAATAGAGAACAACAAATGAATTTTTATGCAAAGAAAATTTATATTTATAACATGGAGGAGTAAGAGATGAAAAAATTATTAAGCGTTTTATTAGTAGCAGTGATGATGTTATCCTTGGTAGCATGTGGTGGAAATAATGACACCGATGCAAAAGAAAAATTAATTGTTGGTACAGAAGCAGGATTTGCACCATATGAATACATGAAGGGCGACGAAGTTGTCGGAGTAGATATGGACATTGCAAATGCAATCGCAGAAGAACTCGGCATGGAGTTAGAAATCAAGAACATGGATTTCGATGGTGCTCTTTTGGCAGTTCAAAATGGAAAAGTTGATTTTGTTGCAGCGGGCGTTTCTGTAGACCCTGAACGTGATGAAGTAATGGATTTCTCGCATGAGTACGTAAGCTCAACAGAAGTTGTTGTAGTAAACAAAGCAAACCCTACAGTTAGCGCATCAAGCGAAGGACTTTCAGGTGCAGACCTTGATGGTAAGATTGTAGCTGTACAACAAGGAAACATTGCTGATATCTGGGTGAGCAACGAAGACAACTGTGCTCCAAAAGAGGTAAAACGTTATACGAAATTTGCTCAAGCCGCAGAAGATTTGAAAAATGGTAAAATTGATTGTATCGTAATGGATGAATTACCGGCAAAAGACTTAGTTGCAGCAAATGAAGAACTTACCGTTTTGGAAGGTACTTTATTTGAAGACAAATATGCAATTGCTGTAGACGAAGGAAATAAAGAATTATTAGATAAGATCAATAAAGTAATTGATAAATTGATTGAAGATGGAAAAATTGACGAATTCATATCAAATCATGCGAGCAAATAAGAAACGTGATAAAGTGATAAGCAAAAAATCAGTGGGCGCGTAATGCGTCTGCTGGTTTTGTCTTGTATAGACTAAATTTAGAAAGGATAGGAAGGAATGGAAGCATTGAACAATTTTTTTCAGAATTTTGCTGAAGAATTCTATGTAGCTGTCATTAAAGACCAGAGATATTTGTCATATCTTGACGGATTGAAAAACACAATTTTAATTTCACTACTTGCGATATTACTTGGTATTGTTATTGGTCTTGTGGTGGCTGTTATTAAAGTTGCAACTTCACAAAATAAAAAGCTGAAAATATTTAATTCTCTTTGCAATTTATATATTACCATTATTCGAGGAACTCCGGTAATGGTACAACTTTTAATTATATACAATCTGATTTTTACATCTCGTGATACAAATGAGATTATTGTGGGCGCAGTGTGTTTTGGAATTAATTCCGGTGCATACGTTGCGGAAAATATTCGTGCCGGTATTGAGTCGATTGACAAAGGACAGATGGAAGCAGGGCGTTCTTTGGGATTGAATTATCTTCAAACGATGCGAAGTATTATTATTCCGCAGGCAATTAAAAATATTCTCCCTGCGCTTGGTAACGAATTTATTGTATTAATCAAAGAGACTTCGGTAGCAGGAGTTATTGCGGTAACAGATTTGACCAAAGCAGCGCAGTATGTAGGCTCTGCAACATGGAGAATTTTACCGCCACTATTTGTGGCAGCTATTTGTTATCTTATTATGGTAATGGGATTAACGAAACTTCTGAATGTATTTGAAAGGAGGATGGCTCAAGGTGATCGTAACTAAGAATTTACAGAAATCATTTGGTGATATTCATGTACTTTGTGGAATTGATGAGCACATTAAAAAAGGCGAAAAAGTAGTTATTGTAGGGCCGTCCGGGTCAGGAAAATCAACTTTCCTGCGTTGTTTGAATTTATTAGAGATTCCAACAGGTGGGGAAATTTGGTTCGAAGGCAACCTAATTACAGATAATAAAAGCGACATCAATAAGTTGAGACAAAAAATGGGCATGGTGTTTCAACAATTTAATTTGTTCCCGCATTTAACCATTAAGCAAAATATCATGCTTGCTCCGGTTAAATTGGGAATTCTGACAAAAGAAGAAGCAGAGAAACGGACGAAAGAGTTATTGGAACGTGTAGGACTTCCGGAAAAGGAAAATGCATATCCGAGACAATTATCAGGCGGACAAAAGCAGCGCATTGCCATCGCACGTGCATTGGCTATGAATCCGGATGTGATGCTGTTTGATGAGCCAACATCTGCTCTTGATCCTGAGATGGTGGGAGAAGTTTTGGAATTGATGAAAGAACTTGCTGATGAAGGAATGACCATGGTTGTGGTCACCCATGAGATGGGATTTGCCAAAGAAGTCGCCACGCGAGTACTTTTTATTGATGAAGGTATTGTAAAAGAAAGTAACACACCAAAAGAGTTTTTTGAAAATCCGCAAGATCCGAGATTAAAGGATTTTCTATCAAAGGTATTGTAATGAAGTATGAAAGAATTGAAGTGGGGCGCTTTTTGGAGCGCCCTAATCGCTTTATAGCGTATGTGGAAATTTTAGGGAAAAAAGAAACCGTACATGTGAAAAATACGGGACGTTGCGCGGAACTTTTGGTGCCGGGCGCAACTGTTTATGTGCAAAAAACAGACAATCCTGAGCGTAAGACCCAGTGGGATTTAATTGGTGTAAAAAAAGGGAACCGAATGATCAACATGGACTCACAGGTACCGAATAAATTAGTGGAAGAGTGGATTCGAAAAGGGAATTTATTTCCGAACGCCGATTTGATTAAGCCGGAAACAACATTTGGGAAATCTAGGTTTGACTTATATATCGAAGTGGACGAGCGAAAGATTTTTATGGAAATTAAAGGCGTTACTTTGGAGGAAGACGGCATCGTTCGATTTCCTGACGCTCCGACAGAACGTGGTGTCAAGCATGTGGAAGAGCTTATTTGCGCAGTCAAAGAAGGATATGAGGCGTATCTGTTTTTTGTAGTGCAGATGAAAGACGTGAAATATTTAGCTCCAAATGTGAAAACGCATGCAGCCTTTGGGGAGGCTATAAAAAAAGCAAAAGCTCAAGGTGTTAATATATTGGCTTATGAGTGTCAAGTTGAGAAGGATAGTATTGAGATTACGAAAGAAGTACCGGTTGTTTTACAACATGAAAGTTTGTACCGCATGGCAAGTCCGCTTATTGATTGGTATCGTCAGAACAAAAGAGAACTTCCTTGGAGAGATATTCAGGATCCATATCGCATTTGGATTTCGGAAATTATGTTGCAACAGACACGAGTTGAGGCTGTAAAGCCTTTCTATACCAGATTTTTAAAAGAGCTCCCAACGGTTGCTGACTTAGCAGAAGCGAAAGAGGACAAACTGCTTAAACTGTGGGAAGGCCTTGGATACTATAATCGCGTTCGCAATATGCAAAAAGCGGCTCAGCAGATTATGGAGCTTTACGGAGGTGTATTTCCTGAGGATTATGATGCAATTCGAAACTTAACAGGAATTGGAAATTATACAGCTGGTGCTATCGGCTCGTTTGCTTTTGGGATTGCTAAGCCTGCTGTAGATGGCAATGTGCTACGCGTGATTTCCAGGGTCACGGGCAGTTACGATGATATCATGAAAGCAAGCACCAAGACGAAAGTGGAAGAGCAATTGGAAACGGTGATACCACGAGATGCGGCTTGTGATTTCAACCAAGGGCTTATTGAATTAGGTGCCATTGTATGTATTCCAAATGGAGCGCCGAAGTGCGATGTCTGTCCGTTGGCGCATTTATGTGAGGCACATCAAAAAGGGATTGAAACAGAATTGCCGATAAGGAAAAAGGCAAAAGAAAGAAAAATAGATAAAAGAACTGTTTTAATTATTCAAGATGGTGATTTTCTGGCAATACGAAAACGCCCTGCAAAAGGATTGCTGGCGGGACTCTATGAATATCCGAATTTGGATGGTCATATGACAAAGACACAAGTGATTGAATATTGCAAGAATATAGGACTTGCTCCATTGCGTATTCAAAAATTGGAAAATGCTAAGCATATTTTCAGTCACGTGGAGTGGCACATGATTGGATATCGGGTACGGGTAGATGAACTTGAAAAGTCATGTACCGAGAATATGATATTCGTCCATCCGGAGGATATTCAGAGAGAATATCCAATTCCGGCGGCGTTTGAAGCGTTTACTGTTTCTTAGTTGTGATCACACGAAGCTTTTGTGGTGCACAACATACTCGAATATCGTTTTGTAAAAAGATAGGTTCACCATCTGTATGAAGTGGCTGTACCTTGGATGCGTGAATTCGAAAATCAGAACCACGATGCATATAAACACCTTTAAAGCGCGTATGTATTCCCGCAAATGCCATAGGGAATAGCATAAGCGCTTTTAATTTGCCTATATTAGCGACAATGCAAATGTCTAATTTATCATCATCATTTTTGGCATCAGGCGCGAACTTTGCGCCACCGCCTTCGTATCGGTTGTTCATGATGGCAGCAAAATATGCTTTTTCGTAGGACACCGTTTGTTTCTCGTCTATTGTGATTTCATATTTACATGGTGAAGTTACAATCAAACGATGAAGTGCAACGCACACATAAGTCAATTTGCCAAGGCCGATCTTGTTTAAAAACTTCTTTACGTGAGTTACCACTACCTCATGGCATATATCGGCATCAAAGCCGAAACCGGCACTTACGGCAAAGCGGCGCAGCTTATCTTTGTAGCGTAATTCACCCACGTTCATTTCATGCAAATGCGGACGTGTGAGAATGGTATTCAGAGCATCGACAGGATTTATTGGAAGTTCCAGCCCTCTGGCAAAATCATTGCTGGAGCCGATTGGAATGTATCCCAAAATTGTTTTGTCCAAATGTGCGATTCCATTTACCACTTCGTTGACTGTTCCGTCACCACCGAGAGCGATAATTGTATGTTCTTCGTTGTCAGAAGTGAGCTCGCGTGTGATGGTCGTGGCGTGTTTTTGATATTTCGTAAAAAATACTTGATATTCTATTTTTTCTTTTCGCAAAATAGTTTCTAATTCGTTCCAAACAGACTGGCCAAGGCCAGAGCGCGCGTTTGGGTTTACAATAAAAGTGTGCATTAGAGAATCCCTCCCTTTATCCTATTTTTTATTATAACAGTTAAAACGTATGGCAACAAGTTTTAAATTGACTAGGCGTGAAAGAAGGGGTAGAATGAAATAAAATGTGATGAAAATATTTCCAAAGGAAGAGTGACATGAAAGAAAAATTAGTACAGAAATTTAAAACAATATACGGGGCGGAAGGAGATGTCCGCACATATTTTGCACCGGGCCGCGTTAATTTAATTGGCGAGCACACAGACTATAACGGCGGACATGTTTTTCCATGCGCCTTAACGCTTGGTACATATGCGGTTGCGAGAAAACGCGAGGATCATGTACTTCGATTTTATTCTTTGAATTTTGAGGCAATAGGTATCGTGGAATCTGATTTAAATGATTTGGTTCCGTCAAAAGAAGCGGGATGGACCAATTACCCGAAGGGAGTTGTTTGGGCGTTCGAGAAACGGGGAATGAAACTTCCGGTTGGATTTGACATTTTGATATACGGAAATATTCCGAATGGTTCAGGACTGTCATCATCTGCTTCGTTGGAAGTTCTTACCGGACTTGTCCTAAAAGATATGTATGGATTTGATGTTTCAATGATAGATATTGCATTAATTGGCCAATATTCAGAAAACAACTACAATGGTTGTAACTGTGGTATTATGGATCAGTTCGCAAGCGCCATGGGCAAGAAAGACAACGCTATTTTCCTTGATACCAACACGTTGAAATATGAATATGCGCCTGTTGTCCTTGAGGACGCGAAAATCGTTATTATTAACAGTAAAGTGAAGCATAGTTTGGTAGATTCTGCTTATAATGACCGCAGAAATGAATGTGAAACAGCCGTAAAAGAACTGCAGAAAGTGGTTGATATACAGACACTGGGTGATTTAACAGAAGAAGAGTTTGAAACATATAAGAATGCTATTCAATCTGACATCAGAAAGAAACGTGCGAAACATGCTGTTTATGAAAACCAAAGAGCAATCAAGGCGGTAGAAGCATTAAAAGCTAATGATGTGGAAACTTTTGGTAAACTCATGAATGCGTCTCATGTTTCTCTCCGCGATGATTATGAGGTGTCTTGTGAGGAAATTGATATCTTAGTCGACCTTGCATGGAAGACAGATGGTGTGATTGGCTCTAGAATTACAGGAGGCGGATTTGGCGGATGTACTGTAAGCATAGTGAAAAATGATGCAGTAGAAAAATTTGTATCAACCATTGGCAAAGCATATGCCGAAAAGGTTGGACATGAAGCTGAATTTTATGTAGTAGATATTGGAGATGGAGCTCATATTTTATAACAGGGAGGCAACTATGTTTTTTGAAAATATCAAAAAGTTAGTACAGTATGGTATTGATACAGGTCTAACACCGGAGTGTGAACGCATTTATGCAACCAATCTTTTATTGGACTTGTTTCATGAAGATAATTATGAGGATGCCGATATTTCCGGGCAGGAAATTGTTTTGGAAGTGGTATTAAAAGAGTTATTAGACGAGGCAGTGGCGAGAGGTATCATAGAAGACAGTATCGTGTATCGTGATTTGTTTGATACCAAGTTAATGAATTGTTTAATGCCAAGACCGGCCCAGGTGCAGGCGGAGTTTGCTAAGAAATATGAGGTTTCACCGAAAGAAGCTACCGATTATTTTTACAAATTAAGTCAGGATAGTGATTATATTCGTCGTTATCGAGTGATAAAGGACCGCAAATGGACAGTGGACAGCGATTACGGGGTAATTGATATTACTATTAATTTGTCAAAGCCGGAGAAGGACCCGAAAGCAATTGCGGCGGCTAAAAATGCGAAGGCGAGCAGTTATCCAAAATGCCAATTGTGTGTGGAGAATGAAGGGTATGCAGGACGCGTGAATCACCCGGCAAGAGAGAATCACCGTATTATGCCGATTACCGTTAACAACAGTGCATGGGGATTTCAATATTCTCCTTATGTTTATTACAATGAGCACTGTATCGTATTTAACGGCGAACATACGCCAATGAAGATTGAGAAGGCAACTTATGTGAAATTATTTGACTTTGTCAAAGCGTTTCCGCATTATTTCCTTGGCTCTAACGCAGACCTTCCGATTGTGGGTGGCTCTATCTTAAGTCACGACCATTTCCAAGGAGGAAACTATACGTTTGCCATGGCAAGAGCACAGATGGAAGAAACTTTTGCTATTCCAAATTTTGAAGATGTTGAGGTGGGCATTGTCAAATGGCCTCTTTCTGTGCTTCGTCTTCGCGGCGCAGACTCAGACCGATTGGTTGAACTGGGAGCACATGTTTTAGATGTTTGGAGAAATTATACAGATACAGACGCATTTGTTTTTGCAGAGACCGATGGGGAGCCACACAACACGATTACTCCAATTGCAA
The DNA here is from genome assembly GCA_045632945.1 of Faecalimonas sp. GTDB lineage: Bacteria > Bacillota > Clostridia > Lachnospirales > Lachnospiraceae > Faecalimonas. Next base: position 74,801 of record JAZQXU010000039.1, on the reverse strand, counting down.
GAAAAGTCGGCGAAATGTATGAACTTGATTTAGCACTTCGCAATAACATAACGACGGAAGAACACCCGCTTGGTGTTTACCATCCACATGCTAAGTGGCACAATATCAAGAAGGAAAACATTGGACTTATTGAGGTTATGGGGCTTGCAGTTCTTCCTGCAAGACTAAAAGAAGAGATGGAGATTCTTGCAGACTATTTGGTAGAAGGCAAAGACATTAGAAGTAATGAAAAGATTGAAAAACATGCCGACTGGGTAGCCACGTTTATTGGAAAATATGATGCAATTACCAGTGAAAATGTGATGAGCATTTTGGAACAGGAAGTGGGTATTGTATTTACTCATGTACTGGAGGACGCAGGTGTATTCAAATGCACTAAGGAAGGAAGAGAAGCGTTCAAAAGATTTATTGCAACATTGTAGATGATCATATATTGCAGGGGAAGAAGAGCATGAAAACAAAAACGTTTGGAATAGGAAAAAACGAGGAAGCAGTTGCACTTTACAGTTTTGAAAATAAAAACGGGATGGTTATGGAAGTGACTGATTTCGGGGCGACGTTATATTCACTCATTGTGCCAGATAAAGACGGCAATCTTGTTGATGTTGTGCTTGGATATGATAGCCCACAAGGATACATGGGACCGAGCGGAACAGGATTTGGAGCAACAATCGGAAGAAATGGAAATCGCATCGGGAAAGCACAGTTTACTTTGAATGGCACACTATATAAGCTAGATAAAAATAACAATGGTAATAACTTGCACAGTGGATTCGATTATTATCATTATCGCAAGTGGAATGTGAAAGCAGTCACAGAAAACAGCATTACGCTGTCTCTTCAAAGTCCTGACGGAGACCAAGGTTATCCGGGTTCATTTGATGTAGATGTCACCTACACATTGACAGACGACAACGAACTTCGCATTGAATACTATGGAGTGCCGGATGCAGACACAATTGTAAACATGACCAATCACTCTTACTTTAATTTGGATGGTCATGCATCAGGAGACATTTTGGATCACAAGCTGTGGGTAGATGCTGATGCATTTGCTGCAACGGATATAGAATTAATTCCGACAGGCGAGATTGTTCCGGTAGAAGGAACACCAATGGATTTTCGCAGTTCAAAAAAAGTAGGAAAAGACATCAAAGAACAATATGAGCCATTGGTTTTTGGCGGTGGATATGATCATAATTGGTGTCTGAATAATCGTGGTGAGTTTGCCAAAGTGATTGAACTTTCATCTGACATTAGTGGCATCACGCTGGAAGTATATACAGACCTTCCGGGTGTTCAAATCTATTCTGGAAATTTTTTGGAGAATGAAATAGGAAAGCAGGGTGTTGTTTACAAACATCGTCAGGGAATTTGTTTTGAGACACAGCACTATCCGGATGCGGTAAATCATGAGAATTTCCCAAGCCCGATTGTGAAAAAGGGAGAAGAGTATAAAACAAGGACAAGTTATAAATTTGTGTAGAATAGGGTAAGGCCGTGCAAAGATTGCACGGCCTTGTTCATGTATTAGTATTTATTTGTAATACCAAGAATATTCATAAGAGCTTCCTGTAAGACTCTTGACACGTTGATTCCGGCTAAATCAGCTTCGTGATTTAACCAGCAAGGGAGGGAAACATTTCTGCGAACAGGTTTAGTATCAATGCGTTTGCGATATTCTGCTATATCAACATCAACGATTGAAGTAAAACTCTCACCTTCGTTTACAAACGTTGCATGTTCAATATCAACATTGCATATTTTGGTTGCCGGAGGTATGGATTCATTATTATCTTCCATAGATACAATGGTGATAGATATAGCATCACGAGCCATATCAAATGCTTTTTCAATATCAGATCCTTGTGTGAGAATTTTTAAATCAGGAACTTCTACTAATACAAAATCGGAAGTTTGTGTAAAAATTACAGGATACATTTTTTTCATTTTAGGCACCCCACTTTTAAACCATTTTATCAAGTCACGTTGTTTCAATATTATTCTCCTTAATAATAAGATATACACAAAAAATACACAATATTATATTTGAATTTTTGTAAAAATTTTGTGGATTAAACATGGAATAGAAAAGAAATTAAAAGATAAAGTAATAGATAAATATGTAGTGCATGATAACACAAAAAACGTCGAATAGAAAGTCTTGACATTTAAAATTTGCTCATATATAATTCAAATACGTTTGCGAACCAGATAGATTGCTCTAGGGCTTGTACTGGTTTCGACGGGGGTTTTGAAGTTGAGGAAGCCATCCGCGGGGCGGGACCGCGCAACAATCCGTATTTTAAAATTAAACGCAAACGATAATTTAGCGTACGCTGCCTAGTGGTAGCAGTCGGTCTTAGGTCGCTCACTGCTTAAGCAACCGGCTTCAACGAGGTGAGGAACTTCGTTTCCAAAGCTTTGAGGAAATGGAAGAATTTATGAAGCTACTAAAGTCAGTAGCCTGTCATTAGGCGACTGATGGAGGGAATGTTAAAATAATGACTGTGATGGGAGATGCCTTGATGGAAGGGCTTTCGGACGCGGGTTCGATTCCCGCCAGGTCCACTATTAAAAAAGGCGCAAGATTAACTTGCGCCTTTTTTTGCTCTATTTTTTCTTCAACACATTCATTAATACATAAATTCCAACCAGAAGAATTACGCTTCCGCCAAGTATGATATACATCGTTTGAAGTTCTACTTTGTTATCGAAGAAGTACACATTGCAGTCAATCACATCCTTCAAAATTTCAATGATTTTCTCAGGGTAGTTATCTGCTTCTAATTGTGCGAACACGCCGCGCAGGGTATGGTTGCGCAGCAACGAAGTTGCATAGGTTCCGGGAAGAAAAGCTAAGGTATTTCGCAGGCCTTCGCTAAATTGCGAAATTGGCATGTATGCACCACATAGAAAACCATACATAGAGCTTACAATACTCCCAACAGCAGAGATTTGCCCTTGGCTGGACAGGAAGAAGTTGATAATGGAAGACAATGCAACTCCAAACATTACCAGTAGAAATACATCTAACAAAATCAACATCACGTCTTTGCCGGAAAGATACCAGCCAATCTTTCCAAGGTATAGGAAACTGGCTCCTGTAGCCACAAGGCAAATCGAAAGAGTAGAAACTAGTGTTGAAATATAGTATCCAAGTGCCATTGTTGTGTTTTTTACAGGTGTAATTGTCAAATCTTTTCGTGCACCGGTCACTTTGTCTTGTACCATCAACATGTTTGAACAAAATGCAACCGTTACGCAACACACAGCCAAGAGAGAAGAAATCAGTTGTCCGCCAACAGCAGCATCTAAGAGTTTTTTCGGTACTTCCATGCCTTCCGGAAAGGCTGCCGCAAAGCTGTCGTAATAAACATTTCCCAAAAAAGTCACATATAAAACCAACAAAATGAGTGGCGTAATGAGAGAAGTAAAGAACAAGCCTTTATCTTTAAAGAACAATTTTGTGTTTCTTTTAATTAGCGAACTCAAACCAATCATTGCCTTTCACCTCCTGTTAGTTTTTTGCCTGTAACGGCGAGAAACACATCATCCATTTTACCTTTTGTAATTTCATAATCAATGAAGATATCTGCATGTTTTACAATAAGGTCTGTTGCTTCAGAAGTGTTAACTACCGATACACGATAAGCATCGCGGATTGCTTCATAAGGTTTGTTTAAATTTTGCACCTGCTCCTCCGATATATTATATATTGTAATAAAGTCGCCGGTATAAGTGTTTTTAAGTTCTAAAGGGGTGCCGTGTGCTGAGATTTTGCCGCTATCAAGAATTACAACATAATCTGCATCAGCGGCTTCTTCCATATAATGTGTGGTTAAAAATACAGTCATATTTTCTTCTTTGCGTAGAGCAGAAATAACATTCCAAAGGATTCTTCGCGTTTGCGGGTCAAGTCCTGTTGTGGGTTCGTCTAAAATTAAGATTTTCGGCTGGTTTAAAAGTGCACGCGCAATATCAATTCTGCGGCGCTGCCCACCGGATAGTTTTCCGACAGGACGTTTTAATAAATCGCCAAACTCCAACAACTCGGCCAATTCTGTCAATCGTTTTTTGAATGCATCACCTGTAATGCCGTATAGTGCAGCACGACTTTGGAGATTGTCATAGACGGACAAAGCTTTATCTAAGACAGAATCTTGGAAGACAACACCAAGTTTATTTTTTATTTGATCCATATTTTTATCTAGGTCATGACCATCGATAGTTACTTTCCCGGCATCTTTTTTCAGCTGTCCGCAAATAATAGAAATAGTAGTAGATTTGCCGGCTCCGTTCACACCTAAAAAAGCAAACAGCTCACCTTCTTTTACTTGCAAGCTAATGTTTTGCACAGCTTTTACTTCTCCAAAACTTTTGCTTAAGTTTGTGATTTCAATCATATTTCGCATATTACGAGTCTCCTTCCTTGGATGCATAACGCATTTTGAGTCCTAGAAATGCATCCGATAACATGTCGCTGATTTCTTTGTATGCCAAATCTAAGTAAGATGTTGCCAGCATGGTTGCAATTCCATGAACGTAAACCCACATTTCCAAGTGGAATATTGTGGCTTCTTCATAAGTAATTCCGAGTTGCTTATGGATGAAATAAACTAAATCAGTGAAATCTTCCTCCATATAATCAACGGTTTCGTCGGAACGATTGCGCATGAAGAGAAATTTGAAAATTTCTTTTTCCTCGCGTGCAAAACGAATGTAGGCCATACCGCTTGCTTTATATTCAGGATATTTTTGCAGCACCAGTTCTTGTTTTATATAAGCTCGATACAATTTGGAACCGGCAAGAATTAATTCTTTTTTTAGTTCTTCCATTGTAGCAAAATTTGAAAAAATCGGTTGCGTTGAACAACCCATATATGTGGCGAGAGACCGCGCATTTAAGGCACTTGCACCTTGCTTTTGCATCATACGAAGAGCGGCATCTACGATGTCTTTTTTGGAAATTTTTCTATACGGTGGCATAAATCAGTCTCCTTTTTCGATAAAATAACACTCGTTATATAACAAATGTTATTTTATCAGAAAAAGGTATGTTTGTCAAATGCAGGAAGGGGCTTAGAAAGAAAATAAGTACAAGACAAATGGTTTAAAATATGTTAGAATAGTCCTGATATAGTGCGAAGAGCATACAAGTGAAAGGAATTAAGTATGAGAAGAATTGAAAAGTTAATGAAAGGTTGGAGTTTTACAGACCGGACAGGTAACAGACAAGCAGTAGAACTTCCTCATACATGGAACGAAAAAGATGGCCAGGATGGTGGAAATAATTACTGGCGTGGAACTCTAGTGTATGACAATCATTTTGCCAGACCGGAATTTAATCAAGAACAAGAATGTGTTTATTTACAATTCCATGGAGTAAATGCCAGCGCAAAGGTTTTTTTGAATGGTAAAGAGGTTGTCAATCATGATGGAGGATACTCCACATTCCGTGTTGATGTTACAAAAGATATAGAAGAAAACAATGAAATAAAGATAGAGGTGGATAACAGCGTTAACGACCGCGTATATCCGCAGAAAGCAGATTTTACATTTTACGGTGGAATTTATCGAGACGTTGAAATTTTAATTGTTTCGAAAGAGCATTTTGATTTGGATTACTATGGTGGACCTGGCATCAAATATTGCACGGAAGTTGTTGGACAAGATGCCAATGTTACAGTTAATACTTATGTCAACGATGCTGCCCGGGATGCAAACGCAAAAGTGGTGGTTGCATTATTAGATGCAGAGGAAAACGTCGTTGCAGAAGCAGCGGGAATGGAAGTTGTTCTTCATGTACCGAAGGTACATCTCTGGGATGGTCTCGAGGATCCGTATTTGTATCAGCTGAAAGCAACTTTAATAAAACATGGAACAGAGGTAGATGAGATTTCTTGCAATTGTGGAGTTCGTACTTTCGAGTTTAGCCCGAAAGACGGTTTCCATTTAAATGGCAGACCGTATCCGCTTCACGGTGCGTCGCGACATCAAGACTTTAAAGACATTGGCAATGCAATTTCAACAGAACATCATGACAGAGATATGGAGCTGATGAAAGAGGTTGGAGCCAATACGATTCGTTTGGCACATTATCAACATGATCAGTATTTTTATGATTTGTGCGACAAAGAGGGAATGATTGTTTGGGCAGAGATCCCATATATTTCAGAACATTTAGCTCATGGTAATGAGAATACGATTTATCAGATGAAAGAATTGATTGTTCAGAACTATAATCATCCTTCCATTGTGGTATGGGGCGTATCGAATGAAATTACTATTTCCGGCAGAAAATATAAAAAGCAGATGCTTGAGAATCACCGCGTATTAAATAATTTGTGTCATGAGATGGATCCGACAAGACCGACTACATTGGCGTGTTATGCGATGTGTATACATTGGAATCCAGTTGCACACATCACGGACCTAGTCGGTTGGAATTTGTACCTTGGCTGGTATGTACCATTTTTATGGCTGAATGATATATGGATTCGTTTTTGGCATTTATTGTATCCAAATCGTTGTCTGTGCTATTCAGAATACGGAGCAGAGGGAATGCCAAATCTACATTCCAAGCAGCCGAGACGTGGCGACAACTCGGAAGAATATCACACAAAATACCACGAGTATATGCTTAAGTGTTTCGAACGTTACCCATATATGTGGGCTCATTATTATTGGAATATGTTTGATTTTGCGGCAGATGCTCGTAATCAAGGTGGAGAACCGGGAATGAATCACAAAGGCATGATTACGTTCGACCGCAAACTTAAAAAAGATGTATTTTATTTATATAAAGCTTATTGGAACAAGAAAAATAAGTTTGTTTATCTTGCAGGTAAGCGTTATGAGTATCGAAGTGTGACAGCACAAACCATTACAGTTTATTCTAATTTGGAAGAGGTTTCTTTGTATCAAAACGGAAAGCTTATCGAAACCCAAAAAGGGAATCGTGTATTTAAGTTCAACATCTCATTAGAGAGTGAAAACAAATTAGAAGTAAAAGCCGGAGAATATTCGGACAGCTGTGTGATTTTTAAAGTAGAACAAGAAAAACCTGAATATCGTTTGGCAAAGGGCGATAGTTCAAACTGGATGTAAGGAAGGAATAAAACATGGAAAAAGAGAAGATAACCGCGCAGGATGGAGTGAATCGTGCAAAATTATATCAGTTGGCATTGTTTCCTATGAATAATGGTGCTACCAATGTTTATTTTGTGCTGGTTTTAAGTTATATTGCAACGTTTGGTAACAAAGTATTAGGGCTTGCAATGATGTTTGCGTCGTTTATGGTTACCGGCATGCGTGTATTTGACGCTATTACCGATCCGATTATCGGTGCGCTTATGGACAAAACCAACGGCAAATATGGCAAGTTTAGGCCTTTCATGGTTATAGGAAATATCGTTATGGCAATATCCATTGTCTTGCTATATGTGCTAACCCCGGTAATACCAAACAATTTAATGTGGTTACGCTATACTATGTTTATTGTGCTTTATGCAGTGTGGGTGATAGGCTATACATTCCAAACATCAGTTACTCGTTCGGCGCAGGCGGTACTTACTAATGACCCGAAACAGCGTCCGCTGTTCACAATATTTAATACTATCGGTTCTGTTGTAGGTATGGGAGTTATGCAATTTATCGGTCCTATTCTTGCAGGAGATGGGTTTGCGGGGGATTATAATTCTACATGGTTCCGCATTATGACTCCTATCGGAATTATAGTGTCAATTGTATTAACCGTGCTTGCAATCATAGGCGTGTGGGAAAAAGATAATGAGAAGTACTTTGGCCTTGGTGGCAAACAGGAAAAAGTAAAAGTTTCAGACTATGTTGCAATCATAAAAGCGAATAAACCATTACAACGTCTTATGGTAGCAGGTGGAGGTTGCAAATTAGCCCTTGCAATTGCCACAAATGTAACTGTACTTTGTATGATTTACGGTTGTATGACACAATTTGGTTTGGGCGTGAACAAAGGCTTTTACGATAAAATAGAAATAAATAGTACCACCAAAGAAATTGTTAATTTAACAATCGAAGATGACACACAGGTTTTAGGTTTAACCTTTGACACACCGGTTGTTAAAGAGAACACAGAAAAAGGTTCGGTAAAATATGAAATTGACAAAAATGCAAATATAGTGAGTGTTGATGTCACTACGGCAGGCCAATTATTTGAGGCGGTGCCTGATAATTCTAATACCGTCAAAGCAACAAAACCTATACAGGCAGTTGTGTTACCTTTTGATGTTGATGGACAACCATCTGAAATAGAGGTGGATGAAACAGGAGCACCCGCAGGGTTGCACGTTGATGACAATGGCAATGTCACAGGATTAAGTGTGCCGGAATCTGACAGTTTAATAGGTTTACTTGTAAATGAGGACGGACTATTTATCAATGCAGAAAACAAAGAAGTTTCATATAGTTTAGGAACAAACGGAGAGATTGAAGGTATTAGTTCAGACGACACCATTAAAATTGCAGGGCGTAATAAATATGATAGCCTTTATCTTATTATGATGATTTTGGGTTATGCTTTCTCAGCACCGTTCTTTTTACTTACGGTTCGCACTTCGCAAAAACATGGCCAAAAGAAATCACTCATGACTTATGTTGCGGTAGCGCTTGTTTGCTATATAGGTGTATTGACTTTGCTCCTTTTATGGAGACAAGGTAATCCGGCATATAACTTTACTTTAGTTGAGAATGGAAAATTTGCACCGAATTTATATACGATTTTGTTTATTCTATTCTTTGGTATTGGATATGGCGCATATTATTCGACTGCTGATATGCCAATACCTATGGTTGCTGACTGTGCCGATTACGAAACCTATCGTTCGGGTAAATTTATCCCGGGTATTATGGGTACGCTTTTCAGTCTGGTAGATAAACTTGTGTCATCACTTGCAGCTACAGTTGTCAGTGTCGCATTGTTGTTTATCAATGTGCACAATCTTGCTACTAAGACAACTCCTTATGTCACAGGTATGAATTGGGTAGTTATTGCATTATTCTGTATCGTGCCGATGGTTGCATGGATTGCAACACTGATTGCAATGAGAGGATATGCACTAAGTGGTGAACGTATGAAAGAGATTCAAGCAGTAAATGCTAAGCGTAAAGAAGCAATAGCGAGTGGCATGAGCTTGGAACAAGCAATGGAAACATACAAGTAAACATACAAGTAAACATGTATGAAATGAATAGCCCTGATTGTTTCAGGGCTGTTTTTGTGAGAAATGTTAAAAATATGTTTGAGTTTTGTTAAATACATGGTAGAATGTACTATATAAAGTCCATTAAGAAATAAAGGGAGAAAAATTTATGGAAGAAAACAAAAAACAGTTAAAAGCTGAGAAAAAGTCTCAGAAAAAGGCGTTTAAGAAAGCCTACAAAAAAGCAACAAGACCATGGAAATTTCTTACAATTTTCAGTGGTATACTTGCAGTTGTATTAGTGATTGCAACAGTAGTGGTAACAGTATTTGACAACACCATGACTTTGTTTGCAGGCGGAACCTTCTGGGAAATAGAAAACGAAGATCCGGAACAGATTCGTTATAAAGGTGATTATGACACAGAGGCAGAGAGAATAGAAGCAGGCGCAGCACTCGTAAAACAAGTGGAAGCAGAAGGGGCGTCTCTGTTAACGAATGAAAACGCAGCACTGCCACTTGCTGAAGGTGCAAAAGTAAGTTTGTTCTCTACATCATCTGTTAATATTGTATATGGTGGAACAGGTTCGGCAAATGTTGACACATCCAAATGCGACAATTTAAAGCAAGCGTTGGAAAAAGAAGGATTTGAAGTTAATAAAACCTTATGGGATTTTTATAGTGAAGGCGGAGCAGCAGAGAAATACACTCGCGGTAATGCAGGAGCTGTTGTACAAGATTCAGCAACTGCTAGCGGTTATGGTTCAGCAGAAATCGTAGAAGCACCATGGGCGTTGTATGAAGAAAACGGTGTTTTGAAATCTGTAGAGAAGTATGGCGATGCAGCAATTGTTGTATTATCACGTATCGGTGGTGAAGGCGCCGACAGCTATTTTGACCATGAGTTGGGTGAAGCAAAGAATTACCTTGCGTTAAATCAAGAAGAAAAAGATATGATGGCCGGCATCAAAAAAATGAAAGATGAAGGCAAGGTAGGTAAGATTATTGTATTAATTAATACATCAAACGCGCTCCAAGTTGATTTCTTAAAAAACAACGAATATGGTGTAGATGCAACACTTTGGATTGGTGGCGTTGGACAAACAGGTCTTAACGCAGTGGCAGAGATTATTAGTGGAAAAGTGAATCCGTCAGGAAGCTTACCAGATACGTATTGCTATGACAACTACTCAAGTCCGGTTATGCAAAACTTTACCCCTATGATTTACAATGGAGATATCACTACAATTCCTGGACATGCAGATACTTATATGATTTATCAAGAAGGTATCTATGTAGGATACAAGTATTACGAGACACGTTATGAAGATTATGTAATGGGCAAAGAAAATGTTGGTGATTATAGCTATAGCGATGATGTTGCCTTCCCATTTGGATATGGTCTCAGCTATACGGAATTTGAATATAGCGACATGTCAATGGAATACAACGCAGAAACAACAACATATACCATTAAAGTTACTGTTACAAATACAGGCAAGGTTAAAGGTAAGGAAACTGTTCAAATCTACGTTTCCAGTCCATATACACAATATGATATCGATAACAACGTAGAAAAGGCTTCTGTATCTTTGGTTGGATTTGACAAGACAGAGATTTTGGAACCGGGTCAATCTGAGACTTTAACCATTGAAGTAGACGGTGATAACGTAGCAAGTTATGATGCTTACGGATATGGCACATATATTATGGATGCCGGTGATTACCACTTTACAGTAGCAACAGATGCACACAACGCGGTAAATAACGTTTTAGCTGCAAAAGGTTATACACCTGAAAACGCCGAACACATGGATGCAGCAGGTAACAAAGATTTGGTTTGCACATGGAACAACCCAACTTTGGATGCAGAAACATATGCAGTCAGTGATGCAGGAACTGAGATTAAGAACCAATTAGATTCCTCAGACCCGAACAAAAACGATAATGTAGATGATGTTGTATACTTGTCTCGTTCTAACTGGGTTGGAACCATGCCAAGCATTAAGAACTACAAATTCGAGTGGGAAACAAATGATGACGGCACAAAAACACTCAAAGTTTACGGCCCACTTACATTGAATGAGTACTTAATTAAAGCATTACAGGATCAACAATATGTAACAGATCCAAACGCAGAAGAGAAGATGCCGACACTCGGTGCTGACAATGGATTAAAATTATATGATATGATTGATCTTGACTATGATGATCCGAAGTGGGACAAGTTGTTAGACCAACTTACATTTGACGAAATGGTTTCACTTATTGGTGATTCATTCCACTGGACGATGCCGGTACTTTCTGTACAGGCACCTGGAACCCGTGACGAGAACGGACCTCAAGGTTTAACGGTTGCATTGTTTGGTAGCCAACTCGGTGTTGAGACAACAGCACTTACATCAGAAGATGTATTGGCGGCTACGTTCAATAAAGAATTAGTAGAAGAAATTGGTAAAGTTGTAGGAAATGATTGTTTGGAAGCAGAAGTAACATTCCTCTATGGTCCTGGTGCAAACATCCACAGAGCTCCATATAGCGGACGTAACTTTGAATATTACTCAGAAGATGGTTTCCTTTCATCTGAAATTGGAAGATATGAAGTAAAAGGTATCGAGGAAAAAGGTGTTCGTGTTGTCATGAAACACTTTGCATTAAATGATTGCGAACAAGACAGAATTGGTCTTGGTGTATGGTTGAACGAACAAGCAGCTCGTGAAATTTACTTAAGAGCGTTCCAAGGCGCGTTGGAAAGCTCACAAGCAGGTGGCAATGGCGTCATGATGGCATACACTCGTTGGGGAGCACAATGGTCAGGTGCTAACGCAGGACTTGTAAAAGGTATTCTCAATGAAGAGTGGAACTGTATTGGTCTGCAGATTACTGATAATGTATTGAATTCCATGGTAAATGGTATTGATGGTGTTATGGGTGGAACAACCACATATGACTCAATGCTTGCATTTATGATTACAGGAAAAAATGGTCTGCAGCAATTCGAAAATGATGCAAAAGCGGTTTCTGCCATGAGAGAAGCATGCCATCACAACTTATATGCAATTGCTAACTCACAAGCAATGAACGGTATTGGTCCTGATACAAGAATTGTAGAAGTTGAGCCGAAAATTATCGGAACATGCAGAACAGCAGCAATTGTGCTTGGTGTTGTATTTGTAATTTCATTGGTATTGTTTATTATTAAAAAAAGTCAATTTAAGAAATCAGAAACTTATACAGCATACCAAGAATTCAAAAAATCATTGAAAAACAAATAAGTAATATTAAGAAAGATGCGATAGTTTTGGCTGTCGCATCTTTTTTATGTTTTGAGGAAAAAGAACCCTTTATTTATATTATCTAAAATAGTATAATGGAAACACAAATTAGACATAAATCTTTGTTAGGATAATGATAGACCGACCGAACGAGGTGAAATGTAATGGAAAAAACAAAAATTTTAATTGTAGATGATGAAAGCAGAATGAGAAAATTACTTCGTGATTTTTTGGAACGCGAGGGCTATCAGGTTATGGAAGCGGCTGATGGTATTGAAGCCATGGATACTTTTTATGCTAATAAAGATTTAGATTTAATTATTTTAGATGTTATGATGCCACGCATGGACGGTTGGCAGGTGTGTAAAGAGGTGCGTGAGTATTCCAAGGTTCCAATTATGATGTTAACCGCGCGGGCAGAAGAGCAGAGTGAACTAAAAGGGTTTGAATTGGGTGTAGATGAATATGTTGCCAAACCATTTAGCCCAAAGATTTTAGTGGCCAGAGTCGGAGCACTTTTAAAACGTTCACGAAATGCGGTGGAAGAAAGCGCTATCAATGCAGGTGGCATTCTTATCGATAGGGTAGCACACATGGTAACAATTGACGGACAAACAGTCGATTTGAGTGTAAAAGAATTTGAACTTCTAAATTATTTTATTGAGAATCAAAAAATTGCTTTGTCAAGAGAAAAGATTCTTAATAACGTATGGAATTATGACTATTTTGGAGATGCGAGAACAATTGATACCCATGTTAAAAAATTAAGAAGCAAATTAGGTGAAAAGGGAAATTATATCAAAACCATTTGGGGAATGGGATACAAATTTGAGGTAGAATCATGAAAAAATCAATCAGACGCCAGATAGCAACGGTGTTTATCGCGTTGGTCGGAGCAGTGTTGTTGGTTTCTATCCTGATTAACAGTTGGTTTCTGGAGAGCTTTTATATTCGAAACAAACAAGCATCTTTGATTCATATATACTCGCAGATGGATGAAGCGGCTCAGCGTGGCACATTGACGGCCGAGAACATGGCGGACAAAGTGACAGATTTAGTTGAAATCAGCAACGTATCATTTGTTGTCATTACAGATAAAAACCAAAAAATATTGACAGCGACCTCAAGTGAAATGAAAGCGCAACAATTATATGCACAACTGATGGGGTATTTACTCAACAGGCATCAGGCTCATAGTAAAATTTTGGAAAGTAGTCAGAATTATGAAATTCGCAGTACGAAGGATGTGACAGGAGACGGAGAGTATATTGAGATGTGGGGTTACCTTTCAAATGGGAACGCGTTTCTTTTAAGCAGTCCGCTAGAGAGTATACGTGAGAGCGCAACCCTTTCAAACCGATTTCTTATTTATACTACGTTGATCATGGGCGTTGTAGGATGTTTGTTTGTCTGGATTTTCTCCAAGAGGATTACCAATCCGATTTTGGAACTGGCTACGTTGTCGCAAAGAATGGCAAACTTAGATTTTGATGCGAAATATGAGCGCGGTGGTCAAGATGAGATCGGCACACTAGGTGAGAACTTTAATATCATGTCGGAAAAATTGGAGACCACCATTTCTGAGCTGAAGAGCGCCAATTATGAATTACGAAAAGATATTGAAAACAAAGAGAAAATAGAGACCATGCGTAATGAGTTCGTTGGTAATGTGTCACATGAACTCAAGACACCGATTGCGCTTATACAAGGCTATGCAGAAGGGCTGAAGGAAGGTATTTCTGATGATCCGGAGAGTAGAGAATTTTATTGTGATGTCATTATAGACGAAGCTAATAAGATGAACCAATTAGTTAAAAATTTGCTTACGCTTAATCAATTAGAGTTGGGCGAAGAAGTTGCTTTTGAACGATTTAATCTTATTGACCTTATTCGCGGAGTCATTCAAAGCAATGAGATTTTGATTCAGCAAAAGGACGTAACAGTCCAGTTTCAGAGCGATGAGGCTATATATGTATGGGCAGATGAATTTAAAGTGGAACAAGTGTTACGCAATTACTTGAGTAATGCTATGAATCATGTTGCTAATGAACGAATTATCGATATACGAATTCATAAACAGACAGAAGCAGATAAGGCTCGTATTTCTATCTTTAATACGGGAAGTCAGATACCAAAAGAGGATATAGAACAAATATGGAGCAAATTTTATAAAGTTGACAAAGCGAGAACCAGAGAATATGGCGGTCACGGCATTGGGCTATCCATTGTCAAAGCCATTATGGAATCTTTGGGGCAGGAGTATGGTGTGATAAACTATGAAAATGGAGTCGCTTTTTGGTTTGAATTAGACTTAAAATAGGAGACAGATGAAGTATGATAGCCATTATTGATTATGATGCGGGAAATATAAAGAGTGTGGAGAAAGCATTGCAAAAACTAGGTGCTGACGTTGTTGTAACAAAAGATGCGCAAACCATTTTATGTGCGGATAAAGTGATTTTGCCGGGGGTAGGTGCTTTTGGCAATGCAATGGATAATCTTAGAAAATATAAATTGGACGATGTAATTTATCGCGTGGTGGAACAGGGAACTCCGTTTTTGGGAGTTTGCCTTGGACTTCAACTCTTGTTTGACAGAAGTGATGAGACGCCGGGCGTAGAGGGGCTTGGAATATTAAAGGGCGAGATTAAGCGTATCCCGGATAACGGTGAGTTGAAAATACCACATATGGGATGGAACTCCTTGCATCTTCAAAATGAAGGAAGATTATTTAAGGGTTTGCCGCAGGATTCTTATGTGTATTTTGTCCATTCATACTATTTACAGGCGCAGGAAGAGAGCATTGTAAAAGCAACTACCGAATATGGAGTGAGTATCCATGCGTCTGTTGAAAAAGACAATGTGTTTGCGTGCCAATTTCATCCGGAGAAGAGTAGCAACGTGGGTCTTATGATTTTAAAAAATTTCTTGGAATTATAGCTTGGAGGAGAAAACATGTTTACGAAGAGAATTATTCCTTGTCTGGATGTACATAACGGACGGGTGGTTAAAGGTGTCAATTTTGTGGATTTGATTGATGCAGGCGACCCGGTTGCAATTGCAAAAGCTTATGATGAGGCCGGAGCAGACGAGATTGTTTTTTTGGATATTACAGCATCTTCAGATGCAAGAGAGACCGTGGTGGATATGGTACGGGAAGTGGCGGCAAACGTATTTATTCCGTTTACCGTCGGCGGCGGAATTCGTACAGTGGATGATTTCAAAGCACTTCTCAGAGAAGGAGCAGATAAAATTTCTATCAATTCTTCAGCTATTAATCGGCCGGCTCTCATCAGTGAAGCGGCAGAAAAGTTCGGAAGCCAATGCGTTGTGGTCGCTATTGATGCGAAAAGGCGCGCAGATGGCAGCGGGTGGAACATATATAAGAATGGAGGCCGTATTGATGTTGGAATTGATGCGGTAGAATGGGCTAAGACAGTAGAGAGACTAGGAGCCGGAGAAATATTATTGACCAGTATGGATGGAGATGGGACCAAAGCAGGGTATGATTTGGAGCTCACCCGAGCTATTTCAGAAAGCGTGTCTATTCCGGTCATTGCCTCCGGAGGAGCAGGTACATTGGAGCATTTTTATGAAGCGTTTGAGCAAGGGAAAGCAGACGCTGCTTTGGCCGCATCGCTGTTTCATTTTAAAGAATTAGAAATCAAGGAAGTAAAACAATATTTACGTGACAAAGGAGTGTCAGTAAGATTGTAGGAGGCTTATATGTCAGCAATTAATGGAGATTGGTTAGAAGCACTTAAAGGAGAATTTGGAAAAGAATATTATAAAAAGCTGTTTGAAACGGTAAGTGAAGAATATCGATCAAAGACGATTTTTCCACCGGCAAATGATATATTTAATGCGTTTCATTTAACTCCACTTAAAGATGTGAAGGTGGTTATTTTCGGACAGGATCCGTATCATGGAGATAATCAGGCACACGGGCTTTGTTTTTCTGTAAAACCGGGAGTGGAAATTCCACCGTCGCTTGTTAATATATACAAGGAATTACATGACGATTTGGGGTGTAGGATACCGAGCCATGGATATTTAGAGAAGTGGGCCAAACAAGGTGTTTTGTTGTTAAATACCGTGTTGACTGTGAGAGCGCATCAGGCAAATTCGCACCGTGGAATCGGATGGGAAGAATTTACTGATGCGGCAATCAGAGTTTTAAATGAACAGGATAGGCCGATTGTCTTTATCCTGTGGGGTAGACCTGCACAAATGAAAAAATCAATGCTGATTAATCCAAAACATTTGATTTTAGAGGCACCTCATCCAAGTCCGCTTTCATCTTATAGAGGATTCTTCGGAAGCAGACCGTTCAGTCGTACCAACCATTTCTTGGAAGAACATGGTATTAAGCCAATTGATTGGCAAATAGATGAAATTTAATACGTATCTTGAACTATTTGTTCTAATCTTGTTTCTAATACTGCTGGATTGCGCATAATTTTGCGAAGTTCGCGAAGTGCCATTGCAAAGTATAGTCCGTCGCAGAAACGCTCGTCGGACACGAGGCTGAAAGGCATATGTTTTTCAGAAACGTGTTCGCCTTTTTTTACGACCGGAATAATTTTCTCCTTACCCATAGCAAAGAACAGACCGGTTGTTCCAAACTCATATGTGTGGTGGTGCACAAAATTAATGCCCAGCGATTTTAAGTTTGTCACAAAAAAAGAAGTGTGGAATGGGCTTAATTCAATGATAGCTTTTGGCAACATATTATGTCGATCCATCCACATCAGAGTATTTACAACAATACTCAGAATCGGGCTCGGAATCGCAGTTAAGACACGAGCTAATTTGTCTGTTCCGTTTTCTCCCTCGCGCTTTATTGTTTCTTTTTCGATAGCAACGTTAATTTTTTCTGCAATCTCCAGGATACTTTCTGTTCCTTCAAAGCAAAGCTTTATGGTTGTTCCTTCACTGTCTTCATGCAATTCTGGATGTACGACAAAACTTACCCATATCTTAGGTCTTGCGTACACCTTTCCATTCATAACAAAACGATTCAATCTTGGTTTTAAAGCCAACATGCGCACAACGCCTGCAATTAAAATATGCATATAACCAAGCTTAATTCCATCTGCCTCTTTTTCTTTAATATATGTATCCCAAACTTCACAAGGGAAAGTGTCTTCGTACATATTCATTGCATCATATCTTTTTTTCATCAGGTAGGACGTAATGAGCTGTAATGGCTCGATATTACGTAATCTGCGTCCGTCCGGTCTTTTATTAAACATATATACCTCCGCTTAAAACTGCGTAATAAAATTATTATAAAAACTTTATGCTTTTTTAATAATCTCCATTATTATACACAATTCGACACAATATGACAACTTTTCTATGAGATTTTGTGTTTTTTATAAAATAATTAAAAAAATTCCAGAAATTGCGTCAGTACTTTTCGGGTAATTTGTATAAGTATTTGAGAACTCGAACAAGGGGTATTTCTTAAGAAAGTATGTTTGAATAAGCTGAGAAATGCTTAAGTAAGCGTTAGAAGTTTTTCGACAATTTCGCAATATGCTGTGCATGTTTGATTTGAAATCGGACATTTGAATTTTTGGATGTCGCACAATTCTTGGAGCAGGGTATTCGACTTAACATATTCATAAAGTAATTCTAGAAATTCTTTGTTAGATGGCTTTGTTGAAGAATATCTTTCGCCGAAAATTTTTACAATTGTGTAATGATTTTCTTGCTGTTTATTCCAAATAACCTCAATTACTTTTCGGATATTTCGTTCTACGCAAGTATGTGACGTGTGATATTGTTGAGAAATATCAATATATAAGGTTTTTGTAATGCAATTTAATTTGTTCTCGTCAAGAAACAGAAGATTCAGACCGTGTAATATGTAATCATACCCGCTGTAAGTCTTTCCGATTCCAAGTTGGTGCAAAATGTTTTTTGCAGTATTATTGTATTCCATAGTAATCTCTCCAAAAACAATATACTTATATCCTAAAATGGAAAAAGAAGGAATACAATATTAAAATTTCGACTTTTCTCGACACATAGTCGAAAAGTTTTAAAAATAGAATATAAGTACAAAGGAAAAAGGTGAAGCAAATGACGACAAAAGAGGAAACGTTCGAGAGAGTATATCGAACCTATCAAAACGAAGTATACAAAATAGCTTTATTTTACGTTAAGGATGATTTTACGGCGCAGGATATTGCGCAAAAGACATTTTATAATTTCTATCTTCACATGGGAAATGTCAACGAAGACAGAATTCGTTCTTATTTGCTTCGTACAGCCAGAAATCTTTCCTATAACTGGACGCGTGATTCCAAGTGGGAGTTACAGGGAGAGTTTATGGAAAACATCCCGGAAGAAAAAATATCGCTTCTTGGCCCTGAACAAGACTATCTAAAGGAGGAACACGAAAAAGAGGTCAAAGAGTTTTTGGATGAGATTATGGGTACGATATTAGAGGAAAATGAGTCCTGGTATAATGTCTTAACCTTAGTTTATGGAATGGGAAAGAAGCAAGAAGATGTGGCGCATGAATTGGGGATGACATTAGAGGTATTGCATAGCAAGCTTTATCGTGCAAAAAGATGGATCCGTCTGAAATACCAGGATAGATATAGACAACTTTGTGACAAATATTAGTATTTCATTGACAAATAGCAAGCGATGTGGTTATATGAACATATGAACAAACATTCATATATTAGGAGGATACATATGACTGAACATCATCACAAAACTTGTAGCTGCGGACATGACCATCACCACCATCATGAAGGTTGTGGTTGTGGGCATGACCATCATCATGAACACCATGACATCCATCATGAGATTATTACGATTATTATTACAGCTATTTTGCTGGCTGCAGGACTTTTGTTTGAACATTTACCAATTCAATGGCAAGGTGCAGAAGTTGCTAGTTTGATTATCTTTTTAGCAGCATATATTTTACAAGGATGGAGTATTCTGAAACACGCGTGTACAAGTTTACTTAAAGGGCGTGTGTTTGATGAAAACTTTTTAATGGGAATTGCCACACTTGCAGCAATCGCAATCGGTGACTTTGCTGAGGCTGTTGCAGTTATGTTTTTCTATCGTTTCGGAGAGTTGTTTGAACACATTGCTGTGGAAAAAAGTCGCAGTCAAATTATGGAAGCTGTAGACTTGCGCCCAGAAACAGTATGTTTAATAGAAGGTGAGGATGTTCATACAATTCCGGCGAGTGATGCAAAGGTAGGAGACATATTGCTGGTTCGCGTTGGAGACCGTATTCCTTTGGATGCCGTGATTGTGGAAGGAGAAAGCAGGATTGACACGTCGCCGATTACGGGAGAACCCGTTCCTGTGAAAGTTACCATAGGGGATAAGGTTGTTTCGGGATGTATTAATACATCTGGTGTTTTGACAGTAAGGGTGGAACAGATTCTAGAGAATTCTATGGTGACGCGTATTTTGAATTCTGTAGAACAAGCTGCATCGGGGAAACCCAAAATAGATCGTTTTATCACAAGATTTGCAAGGGTATATACACCATTTGTTGTAGCTTTGGCTGTATTAACAGCAATCGTACCATCTCTATTCACAGGTGAGTGGCAAAAATGGATTTATACAGCTATCAGTTTTTTGGTTATTAGTTGTCCGTGCGCTTTGGTCATTAGTGTGCCGTTGGCATTCTTCTCCGGCATAGGTACAGGATCAAAGAAAAACATTTTGTTTAAGGGTGGTGTTGCTCTTGAAAGCTTACATCAAATCAAAGCAGTGATTCTTGATAAGACAGGTACTGTTACAAAAGGAAAGTTTGAAGTACAAAAGTGTGTGCCTATAGGAGACGTCAATGAAACTGAATTGCTTGAAGCAGCTGTAACATGCGAGTGCCAATCCACTCATCCGATTGGTATCAGTATTTTACAGGAAGCAAAGAGACGAGAATGTCAGATTATAAAGCCAGAGCAGATGGAGGAGATTCCGGGAAAAGGGATCCGCGCCATTTTAGGTGATATAGAGATTTTGTGTGGCAATCAAGCTCTTTTGGAAATGTATAATGTTGATACGAACCCGCAAGAAAATACCGATTATGGAACAGAAGTGCTGGTTGCAGTTAATGGAAATATGATAGGCCATATTGTGATATGCGACTGCATAAAAGAAGGAGCCAAGGAGTCCATTTCCCAAATAAAATCTCGTGGCATGAAGACAATCATGCTAACAGGTGATGCATTGCTCACAGCAGAAGCAGTTGCCAAGGAGACAGGAATTGAAATTGTTTGTGCAAAATTGTTGCCGGATGAAAAACTAGAACGTTTGCAGGCAATTCGCAAGAAATATGGAAAAGTATTATTTGTGGGAGATGGCCTCAATGATGCACCGGTGCTGGCGGGAGCAGATGTGGGTGCTGCCATGGGAAATGGTGTCGATGCAGCGATTGAAGCGGCAGACGTGGTTTTTATGACTTCATCTATGCAGGCGATTCCTGAGGCTTTTCAGATTGCTGAACAAACAAATCGAATTGCGATTCAAAATGTAATATTTGCACTGGGGGTCAAAGCGCTTGTCATGATATTGGGTCTATTTGGCGCTGCAAACATGTGGTTTGCTGTGTTTGCAGACACAGGAGTAGCTATGTTATGTGTGCTGAACTCCATACGGATTTTACATCGAAAATAAGTTGACCAAACAAGCGACATCATTCATAATAAACAATATGGATGATGTCGTTTTTTATGGCAAATATCAAACGGAAGGAGACCGGATAGTATGGAGAAAATGCATGCGCATGAACATCTTGTGCATCAGATAGAGCATGGGATGCCAAGCGAGGGGATTATTCGAGATTTGGCAGATTTCTATAAAGTATTTGGTGATGTGACGCGTGTTAAGATATTATGCGCACTGTTTCAGGCTGAGTCGTGTGTCTGTGGTTTGGCAGAAGCTGTCGGTATGACACAATCAGCTGTTTCGCATCAATTACGTGTGTTGAAGCAAATGAAACTTGTGAAAAATCGCAGAGAAGGAAAAACCATCTATTATTCTCTTGCGGATTCTCATATCCAAAGTATTTTAAATCAAGGAATGGAACATATTACAGAATAGAGGTAAGACTATGAAAATGAAACTTTTCGCATTTGCAATTGTATTTTTGATGTTAACAGGATGTGCCGGCAACATCAAGGAAGGTGTTTTGCTATTAGAACAAGAACAATATCAAGAAGCTAAAGAAATGTTCGAAAAAGATATCCGGCAGGAACGCAATCTGGATGAAGCATATCGCGGTGCGGGTATTGCTTGCTTTGAACTTGAGGAATACGAGCAAGCTGCGGAGTATCTTAACCTTGCGCTTAAGTACGAAGCAGATGAGACGGCAACAATATTTGCTTTGCTTGGTGCGTCTTATATCGAGTTAGCACAGTATCAAGAAGCTCAAGATGCTTATAAGAAAGCATTGGATAAAGAAGATATTACTGGGGCACAAAAGCAAGAAATTATGTATAATTTAATCGCTGTTTATGAGTACATGGGAGATTGGGAAGCTGCAAAAGCTCAGATGGCGGATTACCAAAAAGCATATCCGGAAGATACTCGCGTTGAAAATGAGGCTGGATTTTTGGAAACAAGGTAGGAAGAAACTATGGCAGAAATGATAGAACTGAAGGAGACGATAGAACGCGTTATTTTGGTCGGAGTCAGCACGAGCGACCATGATGATACGGAAAAATCTTTAGATGAGTTGGAAGAATTGGCAGCAACGGCCGGAGCCACTGTTGTAGGTCGCGTTATTCAGAATTTGGATCAGATTCATTCGGGAACCTATGTGGGAAAAGGTAAGTTGGAAGAGATAAAGGAATTGATTTGGGAGACGGAGGCGACAGGTATTATTTGTGATGATGAACTTTCCCCGATTCAACTTGGCAATATGGAAGATGCGTTGGACATAAAAGTCATGGACAGAACGCTCATTATCTTAGATATTTTTGCCACAAGAGCATCTACAAATGAAGGAAAGATCCAAGTCGAACTGGCGCAGCTTAAGTATCGTCAATCCAGATTAACGGGTCTTGGGAAATCATTATCCAGATTGGGTGGTGGTATTGGAACCAGAGGACCGGGTGAGAAAAAACTGGAAATGGACAGGCGCCTTATTCGTGACCGAATCGCACAGTTGAATCGCGAACTGAAAGATGTCAAACGTCATCGCGAAGTGACAAGGGAGCAACGCAGTAGAAATAAGATTCCGGTTATTGCTATCGTTGGATATACAAATGCAGGTAAATCCACACTCTTAAATACATTGACCGGAGCGGGCGTTCTTGAAGAAGATAAGTTATTTGCTACGTTGGACCCGACAACCAGAAACTTAAAACTTCCAAGCAAGCAGGAAATCTTGCTTACAGATACGGTAGGATTTATTCGCAAACTGCCACATCATCTGGTTGAGGCGTTTAAAAGCACATTGGAGGAAGCAAAATATGCAGACATGATTCTTCATGTTGTAGATGCTTCTAATCCCCAGGTAGATGAACAGATGTATATTGTTTATGAAACGCTGGATAAATTAGAGGTTAAAAACAAACCGATTATTACTGCTTTCAACAAACAAGATAAGATAGAACAGGAGCAGATTATCAGAGATTTTCGGGCAGACCATATCGTTCGTATTTCTGCAAAGCACGGACAAGGTCTAGATAAACTACAAGAGATTATTGAGGGTGTACTGCGAAGCCAGAAGGTTTTGATAGAGAAGGTATATCCTTACGAGCAAGCCGGTAAAATACAGATGATTCGCAAATATGGAGAACTTTTGGAAGAAGAGTATCGGGATAATGGTATTTTTGCGAAAGGCTACGTGCCGGCAGAAATTTATGAGAAAGTGAAATAAATATTCATGAAACGTTATCAGATTACAGAATGGTGTCATCATTTTATCAGAGAGCATGTGAAAGAAGGACAATGTTGTATCGATGCGACGGCGGGTAACGGAAACGACACCTTGTTTTTGTGTGAACTTGTCGGAGAAAGCGGAAAAGTTCTTGCTTTTGATATCCAAGAGCAGGCAGTGGCTAACACCAGAAAACGCTTGGAGGAGGCCAATCTTTCAAAGCGCGCCACCGTGTTGTTGGAAAGTCACGAGAATATGGACCGTTACGCAGGAGAAGATACAGTTAGCTGTATTACATTCAACTTCGGTTATCTTCCGGGTGGTGACCATACGATATCTACTCAAAAAGAGAGTAGCATTGATGCCATTGGCAAGGGGCTCAATCTTTTGAAAAAAGGCGGAATCATGAGCCTTTGCATTTATAGTGGTGGTGATAGTGGCTTTGAAGAAAGATATGCCATTTTAGAATATGTAAAGAAATTGGACGGTAAGCAATATTTGGTGATTGTAAGTGAATATTATAATCGCCCAAATAATCCCCCTATACCAGTATTTATTATCAAATTGTAAGGCTATAGGGTCAAATCACTCTACTATTGGTTGATTTATCCCCCACTCAACCACTGGTATGTAGCCTAAAGATAGAATCATTCCTATACTGATAGCGAAAGGAGGTAACCTATGAACCAAGTGAAAATTGGAAAATTCATTGCTGAGTGCAGAAAAAAGAAGAATTTAACACAAATGCAGTTGGCAGAAAAACTAGGTATCACTGACAGGGCGGTATCAAAATGGGAAACAGGAAAAGCAATGCCGGATTCCTCTATTATGCTTGAACTGTGTGATGTCCTTAGCATCAGTGTAAATGATTTATTATGTGGGGAGGTAGTTATAATGGATAATTACAATAAAGAATTAGAAAATAACTTGATTGAAATAATCAAGCAGAAGGAGCAGGCAGACAAACGGCTATTGACTATGGAGATTGTCACGGGAATCATATGTATTCTCCCGTTATTGGCAGCTGCCATCATTGAGGCGACCGTTCCAATGGAAGAGACAACGGCAACTATTCTGATTCTTGCAAGCATTGTACCTTTGCTTATTGCAACACCGTTTATGCTTAAAATCGAACAAACAGCGGGGTATTATGAATGTATGAAATGTGGGTATAGATATGTACCTGCTTATAAAAGCGTTTTCATGGCGGCACACATTGGTAGAACAAGATATATGAAATGCCCGAAATGCAACAAAAAATCGTGGCAAAAAAAGGTGTTGAGTAAGGAATAGACAAGTAGAGAGAGCATTTGGTCAGAAATTCTGATGAAATGCTCTCTTTTTGTTTTAGGAGAATTGTGTGGGTAGAACACTTATATAATCGAATACGGTTTAAATATCAAATTTGCGTTCACAAACCGTATCCTAGCAGTCTGCTTACGGTTGATTTGTAGAGAATACCATATAAACCCGTATTTAAATATCATCATTACGGTTTGAATTTAGTTGTTTTTTAAATAGACCGTCAAATATAAGAATGCATTACGGCTTAACTTTGACAAAATAAAAATCTGACTGTAATGAGATACAAATTATACGGCTGAAAAGGTCAAAATTGTTTTTTTCGACCGTAGTACACTCAATAAACTACGGTCTAAAACTTCAAAGGGACAAATTGAACCGTAGCATCCAAATAAATGATTCATTATTTGCAAAAATTTCAATGATAGTTGCTAAACTTGTTTGAGAATGATAAAATTTCATTATCGAGTTGTTCTATGTTAAAGGGCAAATATTCCGCAATGTGTAACTTAAAATGCAATCAGGAGGAAAAGGATGAGTTTACAATTTATCATGGGACCTTCCGGCTCAGGGAAGTCCCATTATTTGTATGAAAAAGTCATAAAAGAATCCCAGACAAATCCGAACAAAAAGTATATTGTTATCGTTCCGGAACAATTTACTATGCAAACTGAGAAAGACCTTATTATGTATAGTCCGAATAAAGGGATTATGAATATTGAAGTACTTTCTTTTAATCGTTTGGCTTATCGTGTTTTGGAGGAAACAGGTGCGTCTGAGCGTACTATTCTAAATGATGTGGGCAAAAACTTTGTCATTCGTAAGATTGCAGGAGATTGTGAGGCGGAATTAAAACTTTTGGGGAGCAATCTGAAAAAAGTCGGTTATATTAGCGAGCTCAAGTCGCTTATTTCAGAATTTACACAATATGATGTGCAACCGGAAACATTGCAAAGCGTACTTGAACAGGTGGTGAACTCTCCTAATCTATACTACAAATTAGCAGATATTAAAAAGGTGTATGAAGGTTTTAGAGCATACCTGCAGGAACGATATATTACAGCAGAGGAACTGTTAGATGTGTTGGCATCAGTAGTTTCGCAGTCTGATATATTAAAAAACAGTGTTGTTTATGTAGATGGTTTTACAGGCTTTACTCCAATTCAAAACAAGTTAATGAGAGAATTGATGTGCGTCTGTGAAACCGTTGTGGTTACCGCAACAATGGACAAGAAAGAGGACCCATACGTTTACAAACATCCATATCAACTCTTTGCGCTTAGCAAGCAAATGATATGTTCTTTAGTGGAACTTGCAAAGGAATGTAAGGTGTCCGTACTTGAGCCTATTCTTCTCTATAATGAGCCGATTTATCGTTTTAGAGACAACGAACCTTTGAAATTCTTGGAATCACATTTGTTCCGTTATTCAAAGGAACGATACGAGAAAGAACAAGACAGTGTTCAAATTTGGTGCGCGAAAAATGCTCAGGAAGAAGTGGAGTTCGTGGCACAGATGATCCGTCATTTAGTGCGAACAGAAGGGTACAGGTATCGTGATATTGCGGTGTTGACTAATGACATTAGCGCATATGCCAATCATGTTGAAAAGAAATTTGAAATGTATGGTTTGCCGGTATTTATGGACCATAAACGCAGTATTCTGTTGAATTCTTTTGTGGAGTATATCCGAAGTTTGCTTGCCATGGCTGAGCAGAATTTTACATACGAAAGTGTCTTTCGTTATTTGCGAACAGGTTTGACCGGAATTGGAAGAGACGAAATTGATATTTTAGAAAATTATGTATTGGCAATGGGTATTCGCGGATATAAGAAATGGAATGAGCCGTGGATTCGCAGAAGTAACAATATGGATGAAGCAAGGTTGTCTGCCGTGAATCAGATCCGCTTGCGCTTTATGGAGAGTGTGACGGATGTGATGGAAGTGCTGAAGAATAGGACCAAAACAGTTTTTGAAGTTACAAAGGCACTTCATGATTTCCTTTTAAAGGGAAATCTCCAGCAGAGCGTGAAAGAATATCAAATCAAATTCGAGCAAGAAAATGAACTTGCTTTAGCAAAAGAGTATGCTCAGGTCTATCGGTTGGTAATTGAACTTTTAGACCAGTTTGTTGAACTCTTGGGCAATGAGAGAATTTCATTACAAGAATATTGTGATCTTTTGGATGCCGGACTTGAGGAAGCTAAGATTGGAGTTATTCCACCAAGTATTGACCAGGTTGTGGTTGGCGATGTTGAGCGCAGCCGTGTCAAAGATGTAAAGGTTGTTTTCCTATTAGGAACGAACGATGTTTATATTCCGGGAACGGCAGCTAAGCAAGGTTTATTATCAGAATATGACCGTACCCAATTGACTGATGGTGGTATGGCTTTGGCGCCCGGCGCGAAAGAAAAAACATATATTCAAAAATTTTATTTATACCTGATTTTGACGAAACCGTCTAAGCAGGTCTATTTGACGTACAGTAAAGCCAACGGTGAAGGCAAAAGCATGAGACCGTCCTATCTGGTTATGGATATACTGAAAATGTTTCCTTTGATGAAAGTGCGAGAAGTTGGAAGTGATTTAACAGAGAAAGAACTTACAATCCAAAGCGGAATTTCATGTTTGATAGAGGGATTACAAAAGCACCGGGATGGTTTGAGCAAAGAGTGGCAGGAACTTTACAGTTGGTATAAAAAGAATCCGGAGTGGAGCGGCAGAATCGAGCAGGTTGTAGATGCTTTTTATTATAGAAAACCGGAAAGTAGCTTGACCCGCGATATGGCGCAAAAACTATATGGGGACATTTTGGAAAACAGCGTTACCCGTTTGGAGAAATTTTCCGCTTGCGCTTATCAACATTTTCTGACTTACGGGCTTAAACTGAAAGAGCGAGAGGAATATAAATTCCAGGCACTGGATTTAGGGAATCTTTTCCATGGTTCTATTGAAAAATTTTCTTATAAGTTAGAACATGCGGGATACACATGGACCAATATTCCAAACGACAAACTACAGGAGTTCATTGATGCCAGCGTTGAGGAGTGCATTGTTGATTATGGCAACTCTATTTTATATAGCACAGCGCGCAATGAGTATGTGATTACCCGTTTGAAACGTATGCTTAAACGTACCGTGTGGGCTGTTTCTAAACAATTAGGACGGGGCGACTTTGTTCCGGAAGGATATGAAGTTACATTTAGAAAGACCATTCAGGTGCAAGACTTAGGAGAAATGCGACTTCGAGGCAAGATTGATCGTATGGATGTATACGAGGATGATGAACATGTCTATGTCAAGATTGTCGATTATAAAACAGGAAAAGAACTGTTTGATTTAGGAAAAGTGAGTCATGGATTGCAAATGCAGCTTGTGGTGTATATGAATGCGGCTCTTGAGATTCAGGAGAAAAATCGCACAGATAAACAAGTGGTTCCGGCGGGGATTTTCTATTACAATATGAAGGACCCGATTATTCAAGAACCGGAGCAAGGACAGGACGTAGACACGCTCATACTAAAAGAACTGTGCCCGGATGGGATTGTGCAAGCATCCGACGATGTTCTTATGCATTTAGATCGCGACATGAACACCTCATCCGAAGTAATTCCTGTCTCTCGCAACAAAAACGGAGAGTTGTCTAAAAAATCAAAGATTTTGACAAAGGAAGATTTCGATACTCTTTCAGAGTTTGCAAAAATGCAGGTTCAGAAAGCAGGGCGTGGCATTTTAAGAGGAGAGACAGATATATCACCTTATTCTCTCAAAGGTAAAAATGCGTGCCAGTATTGCCCTTATCATGCGATTTGTGGTTTTGATGATAAGATACCGGGGTATGAATATCGTGAACTGGAAGAGCGAAGCGATGAACAGGCAATCGAAATCATGCGACAGGAGGTGGGAGAATGAGTGTGAAATATACATCTGAACAACAACAGGTGATTGATTTACGTAACCGCAACATTCTTGTGTCCGCTGCCGCTGGTTCCGGAAAAACCGCTGTGCTTGTGGAACGAATTATTACAAGGTTAACAAAAGATGAAAAACCGCTTGATGTAGACCGTTTACTGGTTGTTACCTATACTGAAGCTGCGGCTGCTGAAATGAAAGAACGTATACACATGGCTATCGAAAAGGCTTTGGACGAACAACCGGGGAATTCTCATTTAGAACGTCAGGCAACCTTGATTCATCAAGCGCAAATCACGACCATCCATCAGTTCTGCCTATCTGTTATCCGTGAATATTTTCACGAGATCGACTTGGACCCGGGCTTTAGTATCGGCGCAGCAGGAGAAATCGAACTGTTAAGACAGGATGTGCTTGAAGACGTTTTGGAAAAGGCATATCTGGAAGGGGACAGCGAGTTCATTGACTTTGTAGAAAGCTTTGCCTTTGGGAAAAGTGATAAACAATTAGAGAATTTAATTATACAGCTATACGATGCTTCCAGAAGTTATCCGAATCCGACAAAATGGTTACAACAATGTGTGGAACAATATGATATCCAATCTCCACTGGAATTGGAACGCAAACCATTTGTACAAGCCATTATGAATGAGATGACTCAGTATATACAAGAGGCCCGTGAACTTTTGAATTATGCAATGGAACTTTGCGAAGAAGAGGATGGACCGCTTTCCTACAAAGAAAACATACAATTTGACATTGGACAGTTGGAAATATTAAGCAAAGCAAATACGTTTTCAGAAATGCAAAAACTGATGCGATTCATTGATTTTCCGAATCTGAAGGCATGCAGAAATAAAGAAGTGTGTCCGACTAAGAAGGAGCAGGTGCAAACAGCTCACAAGACAGTGAAAGGCTTAATCGGGCAACTAAAAGAGCAGTACTTTTTTGATACAGTAGAACGCCTTCAATCAGATATGCTGGCATCAAAAAATCATATGCAGACACTATGTAATCTTGTCACAGCATTTGAAACGGCATTTCGTGAAGCAAAAATGCGAAAAAATCTGATTGACTTTAGTGATATGGAGCATTATGCATTACAGATTCTAACGCGAGAAGAGAACGGCAAACATGTTCCGAGTGTTGTGGCGGAAAGTTATCAGCAGAAATATGAAGAAGTTATGATAGATGAATACCAGGACAGCAATTATGTTCAAGATACGATATTGACCAGTGTTTCCAAGGTTTCGGCAGGTGGGCACAACATTTTTATGGTGGGAGATGTCAAACAGAGTATTTATCGTTTTAGATTATCGATGCCTGAACTATTTATGGAAAAGTACAATCGCTATAGTACAAAGGACAGTCAGGAACAGCGAATAGACTTGCATAAAAACTTCCGGAGTCGAAGAGAAGTGTTGGACAGTACCAATTTTGTGTTTGAACAGATTATGATTCCATCCTTTGGCGGTATCGAATATGATGAGAATGCCGCGTTATATGTGGGCGCCGATTATGAAGAACAGCCAGGAAATGAAACGGAGGTCATGCTGATTGAAACACTTGGGTTAAAAGCCGGTGAACAACGCGAACTTGAGGCAGAAGCCGTGGCGGCGCGAATCCAAGAACTTGTCGGAAAGCATCGGGTGTTTGATAAGAAACTCGGGGAGTATCGACCGGCTTCATATGGTGATATTGTTATCCTTTCCCGCAGTGTTCAGGGATGGGCAGATTTGTATACGGAAGTTCTTAAAAAAGCAGGAATTCCGATTTATGTCGGTTCGAAGGAAGGTTATTTTCAAACGAGGGAAATACAATTACTCTTGAATTATTTAAGAATCTTGGATAATCCAAGACAGGATATTCCGTTCACTTCGATTTTGACCTCTGTGTTTGCAGGAGTTTCTACGCAGGAATTAGCCATGATACAAACGGAGGCTGAAGGTGACACTGTTTATGAAAAAATACGCAGTTATATTGCAAATGGTCACGATGAACATTTGCAAACTCGTCTGCACACATTTATAGAGACGTTTGAGTCCTTCCGCGATAAAGTCCCATATACAGCTATTCACACGTTGTTATGGCAACTAATGCGGGAGACCGGATATGACAATTATGTGGCATCACTTCCGGCCGGTTCACAAAGAACTGCCAATTTGGAAATGCTTGTGGAGAAGGCAGTTGCCTTTGAAGGAACTAGCTACAAGGGACTTTTTAATTTTGTTCGATATATGGAACAAATGCAAAAATATGAAGTGGATTTTGGTGAAGCGGGAGTTGCGAACGAGCATACAGATACTGTTAGTTTCATGAGTATTCATAAAAGCAAAGGTTTGGAATTTCCGATTGTATTTGTAGTTGGCACGAGCAAGAGATTTAACATGTCAGATGCCACGGGTAATATAGTTTTGCATCCGCATCTTGGTGTTGGTATCAATCGAGTTGACTCGCAAGTGCGAACCAAAAAGACCACTCTTTTGAAAAATATGATTTCGCAGACAGTGCATAAAGAGTCGGCGGCAGAGGAGCTACGTGTGCTCTATGTGGCAATGACAAGGGCAAAAGAAAAACTGATTTTGACAGGAACTGTAACAGACCTTGAAAAGCTATTAAACAGCAAACTATCTATCAGTCATCATCAGCCGATACAATTGCCATATTTAACGCTGACTACGGCAAATAACTATCTGGATTGGATATTAGCCGCGTTACTTCGCAATCAATGTATGGCAGAGATTATGGACCGATATGGAATTTTACAAAATCAAAGCAGTAGGCTTTATAAAAGAGATGTTCCAATAAAGGTTATCACAACATCACTGTTGCAACTTTCTTACGAAGAGGCAGTCGAGACAGTGCAAGAACATTTTACAAAAGAGATTTTGAACAATTGGGATACCGGGCAAACGTATGACGCTCGCATGAAACAGCAGCTTGAGCAACAATTTTCATACAGTTATCCATATATGGGTAGTGACAACATCAAGCAAAAAGTGACTGTTTCCGAATTAAAAAAACAAGCTTACTCAGATGAAGCGGCTCAAGATTTCAAGGAAGAAGAAGTGATTCCGTTATTGCCAAAATTTATTCAGCAAGAAACAGAGATTTCCGGAGCATCAAAAGGAACGCTTTATCACAAACTTTTAGAACTTCTTGATTTCACGCGAGATTATAGCGAAACAGAATTAACAAGCGAGATAAAACGCTTGCTGAAAGAACAATCGTCTTATGTCCGTGTCACAGATATTATGAGATTTTTAAAATCGTCCATAGGGAAACGTGTGCAGATGGCAAGCCGATTGGAATATTACCATGCGGAGCAACCATTTGTATTAGGGGTTCCGGTTGACTCTGAAGATTTGATGGTTGTTCAGGGAGTTATCGATGTTTACTTTGAGGAAGACGGAGAATTGGTGGTCTTGGATTACAAGACAGACCGTGTTTCAGAAAGTTCGCAATTGGTGGAAAGATATCACACGCAGTTAGAATACTATGCGCAAGCTTTGGAACGATTAACAGGAAAACGAGTGAAGGAAAAGATCATATATTCTTTTGCACTACACCAAGAAATCATTTGTTAAAAAAAGGCAGAGCCGGAATAAAATCTCATAAATAGGAAATCCTCTTACCAAACGGAAAGGGGATTTTACTATGTCTAAGGCTAAGAAAAAAGAGATTCGCTTGGAAGAACTTACCGCAGAAGAAAAAATGAAATACGAAGTTGCTGAAGAATTGGGGTTGCTTGATAAAGTATTGAAGGAAGGATGGCGTTCGTTAACTTCCAAGGAGACCGGTAAAATAGGTGGTTTAGTTACGAAAAAACGTCGAGAAATAGCGCGCGCAAATGAGAGTTGATAAAAAATAAATAATCTGATATAATCGAAGTCTGGGGATTAAACAGGTGAGGTTATGAACGATAAAATCCAAATATCAGATTTAATAATTGACAATTATACAGCAAAAGATGCGATGAAGCTTGTCGTAGATTATATGAATACAGAGGCTCTGAGCGTTGTAGAGATGATTACTCTCAGTACATTGGGCGAGGTCGCTAATCAGGAAGAATTGCAACGTCAGATTAGTGAATTTGACATTACGTTTGCGGGCGATAATGCAATTTTGCAGGCGGCGGGAGTAGAAGATGCAAGAAGACTGCGAGCTTCAGAACCGTTGTTGTTTGTGAAGTTAGCGATGCATTTTTTGCACAAGAATCAGATGCGTGTATTTTTGCTTGCTGAACATACAAATGCTTTGCAAAAACTTCAGGAAACTATTAAAGAAGATTATGCTTCTATTCAGATTGTTGAAACAGCTACTATGGAAGAGCATGGTGCATCCGATGATATGATTTTGAACCGAATCAACGGTGTAGAGGCAGACTGTATCATATCCATTCTTCCGTCACCAATACAAGAGAATTTTATTATCCGAAACAAATCGCTTTTAAATGCGAGACTCTGGTTAGGATTTGGCAATTGGTTCAGTAAGGTTGAAAAGGAACATTCTTTTGTCGGAAAGATAAAGAAAATGTTGGCAAAACAGATTTTAAAGAAAGAGATAGCAAAAAAAGGAGGAAATGCATAAAAAATGTAGCATTTCCCCTTTATTTTTTTGTGGTTTTGCATTAAGATATAGAAAGGTATATTGTTTTACGGAGGGATAAAGATGATTGCAAATCAAATACTTCAAAGTACGCTAGATGGATTAAAGACAATTACAAAGGTTGATTTGTGTGTGATGGATACAGAAGGGAAAGTGCTTGCGTCTACTATCGCAGGAAATAAGAAGCAGGATATTTCTGTTTCGGCATTTGTAAACACTCCGATTGACACTCAGATTTCGCAAAATTGTCAGTTTTATAAAGTTTATGATGAACAACAGGTTGAATATATATTGCAGATTTTTAGCACAGAAGAACAAGCAAAGCTGGTTGGAGAGATGGTTCGTTTTCAACTTCAAAGTTTGCTCATAGCTTACAAAGAAAGATTTGATAGCGACAATTTTATCAAGAATTTACTGCTTGATAATTTGTTGCTGGTAGATATATACAATCGTGCAAAAAAGTTGCATATTGACACAGATGCGCGACGTGTTATCTTTATTATTGAAATGCAGGAAGAAAAGGATGTTAACGCGTTAGAACGTGTGAGAGCAGTGCTTAGCGTTAAGAATACAGACTTTATAACTGCCGTTGATGAAAAGAACATTATTCTTGTGAAACAAATTTCTAATAATGATAACTATGGCGTTTTGGAAAAACAGGCACATGCCATGCTGGATAATTTAAAAACAGCAGGTGAAAAGGGTCTTCATATTGCGTATGGTACAATCATCAACGATATCAAGGAAGTATCGAAGTCTTACAAAGAAGCGAGACTGGCGCTTGATGTAGGAAAAATTTTCTTTGATGAAAAAGAAGTCATCGCTTATAACACGTTAGGCATCGGACGATTGATTTATCAGCTTCCGGTACCTCTTTGCAAAATGTTTATTCGTGAGATTTTTGAGGGGAAATCGCCGGATGATTTTGATGAAGAGACTTTGATGACGATTAATAAATTCTTTGAAAATAGCTTGAATGTGTCAGAAACATCAAGACAGCTCTATATTCACCGCAACACCTTGGTTTATAGGTTGGACAAGATTCAGAAGATTACCGGTCTTGACTTGCGTGTGTTTGAGGATGCTATTACATTTAAGATTGCTTTGATGGTGGTAAAATATATGAAATATATGGAAACATTGGAGTATTAATAATTAAGGAGGAGCGTATGATAGAATTAAAACAAGTTACAAAGGAGTACTCAAAAGGAGTAGCCGCGCTCAATGGCGTTAGTTTAAAGATAGAAGCGGGAGAGTTTGTGTTTATTGTAGGGGATAGTGGCTCCGGAAAGTCTACATTAATTCGTCTTTTACTGAAAGAGTTGGAGCCGACTTCAGGAACTATTAAGGTTATGGGAAAAGACTTGGCGGATTTAAAACACAAGGCAATCCCATACTATCGCAGAAAGATGGGAGTTGTATTCCAAGATTTCCGTTTGTTAAAAGATAGGAATGTTTATGAAAACATTGCATTTGCGCTCCGTGTAACAGAAGCGCCGACGCGTGTGCTTAAGAAAAAAGTGCCGGCAGCCCTTTCGTTGGTAGGCTTGGCACAGAAATACAAATCATACCCGAAGGAGTTATCTGGTGGCGAACAGCAGAGAGTTGCTATCGCAAGAGCAATTGTGAATGAGCCTTCTATTCTGCTTGCAGATGAGCCGACAGGTAATTTGGACCCGGCAAATTCATGGGAAATTATGAAATTGCTAGAAGAAGCAAACCATAGAGGAACTACTGTTGTGGTGGTTACCCATAATCATGAAATTGTCAGCGCAATGAAAAAACGAGTGATCACAATGCAGAAGGGGAACATTGTGAGTGACACGAAAAAGGTGGGTGTGTAAATGAGATTCAGTACAATTAGATATACCGTACAACAAGGGTTAAGAAATATAGCAAAAAATAGAATGTTCTCAATTGCTTCCATTGCAACAATGGTGGCATGTATTTTCCTGTTTGGTGTTTTTTATTCACTTATCGTTAACGTACAGGGTGTTATGAGAAACGTGGAGGAAAGTGTTCCGGTAGTTGTTTATTTTGAAAAAGAGGCTACAGAAAAACAGATCGAAAAGATTAAAAAGAATTTGTCATCCAGAGAAGATGTTTTGGAAGTGAAATATGTATCGGCTGATGAAGCATGGGAGGAGTTCCAAAAGAGTTATTTTGGAGAAGACAGTGATGCTGCAGCCGGATTCACAGAAAATCCGTTGGAAGATTCAGACAACTTTGAAGTTTATATGAAAACTGTTGAAAGCCAGGATGATGTGGTGGCGTATGCAAAAGGATTAGAAGGCGTACGTAAAGTCAAAGCATCAGCAGCAGCAGCGGAGACACTGAAAAACATCAGTGTACTTCTTGCAACAATTTCCGGTGTGATTACATCAGTACTTCTTATTGTTGCAGTATTCCTCATCAGCAATACGGTTGCTATGGGTATTACGGTTCGTCGTGAAGAGATTGCAATCATGAAATACATTGGTGCAAAAGACTCTTTTGTTCGGGCACCATTCATATTAGAAGGTGTTCTGATTGGATTAATCGGTGCAGCGATACCGTTATCTTTACTTTATTTTGCATATCAGCAGGCGATTAATTATATATCTATACACTTTAGTGCATTGACATCATATATTGATTTCTATCCGGTATCTAAAGTATATGCTACATTGTTACCGGTAGGTTTGGCGCTTGGCGTAGGTATAGGTTTTATAGGAAGCTTCTTTACAATTAAGAAACACTTGAAAGCATAAATTGATGGTGGTAAAAGAGGTAGTTATTAATGGAACAAAAAAATCATTTTTGGAAAGGGGCGCTTGTAGGCGCCCTTGCTATGTTAATATTGTGTGGTTTCGTCAGTTGGTTACGCGGCTACGGTACCGGCAATGTTATTTCCGACAAGACAATGAAAAAGTTACTTGCAATTGAAGCGTGTATTGACGCAGAGTATTTGTATGCGGATGATATTGATGAAGAAGTTGTCCAAGATGCGATTATTAAAGGATACGTGGCCGGATTAAACGAACCATATTCCGTATATTTTAATGAAGCCGAAACAACAGAATTATTTGAATCCACATCAGGCACTTTTGGAGGTATTGGCGTTGGAATCATGCAGGACAATACAACAGGTCTGATTACTTTTACAAAGATATATAAGAACAGTCCGGGAGAAGTTGCAGGATTTAAAGAGGGCGATATTGTCTACAAAGTAAATGGGGAAGATGTGACTTCGCAGACTTTAGATGAGATTGTATCCCAGATTCGCGGTGAGATTGGAACCAAGGTTGAAATCACAGTGTTACGCGGTGAGAATCGCGAAGAATATACAGGTACGGCGACTAGGGCGCTTATCGAAGAAGAGACAGTTACGCATGAGCTGAAAGATAATGGAATCGGATACATTCAAGTTTCCGGTTTTGATGAGGTGACACTCAAACAATTTGATGCAGCACTAGATGATTTAAATAACCAAAATATGCAGGGATTAATTGTAGATTTACGCAGTAATCCGGGTGGAAATCTCAGCACAGTAGTTGATATGGTGGATCTCATACTTGGAGAAGGAACTATTGTTTCTATCAAAGACAAGAAAGGTAATGATGATGTGTATACTTCAGATAAGGAATGCAAGCTTCATGTTCCTTTGGTTGTGTTGATTAACGGCTATAGCGCAAGCGCATCTGAGATCTTTGCCGGAGCAGTGAAAGACTATAAAATTGGAACCCTCGTAGGAACGACTACTTACGGAAAAGGCATTGTGCAGAATATTTATCCATTTACTGACGGCACATCACTTAAACTGACATGTTCTGAATATTTCACACCAAATGGTACGAATATTCATGGCGTTGGAATTGAACCGGATGTAGTGATTGAATATGAGTATGATGAAAATAATCCGGAAAAGGATAATCAATTAGAAAAAGCAATAGAAGTATTAAAAAATAAACTTACAAATTAAAGGAGAGCATCCATGTTTTTCACAGAAGAGAAGTTACGGAACAGAATGAATGAATTGCGAGAAAGACGATACTTTGGACATCAATGTATTGCACCTTTTACATCAATGGAGGGCCAACTTTCCAAAGATGAAAGCAACATTAGTATGCCTGAGAAAATCGAGGGCGGCACATTTAATTTAAACGACGTGTTTGAGGGAAGAGATCGTTATCTGTGGATTGAAAAGGAAGTTACATTCCCGGAGAAAAAAGAGGGATGTGAGGTAATCGGTCTATTTAATTTTGGTGATACTGGTCACGGAAGCAACAGTGGATTCGAGTCATTACTGTATGTGGACGGACATCCGTATCAAGGTGTAGACACCAATCATCAGGAGGTGTTTTTCACTGATTTAGAAGGAAAAAAAGGAACCTTGACCTTTATGTTGTGGACCGGTCTTGAAGGCGGCGGTCCACACCGTACATTCCAGCATCGTTGTAAGTCAGCACATTTTGCATATTTACATAAAAAAGCAGATGAGTTGTACTATTTTGCATGTGCAATTACAGAGACCTTGGAATATATTGATAAGAATAGTGAGCACTATGCAAATCTTTTGACGGCACTAGATCGCGCATTTGGAGTGATTGATTGGAACGGAGATAGCTTCTATGAAACTGTAGAGGAAGCGCACGCTATCTTAATGTCAGAATTAGAACGCATGGAAAAACATACAGATATTACAGCAAATGTAGTAGGTCATACACATATTGACGTGGCTTGGCTTTGGAGACTAAAACATACTCGCGAAAAAGCACAGCGTTCCTTTACCACAGTACTTCGTCTTATGGAACGTTATGATGAATATATTTTCCAGCAAGCGCAACCACAATTGTATCAGTTTGTGAAAGAAAATTGTCCGGAAATATATGAGAAAATCAAAGAAAAAGTTGCCGAAGGGAAATGGGAACCGGATGGTGGTATGTGGGTAGAAGCAGATTGTAACCTTTCTTCCGGAGAATCGCTTGTTCGTCAATTCCTTCATGGAACTCGCTTCTTTGAACGTGAATTTGGCAAGAAGTGTGAATACTTATGGTTGCCGGACGTGTTTGGGTATAGCTGGGCATTGCCACAGATTTTAAAACAATGTGAATTAAATTCGTTTGTTACTTCAAAAATCAGTTGGAGTCAATACAACACAATGCCACACGATTTATTCATGTGGAAAGGTATTGATGGAACGGAGATTTTGACGTATTTCCTTGAAATACCGGAAGTAGGAAACGACTTTAGCCATAGATTTTCTACATACAACGGATATGTAAGTCCAAGAACGGCAATTGGAAGCTGGGTTAAATTTAAGGATAAGGAACTGACAAAGCAAACGCTGATTACTTATGGATTTGGTGATGGCGGTGGCGGAGTTAATCGTGAAATGCTCGAAATGCGACGCGCAACAGACAAGATACCGGGTGTTCCAAATGTAAAGACTTCTACGGCAGGAGACTTTTTGAAGAAAATCCATAGTGATGTCGCAAATACAGATCGTTATGTACATACTTGGGATGGAGAACTGTATCTGGAATTCCACCGAGGAACCTATACGACACAAGGGTATAACAAGAAGATGAATCGTTATTTGGAAAACAAATTAGCACAGATTGAATGGTTGTCATCTATTGCATATATTCTTGGGGGTGAGTATGCCGAGAAGGAATTGCATGATGCATGGGAATGTGTAATATTGCATCAATTCCACGATATTATTCCGGGTTCATCTATTCATGAAGTATATGAAGATTCTCATGTTAATTATGAGAAGGCAGAGGCGCAGGCTGAGGCGGCTAAAGAAAAAGCATTGGAAACATTGCTTAACGAACAAGAACATACTTATAGTGTATATTCTACTAACAGCTTCGGAGGCACAGAGTTAGTCTTAATTCCTGAAAAAGAGGAAGGTGTATTTACCGATGGAGACGGAAACGTGCTTAAGGCGCAGAAATGTGAATATGGATATGAAGTGGCTGTGGAAGTAAAACCATTTGCGTCTGTAGTTGTCAACTTTACTCCTGCTAAGGCAGAAGAGGACGAAAGCGTATTTGCATTAAACGGAAATGTGCTTGAGACACCGATTTACACAATTAAGTGGAACGAAAGCGGACAGCTGACAAGGATTTATGACAAAGCGGCAGATAGAGATGTCTTGGCAGAGGGCTGCGAAGGTAATGTTCTCGAAATCTACGAGGACAAACCGATGGCAAATGATGCCTGGGATATCGATCTTTACTACATCCAAAAGATGGAGAAAGTTAATGTAGTAAAAGCTCCTGAGATGGTAGAAGAAGGACCGCTTAAAGCAGTAATTCGTTTCGAGTATCAATATAATCGTTCTACATTTACACAGGACATGGTTGTTTATAAGGATTCGAAACGCATTGATTTTGTGACACATGCAGATTGGCACGAATCAAACAAATTGCTTAAGGTAGCATTCTATACTGATATCCGTACAACAAAAGCAACATATGATATTCAATTTGGTCATGTGGAACGTCCGACACACTGGAATAACAGCTGGGATTGGGCGAAGTTTGAAGTTTGCGGTCACAAATGGGCAGACATTTCCGAAACGGGATATGGTGTCAGTCTCTTGAATGATTGCAAGTACGGACACAGCGTCAAAGATAATGCAATGAAGCTCAGTCTCCTTAGAAGTCCAAAGCATCCTGATACAGAAGCAGATATGGGAGAGCATGATTTTACCTATGCATTGTATCCGCATACAGGTTCTTTGACAGAAGGCGGAACCATTGAGGAAGCAAATCGACTCAACATTCCGGCGCAAGTAGTATCCGGTGTATTTGGTGATAGCAGAAAAGTTGTTACAGTATCTACAGATGCAGTTCTTATTGATGTTGTGAAAAAAGCAGAAGATGAGAATTGCTTAATCGTAAGATTACATGAATGCCGTGGCGGCAAATCTAAAGTAACGATGCAGTCAGAATATCCGGTAAAACGTATCACTCCATGTAACCTGTTAGAACACAATCAGGGAGATGCAGTGGAAGGCAATAAGATAGACTTTACAATTAAGCCATTTGAAATCAAGACATTCAAGATGGAATTTTAAGAAAGAATAAGAGAGGGGCTGTCTCGCTAATGCGAAAACAATCGCAAGTGCGGACAAGTCCCTCTTTATTTGGGTTCTAAGTCAATACTCTCCAAAAAAATATTGAAAAATCTATCTATAACATATAAATGAATGACATTTTTACAAATAATATGATATAATACCTAGGATATGTAGTTTTATACTTAAATAAAATAGGAAAGGACTATAACCAGTATGACAACTTTGATTCAGAATGGTTACGTTTTAGATCCGGAGAGCAAACGCGAAGGTCTATTTGATGTCTTGATTGAGGACGATCGAATTATCAAAGTGGCAGAGAACATTTCAGACGGTGCTGACCAGATATTGGATGCAACCGGGTGCTATGTAATGCCTGGATTTATTGATCTTCATGTGCATTTGCGCGATCCGGGATTGGAATACAAAGAAACGCTTACTACAGGAGGACAAGCAGCGGCGAGAGGTGGCGTGACAACAGTTTGTGCAATGCCTAACACGAAGCCGGTAACGGACAATGCTGATATGATTACTTCTATTTATGAGCGTGCAAAAAAAGAATGTCCGGTCAATGTGATTCAGATTGGTGCTATTACCATTGGACAGCAGGGAGAAGTTCTTGCCGATATTGAAGGAATGGCAAAGGCAGGATGTCGTGCAATTAGCGAGGATGGCAAGTCTGTGATGAATGCGTCGTTATATCGAAAGGCAATGAAGATTGCAAAAGAAAACAACATTTCCATCTTTGCACACTGCGAAGATATCACTATGGTAGAGGGCGGTGTGATGCATGCAGATGAAAAGGCAAAGGCACTTGGCCTTAAAGGTATCACCAATGCAGTGGAAGATGTAATCGTTGCCAGAGATATTTTGCTTGCAAAAGAAACGGGCGTGCGACTTCATTTGTGCCACTGTTCCACAGAAGACAGTGTGAAATTGGTAGAGGCGGCGAAGAAAGAAGGGCTTCCTGTAACAGCAGAAGTTTGTCCGCATCATTTTGCCATGACGACAGACGATATCACAGAGGACGATGGGAACTTTAAGATGAATCCACCGCTTCGAGGCAAACGCGATGTAGAAGCTTTGAAAGCAGGTCTTGCGGCAGATATTATGGATGTGATTGCAACCGACCACGCCCCGCATGCAGAGGAAGAGAAAAACTGTTCCATGACAAAAGCGGCATTTGGAATTGTTGGTTTGGAAACAATGGCAAGTCTTACTTATACAGAACTGGTAGAACCGGGAATGTTGACGCCAATGCAGATGGCAGAAAAGACAAGTTATAATCCGGCAAAGATACTTGGACTCGATAACAAGGGTGCGATTGCAGAAGGTAAAATTGCAGATATCGTAGTATTTGATTCAACTGCTCAATACACAATTGATAAAAATAAATTCTTATCAAAAGGAAAGAACACACCATTTCATGGTCGCAAAGTCAAAGGTGATATCCGTTATACACTAGTGGGCGGTAATGTAGTATACAAAAGATAAGTTTATTTGGAGGATAGAGAGATGATTAACAAATTAGTAGCAAACATTAAGAAAACAAATGCACCAATCGTAGTTGGTCTTGACCCAATGTTAAATTACATTCCGGAGCATGTGCAGAAAAAGGCATTTGCTGAGTATGGAGAAACGTTAGAAGGTGCAGCAGAGGCGATTTGGCAATTTAATAAGGAAATCGTTGATAAAACATACGACCTCATTCCGGCTGTAAAACCACAAATTGCAATGTATGAACAGTTCGGAATTCCTGGGCTTGTAGCGTTTAAGAAAACGGTGGATTACTGTAAAGAAAAAGGGTTAGTAGTCATCGGCGATATTAAGCGCGGTGATATCGGTTCTACCTCAGCGGCTTATGCAGTAGGTCATGTTGGACGTGTTCAAGTCGGAAGCAAAAGCTATGTTCCGTTTGATGAAGATTTTGTAACAGTGAATCCATACCTTGGATCAGATGGAGTGAATCCATTTATTAAAGTTTGTAAAGAAGAGAATAAAGGTATTTTTGTATTAGTTAAGACTTCTAATCCATCAAGCGGAGAATTCCAAGATCGACTTGTAGATGGAAAACCTTTATATGAAATCGTAGGTGAAAAGGTTGCTGAATGGGGAGCTGAACACATGGGCGATGAGTATAGTTATGTGGGCGCAGTTGTAGGAGCAACTTATCCGGAGATGGGTAAAGTTCTTCGTAAAGTTATGCCGAAATCATATATTTTAGTGCCTGGTTATGGCGCTCAGGGTGGAAAAGGCAAAGATTTAGTTCACTTCTTTAATGAAGATGGCCTGGGAGCAATCGTAAACTCTTCACGCGGAATTATTGCAGCTTACAAGCAAGAGGCTTATGCAAAATTTGGTGCAGAAAACTTCGGCGAAGCATCTAGAGCTGCTGTTATCGATATGGTGGACGATATCAAAGGAGCATTAAATAACCGATAAAAATAAGGAGATTATTACGATGGCAGACAGAAGAAAAGAAATAGCATCTGTTCTTTCGCAGGAACAAATTGCTGCCGGAATTTACAGCATTTGGTTAAAGACAGAGGCGGCACAAGCTGCGAAACCGGGACAGTTTATTTCTATGTATACAAACGATGGAACGAAATTACTTCCAAGACCAA
Source organism: Faecalimonas sp. (assembly GCA_045632945.1). Classification (GTDB taxonomy): domain Bacteria; phylum Bacillota; class Clostridia; order Lachnospirales; family Lachnospiraceae; genus Faecalimonas. The sequence continues at coordinate 31,960 of JAZQXU010000039.1, read as the reverse complement.
TCAGTATTTGCGAGATCGACAAAGAAAAAGGCGCGTTACGCATGGTTTATCGTGTAACAGGAGAGCATACCGGCACCAAAGAATTTTCACAGCTGAAAGCCGGAGATACCATTCCGGTTATTGGGCCTCTTGGAAACGGATTTCCGTTAGAAAAAGCAGAAGGAAAGAAAGCGTTTCTAATGGGGGGAGGTATCGGTGTCCCGCCGATTCTTGAGCTTGCCAAGCAATTAAATTGTGAGAAGCAGATTATCGTTGGATATCGTGATGCGGACACGTTCTTAAAAGACCAGTTTGAACAAAATGGCTCCCTGTATATTTCTACAGAGGATGGTAGTGTCGGCACCAAAGGAAATGTTATGAATGCGATTGCAGAAAATGGTCTTACGGCTGATATTATTTATGCATGCGGGCCGACACCAATGCTTCGCGCAATTAAGAAATATGCCGAAGAAAACGGAATCGAGTGTTATATTTCTTTAGAAGAGAAAATGGCCTGTGGTATCGGTGCTTGCTTGGCGTGTACCTGCAAGAGCAAAGAAAAAGACCATCATACAAATGTGCATAACAAACGTATCTGTAAGGACGGTCCGGTATTTTTATCAACGGAGGTAGAAATCTAATGGATATGCGTGTGAATATAGCGGGTGTAGAATGGAAAAATCCTGTAACAGTTGCTTCGGGAACTTTTGGCTCGGGAGCAGAATTTGCAGATTTTGTGGATTTGAATAAACTTGGTGCTATTACGACTAAAGGCGTAGCAAACGTTCCTTGGTCCGGCAATCCAACTCCGAGAGTAGCAGAGACTTACGGCGGTATGATGAATGCAATCGGTCTTCAAAACCCGGGCGTGGATGTGTTCTGTGAAAGGGATATTCCGTTTTTAAAACAGTATGATACCAAGATTATTGTGAATGTTTGCGGTCATGCACCGGAGGAATATTTTGCAGTAGTTGAAAGACTTGCGGATGAACCGATTGATATGATGGAAATTAACATTTCATGTCCAAACGTGAATGCAGGGTTCTTAGCATTCGGACAAGATCCAAAGCAAGTAGAAAAATTGACGGCAGAAATCAAGAAAATTGCGAAACAACCGGTCATTATGAAATTAACACCGAATGTAACCGATATTACAGAGATTGCAAAAGCAGCAGAGGCAGGTGGGGCAGATGCAGTATCTCTAATTAATACGTTGACGGGTATGAAAATAGATATCAACCGTCGTACCTTTGCGATTGCAAATAAAACAGGCGGCGTGTCAGGGCCTGCAGTACATCCAATTGCAGTTCGTATGGTATATCAAGTTGCCAATGCAGTCAACATCCCGATTATCGGTATGGGCGGAATAGCAAGTGCAGAGGATGCTATCGAGATGATTTTAGCCGGTGCAAGTGCAGTAGCTGTAGGAACAGCAAATTTCCACAATCCGGGAATTACAATGGAGATTGTAGATGGAATTGAAAAATATATGAAGCAATACGGATTCAACACGGTTAGTGAAATGGTTGGAATTGTAAAATAGAATATTTAGATGTGCCAGATAATCATAATAGATTATCTGGCGTTTTTTGTTGTATGGAGGTGAAACACCACCTGCTATGTAGGTGTGTCCTCAAATAGCTTTAGATTTAATACTGGCGGTTGTTCGTACACAAAATAATCTTGCAAAATCTAACCCACATTTTGCATTTTCCGGTTAGAAAAACACAAACTATTTCACATACGAACAAAATGTGAAAAACACAATAGTTTTGGCTTGATTTGGGTTAGTTTTTCATAGATTTTTTCAAATATACACCAACAACCATTAGGGGAGTAGTATTGAGGTTTGGCATTGACCATAGAAATGATGTTTTTTTGGAAAGAATTCGGGAATAATAGTATCAAAACGGAAAGGGGCTCTATATATGTGTGGAATTGTCGGATATATAGGAACAAAACAGGCAGCACCGATTTTATTAGAAGGATTATCAAAACTTGAATATCGTGGTTATGATTCGGCAGGGATATCTATTCGCAATAGCCAAACGGATGCGATTGAAGTTGTAAAAGCAAAAGGCAGACTTAAGATACTGGCAGAGAAAACAGACGAGGGAAGGGCACTTGAAGGAACAAGCGGAATCGGCCATACCAGGTGGGCCACTCACGGAGAACCTTCTGAACTTAATGCACATCCGCATTGCAGTGACGATTTACATGTAATTATAGTACACAATGGAATTATTGAAAATTATATGGAACTAAAAGAGAAACTCATCAAGGTCGGATATCATTTTTATTCGCAAACGGATACTGAAGTTGTGGCAAAACTACTTGACTATTATGACAAAAAAACGGGTGGGGAACATCTAGAGGCACTTTCCCGGACTATGCTCCGCATCCGAGGTTCTTACGCGCTTGGCGTCATGTTTGATGATTGCCCTGACGAGTTATTTGCGGTGCGAAAAGATAGTCCTCTTATTGTCGGACAGAATTCAGAGGGTGTTTATATTGCTTCGGATGTGCCGGCAATTTTAAAGCATACCAAACAAGTTTATTATATTGATAACATGGAGATATCTGTATTAGAAAAGGATTCGGTTTGCTTCTACAATGTAGATCGAGAAAAAATAGATAAAGAAATTACAGAAATCAAGTGGGATGCCGAAGTTGCTGAAAAGGGCGGGTTTGAACATTTTATGATGAAGGAAATCTATGAACAGCCCAAAGCAGTAGCTGATACGCTTAAGTCTTATATGAAGAACGGTGATATTGATTTTTCTGATATTGGTCTTAGTGAAGATAAGTTGACGCAAGTTGAGCGCATCTATTTTGTTGCATGTGGTTCTGCCTACCATGTGGGGGTTGTGGGGAAATATGTGATTGAAGAGATGACAGGTATCCCAGTGGAAGTAGAAGTGGCATCTGAGTTTCGTTATCGTAATCCGCCGATAGCCAATGGTTCTTTAGTTGTTATTATTTCGCAATCAGGGGAAACAGCAGATTCGCTGGCAGCACTTCGCCTCACCAAAGAAAGGGGAATTGATACACTTGGGATTGTGAACGTTCTTGGTTCCAGTATCGCAAGGGAAGCCGACTATGTGATGTATACCTATGCCGGACCGGAAATTTCTGTAGCCACCACCAAGGCATACAGTGCGCAGCTTATTGCCATTTATTTGCTGGCATTGCAATTGGCCACAAGTAAAGGTGTACTTTCTGATCATGAAAAAGAGCAACTGATAACAGAGTTTGAATCATTGCCGGACAAAATTGAAAAGATATTTGATGATAAAGAGCGAATCCAATGGTTCGCAACGAAATATGCAAGCGCGAAAAATATTTTTTTCATTGGAAGAGGAATCGATTACGGCATTTGTATGGAGGGAAGTCTGAAGTTAAAGGAAATCAGTTACATTCACTCCGAGGCATATGCGGCAGGAGAATTAAAGCACGGAACGATTAGTTTGATCGAAGAGGGAACATTGGTTATCGGTGTTCTTACACGAAAAGAATTGTTTGAAAAAAGTATTAGTAATATGCAAGAAGTAAAGAGCCGTGGAGCATATCTTATGGGAGTGACCACATATGGCAATTACAATATAGAAGAAACAGTAGATTTTTCTGTATATGTTCCGAAGACAGTTCCATATTTTGAAACATCACTGGCCATTGTCCCGCTTCAACTTTTGGCTTACTATGTTAGCGTTGCGAAGGGGCTTGATGTGGACAAACCTAGAAATCTTGCAAAAAGTGTAACGGTGGAATAAATAAAAAAGTAGAGGCTTGATGTTCCTCTACTATTTTTATAGTTATTTACCTTGTTGTTTGCACCAAATGGTCATAATCCATTTTACCGGAAGAAGTTTTACCAAGCGCACTTGCATACGTACCGGGAAACCTTTAATGGATACTTCCTTCCTTCTTTTCAAATCTTTCATTGCTTTGTCTACAACCTGTTTTGCAGTATAGAAACGGTCATAGTATTGGATTGTATTATCGTTGACTGCATGTTCGAAAAATTCTGTCTTAATCCAATGCGGCGCTACAGCCATGACATGAATCTGACGTTTGCGAAGTTCCATACCCAAGGCTCTTGAGAAACTCATAACATATGCTTTGGTTGAGCCATACACATTAATATATGGAACCGGTTGCCAAGAAGAATTTGATGCAAGGTTTATCAAATGACTTCCTGCTGGCATATATGGAATACTGATGTGGGACATGGCAGTTACCCCTTTTGTATTCAAATCAATCATATTTAATTGCTTTTCTAAATCCATGTGAATAAATTCTCCGAATAGACCAACACCAGCATTATTAACCAGAACATGAATTTCAGGTTTTACTTCCTCGAGGAGAGTTTGGTATGCATCATAACTGCCTGAAACAGCCAAGTCCAAGACAACAGGACGTATCTTTGTGTGACATTCTTTTTGAAGTTCAAGAAGACGTTCTTCGCGTCTTGCAATTACCCATATTTCATCCATATCAAAATTCTTATCAATAGCATATACAAATTCGCGCCCCATACCGCTTGAAGCGCCTGTAATTACTGCAATTTTCATAAACAACCCTCCGTATTCATATGATAATTTATTATACAATGTAATTTTTGAATATACAATTAAAAATAAGCATTGACTTATTAGGAAAGACGCAATATAATGGTAACATACTTTAGCACTTAAAAGCGTTAAAGAGTGAAAGGATTAGGTGAATAATTATGAAAAAGATGAAAAAACTATTAGCAATTCTTCTTGCAGGAGTATTAACATGTGCCACATTAACCGCTTGTGGCGATGCGAGCGCAGACAACGATAAGTACAAAATCGGTATTGTTCAATTAGTAGAACATGTTGCTTTGGATGCAGCTACAGAAGGTTTTAAACAAGCTATTATTGATGAACTTGGCGAAGATGCCGTGGAATTTGATTATCAAAACGGACAGAATGATTCTAATACATGTTCCACAATTGCTAACCAGTTTGTTTCTAACGGAGTAGACCTTATTATGGCAAATGCTACACCGGCACTTCAGGCAGCAGCAGCCGCTACAGGTGACATCCCGATTCTCGGAACATCTGTTACAGAGTACGGAGTTGCTCTGGATATTAAAGATTTTGACGGAACAGTTGGCGGAAATATTTCCGGAACATCTGATTTAGCGCCATTGGATCAACAGGCAGCAATGGTGAAAGAATGGTTCCCGAATGCAAAAGAAGTAGGTCTTATCTACTGCTCATCAGAGGCAAATAGTAAATACCAAGTAGATGTTGTTAAAGCAGAACTTGAAAAAGCAGGTCTGACAGCTACGTTGTATTCTTTCTCAGATTCAAATGACTTATCGTCAGTTTGTACTGTAGCAGCAGACAAGAGTGATGTGATCTATGTTCCGACTGATAATACAGTTGCAGATAATACAGGTATCATTGATTCCATTTGCCAAACAGCAAAAGTTCCTGTAATTGCAGGCGAAGAGGGTGTCTGTAAAGGTTGTGGTGTTGCAACACTTTCAATCAGCTACTATGACCTTGGTTACACAACCGGTCAAATGGCAGTTAAGATTCTTAGAGATGGTGCTGACATTTCTACAATGGCTATCGAATATACAACAACTACAAAGAAATACAATCAAGCAAAGTGTGATGCGTTAAGTATCGAGCCAATTGAAGGTTATGTAGCTATCGAATAACAGTAGGAGAATATTATGGAAATACTTGAAACTTTAAACCAATTGCTGAACGCCCTTCCGGGTGCAATTTCCCAGGGCCTCGTTTGGGGGATTATGGCAATCGGTGTTTATCTTACATACCGCATTCTTGACATTGCGGACTTAACAGTAGACGGCTCGTTTGCAACAGGCGGAGCTGTGGGTGTCATGTGCATTTTAAGTGGCTGGAATCTGTGGGCATCTGTGTTAATGGCATTTGTCGCAGGCATTTTAACAGGGCTTATGACTGGATTTTTCCATATATTTATGGGCATTCCGGCTATTTTAGCAGGTATTTTGTCTCAGCTTGGGTTATATTCCATTAATTTGAAAATCATGGGGAAATCCAATCAATCAGTCAATGTAAACAACACAGATTTGTTGATTTCCCTTCGCTGGGTAAAAGAATTTGCTATGCACAATCCATTAATTACCGTGGGAATTATTGTTCTTGTTTTGATTGCAATTCTTTATTGGTTCTTTGGAACAGAAATGGGATGTTCTATTCGAGCAACCGGTGCAAATATCAAGATGAGCCGCGCACAAGGAATCAATACAAATTTTAATAAAATATTAGGACTTATGTTGTCTAATGGATTGGTGGCACTTTCAGGTGCATTACTTGCGCAATATCAAGGTTTTGCAGATGTCAATATGGGGCGTGGTGCCATTGTTATCGGACTGGCGGCTGTGATTATCGGCGAAGCAGTATTTGGAAAGATTTTCAAAAACTTCGCATTGAAGTTATTGGCAGTAGTTTGCGGTTCGATCATTTACTATATTGTTATACAAGCCGTAATCACAATGGGACTTGATGCAAACCTTTTGAAACTTCTTTCAGCAATCATTGTGGCAGTTTTCCTTGCGCTTCCGTTTTGGAAAAGCAAGTTGATAAAAAGTACAGTTTCGGGAAGAGGAGGGAAGACAAATGTTAGAAATTAGAAATGTTTCCAAAATCTTTAATCCCGGCACAGTGAATGAAAAAGTGGCATTAAACGAAATTAATCTTTCCTTAAAAGAAGGTGATTTTGTAACGGTTATCGGCGGAAACGGTGCAGGAAAATCAACAATGCTTAACATGGTTGCAGGAGTGTATCCGGTGGACGGCGGAGAGATTTTAATAGACGGTGTCGATGTTACAAGGCTTCCGGAATACAAAAGAGCCAAATATCTTGGGAGAGTGTTCCAAGATCCAATGACTGGTACTGCAGCTACGATGCAGATTGATGAAAACCTTGCTCTTGCAGCGCGTCGTGGATTAGCAAGAACACTGAAATCCGGAATTTCTTCAAAGGAAAGAGCAGGATATAAAGAATTATTAAAGCAATTAGACTTGGGATTGGAGGACAGATTGACTTCCAAAGTTGGATTGCTTTCCGGTGGCCAAAGACAGGCATTGACGCTTCTTATGGCAACGCTTAAAAAACCGAAGGTGCTTCTCCTTGATGAGCATACAGCGGCTTTGGATCCAAAGACAGCAAAAAAAGTTTTGGATATTACAGAAGACATTGTGGCCAAGAATAATCTGACTACTATTATGATTACGCATAACATGGCGGATGCGCTTCGTGTTGGTAACAGATTGGTTATGATGAATAATGGAAAAATTATTTTTGATGTTTCCGGAGAAGACAAGAAGAAACTAACAACGGCCGATTTGTTGGAAAAATTCAAAGTTTCCGCAGGAGAAGAATTAAATAACGACCGTATGTTACTATCGTAGCACAAGAGATATTTTCAAAATATGAGACAGGATATGTGAAAGCATATCTTGTCTTTTTTTGGAAAAGATTTACTTGCCTATAACATTGACAAGTAAACTTCGTAAGCGCATAATGAGAAATAGATTTGGAGGAAATCATTATGAGTAAAATAGTGGAAAGTTCATTAGAATTAATAGGAAATACACCAATGTTAAAAGCTAGTCGTTATGCGTCCAAAGTGAATGCGACTAATGCCAATTTGTATACTAAATTAGAGTATCTCAATCCGGCGGGGTCGGTAAAGGACCGTGTTGCTCTTGCGATGATTGAAGATGCTGAGAAGACAGGAGTTTTGAAGCCGGGAGCAACTATTATTGAACCGACTTCAGGGAATACAGGTATAGGAGTGGCCATCGTTGCTGCGGCGAAAGGATATGAAGCAATTCTTACATTGCCGGATACGATGAGCGTTGAGAGAAGAAACCTTTTAAAAGCGTATGGTGCCAAACTGGAGCTGACAGAAGGTTCGAAAGGAATGAAGGGTGCCATTGCAAGAGCCGAGGAACTAAAAGAATCCATTCCCGGTGCTGTCATTTTGGGACAATTTACAAACCCTGCGAATCCGACAGCGCATAAAATTGGAACAGGTCCGGAGATCTGGGAACAGATGGAAGGGAACATTGATATTTTTGTTGCGGGAGTCGGAACAGGTGGAACGATTACCGGCATTGGAGAATATTTAAAAGAGAAGAACCCGAACATTCAAGTGGTCGCTGTAGAGCCGGAGGCCAGTCCGGTGCTTTCAAAAGGCATAGCAGGACCACATGGTATTCAAGGAATCGGTGCAGGATTTGTTCCGGAGATATTGAACACCACAATTTACGATGAGATTATTACCATTACTAATGAGGAAGCTTATGAGGCAGGACGAATCTTTGCGGTCAGCGAGGGCGTGTTAGTTGGTATTTCTTCCGGGGCTGCGCTCAAGGCGGCAACGATTCTTGCAAACAGACCGGAAAATGCGGGAAAAAATATTGTAGTTTTATTGCCAGATTCAGGAGACAGATATCTTTCTACACCATTATTTTGTGGTGAGTGAGAAAGGGGACATCTGTTTCCTTTTTCATTGAAAAGCATTTGTTTTTATGCTACTATGTAAAGAAGGAAATGTATGGATATCAAGGAGGATTATAGATATGGAACAATATAAAAGCGACTTTATCGAATTCATGGTAGATTGCAAAGCACTGAAGTTTGGAGATTTTACATTGAAAAGTGGTAGAAAGTCTCCTTTCTTTATGAATGCGGGTGCATATGTGACGGGTTCACAGTTGATGAAACTAGGCGAATATTACGCAAAAGCAATTCACAACACATATGGAGATGATTTTGACGTTTTGTTCGGACCTGCTTATAAAGGTATTCCGATTAGTGTTGTAACAGCTATTGCATATAGCAACTTATATGGGAAAGAGATTCGTTATTGTTCAGATCGTAAAGAAGAGAAAGACCATGGCGCAGACAAAGGTAGCTTTTTGGGAAGCAAATTGCAAGATGGCGATAGAATAATCATGATTGAGGATGTTACCACGTCCGGAAAATCAATGGAAGAGACAGTGCCAAAGGTAAAAGGTGCGGCTAATGTAGAAATCGTTGGTCTTATGGTTTCTCTGAATCGTATGGAAATCGGAAAAGGCGGAGAAAAGAGTGCTTTGGATGAAGTGCGAGAGTTATATGGTTTCCCTACTGCGGCGATTGTTTCTATGGACGAAGTGGTAGAGCATTTGTATAACAATGCATACAAGGGAGAAGTGTTGATTGATGATACATTGAAAGCAGCAATTGACACATACTATGAACAATACGGCGTAAAATAAGAGCGAAAGGGAATAGGTTTGAGCGCGGAAAAAACAAAAAAACTCAGAATATTAGGTGTTATTCTGTTTGTGGTATATATTTTATTTCTGCTATATTTCTTGATTTTTTCGGATTGGTATGGGCGCGATGCCGTTATGGAGAATTTCCATTATAATTTGAAGCCTTTTCGAGAAATTAAGCGCTTTTGGGAATACAGAGGACAATTAGGGATATGGTCGGTAATTAATATCTTGGGCAATATCTTTATCTTTGTTCCGTTGGGATTTTTTGAACCGATAGCTAGCAAGAAGAGAAGCTTTTTAGGGACTGTCGTAGATGGATTTCTCTTAAGCTTAATAGTCGAAATATTTCAACTAATTTCAAAAGTGGGGCGTTTTGATGTTGATGATTTGATGCTCAATACGCTTGGGGTAGTAATCGGATACATTGTGTTTCTTGTGTGTAATGCGATAAGGAGAAAATATGGCGCAAAAAGAGAGAGAACGTAAAAAAAGAAAAAATCGCAAGTACGGGCAGGCAAAGTTAAAACATGCAAAACGAGGTGTTTTATCGTGCATTCTTTCAGGGATTGTTTGTTGTGTTTTAGTAATACTGCTTACGACTTCTTACTATAGCGGTGGTACGGGTGCTCCAATTATCGGAGGACTTGGACTTGTGGCGCTTATCCTAGCGAGCTATGGGTTGTATTTTGGAATAAGAGGATTTAAAGAACGAGAAAAAAATTACCTCACCTGTAAAATAGGCGTAGGTTGCAGCAGTGTGCTCATTCTCGGGTTTATTATTATATTTTGCAGAGGATTATTTTAAATGAAAGAAAGATATGAACTTACAATTGCGCGCATTCGCGAAATCGTAAATGAAAAAACAGTGGCCGCAGAGTACTGCGATTATTTTTGCCATGTAGCAAGGTTTATTTTGGAGATCGATGCAATAAAAAACCGTCTTCAGAACAAGCCAAATCATGTTTGCACTTTAGATGAATTAAAAAGTGAAAACCAAAATATTTACAGTGATGTAACGGGCCTAAATTATGAGAATAGTTATGCCAATCCGGCGTATGCAGTCACCCAATTTGGAGAAGAGATAGGACAACTTCTTAGTTTCTTATATACAGAGATTCGAGGAGAAATTCCATACGTATATGAAGGCCGATTAGAATACTTGACCATATGCAATGAACTGTTTATTGAGATATACAATTGTTTTGAAGGGGTAGAAGTTCCTGATTGTAAAGAGATTAAGAGTATTCTTTATTGGTATGCCAGCGATTATTGCGATGTGTATGTCGCAGACCGTATTAAGGAACAACTCAATCCTGATTGTTCGTTTTTAACAGATATTGTCATGAACAGTGATTTGGATGATTTGCGTTACCTTTATTATTATGGAGAGTATGTTTCTGAAAACGAGTATGAAACAGCGCAGCATCTTGCAACTCTTGGCCAGGAAGTTGTTGACCGTATGGCAGATGTTTATACGGAAGGTTACCGAAAAGGATTCGAGGTGGCAGGCATTGATTTAACCAAGAAGGAAGTGGTCGATGTTCGTTACCAGTTAGGGTTTGAGCGAGTAATCAAAAAAGCTATTCAGAATTTTGTGGCAATGGGTCTGCGACCAACCATGTATCGACCTGCAATCAGTGTTGTGACAAAAAAAGGAACACATAAGATTGGAGTGAGTGGGGGTACGCCAAACAAACAGTATGAATACGACCATCGTCAGGATCAAGGTATTTTTCTGGATAAGAAATTTATAGAACGCAAATTGGACGTTATGAAACATGCGTACGAACAGCACAGGGAACTGGCAGCAAAGTATGCCGGACCGGCTGTTATGGAGGTGTTTGGTGAGGAACCTTTTTCGCCGATTCGCAAAGCAGAGGCAATTCATTTCAATGAGAAACAAGAAGAATTATCTGTTTTATATGACAGCAAAGCGGGCCAACTTGCGAATCAGTATATTAAAGGTGACGAAAGAAGTTTTACGATTGTGGCCTATCCGATTCCGGAAATTGGTGAAAAGTATGCAGAGATTTTCAATGAGATTATCCGCATCAATACACTGGATGCAAATGTGTACGAAAAAGTACAACAGATACTTATAGATGCCTTGGATCAAGGTGAGTACGTGCATGTGCTTGGTAAAGAAAATAACCAAACAGATCTTAAGATTCAATTATATCGTTTGAACAATCCGGAAAAGGAAACAATTTTTGAAAATTGTGTAGCAGATGTTAATATTCCGGTGGGTGAGGTCTTTACTTCACCTGTCTTGGAAGGAACAGATGGTATCCTAAATGTCAGCAAGGTCTATTTGAATGAATTGCAGTATCGTGACCTCACAATGGTGTTTAAAGATGGAATGATTGTTGATTATGGATGTGCAAACTTTGAGGATGCGGAAGAAGGCAGAAAATACATCAAAAATAATGTGCTTCATAATCATGACACGCTCCCGATGGGTGAGTTTGCAATCGGAACAAACACAACTGCTTATGTGGTTGCGAAAAAATATCAGATAGAGGACAAGTTCCCGATTCTGATTGCGGAAAAAACCGGCCCGCATTTTGCAGTCGGTGATACTTGTTACAGTTGGAGTGAGGAAAACCGGGTATACAATCAAAACGGTAAAGAGATTGTTGCCAAGGACAATTCCGTTTCTGTTTTGAGAAAAGAGGACGTTTCAAAAGCATATTTCAATTGTCATACAGACATTACCATTCCATATGATGAGTTGGGAGAAATCAGTGTTGTGACCAAAGAAGGAGCCAGAATCCCGTTGCTTGTGGATGGAAAATTTGTTTTGGCCGGCACAGAAATTTTGAATAAACCGTTTGAGGAGATATAGTAATAAACACTTATTAGTATTTCGTATTTGACAGTCTATACAGCTATTAGTAAAATGACTTATAAGTGGGAAAGTATTTATTTTAATTACTTATAAAACAAAGGAGAACAAAGATGCCAAAAGTTGGAATTGTAATGGGAAGCGACTCTGACCTTAAGGTTATGAGTAAAGCGGCAAGCATGTTAGAAAAATTCGGTATTGAATACGAAATGACAATTATTTCTGCTCATCGTATGCCGGATGTGTTTTTTAACTATGCGAAATCTGCGGAAGAAAAAGACTATAAAGTAATTATTGCGGGTGCAGGAATGGCAGCGCACCTTCCGGGTATGTGTGCGGCATTGTTCCCAATGCCTGTTATCGGAGTTCCGATATCCGGAAAGAACCTGGATGGAATGGATGCAGTTTACTCTATTTTACAAATGCCACCGGGGATTCCGGTTGCAACAGTAGCGATTGATGGTGGTGCAAATGCAGGTATTTTGGCTGCAAAGATTCTTGCTACATCCAATCCTGAGATATTAGACAAACTGAAGGCATATTCAGTAGAAATGCAAGAAACAGTTCAGGGGAAAGCGGACAAATTGGCTGAATTAGGATACAAGGAATACATGAAACAAATGTAAGAGACATGGAGGAAAAAAAGATGGATTACAAGAACGCGGGCGTAGATATTGAAGCTGGTTACAAATCAGTAGAACTTATGAAAAAACATGTTCAGGCAACAATGAGACCGGAAGTGCTCACAAACATCGGTGGATTTTCAGGTGCCTTCTCTATGGAGAAGTTTAAAGATATGGAAAAACCAACACTTGTTTCAGGAACAGACGGTGTTGGAACAAAATTGAAATTGGCATTTATTATGGATAAGCATGACACAATCGGTATTGATTGCGTTGCAATGTGTGTAAATGATATTGCATGTGCGGGTGGAGAACCATTGTTTTTCTTGGATTATATCGCATGTGGAAAAAATGAGCCTGAAAAAATAGCAACAATTGTAAGCGGTGTTGCAGAAGGATGTATCCAATCAGGTGCAGCATTAATTGGTGGCGAGACAGCAGAAATGCCGGGATTCTATCCGGTAGATGAATACGACCTTGCCGGTTTCGCAGTTGGCGTTGTAGATGAGAAAGACTTAATTACAGGAAAAGATTTGAAGGCAGGAGATGTCCTTATCGGTATGGCATCTTCAGGTGTACATAGTAATGGCTTTTCATTGGTTCGTAAAGTATTTAACATGAGCGAAGAATCACTCAAGAGAGAATATGAGTCACTTGGCTGCTCTTTGGGAGAAGCATTACTTGCTCCGACAAAAATTTATGTAAAAGCACTTCGTAGCATCAAAGAATCAGGTGTTAAGATTAAAGCATGTAGCCATATTACAGGCGGTGGATTCTATGAAAATATACCTCGTATGTTAAAAGAAGGAACACATGCTGTTGTGAAAAAAGACAGTTACCCGATTCCACCAATCTTTAAAATGTTAGCAGTAGATGGCGACATTGAAGAGCAGATGATGTACAACACATTTAACATGGGGCTTGGTATGGTGCTCGCAGTAGATGAAAAAGACGTGGAAGCTACACTTGCAGCAATTAAAGAAGCAGGTGAAGACGGATATGTTGTAGGTCAAATTGAAGCGGGCGATAAAGGAGTAACTTTATGCTAAGAGTTGTTGTATTAGTTTCCGGAGGCGGAACAAATTTACAAGCAATTATGGATGCAGTGGATAACGGCCGCATCACAAACACAGAGATTGTTGGCGTTATCAGCAACAATAAAAATGCGTATGCATTAGAAAGAGCAAACGCAAAGGGAGTACCAAGCGTTTGCGTTTCACCAAAAGATTATGCAACAAGAGCAGAGTTTAATGATGCTTTGTTACAAGCAGTTGATGCTATGGAAGCTGATTTAGTAGTACTCGCAGGTTTTCTTGTTGTGATTCCTAAAAAGATGATAGAAGCGTATAGAAATCGCATCATTAACATTCACCCATCACTCATTCCGGCGTTTTGCGGAACGGGATATTATGGATTGAAAGTTCATGAGGCTGCGTTGGAAAAAGGTGTGAAAGTTGTAGGCGCAACCGTTCATTTTGTGGATGAAGGAACAGATACGGGAGCCATTATCTTGCAAAAAGCAGTTGCAGTAGAAAAGGGTGACACCCCTGAAATTTTGCAACGCAGAGTGATGGAACAGGCAGAGTGGCAGATACTGCCACAGGCAATAGACTTGATTGCAAATAACAGAGTAGAAATGATTGACGGAAAAGTTTGGATAAAATAGGAGAATTCAGATGAAAGTATTAATCGTTGGAAGTGGCGGAAGAGAGCATGCAATCGCTTGGAAAGTAGCCCAAAGCGAGAAGGTAGATAAAATCTATTGTGCACCGGGAAATGCCGGATGTGCAGAATACGCAGAGTGCGTTCCGATTGGAGCAATGGACTTCGACAAGCTTGTTGCATTCGCAAAAGAAAAACAAATCGATCTAACAGTCATTGGTATGGATGATCCATTGGTTGGCGGAGTAGTAGATGCTTTTGAAAAAGAAGGACTTCGCGTGTTTGGCCCACGTAAAAATGCGGCTATTTTGGAAGGTTCGAAGGCATTTTCAAAAGATTTAATGAAAAAATACAATATTCCAACAGCTACATATGAGAATTTTGATAATGCAGAAGAAGCACTTTCCTATTTGGAAACAGCAAAGTTCCCAATCGTGTTAAAAGCAGATGGACTTGCGCTTGGGAAAGGTGTATTAATTTGTAATACATTAGAAGAAGCAAAAGAAGGCGTTCAATCTATTATGCTTGATAAGCAATTTGGCAGTGCCGGGAATCGCATGGTTATCGAAGAGTTTATGACAGGACGTGAAGTTTCTGTTTTATCTTTTGTGGATGGAAATACAATCAAAACCATGACCTCTGCTCAAGATCATAAACGTGCAAAAGATGGTGACCAAGGACTGAACACAGGCGGTATGGGTACATTTAGCCCAAGTCCGTTCTATACAGAAGAAGTAGATGAATTTTGTAAGAAATATATTTATCAGCCGACCGTTGATGCAATGAAAGCAGAAGGAAGAGAATTTAAAGGAATTATTTTCTTTGGTCTCATGTTGACACCGGATGGACCAAAGGTGTTAGAATATAACGCTCGTTTTGGCGATCCTGAAACACAGGTTGTCTTGCCACGTATGAAGAGCGATATCGTGGAAGTATTTGAGGCTTGTATCGATGGGGCATTGGATAAAGTGGATTTGGAATTTGAGGATAATGCGGCAGTTTGTGTTGTTCTTGCGTCAGACGGGTATCCTTTGAAATATGAAAAAGGATTCCCAATCGAAGGACTTGATGAATTCAAAAAACACGATGGTTATTATTGTTTCCATGCAGGAACTAAGTTTGATGGTGATGCAATTGTAACAAATGGTGGCCGCGTACTTGGTGTAACTGCCAAAGGAAAAGATTTGAAAGAGGCAAGAGCAAATGCTTATGCTGCAACAGAATGGGTAACGTTTGCAAATAAATATAAGAGAAACGATATTGGAAAAGCGATAGATGAGGCATAAGTAAAAACAACACAGAGGTGACAAACATGCAGAAAACACTTGGAATTATGATTGACTGCTCACGTAATGCAGTTATGAGACCGGAAAAGGTTAAAGAATTTGCAAAGACAATTTCTGATATGGGCTATAATATGTTGCAACTTTATACGGAAGATACATATGAGATGGAAGGAGAACCGTTCTTCGGACATTTCCGTGGTCGCTATAGCCAAGAAGAATTGAAAGATATTGATGCATATTGCGCAAGCATTGGAGTGGAACTTGTTCCATGTATCCAGACTTTGGCACATTTAAATCAGATTAAACAGTGGGAGCCATATTGGAGACTGTTTGATTGTAATGATATTTTGATGGCCGGAGATGAGAGAGTTTATGACTTGATTGAGAAGATGTTTGCGACGCTTGATAAATGTTTTACATCAAGACGTGTGAATGTAGGTATGGACGAAGCACATTTCCTTGGCCGTGGTCGTTATCAGGATGAGCATGGATATCGCAACCGCGTGGATATTCTGACCGAACATCTGGCTCGTGTAAAAGAGATTGCAGACAAGTATGGATTCACACTGATGATGTGGAGTGATATGTTTATCAGACTTCACTGCAATGGTGAATATTATGGAGAGAATATTAAGATTCCACAAGAGACTATCGATAATGTTCCGGAAGGCATAGAACTCATTTATTGGGATTATTATAGCAAAGACAAAAATCGTTATGACCATATGTTGAAGACACATTTGGATTTTAATAATCCGATTGGATTTGCAGGTGGAATTTGGACATGGACCGGATATGCACCGAACATGGCATATTCTATGGATGCCACAGAAGCTGCTATGCGCAGTGTCGGGGAACATTCGATAGATACGGTGTTCTTTACAATGTGGGGCGATGACGGTAAGGATTGTTCTTATTTTTCAATGATTCCGGTACTCTTTGCAGCGGCACAGATGGCACAAGGTAATTTCGACCGTAAAGATATAGCGGATAAATTTGCGAAAAAATATGGATACGCATTTGAAGAATTTATGAATTTGGAACTTCCGAATATTACAAAAGAAGAGGATAGCCACTATCATAATCCATCGAAGTATTTACTATACAATGACCCGTTCCTTGGAACTTTTGATTTCACAGTGCCTGAGGATTTGTGGGAACGCTATACCGTAGCCAAAGAACTTTTGGCAACAAGTATCAACGGCAGACAGTATGACTATCTTTTTGATATGGAAGTAAAACTTTTAGAGGTTCTGGCATTGAAGGCGGATTTAGGCACTCGTATAAGGAAAGCATATACAGCAGGAGACAAGGTTATGCTCCAAACAATTGTAGATGAAGATATGCCGCGCACAAGACAAGCTATAAAAGTTTTTGCAGAATCTTTCCGCACGCTTTGGCTTACAGAGAATAAGTCGTTTGGATTAGAGGTGCAAGAGCAACGTCTTGGAGGAATGATGTATCGTATGGAGACTTGCGAAAACAGATTGCGTAATTATTTAGATGGCAAGCTTCCTTGCATTGAGGAACTTGATGCAGACAATCCAGACAGATGGGAAGGATTTGCAGGCGAAGGTGTTACATATAATAATTGGAAGCAGACAGTAACAGTTTCTGTAATATAAGATTATTAAATTGGCTCTGCAACAAATGTTGGCCCCACGCCTCAACATTTGTTGCAGAGCCAATAAATTAAGAGAGGGTTCAGACTTAACGTCCGAGCCCTCTTAGTTTTCTAGCCATGTTTTAAATTTTTCGGCAGAATAATTCAGTATCAATCCTTCTGGGAACCGTGTTTTGTGTATCATCTCAATCGCATATTGGAAGTCCCCCACATGCTTGGTTCCGTGACTGTCGCTGGAAAGAACAATTGGGTGATTGTGCTTTTTGCATAATTCTAAAATAGTTTCCACATTTTCATGAACATCACCGCGATAACCGTTTGGACTAAGCGAACTGTTGTTTATCTCCAAAACTACGCCAAAGTGTTTGGCTGCAACAATAATGGCTTCGAAATCAACAGGATATTTGACGTCTTCACAATGACCGATCATTTTCACTTTCGGATGCTTCATAGCATTTACATAAGCGAAAGTATTATCCTCAATGCTGCCTGGCTTAATGTTTGGAAGATGCATGCTTACAATTGCGTAGTCAAGCCTGTCTAGAATGTCGTTATCTAAATCAACATTTCCATCTTTATCTAAAATATTCAATTCAACGCCATACAAAATCTCAATTCCACAGCGTTTTTTCGGAGCGTATGCCAAATTTCGGAAGTACGATATTTTACCGGAACCCATGGTAGCAGGGCCGTGGTCGGTAACTCCAATCATCTTAAGTCCAACGGAGGATGCCCTTTTTGCCAAATCTGTAATTGTACTTTGCGAAGCATGGCCGCTTGAAAGCGAGTGGATATGAGGATCAAATTCAAAACCCATATTTTTGCCTCTTTTAAACATATATGTAACATTATGCATGGTTTATTGCGACATGTCAACCTTGAAAACCCAGAATTTCAACGAAAACAACATAAAAACAATTAAAAAACAACGAAAAACAAAATAAAAACCACAAAAATTAGAAAATAAAAGTGTTGAATTTGTTGTGATTGTATAGTATAATATAAATATCTATAAACAAACTTATTGGGGACACTCGCCTAAAGTATAGGAAGGAGACAAAGATATTATGGGACTTTATACTTATAACGCAATAAGCATTCCGAAAACAGATAGAATATCACGTTTAGTTGATAATTTGTATAAGAAGATGCCGGAAATCGAGTCTTCCAGAGCTATTCTGATTACGGAATCATATAAGGAGACGGAGAATGAGCCGATTGTTATCAGACGAGCGAAAGCGTTTGAACATATTTTGGAAAACATTCCGATTATTATTCGTGACGAGGAATTGATTGTGGGAAGCACTACAATTGCTCCGCGTGGATGTCAGACATATCCGGAATTTTCATTTGAATGGTTAGAACCGGAATTTGACACAGTGGCAACAAGAAGCGCTGACCCATTCTACATTTCGGAACAGACGAAGAAGGAACTTCGCGAAGTACATAAATATTGGAAAGGCAAGACCACAAGTGATTTAGCTACTGCTTATATGGCTCCGGAAACTTTGAAGGCGATGGAACACAATATCTTTACACCGGGGAATTACTTCTACAATGGTGTGGGACACGTAACTGTTCAGTATGAAAAGGTATTGGCTATCGGATATGAAGGAATCATGGCTGAGGTAAAAGCAGAAATGGCGAAATGCAACGTAGGTGATGGTGATTATGCGAGACGTTCTCATTTTTATGAAGCAGTACTCATCAGTTGCCAAGCGGTTATCACTTATGCAAACCGCTATGCAGAGCTTGCAAGGAAAGAAGCAAGTGAATGCCGAGATGCAAAGAGAAAAGCAGAACTTTTAAAGATCGCAGAGAACTGTAGCAAAGTTCCGGCCAAGGGAGCAACGAATTTCTATGAGGCATGTCAGTCATTCTGGTTCGTGCAGCAATTGCTTCAGATTGAGTCCAGCGGACATTCTATTTCTCCGGGACGTTTTGATCAGTATATGTATCCTTATTATAAGAAGGATTTAGATAACGGAACGCTCACAAGAGAATTTGCGCAAGAGTTAATGGATTGTATTTGGGTAAAACTCAATGACCTTAATAAATGTCGCGATGCTGCTTCAGCAGAAGGATTTGCGGGATACAGCTTATTCCAGAACTTGATTGCAGGCGGACAGAACAAAGATGGTGTGGATGTAACAAATGATTTGTCTTTCATGTGTATTCAAGCATCTATGCATGTTCACCTTCCGGCGCCGTCCTTATCAGTGAGAGTTTGGAATGGAACACCGCACGAATTCATGATTAAAGCGGCGGAATTGACACGTACCGGTATCGGACTTCCTGCTTACTATAATGATGAAGTAATTATTCCTTCGTTGGTGAGCAGAGGACTTACTTTAGAGGATGCGAGAGAGTATAACATCATTGGATGTGTGGAACCTCAAAAAGCCGGAAAGACAGAAGGCTGGCATGATGCGGCATTCTTCAATATGTGCAGGCCGCTTGAATTGGTATTCTCAAACGGTATGGACAAAGGGGAACAGATTAGTATCCAAACCGGTGATGTGGAGAACATGACTACATTTGAAGAGTTCTACGAAGCATACAAAGAACAGATGAAATATAACATCGGACTTTTGGTAAATGCTGACAATGCGATTGATGTTGCGCATGCCGAGAGATGTCCGCTTCCATATTTATCATGTATGGTAGATGATTGTATCAAGCGTGGCAAGACCGTCCAGGAAGGTGGAGCGATTTATAACTTCACCGGCCCTCAAGGATTTGGTGTTGCAAATATGGCGGATTCTCTTTATGCGATTAAGAAACTTGTGTATGATGACAAGAAGATTACCATGGCTGAGTATAAAGAACTTTTGGAACTCAATTATGGAAAAGGCTTGGATGCAATCAGCATGGGTGAACTTACAACACAGATTGCAAAAGGTATGAAAGCGGCAGGCAAAGAGGTGGGCGAAAAAGAAATCGCTGCAATTTTAACCCAGTTAAAAACCATCTCCGAATCGCCGGAAATCAAAGAACGTGGACAGAAACTTTTAGATATGATTAACGAAGTTCCGAAGTTTGGAAATGATATTCCGGAGGTGGATGCATTCGCAAGAGATGTTGCCTATACATATACAAGACCAATGGAGACATTCAAGAACCCGCGCGGTGGTATGTACCAAGCAGGACTTTATCCGGTATCAGCGAATGTACCACTAGGTGCACAGACAGGTGCAACACCGGATGGACGTCTTGCACACACTCCGGTGGCTGACGGTGTTTCTCCATCAGCAGGAAAAGACGTGAATGGTCCGACAGCGGCTGCCAACTCAGTATCTAAATTAGACCATTATATTGCTTCAAATGGAACATTGTTCAATCAGAAGTTTCATCCATCTGCATTAAATGGTAGAGATGGTTTGGAAAACTTTGTTGCATTGATTCGCAGTTATTTTGATCAAAAGGGAAGCCATATGCAGTTTAACGTAGTTAGCAGAGAAACTCTTTTGGATGCACAGAAGAATCCGGAACAATACAAACACTTAGTAGTGCGCGTTGCCGGATACAGTGCTTTGTTTACTACATTATCAAAATCACTTCAGGACGATATCATCAATCGTACTGAGCAAGGATGGTGATTTGATGGATTACTTAAAGACGAAAGGCCGCATCTTCGATATTCAGCGGTATTCCATCCATGATGGGGCGGGGATTCGCACAATTGTATTTTTAAAAGGTTGCGTCCTTAGGTGCCGTTGGTGTTGTAATCCAGAGTCACAAAATTATGACATCGAGACTATGATGGTGCAGGGTAAGCCCAAGACCATTGGACGCGATGTTACAGTAAAAGAAGTGATGGAAACCGTAGAAAAGGACAGACAGTACTACAGACGTTCCGGCGGAGGGCTTACCTTATCAGGAGGCGAAAGTTTGTGTCAACCTGAATTCGCAAGAGATTTACTTCGAGCGGCGAAAGAAAGTGGCATCAACACAGCGATGGAAAGTATGGGCTGCGCTCCTTATGAAACCATTGAACAGATATTACCTTATTTAGATACTTATCTAATGGATATCAAGCATATAAACACTACTAAACACAAAGAATTTACCGGGAAAGCAAATGACCTGATGCTTGAAAACGCAAGGAAAATTGCAGCATCAGGAATGACGAATCTGGTGATTCGAGTTCCGGTTGTCCCGGGATTTAATGACCGGGTAGATGAGATTGAGAACATTGCGAGGTTTTCAGACAGTCTGCCGGGAGTGAAGAAGATTCATCTTCTTCCATATCACCGTCTCGGGCAAGATAAGTATGAAGGACTTGGAAGGGAATATCTAATGGGAGATGTACTTCCTCCAACGAATGAAAAAATGGAAACGTTAAGACAAACAGTCATTCGAGTATCGAAATTAGATTGTCAGATAGGAGGATAGGAAAATGGGAGAAATGCAAAGAATTGTACAGGAACTTGTTCCCGGCAAGGAAATCACCATTGCGCATTTGATTGCGAATCCGGACGCTGATTTGTATGTTAAGTTGGGATTGAATCCGAAGGATGACTATTCGAAGTCGGCGATTGGTATTATGACTATTAGCCCGGCGGAGACAGCTGTGATTGCGGCAGATATTGCAATGAAGGCGGCTGGAATCAAAATCGGCTTTGTTGATCGCTTCAGCGGCACTCTGATTGTGACAGGAACAGTTTCGGAAACGGAAGCATCCTTAAAGGCAGTGCTTGATTACGTACAAGAAAAGATGGCTTTTAAAGTGTGCGATATCACAAGGACCTAGCGATATGAAACGTATTGTATTTATGGGACGAAGTGAGTCGGGAAAAACAACACTTACACAGGCGCTCCGAGGTGAAAAAATTGAATATCAAAAAACACAGTATATCAATCATTTCGATGTAATTATCGATACGCCTGGGGAATATGCACAAACGAAAGGACTTGGTCATGCACTTGCCCTATATGCATACGAGGCAGATATTGTGGGACTTCTGGTTTCATCAACGGAACAATATTGTTTATTTCCACCGTGCTGTACAGTTACAACCAATCGGGAAGTAATAGGAATTGTGACAAAGATTGATGTGGAAGGTGGAGATCCGGAGCGGGCCAAACGATGGCTTAAGCTTGCCGGATGTGAAAAAATATTCTTCGTCAACTCAAGAGGAGACGAAGGAATAGTCGAATTATTGGAATATCTCAGAGAAGACGGCGATGTAATGCCTTGGGAGAACGAAAACCAATAAAAACAACATCTATTAATGTTGACACATGTGGTTTTGTGTGTTAATATTACGATAGAACAAACAAAAAAACAACAAAAAACAACAAAAAAGAAAAAACAAGGAGGAATTCGAAATGGCAATGAACGAGTTCGAAATCAAAAAAATGATGTGTGACATCGGACGCAGAGTATATAACCGCGGAATGGTTGCTGCTAACGATGGAAACTTCTCGGTGAAATTAAACGACAATGAATTTTTATGCACACCAACAGGTGTTAGCAAAGGATTTATGACACCGGAATATATTTGTAAAGTGGATGCGAAAGGAAATCTGATTCATGCAAACGGTAATTTTAGACCGTCTTCAGAGATCAAGATGCATATGCGTGTATATGAAAAGAGACCGGATGTTGGAGCTGTAGTACATGCTCATCCAAGTTTTGCAACATCATTTGCTATTGCAGGCATTCCTTTGACACAACCAATCATGCCGGAAGCAGTTATCGCACTTGGATGTGTTCCGATTGCAAAATACGGCACACCATCTACAATGGAGATTCCGGATGCAGTGGAAGAATATTTACCATATTTTGACCAAGTATTGTTGGAAAACCACGGAGCATTAACATGGGGTCCTGACCTTATGAATGCTTATCACAAAATGGAATCAGTTGAGTTCTATGCAGAGTTATTATACAAATCAAAAATGCTCGGCGGACCAAAAGAATTTGATAAAGAACAAATCGCAAAATTATATGATATCAGAAGACAAATGGGCTTACCTGGAAAACATCCTGCAAACCTTTGCCCGAATGCAAAAGCAGGTAAAGAAAGCTGTCATAACTGTGGTGGTTCTTGCTCATGTGGCGGAAGCCAAAAAGCAGATGCTGAATTAGTTTCTTCTATTACTAAGAAAGTTATGGAACAATTAGGACTCTAGGAGATAGTGAATGATGAATGAACAGATGATTTCAAGAGCGGTAGAACAAGTTCTGCGCGAAATGAACTCTGGACACGGTAGTTCCCATCATGAGTGCAAGTGCAAGAAACACAAAATGTCCTTGGCAATGGCAAAAGCCTTGATTGAAAAGGTAGAGCAGAAGGCAAAAGAAGTTGGTGTTAATGCAGTGATAGCTGTATCAGACCAAGCCGGACGAATCACGGCGGTTCATTGTATGGATCATTCGTATATTGCAAGTTATGATATTGCAGTAAATAAAACCTTTACTTCAGCAGGACTGAAGATGTCAACGGCGGAGCTTGCAAAACTGGCACAACCGGGGCAACCGCTTTATGGTATTCAACATACCAATGAAGGAAAAATCGTTATCTTCGGAGGCGGGGAACCGCTTGAAATAGAAGGAAAAATAATCGGAGCCTTAGGAGTGAGCGGCGGAACTGCTGAGCAGGATACAATGCTTGCAGCTTATGGTAAAGAAATATTAAAGGAGGTCGTTTCGTGTCTATAAATGAACAGATGGTTCAGGACATTGTGAAAGAGGTCGTGGCGAAACTACAATTGTCTGAAACAAGCACAGCACAACATGGTGTGTTTGAAGATATGAATGCAGCAATTGAAGCGGCCAAGGAAGCTCAAAAGTATATACATAGAATGTCTATGGACCAGAGAGAACAGATTATCTCCAACATCCGAAAGAAGACAAAAGAAAATGCAGAAATCTTTGCTCGCATGGGTGTTGAAGAAACGGGAATGGGAAACGTTCCACACAAGATTTTGAAACACGTGCTTGTTGCTGAAAAGACACCGGGAACGGAAGACATTACAACAACAGCGTGGTCAGGCGACAGAGGCTTGACACTTATAGAAATGGGCCCGTTTGGTGTAATTGGAGCAATTACTCCAACTACAAATCCAAGCGAAACCATTATATGTAATACAATCGGTATGTTGGCTGGTGGTAACACAGTGGTATTTAACCCACATCCAGCGGCAATCAAAACATCATTGTATGCAATTAATATGTTAAATGAAGCTTCACTTGAAGCAGGAGGACCTGACAATATAGCATGTTCAGTTACAAAACCGACACTTGACACCAGCAAAGTGATGATGTCTCACAAGGACATTCAGTTGATTGCTGCGACAGGTGGACCGGGTGTAGTAACAGCGGTGCTATCATCAGGCAGACGTGGTATCGGAGCGGGAGCTGGTAATCCGCCGGCATTGGTTGATGAGACCGCAGATATCAGAAAAGCAGCAGAAGACATTGTAAATGGTTGTACATTTGACAACAATTTGCCATGTATTGCTGAAAAGGAAGTTGTGGCAGTTGATTCTGTAGTATCAGAATTAATGCATTATATGATTTCAGAGCAGGGATGTTACCATGCATCACCGGAAGAAATCAAGAAACTAGAAGAAACAGTACTTACTCCAAAGGGACTTAACAGAAAATGTGTAGGTAGAGATGCCAAGACATTGTTGGGAATGATTGGAGTGACAGTACCGGATAACATCAGATGTATCATCTTTGAAGGTGAGAAAGAAGACAAACTAATTTCGGAAGAACTTATGATGCCGATTCTTGGAATTGTCAGAGCAAAAGATTTTGAAGATGCCGTAGAAAAAGCAGTATGGCTTGAACATGGTAATCGTCATTCGGCTCATATCCATTCTAAGAATGTGGATCACATTACAACATATGCGAAAGCAATTGACACAGCGATTTTAGTGAAAAATGCACCTTCATATGCAGCGCTTGGTTTTGGCGGTGAAGGCTATTGTACATTTACAATTGCAAGCCGTACAGGTGAGGGACTTACAAGTGCCAGCACTTTCACTAAGAGAAGACGCTGCGTAATGTCAGACAGCTTATGTATTCGTTAGACGGAGGTAAGAACATATGGATATGACTCAAGCAAATGTAGAAGCGATTGTGAAACAAGTGCTGGAAGGCATGATGGAGAAACAAGTTGCTCCTGCAACAAACAAAGCAAATGGGGCTATTCCAAAAACATCAAGAGTTGCGATGCTTACGGCATTGGAACACTACGACATCAAAGAATATCCGATTCCTGAACTTGGGGATGACGATATGCTTGTCAAAGTAGAAGGCTGTGGTGTTTGTGGAACAGACGCTCATGAATTTAAGAGAGACCCATTCGGACTCATCCCGGTTGTACTTGGACACGAGGGAACAGGTGAGATTGTAAAAATGGGTAAAAATGTAAAGGTTGACAGTGCCGGAAAACCACTTCATATCGGTGACAAAGTTGTTACATGTATGATTTTTAAAGACAATCCGGACATTACAATGTTTGACCTTAATAAGCAAAACGTTGGCGGTGCTGACGTATACGGATTACTTCCGGATGATGATATTCATCTTAACGGATGGTTTGCAGATTACATCGTAATTCGCGGTGGTTCATCTGTATTTAATGTAAGCGATCTTGATTTGGATTCACGTATTTTGATCGAACCATGTGCAGTACTTATTCATGCAGTGGAAAGAGCAAAAACAACCGGAATCTTAAGATTTAACAGCAGAGTAGTTGTACAGGGCTGTGGACCGATTGGTCTTATCTGTATCGCAATTCTCCGCACAATGGGTATTGAAAATATCGTAGCTGTAGACGGAGAACAAAAACGACTTGACTTTGCAAAAGAGATGGGTGCAACAAAATCAGTGAACTTCAAAGACCACAAAGGTATTGAAGCACTGACAGAAGGTGTAAAAGATGCGTTTGGCGGATACCTCGCAGATTTCGCATTCCAATGTACAGGATCACCGATTGCACATGCTAACATTTACAAGTTCATCCGCAACGGCGGCGGACTTTGTGAACTCGGTTTCTTTATTAATGGTGGAGACGCAACAATCAATCCACACTTTGATATTTGTTCAAAAGAAATTACAACAGTTGGTTCATGGGTATACACACTTCGTGATTACGCAACAACATTTGATTTCTTAAAGAGAGCAAAAGGAATCGGACTTCCGATGAGCAAACTCATTACACACAGATTCCCGTTAGAACAGATTAACGAGGCTCACGTAACCAACCTGAAGATGGAAGGTTTGAAGATTGCAGTTATTAACAAATAGTAATCAGTGAGGTGGCTTATGGGAGAAGCAGTCGGTATTGTAGAATTATTTGGTTTGGTTGCAGCCTTTGCGGCGGCTGATGCCGGATGTAAAGCAGCAAACGTAACCATAGAAGAATTTGATAAAAATAAACCGGCAAATGCGGATGCATTACCTGTACCACTTATTGTGGCAGTCAAATTCAGAGGCAGTGTTACAGATGTAACTGCAGCTGTAGAAGCAGCAGTGCAAAAAGCCAATGAGATATCCGGCGTAATTACAAGTTACATAATTCCAAGACCGGAAGCAGACACCGAAAAAATGCTGAAGATTAGCGGTTTAGATAAAACAAGATAACATTAAAACACAATAAAAAATAAAATATTTCAAATCTAGGAGGATTTAAAAATGACACAACAAGCATTAGGAATGGTAGAAACAAGAGGACTTACAGCAGCAATTGAAGCTGCAGACGCAATGACAAAATCAGCAGAGGTTACATTAGTAGGAACAGAGAAAATCGGTTCTGGTCTTGTAACAGTTATGGTTCGTGGAGATGTTGGAGCTGTTAAAGCTGCAGTAGAAGCTGGTACAGATGCAGCTTCAAGACTTGGTGAATTAGTAGCAACACACGTAATCCCAAGACCACACAATGATGTAGAAAAAATTCTTCCTACTATCTAATTTCATTTAGAACGTAAGGAGTAGCATTCATGGGAAAATCATATGGACTTATTGAGATTCCTAGTACAACGGCAGCGATTGATGCACTTGATATTATGTGTAAGACAGCCGATGTGGAATTCGTTACATGGGAGAAAAAACTCGGAGGCAGACTTGTTACAGTTATCGTACAAGGAAGCGTTTCGTCAGTAACGGAGGCCATAGAGGCAGCAACAGCACATTGTATCAAGAAGCCGGTTGCTAAAACGGTGATTGCGAATCCCCATGAAGAAATCGTTAGGATTGCGCAGAAAAGCGCTAGCCGTTTAAAATAGGAGGCAGTTAAAGTGGCGGAAGAAAAGAAAACAACAAAAGCCGCAACATCTGCGGCAACAAAGAAAACGGGGACAACCAAAACAACAGCAAAGGCCCCAACAAAAACAATTCAAAGAGTAAACAAACAACAAGAACAAGCACAGGAAACTGTACAACCAAAGGTTGAGGTTCAAAAAAAGGAGGAAATTAAAATGACACAACAAGCATTAGGAATGGTAGAAACAAGAGGTTTAGTAGCAGCTATTGAAGCAGCAGACGCAATGTTAAAATCAGCTAACGTAGTATTAGTTGGAACAGAAAAAATCGGTTCTGGATTAGTATCTGTAATGGTTCGTGGAGACGTTGGAGCAGTTAAATCAGCAGTAGAAGCTGGTGCAGCTAACGCAGGAAAACTTGGTGAATTAGTAGCAACACACGTAATCCCAAGACCACACAACGATGTAGAAAAAATCCTTCCAGTTTTGAAATAATAATTAAACGAGAAGATGAAAATGAGTTTCGCGGCGGGAGCAAGCAAAATTGCTCCCGGCGATGAAATGCTTGGTTACATTTAAACAAAAGGCGGGAATGAATATGGAACAACATAATGTTGAGTTAATTACCAGATTGGTAATGGAAGCAATTGAAAAAAAAGAAAATTCATCCAACGGTTTTTTAGTACCGATTGGTGTATCTGCAAGACATATTCACTTAACACAGGAACATGTTGAAATTTTATTTGGAAAAGGCTATCAATTGACGAAGAAAAAAGAGTTAATGGGCGGACAATTTGCATCTAATGAATTGGTTACAATTGTCGGTTTGAAGCTTCGTGCAATTGAAAATGTAAGAGTTTTAGGTCCTGTAAGAAGCAAGTCTCAAGTGGAGATTTCCGCAACAGATGCAATTAAATTAGGTGTAAAAGCACCAATCAGACAATCAGGAGATATTAAAGGTTCAGCACCGATTGCGATCGTTGGACCAAAAGGTGTGTTATATCTTGATGAAGGATGTATTATCGCACAAAGACATATCCATATGGCACCAAAGGATGCACAGGCAGCCGGTGTACACGATGGAGATATCGTATCTGTAAAAGCAGATAATGAAAGAGGAACTGTCTTTAATCAAGTACTGATTAGAGTAGATGATAGCTTCACTTTGGAAATGCATATTGATACAGATGAAGCAAATGCAGCTAAGATTGCAACAGGACAGACAGTGACAATTATAAAGTAAAGTAGACAATTAACCGTAGATATTTTGGAGGTAGACATGCTCGCAGGAAAAGTAGTGGGAAGTATCGTTTCCACAAGAAAAAATGACAAATTAATAGGGAACAAATTTATGATTGTTGAAATCATAGATAGTATGAGAGCAAAAGAACAAAAATTGATTGCGGTTGACAATATCGGCGCAGGAATTGGTGAATACGTTCTTGTAGCTCAGGGAAGTGCTGCACGTATCGGTTGTGACATGCAAGATGCACCTGTCGATGCAGCAATTGTTGGAATCATTGACGATGGAACAAGACTGGAGTAGTGAACGCAAATGGATATGAAAGAATTAAGTAGCATATTGCAGCAAAACGGTATCGTTGGTGCTGGTGGTGCCGGATTTCCTACATATGCCAAATTAAGTGAAAATGCTGAAACAATTATTTTGAATTGTGCAGAATGTGAACCGCTACTGAGATTACATAGACAGTTATTGGAAAAATATGCCCGTGAAATTGTAGATACTTTCTACATGATGGGGCAGGTAATGGGCAGCAAAGATATTGTAATCGGTATCAAAAAAGCTTATAAAAGTGCAATTGAAGCATTAAATGCTGTTATCGGCGATTACGAAGGAGTGCGACTTGGACTTTTGGATGAGGTTTATCCGGCAGGTGATGAGGTTGTGCTCATTTATGAGGTTACCGGAAAAGTTGTTAATCCGGGAGGTCTTCCAATACAAAGCGGTGTGGCCGTTTTTAATGTAGAGACGGTATATAATATATATCGTGCAGTAAAGAAAAACACGCCGGTAGTGGATAAACTCGTATCTGTTGTTGCAGAAGTGGAAAACCCGGTAACGGTAAGAGTGCCGCTTGGATGCACAATAGAGGAAGTTGTAGCACTTGCAGGTGGAAAGACCACAAAAAACGCTGTGTATTTCATTGGTGGACCGATGATGGGAAATATCGGTGTTGGATCACAACCTGTGACGAAAACAACGAATGCAGTTTTGGTGCTCCCGGAAGACCATTTGATTATTAACAAAAAGAAACGCAAAGCATCCATAGATTTAAAACGAGCTGCAGCATCATGTTGTCAGTGTACAATGTGTACAGATTTGTGTCCGAGAAATCGACTGGGACATCCAATCGAACCACATAAATTCATGCTTGCAGCAACTTGCAAAGACATACAAGACCCAAACATTTTTTTGAATACGATGTTCTGTTCGTCTTGTGGCTTGTGCGAAATGTATTCATGTATGCAAAGTTTGTCACCGAGATCCTTGATGGCAGATTATAAAGCAGGACTTCGCGCCGCAGGAATCAAACCACCACAAGGTGTAGTTCCAAAACCGGTTGGCGAGGAAAGAGAGTACAGAAAAGTGCCGATGGAGCGCTTGATGGCAAGACTTGATTTAACAAAGTATAACAAAGAAGCCCCATTAAATGATGATGTGGCTGATTTTAAAAAAGTGCGCATTTTGCTTAGCCAACATATTGGTGCACCTGCAACAGCAGTTGTAAAAGTTGGTGAAAAGGTAGAACGCGGGCAGATGATTGCTGAGCCTGGCAAAGGCCTAAGTGTTGCAATCCATGCATCTATCAGTGGAACAGTAACTGAAGTCAGTGAAAAATATGTAGTAATAGAACAATAGAAAGGGCGTACACGAAATGAGTAAGGCAATTGGAGTAGTAGAATATAAGACCGTTTCGGCAGGAGTTGTTGCAGCTGATGCAATGGTGAAAACTTCTGACGTTAGTGTTATTGAAGCGCAAACCGTATGTCCGGGTAAATATATTGTTATTATTACAGGACAACTTAGTGCGGTTGACGCAGCTGTTAGTACAGCAAGAGTACAGCACGGGGAACATTTGATTAGTAGTTTTGTGCTTGGTAATCCTCACGAATCTATTTTCCCTGCTATTTATGGCGCTACAGAGATTGAAGAAGTGGCGGCGCTCGGTATTCTTGAAACCTATGATGCGGCATCCATGATTGTGGCAGCAGATGAGGCGGCAAAAACAGCTATTGTTGATTTGATAGAACTTCGTCTTGCAAGAGGTATGTGTGGTAAATCGTATATGTTCTTGACAGGGGAAGTGGCTGCGGTAGAAGCGGCTATTGAACGTGCAAAACAAACAGTTGCAAAAGAGGGTATGTATCTTGATTCTTCTGTAATAGCACGTCCGGACAAAAAGATTCGCGATGCAATTTTGTAATCGAGAATTGGAGGGAAAGAAATGCTTGCAATAGAGAGACGAAATGCAATATTAGAAAAGCTGCAGGCAGAACGCAGAGTAGTAGTAAGTGAACTTAGTACACTATTCGGCGTGTCTGAAGAAACCATCAGACGAGACTTAGATAAGTTAGAAAACGAAGGATTGGCCGTCAAAAGCTATGGCGGTGCGGTCTTGAATGAAAACAGCAATTTGGATTTACCATTTAATATTCGTAAGAACAGAAATGTAGTCGGCAAACAAAAAATCGCAGAAAGTGTTGCAAAACTGATTCGTGATGGAGACAAGATATTCTTGGATGCTAGTTCTACGGCAGTTGCAGTTGCAAAAACAATTAAGCAAAAGAAGGATTTGACAGTTATTACTAATTCGTTAGAAATAGCGATTGAACTCTTGGATTCAGAAGGCTGTAAAGTGATATCTACGGGAGGAGAAGCGGCAGGAACATCGCTAGCCCTTGTTGGTCAGATGACAGACAAAGCAATTAATTTGTATTTTGCAGATAAAGCGATTATATCCTCAA
Organism: Faecalimonas sp.; assembly: GCA_045632945.1. Taxonomy (GTDB): domain Bacteria; phylum Bacillota; class Clostridia; order Lachnospirales; family Lachnospiraceae; genus Faecalimonas. The sequence continues at coordinate 434 of JAZQXU010000039.1, read as the reverse complement.
AAGGATTTGACATGGAGATGGGATTTACAGATAGTGATGATCGCCATGCCCACAATAAGAAATCTATGTTGGATGCAGCCAGAGTTAAAATATTAGCGGTTGACAATTCCAAGTTTGATCGAGTGGCCTTCGCAAAGATCGGCGATTGCCGTGATATTACAACTGTTGTAACAGACAGTAAGCCGAGCGAAGAATGGCTTGAGAAATTTGCAGAATATAATGTGGAATGTATATATTCAGAATAAAAAATAGTGACTATAAAACAACAATTGAGAAAAATTCTTGATTGTTGTTTTGGTTCTAAGTCAATAGTTGGGGTGGGATTTTAACGAATCCCGCTCCATTGTTGCGTTTGAAGGCATTTTAGTGTTGATGTGCGTAATCATCTGTTTTATCGCATGGCAAACAAACCTTCAAGTGCCAGTCTATTAAAA
>JAZQXU010000038.1:0-2123 GCA_045632945.1 Faecalimonas sp. | reverse complement strand
CAAAAAATCGTAAAATATTGAGATAATCAGCAAAAGATGATTTAAAAAAGGTGTGCTTTTGTCTTGCTCCTATTCGCGTTCTGTAATGCCTCTGCCTGGAAGCGACGCCTGATAAATGTCCGTCCGGATGTCTCAATCTTGAAAACAATCTTTTTTTGATATTGGCTATATCTGATTCAGAAAAGCGCAGAGATCATCAGGACTGGACAAAAAGCAATTCCTTGAAAATCTTCCTTTGTTGATTTTTATCCTTTATGTTTTCTTTTATCGCTGCATAAACTATATTTTTAAGCGGATTTAACTTTCTTGCGGTTGATTTTGAAATGCGGATCATATGCTACATCCGGATTTCTCCACAAAGCCAACATCGTAATTGCCAACTTCCGGGCAACTGCGACCTTTGCTTTCTTCCGGGCAATTCCTCCACCTCGTTGAGCAATCCGATTGCCGAAATCCTTAAGATCACAATCTTCTCCGAATGGACCCATTATGTACTGCGCTCCCTGCACAAGCAACCGTCTTAAAAGTTTGTTTCCGCATTTGGATATTCCAAGTTGCTTATCTACATCGCCGGACTGGTCTCGTTTTGGAGCCAATCCGGTATATGAACTGCATTCCCGTGACGTAAAACGATTGGCATCTCCTATTATCAAAGCAAAGCTTAATGCAATCAATGGACCAACTCCTTTGATTTGCTGCAAAGTTTCTGTTTCAGGATAATCTTTGGAAATTTTGGCTATTCTTTTATCGTAATTTTTTATATTTGTGTTGATTGAAGTCAAGGTTTCAAACAATCCACGCAAATTCTGTTTGAGTTTTTTCGGCAGTTCATCATATATCTGGTTTATTGTTTCTGAACTGTATTGAGTATCATCAATTCCCAAACTGCGCAGGAAACCACGGATGGCGTTGATTATACAAGTCTTTTCTTTCACCAGCAAATCACGGGCTTTGATTGTAAGCAAATCTTCCTGACGTTTAACATCCATCAATTTTACCGGATGCAGCAGTTTCTTATCTGCACGGGCGACACGGGCTAATTTTTCGGCATCAATACGATCACTTTTTTTGTCGCCTTTATAAATGAATGCTAAATCCCTGGCATGGGCAACGATAACTTCATATCCCCGTTCTTCCAGTTGACGACTGATCCAGGCAGAATGGGTGCCGGTTTCAAGAGCAATGGTGATTGTTTCCGGAGGTACCGAAACTTTATCAAAAAACTCTGTCAAACCTTTAGGGGTATTGGGAATTTTGCCGAAAGAAACACCTTTTTCACCTTTTAAAGCAAAAATTTCAATAGTTTTTTGAGAAATGTCCAGTCCAAAGTAGATTTTTTCTTGATTGTGTGATACATTATTCATGGTTTGCCTCCTGATTTTTTAGAAGCGCACTATGCGACTTCGGTTTGTTATCGGATTTAACATAAATCCATTTTTATCAAGAGGCAAACCATTTTTTTGTTTTCAGACATAAAAAATGAGAGACCTCTTGTGTCTCTCATAATATCTTGAAAAGGGTTTCCGCCTTTGCACAAGGCTACGGCGGACAAGGGGAGAGAAAATATACCGGAGCCGACGTTTCGGCTTCTTTTCTCGTGAAAAGAAGTTTTCCCCTTCCCCAAGAACCATCTCACTTTTCAGGAACAGCGACGATGAGGCGGCGGGCGGGGAGGAGAGCGACGGAGCGGGCTGTGCGCATGGAAAAAGTTTTGGTTTTTCTGTCGCGTTGTTTGTAGGAGTAAGTGATATTGACCATAATCACCTGATTGACTGAAACGGGTTTGGCGTCGGCGGTAACTTTGATTGTTGCGGTGGCGATACCGTTTTTGTATTTGACATCTTCAATCAGGACGCCGAGGGGCTGATCCATGAGGGACATTCCGGTAATGGCAAAATCCTGCGGCAGCCATCTTGAGGTGGAAACAGAAATGGTTGTGCTTGTGCCCGGATAAAGTTTCAGGGCAGGGGGATCGGGATTTTTCCAGTTGACATAATTGCTTGCCCAGTATTTTCCGTAACGTGAAATCATGAAGTCTCCCTCGCAGGGGATCAGGTGGTTGTAGGCAAAAGCCTGCATTGCCAGGGTACCGGGGATGACTCTTCTTGTGATGCCGTCGGCGG
>JAZQXU010000037.1:0-173117 GCA_045632945.1 Faecalimonas sp. | reverse complement strand
AGAATCGGTGCTTTCCGTGAAATGATCTGTGCTGATACAGTTGAAGAAAGAGAAGCTGCTCTTGAAAAGATTCTTCCATTCCAACAAGGAGAGTTCGAAGGATTATTTGAAGCATTAGAAGGAAACCCAGAAACAATTCGTTTCTTGGATCCACCGCTTCATGAATTCGTTCCTACAGAAGAAGAAGATATTAAGAAACTTGCTGATACTCAAGGAAAATCAGTAGAAAGCATCAAAGCATTAATCGCTTCATTACATGAATTTAACCCAATGATGGGACATAGAGGTCTTCGTCTTGCAGTTACATATCCAGAAATTGCTAAGATGCAGACAAAAGCTGTTATCCGTGCAGCAATCAATGTTCAGAAAGCACATGCTGACTGGGCAGTAAAACCAGAAATTATGATTCCACTTTCATGTGATGCTAAGGAATTGGCATTTGTTAAGAAGATTGTTGTTGAAACTGCAGAAGCTGAAATCGCAGCAGCAGGTGTTGAATTAGCTTACGAAGTAGGTACAATGATGGAAATCCCACGTGCTTGTCTTACAGCTGATGAAATCGCTAAGAATGCAGACTTCTTCTGCTTCGGTACAAACGACTTAACACAGATGACATATGGATTCTCTCGTGATGATGCTGGTAAGTTCTTAGATGCTTACTATGACACAAAGATTTTCGAAAACGATCCATTTGCTAAGTTAGACCAAACAGGTGTTGGACAGTTAATGGAAATGGCTATTAAGTTAGGAAAACCGGTTAACTCACACTTACATGTTGGTATCTGTGGAGAACATGGTGGAGACCCAAGTTCTGTAGAATTCTGCCACAAGATTGGTTTGGACTACGTTTCTTGTTCACCATTCCGTGTTCCAATAGCGCGTTTAGCGGCTGCGCAAGCAGCAATTGCTGACAAGTAAATAAGATTCTTAAATTCCTTATCTCCCTCGCTTTTTGCGGGGGAGATGTTTTTTCAAATCTATAGGCATTTTGATGCCTGTTTCTACCCATATGGCTGCCTTGTGGCCTTCGTGGTAAGAATTATTCAACAAATTTAATTAAATATCTGCCCATGAAGTGGTTTTGTTGGCGTGGTGGTAAGAAAAAATATAAGCAAACAAGCTTATCTTCTGCCCATAGAGTTTGTTTAGTGGCATGGTGGTAAGAAAAAACATAAACAAACAAGCTTTTCATCTGCCCGCAAGACTTGTTTGGCGGTGTGATGGTAAGATAAATATTGCGGAACTGATATAAAAATCTACCCACAAGCTTAGTTTTCTCGTTCTAAGGTAAGAAACTATAGTCCGGCAAACCAGATTCTTCTAACCGCTCGACAATATTTCGCTCCCGTGGGTAGACAGAAAAGGAGGAGTACTATGCATAATTTTATAGAATTAGCAAAAGAAGAAGTGCCACAATTAGAAAACGCCTTAAAAAAGATAGATGTATTTTTAAATCATGCGCCGGAAGGATGCCTGAAGTGGCAGAATAAGAAAGGAAAGACCTATTATTACCATCAATACATGAAAGATAATAAGTGGGTACGTCGTTATATCAAGAAAAATGAACATGCATTGGCAAAAAAACTTGCACAGAAGCATTATTATTTATCAATCAGACCTATTCTTGAAAAGATGTTGGATGAAACAAAACGTTTTATGAGAAAATGTCCATCAAATGCGTTGGAAGAGATTTATGATAATTTAAGTGATGAACGAAAAAGTTTAGTTACGTCGATACAAATAAGTGTAAAAGAAAAGGTGAAACAATGGCAAGCTGAAGCCTATGAGCAGAATTTAATGTATCCTGAAAATTTGAGATATGAAACGGAACAAGGCGATATGGTTCGGTCAAAATCAGAAGTTATTATTGCAAACATTCTGTATCAAAATCGAGAGGATATTTTATATAAATATGAAAAACCATTGGAAGTCATGGAGAATGGACGGCAGAAAACTATCTATCCTGATTTTACAATTTTAAATAAGCATACCGGGAAAGTGTTATACTGGGAGCATGCAGGTCGTATGGATGATTCGCATTATGCAAATGAATTTGTGAAAAAAATGAATACATTTATAGACAATGATTTGTTGCCGGGAAGGGATGTTGTAGTGAGTTTTGAATCTTTAAGTAACCCGTTGGATATTAAAGTGGTTAAAAGATTAGTCAAAAAAATCATTAACAGCAGATAAATATGTGGTATAATGGATGTAGATAGATTCCAACTTGTGGTTCAAGAAGCAACATGATATAATGACATTATTTAAATCATAACCTATACTATAAGTGAAAAAAGGTATAATAAATGGATATGGAGGTTATTCTATGGATATTTTATCAATCGGCAATAGTTTTTCACAAGATGCACAACGCTACCTACATCAAATCGCTGAATCTGATGGCGTAACCATTCAGGCATTTAATCTTAATATTGGCGGATGTTCGCTTTCGACACACCACAGGAATATGTTAAGCGAAGAACGGAAATATACACTCGAAATGAACGGTGTTGATACAGGTTTTAAGGTTTCGTTAAAAGAGGCACTTTTAAATCGTGATTGGGATGTTGTAACGCTACAGCAAGTCAGTAAAGCAGCTCCATATTACGACACATACCATCCGTATCTTGAGAAGTTAGTTGAAACTGTAAGACTATTTGTGCCAAAGGCTAAAGTTGTCCTTCACCAAACTTGGGCATATGAGCAACACAGCAAAATGTTAAATGAGTTATTAAAATACAACGACTACAAAGATATGTTTCACGATGTTGTAGCATCCTACAAAAAAGCAGCCAATGATATCTGTGCTGACTATATTATCCCATCGGGAGAAGTGTTTGATGCATTGTTGGAAAATGGAATCGAAAAAATTCATCGAGATACTTTTCACGCAAGTTTGGGGCTGGGCAGATATTCCCTTGGCCTCGCATGGTATAAGTTCTTAACGGGTAATGACATTTCAAACAATCCATTTAACAACTTTGACGAAGAAATCTCTCCAGAGCATATATCAACAGCAAAAAAATGCGTACAAGAAGTTGCCAATAAATATGGTGTGTAATTTCCTACTTTTGCGTACTGCAGCACAAGCAGCTATAGCTGACAAGTAGTACACTGTTTTGCCGTAAAAGAACTTCATTAGGTTAACAATGCTACCGAAAGGCTAAAGAATTTTCATACAAAGATAAATTAAAACCTCCAGGACAACTTTTCTAAATAAACGATGAGAAGCAGTGTTTTCGTGCATGATACGGATCGTATCGTGCATGTGACACTGCGTTTCTTTATGTTTATGATGTCTTTTGATACTTTTAAATTAGCAAACTAGCAAAAATCAAGGGAAAAAGGACAATGGAACGATGAAACAAAAAGGGAAAAGATTATTATTTTTGGGGAACATATTTATTATGGCATTTGTTATTTGGACACTATTGATTCAGACGGTGGATGTGCAGCCGCTTGGAGTAAAGGGAACGGATATAGGTTTTGCAACGATTAACTACTGGTATCATAAATTGACAGGTGTGCATATAAAAATCTATACTATCACAGATTGGTTAGGACTTGTTCCAATTTTTATCTGCGTCATATTTGGTGCAATTGGATTTGTTCAATTGATTAAAAGAAGAAGTATTCTCAAAGTGGACTACGATATTATTCTGTTGGGGATATATTACATTTTAGTGATATTCGGATATCTTATTTTTGAGATGATACCAATCAATTACAGACCCATACTCATTGAAGGTTTTTTAGAGGCTTCTTATCCGTCATCAACTACACTTCTTGTACTTTGTGTAATGCCAACACTTATGGAACAGGTGAATCGCAGGACAGAAAATGTAACTGTCAAAGGAATTGTAAGAGTTTTTGTTTTTTGCTTTTCTCTATTTATGGCATTGGGAAGGCTGATTTCCGGTGTTCATTGGTTTACAGATATTGTGGGCTCCGTTATGCTTAGCATAGGATTATTTTGCATCTATAAAGCGTTTGTATTATTATGTTATCAAGAGAAAATGAAATAGGAGATTCGATCATGGAATTTCATGAAAAACTACAAGAATTACGAAAAAGCAGGGGGCTAACACAAGAGGAATTAGCAGATGCGTTATATGTATCTAGAACGGCTATATCAAAATGGGAGTCAGGAAGAGGATACCCAAGTATTGATTCATTAAAGGAAATATCACATTATTTTTCCGTAAGCATTGATGATTTGCTGTCGACTGATAAATTGCTTTCTATTGCAGAAAAGGAAAATAAAGCAAATCTACGAAGCGTGTGTGATTTATCATTTGGATTATTGGATATATGTTCCTTTATTTTAATCATCTTACCGCTTTATCCGAATAAGATTAACGGATTTGTTGAGTCGGTAAATCTATTTGCATATACTCAGACAACATTGTTGAACCGTTTATTATATTGGATTATGATTATTACACTTATTGTTGCAGGAATTATGAAACTGTTGCTAACGAAATTCGGAATTGAAAGATGTAATAAAATAATGACAGGAGTATCGATGGTGATTAGTATTTTAAGCATATTATTTTTAGCAATGACAAGAGAAACATATGCAGTAATTGTAGTGTTTATATTATTAGTAATAAAAGGGAAATTGCTTTTAAAGTATATAAAGAGATAAGTCTTTGTTCCAAAATTATGGAGGTGTATTATTATGACTACAAAGTTATTTGTTCAAGCCATAACGAAATTCTTAGCAGGGATTGCTTTGGTAGGTTTATTAATTTTCTTACCGGCAGGTACAATTTCATACTTTAATGGTTGGCTGTTGATGGGAATTTTATTTATACCAATGTTTTGTGCAGGGATTGTTATGATGTTAAAGAATCCGGATTTGTTAAAAAAGAGACTTAATGCGAAAGAAAAACAAGAAGAACAGACCATTGTTGTTAAACTAAGCGGGCTTATGTTTTTGCTTGGTTTTGTTGTGGCGGGGCTTGGCGTACGCTTCCAATGGTACATGTTGCCGAATGAGGTTGTACTTGCTTCGGCGGCAGTGTTTTTGGCGGCATATATTTTATATGCAGAAGTGCTCAGAGAAAATGCGTATCTTAGTCGTACCATAGAAGTGCAGGAAAATCAAAAGGTCATTGACACAGGGGTGTACGGAATTGTTAGACATCCGATGTATAGCGCCACTTTGCTTTTGTTTTTATCCATGCCACTTGTGCTCGGATCAATTTATTCATTTATTATTTTCCTTGCATATCCATTCATCATTGCAAAGAGAATTAAAGGCGAAGAGACATTCCTTGAAAGAGAACTTGATGGTTATCGTGAATATAAGGAAAAGGTAAAATATCGACTAATACCATTTATCTGGTAGTACGTTAATAATATTGTAAATGAAGGTACTCCATTTTGTCGATATTGTTGCAATTTAAATATGCCTATGATAAACTGAAAACAATAATAAAACCCCCGGGAGGTACGAAAGAATGAAATTAGTTTATGACATTCATGACAAGCCAAAATTCCCTCAATTGTTGGTTTTTGCATTCCAGCAAGTATTGGCTATTTTGGCTGCAACTATTGCCGTTCCAGCAATTGTAGGTAACGGAATGAGCCAGTCTGCAGCTTTATTTGGAGCAGGTATTGGTACATTGGTATATCAACTCTTTACCAAATTTAAGAGCCCAGTATTCCTTGGTTCTTCTTTTGCGTTTTTGGGTTCTATGCCAGTAGCTTTTGCAGGAGCTGTTTCTGCAGCAGCGGGTCACGCAGGTTTAATTATCGGTGCTGTCTTTGCAGGTCTTGTTTATGTAGTGATTGCATTGGTAGTGAAGTTTGTTGGAGTTAAATGGGTGGACAAGTTAATGCCAGCCGCAGTTATTGGACCTACTGTTGCCATTATCGGTCTTTCCTTGGCAGGAAATGCTGTTGGTGATTTGACAAAAGGTAAGGTTATGGCAGATGTTGCTGTTCAGTCAATTCAAGATGGTGCAATTGTGGAAACTGTGCAACAAGTTTCAGCTTGCAGTCCTTATGTAGCATTAATTTGTGGTCTTGTTACTTTGTTTGCAGTAATGTTGTTCTCAGTTTATGGCAAGAGGATGATGAAGTTAATTCCATTTGTGCTAGGTATCCTGGTGGGTTATGTAGTAGCTACAATCTTTACAGTTATCGGTATCGCGACTGAAAACGTAGCTTTACAAGTTATTGATTTTTCTGTATTCAAGGCAATGGATATTTTTGCAGTTCCAGATTTCACATTTGTGGAAGCTTTGAAGGGTGTTAAAGAAATTGATGGTGCATTTATCATGACTTTGGCAGTTGCTTATGCACCGGTGGCATTTGTAGTTTTTGCAGAACATATTGCAGACCACAAGAACTTGTCAAGCATTATAGGAAGAGATTTGTTGGAAGAACCAGGTTTACATAGAAGTTTGTTGGGTGACGGAATTGGTTCTATGGCGGGAGCTTTCTTTGGAGGTTGCCCAAATACTACTTATGGTGAATCTGTAGGTTGTGTTGCAATTACCCGTAATGCTTCTGTAGTTACGATTACCACAACTGCATTTATGTGTATTGTAATCTCTTTCTTTGGTCCGTTTGTGACATTCTTGGCTAGTATCCCTAACTGTGTTATGGGTGGTGTTTGTGTAGCATTGTACGGATTTATTGCTGTTAGTGGTTTGAAGATGATTCAGAAAGTAGACCTTGGACAGAGTAAAAATCTGTTTGTGGTATCTGTTATTCTAATTGCAGGTATCGGTAACTTAACATTATCTTTTGGTCAGGTTAAATTGACATCTGTTGCATGTTCTTTGATTCTTGGCATTATTACCAATGTACTCTTAGCGCGTGGCAAAGAAGATTAGTTAGTTGAAAGAAGATGAAGAAGGAATCCCTCAACGAATGATTCGTAGAGGGATTTTTTTTGTTGAGGCGGGAGCGCCATGTGGTATAATAGATACAAACAAATTTAATTTTGAAAGGATTGCGGCGATGAAATTAAAGAACATTTTAATTGTTGTAAAAGATATTGAAAAATCGAAACAGTTTTATCATGACTTGTTCGGGCTTGATATGGTGCTTGACAATGACGGCAATATGATTTTAACAGAAGGACTGGTACTACAAGACGAAAAAATTTGGAAAACATTTATGGAGAAAGATGTTATTCACAAAAGCAATTCTTGCGAATTGTATTTTGAAGAACGAGATATCGAAGCTTTTGCTTGCAAACTAGAAGCAATGTATCCTTCCATTGAATATGTGAATCGTCTTACGACACATGATTTTGGGAAAAAGATCATTCGTTTTTACGATTTAGACGGTAATCTGATCGAAGTAGGGACCCCGATGTAACACAACATTTTCCTAAAGCAATAAAAGAGAGGCGCAAGTTATGGCAATTAAAAAGGTAAAAGAGTATTTTAAAACAGTTGGTATAGAAAATCGGATACAGGAATTTGATGTGTCTAGTGCGACGGTAGCTTTGGCGGCGCAAGCACTAGGCTGTGAAGAAAAGAGAATTGCTAAGACGTTGTCATTTCATGTAAATGAGAAGGTGGTTCTTGTGGTTATGGCAGGTGACGCCAAGATAGATAACGCAAAATATAAAGTATTTTTTGGAACAAAGGCGAAAATGTTATCGTTTGATGAAGCGGAAACATTGGTTGGACATGCAGTTGGAGGCGTTTGCCCATTTGCAGTCAACGAAGGAGTGCAAATTTATTTGGATGAATCACTTAAGCGATTTGAAACAGTTTTTCCGGCGTGTGGAAGCTCTAATAGCGCAATAGAGTTGTCGTTGCCGGAACTGGAGAAATATTCAAGCTTTATATGTTGGGTTGACGTTTGCAAGGTTTTGGAGTAAAAAAATATGCGAGGTGCTGTTCGTGATAACAAAATTGAAATACGGTAATACAAATACATTTTTTGTCCGTGGAATAAGCGGTAATTTACTTATTGATACCGACTATGCAGGAACATTGCCTGCATTTTATAGGGCGATCAAAGAGCATAATATCAAAATTAGTGATATCAATTATATTTTGGCAACCCATTACCACCCTGACCATATCGGTATAGTGAGCGAACTTATGAAGCAGGGCGCAAAACTTTTATTAATTGACACACAAAGTCAGCATGTTCATTTTGCAGATGAAATATTCAGCAGGGATAAGCGATTAAGTTACGAACCCATCAATGCAAAGAATGCCATTATGATAAAGTGCAACGAAAGCAGAGATTTTCTTCAAAGAATAGGTGTTGAAGGGGAAATTATATCTACTATAAGTCATAGTGATGACAGTATATCTTTGATTTTAGATAATGGTGTCTGTTTTGTGGGGGATTTGGAACCGATTGAGTACCTAGATGCCTATGATGAAAATGCTACGCTGAAAGACGATTGGAAGCGAGTCATGAGTTGCAATCCGAAAATTATTTATTATTCGCATGTAAATGAGAAAGTGTTATGAAGATATATAGAGAGTTTTTTGGTATATTTAAACGAAACATCATTGAAGAAAAAAGACTGCATGATATAATAATCATGTGAATTTCTAAATGCTTAGATATATTGCAATATGGGAGGAAATTAAAAAATGAAATATGATGTAATTATTATTGGTGCCGGTCCTGGTGGTATTTTTGCTGCCTACGAACTGATGCAACAGAAACCGAATTTGAAAGTGGCTGTGTTTGAAGCAGGACACGCTTTAAATAAACGTAAATGTCCAATAGATGGTGAAAAAATCAAGAGCTGTATTAATTGTAAAAGCTGTAGTATCATGAGTGGATTTGGTGGTGCAGGAGCATTTTCTGACGGAAAATACAATATCACGAATGATTTTGGTGGCACATTATACGAATATATTGGAAAGAAACATGCACTGGATTTGATGCATTATGTGGATGAAATTAATCTGAAATATGGTGGAGAGGGAACAAAGTTGTATTCCACAGCCGGCACGCGATTCAAAACAATTTGTATTCAGAACGACTTGCATCTATTAGATGCTTCTGTGCGACATTTAGGCACGGATATTAACTATGTGGTTCTTGAAAATTTGTATGCATACTTAAAGGACAAGGTAGAGTTTTTCTTTGACACACCTGTTCTTTCGGTTGGAGTTACTGAGGACGGCTATGAGGTGATTTGTAAGGAAGCAACATATCAAAGTAAAGATTGTATCATTTCTGTTGGAAGAAGCGGCAGCAAATGGATGGAAACAGTATGTCGAGAACTAGGTATTTCTACAAAATCTAATCGTGTGGATATTGGCGTTCGTGTGGAATTACCTGCTGCAGTTTTTGCTCATTTAACTGATGAACTTTATGAAAGCAAAATTGTGTATCGCACGAAAGAGTATGAAGATAAAGTTCGTACATTCTGTATGAACCCGAAGGGTGCTGTCGTAAATGAAAATACGAATGGTATTATTACTGTTAATGGTCACAGCTATGAGAATCCGGCCAAACAAACGGATAACACAAACTTTGCGTTGCTTGTTGCGAAACATTTTTCGGAACCATTTAAAGATTCTAACGGGTATGGAGAATCAATTGCAAGGCTGAGCAATATGCTTGGCGGTGGTGTGATAGTGCAACGTTTTGGCGATTTGATTCAAGGACGTCGTTCCACACCAAGCCGTATCGAGGAGGCGTTTATTACGCCAACGTTAAATGCAACACCGGGTGATTTAAGTCTCGTGCTTCCGAAACGAATTTTGGACGGTATCATTGAAATGATTTACGCATTAGATAAGGTTGCTCCGGGTACTGCGAATGAAGACACCTTGCTTTATGGTGTGGAAGTCAAATTCTATAACATGGAAGTTGAGGTCGATGAAAAACTCGAGTCAAAACATAAAGGCTTATATATTATTGGCGATGGAAGTGGTATTACTCACTCACTTTCTCATGCTTCTGCGAGCGGTGTCCATGTTGCCCGCAACATTACTGCGGAGGACAGATAATGACACAATATGAAAGAATGATCAACGGATTGATTTATGATCCGGCAGACAATGAAATTCTGACAGAACAACTTTCATATCAAGAGCGGTTATGGGAATTTAATCAACTCAGACCATCTCAATTTGAAGAGAAAACGAGATACATGAAAGAAGTCTTTGCGGAATGTGGAGATAATTGCTATATTGAGTTGCCATTTCACGCAAATTGGGGTGGACATCATGTACATTTTGGAAATGGGATTTATGCAAATTCCAATCTGACAATTGTGGATGATGGTCATGTATACGTGGGTGACAAAGTCATGTTTGGACCGAATGTCACAGTAGCTACAGCTAACCATCCGATTGAAGCGGCGCTCAGAGAGAAAGGTTTGCAATATAATAAAGACGTTTATATTGAAGAAAATGTGTGGATTGGAGCCGGGGCAATTATTGTGCCGGGGGTTAGAATTGGCAAGAATTCAGTGATCGGTGCAGGCAGTGTTGTTACAAAAGATATTCCTGAAAATGTAGTTGCGGTTGGAAATCCATGCAGGGTTTTAAGGAAGATAAGCGAATATGAGAGAGAAAAACCATAATATTGAAATGCTACGAGCAATTTCCTGTGTGATGGTAATTGTGATTCATGTAGCTAATTATTTCAGTAGAGCATACGGCAATATTTCACAAGGCGAATATGTTTTTGCAACAGTGTGTAATGCGTTTGCAAGGGTCAGTGTTCCCTGCTTTTTGATGATTAGCGGCGCACTGTTGTTTGGACGTCAGGATACAGTGAAACAGTGCTTAAAACGGACGTTACGGTTGCTTATTGCATTAGTGGCATGGAGTGTTATCTACTATTTGTTTAACGTATATTATATGCATACGTCAGTTGAACTAAAGGATATTTTAGAAGTTCCTGCAGAAGCTCATTTGTGGTATCTGTACGCACTGATTCCAATATATTTTGCTCTACCTTTATTACAATGGGTTTGCACAAAGATGAGGCCTTGGATGGAGATAACCATTTTATGTATCTATGTGGGCATAACGGTTATATTAACAGTAAGCACTGCGTTGAGTAAACTATATGATTTCCATACAGAATGGTTCTTAATAGGACGCAATCTGTTTTATGTGTTTGCGGGTCATGTGCTTATGAAATATAAGGACAAGATAAAGGGAAAAGCTAAAGGATGGCTGTTTGCTTATGTGGCAAGTTGCGCATTAAACGCCTTCTTAACTTGTGTATTTACTTTTATAACAGGAAAACATGTCATCTTTTTCTTCTGGTATCGTTCTGCACTGATTATGATAGGAGCCATTTGTTTCTTTCTTTATATGGTTAAGAGAGAACGCGTGTGGCAAGGGAAATATTTGTCTACATTTTGCGAATGTTCCTTTGGAATCTATCTGATGCATATTTTGTTTTTGGATATATTCAAAAAATATGTAAAACCACAGCATGTGAGTGCATATTGGGCTATTCCAATTCTGGTGATAGCGATTGGATTCGTTACATGGGGATTGATATGGATTCTACGCAGATGCCGGTTAGGAAGAAAAATTACTTAAACGAGAGTGAGGATACGACACATGAAAGGTAAACTCAAAGGAATTAGTATTGCGGCCGTTCTTTTGCTTGCACTTTTGACTGTTCCGACCGCAAAGGATAAAGCTTATGTAGATTTGTCTGATGTGGGTGATTATACTGGAGATGTTTACGTTGCAATTAACAATAACCATCCGGACTTTGAAGAACTTTCTACACAGTCGTTTGAAACATATGCACCGCTTGATGCGTTGGGACGCTGTGGTGTTGCTTATGCATGCGTTGGTAAGGATATCATGCCGACGGAAGAACGTGGTTCAATTGGCTCTGTGAAACCAACCGGTTGGCATACGATTAAATGTGACAATGTAGATGGTAAATACCTATATAATCGTTGTCACTTGATAGGCTATCAGCTTACCGGTGAAAATGCGAATAAACAGAACCTAATTACAGGGACCCGTTATATGAATGTTGATGGAATGTTACTTTTCGAAAATATGGTTGCCGATTATGTGCAAGAAACAAATAATCACGTCATGTATCGAGTAACACCTCATTTTATCGGAGATAATTTATTGGCAAATGGTGTTCAAATAGAGGCTTATTCTGTTGAAGATGATGGGGAAGGCATTTGCTTTAATGTGTATGTTTATAACGTACAACCGGGTATTACAATTAATTATGCAAATGGTGAGAGCACAAGTGATTCATAAATGTCATTAGAAGGAGAGTAGAGGAATGAAATATGTTTCTTTTGCAATTCCGTGTTACAACTCTGAAGAGTACATGGAAAAAGCAATTCAATCAATTTTAAAAGGCGGAGAGGATGTAGAAATTATCATTGTAAATGATGGTTCTACGGATAGTACATCTGATATTGCGAAACGCTACGAAAGAGAATATCCGACAATCGTAAAGGCGGTTGATAAAGAAAACGGTGGTCATGGAGATGCTGTAAATACAGGTTTACAGCATGCTACCGGATTATATTTCAAGGTAGTTGACAGTGATGATTGGGTAGATGAATCATCACTCAAAAAGATTTTAGAAGCTTTGCATGAATTAGTTGATAAAAAGCAGATGGTGGATATGCTGATATCTAATTATGTATATGAGAAGGTTGGCGCAAAACGAAAAAAAGTCATTCACTATCAGAACGTAATGCCAGAAGATCGTGTATTTACATGGAAAGAGATGGGGCGTTTCCGCATTGGTCAATATATTCTGATGCATTCTGTAATGTATCGAACAGAACTTTTGAAAGTATGCGGGTTAGAATTACCAAAGCATACGTTTTATGTGGATAATATTTATGTATATTACCCATTGCCACATGTGAAAACCATGTATTATCTAAATGTAAATTTCTATCGCTATTTTATCGGGAGAGATGGTCAATCGGTTAACGAGAAAAATATGATTAAACGCATTGACCAGCAACTGTTTGTAAATAAAACAATGATTGATATGTATCAAATGCATAAGATTGCAAACAAGAGACTGAGGGCATATATGATCAATTATCTCGCAATTATGATGACAGTGTCTTCTATTATTGCCATTCGTTCGAAAAATCCGGACAATCTGGAAAAGAAGAGAGAACTTTGGGAATATTTAAGAGAGAAAGACCCGAAGGCATATGTCAAGATTCGTTATGGTATACTGGGACAAACGATGAATTTGCCAGGCAAACCGGGAAGGAAGGTCTCTTCTTTGGCTTATCAGGTTGCAAATCGCATCTTTGGTTTCAACTAAGAATAAAACGCTTATATCTACAGAGATATAAGCGTTTTTAAGTGTCCTTATTCTTGATGTAAAACGGTGCGAACCGGAACACCATTTACTTCTATCTGATCGTTGATTTCAATGACGAGACATTGTTTTCCGTCAATCATTTTTGTTTCCACCAAATCCGTTCTCTCGGGTTTCACTTTAATGACAACATCCGGTGTCTCGATGCTGAACTTCCTTGTTTCTGCAATATTTGTTACAAGGAACTCTGCCTTTTCTCCGGCAATATGATCAAAGTTTGCATCAAAACTTTCGATTTTTTCTTCTGTAATGCCGCTGTTTTCCAACAAACGTTTAACCTCTGGTTTGGTCAAAACAGGTGGTTCCGGTAATTCTTTGGCATCTTCAATAATTTCATTGAGATTCTCATGAATGTTTCGAATGACTTCGTATTCGCATTCATCTCCGAGTGTGTTCATGACAACGGAGTGGAAAGTACTTTTTTGGTTGCCGGCAGACATTGGGAATGTGCAGCCAAGGGCATTTTCAATAAACTCCGGTTGAAGTTCTTCCGCTTGTTTAGAAAAATATAATACACTGTGAATATCTGTGCTGCGGTCATTAAAAGCAGGGAACAGGAATCCTTTTGCAGGTGGTTCAATTAGCCAATCGCGGACGCGGTTTTCAATATGATTGGTTTCCGGATTATAGCATAATCCTTCTGCAGAAAGATGCACCGGACAGATACTGCAGAGCAAATATTCGTAAACTTCATCAGAAGCATCAAACATTTCGCTTCCATCTGTGGATTTTCCCGGGATATCGTAAGCTACATGAATTAAGATTATGTAATAATTCTCTCCATAATTATAATTTTCAATAATTTTTTCATAGAACTGTTCAATGAGCATGTCACTTTGCAATTTGCTGTTACGTAGTTGCAATAAAAATTCTTGCGCTCCACCTGGCATTTCTTGCTCTAGAGGAAATTCCATGTTTATTAAATTTTTCCCTATCGTGCCGGAAAGAGTTTGCTTGAAAATTGTAAAATATTTAAAAATTTCTTCTTCCGGAAGAGACAAAAAGGCATCTTTTGATGTGGCCACAATTTCTTTATTTCCATTTACATAACAACCGCAAATACGCGTAACAGCACAATTTTCAGGGGTGTATTGTTTGCGGATTTCTAGTACTTCTTTTTTATTCATAATGAACCTCACTTAATCGTAATTACCACGTTATTTTATCATAGAAAATGTGGATTTACAACTTCGCACATGAGAAGTTTATTTTGAAAATTTGCGAATAGAATATAACAAGCCAAGTTACAGGGAGAGTCTATGCAGAACCAAAAATTAGAAAACTTATTAAATCTTGCGCTAGATGCGACAGAAGAGGAACGAGATAAATCATCAGAACTGAACGTGGGATACAATCCAATAGACAGGGAGTGGGACCTGATTATAAAGTATTCAGGTCCCCTTGACTGTGTGCGTGCTTTGGGTGCACGGGTGGTCGAAATGCAGAATGAATTTGCGATTGTCACGATTAGAGAAAACTTGATTGATGTCATGTCGCAATGTTCTGCAGTAGATTATGTAGAGAAACCCAAGCGACTTTTTTTTCAGGTTGAAAATGGGAAACGGGCTTCGTGCATTCCGCCAGTACAAGTTCCACCTCTGTCTTTGACAGGACAGGGTGTTCTTGTGGCGATTATAGATTCGGGTATAGATTATGCAAATGAAGTATTTCGAAATGCAGACGGAACTACGAGAGTTCGTAGTTTATGGGATCAAACGATACAGGGTAACCCGCCTCAAGGATATGTAATAGGAACGGAATATACGCAGGAACAGATTAACGAGGCTCTATTAAAGGCGACAAGGCGAGAACAACTTCAGATAGTTCCAAGTCAGGATTTTTCCGGACACGGCACGTCGGTTGCCGGAATTGCGGCAGGAAATTCTGCGGA
Organism: Faecalimonas sp.; assembly: GCA_045632945.1. Classification (GTDB taxonomy): domain Bacteria; phylum Bacillota; class Clostridia; order Lachnospirales; family Lachnospiraceae; genus Faecalimonas. The sequence goes on along the minus strand of JAZQXU010000037.1, from coordinate 157,924 downwards.
TTATCAAGGTGTGGCTTTTCAAAGCGAGCTACTTATCGTTAAGCTTGGAACACCAAGAGAGGGTGGTTTCCCAAGAACGACAGAACTGATTCAGGCGTTAGATTATGTAGTGAGAAAGGCTTTGGAGTTTCAGATGCCAATAGCCATTAATTTAAGTTTTGGCAATACGTATGGTCCGCATGATGGCAGCGGACTTTTGGAACGGTTTATTGAAGAGATTGCAAACACATGGAAAAGCGTCATCTGTATTGGAACCGGAAATGAGGGGAGCAGTGCAGGGCATACGTCCGGGGTATTAGTGGACGATGAGGAAAGGATAATTGAACTTGCCATACAGGAAAACGAACCAACCGTGAATGTACAAATCTGGAAAGCATATTTTGATTTGGTCGATGTTTCTTTGATTTCCCCTTCCGGAGTGAGAATTGGACCGATTCAGGAACAACTTGGTTCCGAGCGGTTTACAGTAGGAAATACACAGATACTGTTGTATTATGGAGAACCGAGTCCGTTTAGCATTGACCAAGAGATTTTCATTGATTTTCTGCCAAGAGATACTTATATTGACAGCGGTGCGTGGAGAATTGTACTGACGCCACGAGAGATTGTAAATGGTGAATATGCTCTATGGCTTCCAAGTCAAGCGGTGTTAAACCAAGGTACCGGATTTTTGTTTCCTACAGAGGAACGAACACTTACGATTCCTTCTACTTCTTATGGAACTATTGGTGTGGGGGCATATGATGCTGCAACATTTTCGTACGCAGATTTTTCCGGGCGTGGTCCTGCAGGACCTGGTAGGCGTGCCAAACCTGATATTGTAGCGCCGGGAGTGGATATTCTGGCACCCGTTCCGGGAGGAGCATTTGAAAACCTAAGCGGAACATCATTTGCAACGCCATTTGCAACAGGAAGCGCGGCCCTAATGATGGAGTGGGGCATCGTGAGAGGAAATGATCCATATCTTTATGGCGAAAAGGTAAAGGCGTATTTTCAGAGAGGAGCGAGGCCTTTTTTAGGTATTGCAGAATATCCAAATCCACAGGTAGGATATGGGGCGCTGTGTGTGGAGGAGAGTTTGCCGTAAACTCTCAATGAAACTTTACAAATCACCTTGCTTTTGCTATGATATATAAACATCAACAGTGAGGTGATTTACCATGACGAAAGAACAATTAACTACAATGGCAAAAGAGGCTATGCAGAAGGCATATAGCCCATATTCAGGATACAAAGTAGGAGCGGCACTTCTTTGCAAAGATGGTAGTGTATATACCGGTTGCAATGTGGAAAATGCAAGTTTTTCTGTGACAAATTGTGCAGAGCGCACGGCAATTTTTAAGGCTGTAAGCGAAGGTAAAAAAGAATTTGCAGCAATTGCAATCTGTGGTGGAAAGGATGGCGTAATAGAGGGGGTATTCCCGCCATGTGGTGCGTGCAGACAGGTCATGCGTGAATTTTGCGAAGATAATTTTGATATCCATTTGTTAACACCAGAAGGAATAGAAACTTATACGTTAGCACAGCTACTGCCGGTAAGTTTCAGACCGGAAAATATACAGTAGGAAAATATGGTAATGAACTATAAAGACCATATGGGCGGAGAAATAGAATCTCAGTTCATATGGTCTTTTGGTATATTAGATCTCCTTAACTTGCTTCAAATTCTCCAGATGTTGTTCCAACGGTAATGGTATATGTTTCCCCCTTTTTAACATCAGGGCTACTTAAAATAACCACTGCAAAGGAGAGTTCTGGGGCATAAGAGATTACCACATTTCCTTTAGAATCCGTTAATTCAATCTTTGTACCGGCAGCTTGATTTCCAACACTGACTGCAAAAACACCTTGCTCAGAATCGCTGAAGGTCTGTGCCATACCGGAAGCACCTGTTCCGATAAAAGTTCCCCCGGAAATCCTAGCGCTTGAATCATAGTCGAGAGTTGCAGTATCACCTCGAGTTGGGCCACATACAGTCGTGTGTCCACCGGTAATTTCCAACGTTCCGTTAGCATCAATTCCATCGCCGGATGCATTGATATATAGGTTTCCGCCGGTGATTTTTATACTTCCATTGGAAGAAGAGGAGCCGCCCATTCCGCCGGGACCACCCATGCCACCGCGACCACCGAATTGCTCGTTTCCGCGAGCGCCACCGTATCCGCTTTCATCTGTACCACCGGCAGCATTCAATCCGTCGTCACTGGCTACCAGTTTAATGTCGCCACTGGAAACAAGTATATCGAGAGCTTCTAATCCTTCGTAACTTTCGCTGATATCAATCGTTCCGGCTGTAATTGTAAGTGTTTCATCTGCGTGGAACGCATCATCCCCCGAAGCAATAGTAAAAGCGCCACCGTTTACAGTGATGGAAGCATTTGAGTGAACAGAGTCATCTGCGGAGTCAATTGTAAATACTCCACCTTTGATTAGCATACTTCCGGATGATTTAATTGCTTTAATACTTGTGCTGCTGTCATCTGATTCTGAGGATGAAGTTGAGGTATCAGTTGAGCCGGAATCATTTGTTGTACTGCGACCCGGACGACCACCACCCATATTGCCACCGGGACCGCCCATGCCGCCGCCGGGACCACCCATAAAGTTACCCCATGAGTCAGAAGATTGTTTGGTTGAATTTTCGCTACCGCCACCTGAGACAATGGAAAACGTTCCGTTATTAATCTGCATAGAATTACCGGAACTAATGCCATCGCCTTCTGCGGAAATGTCTAAGGTTCCATCTTTTACATATACAAAACCAAGTGTTGTGTCATCCGAGTTTTCCGCATGGATTCCATCTTTTCCAGAAGCAACGGTAATCGAAGCCTGCGTGATTCTTACGCTATCATTTGCGTCAAGTCCGTGAGATGCAGAATTGACGGTATAAGTTCCGCCCGTGAAAACAAGGTCATCCTTGCAAACAATTCCATGTCCAGTCGGTGAAACCACGCTGAGGGCCCCTGAACCGTTGAAAGTCAGATCTTGTTTGGAAAAGATAGTGCCATCAATATTGTTGTCGTCAAACGATTCAAACGAACCAGCATTTTCTAATTTGTTTGTTGTGCCATCAGACAAAGTTACAAAAACCTTATCAGCCTCCAAAACGTAAAGTGCAGCAGAAGTGCTTTTTGTGATAGACGCACCGTTTAGAACAATTTGAATTTTAGCATTTTCGTCTGCGTCTACCATAATCATGCCATCACTTAAGGTGCCGGAGAAAATATAGGTACCTTCTTCTGAAAGAATAATCGTGTTGTTTTTGATTTGTACTGCATCCGATTCGCAATGAACGGAATTACCGTTTAGGGTAATTGATACGGAACTATTCTCGTTGTAATCTGCTTTATAATCGCGCTCTGTAAACATGTCATCTTCAATGATAGCAGCAGTATTTTCATTTGTACTGTCGTTGGGGTTGGCATCTTCGGTAGTTGTATTTTTCCCGCAGCCTGCCAGGCAGAGTATGCTTACTAAAAGCAGTGCGAGAAGTTTATTCGTATTCTTCATCAAGTCATGCCTCCTAACATTTTAAAGTTCTGTTGTCATGGTTGATTGTTTTGAAATATTGATTTCCAGATTGCCATTGCGACAACGAAGTTTATCAATGAATTCTTTTTCTTTTGTGGCATCTTCCAGTACGATATCATATGTCAATCGAAACAGACTTCCCATATTGGTAGTCTTTACATTAGTAAGTTCATAAGAAGTGGTGTATTGGGAAAAAATCTCATCAAATACACCGGTATAATCCAAGTCCTCCGGAATGGTAATGCCAAGTGTTTTGTATATGGCAGATTTTTTCTTTGCGCCGAAATCAAGTTGGCTGTAAAGTAAGAATATGGCACACAAAATGATAGCAAATAAAACAGCATATCCAAGATAACCCATACCTGCTATGAGCCCTGCACCCATGGCCAGAAATAAAGTTCCTATTTCTTTGGCTGTTCCCGGAACAGAACGAAAACGAACGAGACTAAATGCTCCGGCAACCGCTACGCCGGTTCCTACATTTCCGTTAACCATCATAATGACAACGCAGACAACAGCCGGCAAAAGTGCAAGTGTTACCACAAAACTTTTGGTATAACGAGTTTTATACATATAGCTGAACGCAATTATCAGCCCGATGATCAACGATATCCCGATACACAACAAAAAATCCTTTACACTTATTACAGATGTTAGTTCTGTATCAAAAATTCCTTTAAATAATGTTTCCATAAATTGTTTCCTCCTTTAGTTTTGGAAATATGAGTGTTTGATATGCGGTTCCATATTTGGAAAATGATGTTTTAAAAATGCGCTCCTCAGTCAGTAGATGAGTCATCCACAAAGGAATCCCACCGACACATTTGATTTCCATCAATGTCAGTTCATCATTTAGAATGAGTCTACCATTAGTATCTGATTTCAGTGACAAGTCCGATTGGCGACAGCGTATGTTTTCGTCAAAGGTCACGCGTAATTCAGAACCGTCTTTTGCATAATATGCTTCTCGCTCATAGGACAGAAAAACAGTCGGGTGTAAATTGCCATAATACTCCATGAAATAGTCTATTTCATCTACAATCTGTGTTCTCTTGGAAGAAAATTCACCTTCGTACAACCAGGCCATAGCATCCTGTTCCGAAAGCAGGATACGTCGTTTGTATACCACGCCTTTGTATTTCTTTTTCAACTCCACAAAAACAGGAGTATTTGAATCAGCTTGGTGATAACTACGAATGCGAAGTTTTTCTTTGTAGACTGGTTTTTCAATAGAACGTCGAATCAGACGGTAATTATCGGTATCGAAATAGAGATTTCGAATGGTTGTGCGACCGTATTTATCCGGTGACATATAGGTGCTCATTGCTTTTACAACCTTATCTTTTTGTTCTTTCGTCAGTATGTATTTCATTTCATGCCGTTTGAAAATTGTCTGATATGACATGAGTATATCTCCTTGTGCTAATATTTTTCACACCATAACAATCATAAAACCAAATAATAAACGAACTGTGAAAGATGTGTGAAAAAAATGTGAAAATTTGGAAGCACATGGAAAGGGGACATAAATCGTTGTTTTGCATATATTAGACTATAGGATATGTAAAAAGGTGATACTATGAGACTTTGTGAACTTCGTGAAAAAGAGGTAATCAATTTATGCACATGCAAACGATTGGGATGTGTGGAAGATTTGGTATTTGATTTGTGTACCGGTTGTATAGAGGCTCTTGTCATACCGGAGAAAGCCAAACTGTGTAGTCTTTTTGGAAGTGATTGTGAGTTTGTTGTACCGTTTGATTGTATAAAAAAGATTGGTGAAGATTTTATTATGGTGGAAATTAGCGAGGAAAAATGTATGAAAGGTTGCAAATAGTAAACCGTTTCTGTTAGAATAATATGGTAGATTTATTTTACCGGGAGGCAAATGAGATGAAATGTCCATATTGTAGTGCAACAGATACAAGAGTTATAGACTCAAGACCGGCGGAGGATGGAAGTACTATACGTAGAAGACGCTGCTGTGATGAGTGTGGAAAACGTTTTACAACATATGAAAAAGTGGAGACGATTCCGCTAATTGTTATTAAGAAAGATAATAATCGAGAGCAGTATAATCGTTCTAAGATTGAAGGCGGTATCTTAAGAGCTTGTTATAAACGTCCGATTTCAGCCGAAGATATCCAAAGAACTATTGAGAAAATAGAGACTGAGATTTTTAGTCGTGAGGAAAAAGAGATTCCGACCAGCGTTATTGGTGAAATTGTTATGGCAAAACTAAAAGAATTGGACGAAGTTGCGTACGTTCGATTTGCATCTATTTATCGTGAGTTCAAGGACGTCAATACATTTATGTCAGAGATTAAGAAGATATTAGAAAAATAGGGAGACAAATATCGATGAAATTGATTTCGTGGAATGTAAACGGAATACGTGCTTGTGTGCAAAAAGGATTTTTAGATTTTTTTCGTGAGATAGATGCGGATATTTTCTGTATTCAAGAAAGCAAGATGCAGGAAGGGCAGTTGGCATTGGACCTGGAAGGATATTATCAATATTGGAATTATGCAGAGAAAAAGGGATATTCGGGAACTGCTATTTTTACAAAGCAGGAGCCGATTTCTGTACAATATGGTATTGGAATAGAAGAGCATGACCATGAAGGGCGTGTGATCACGTTAGAGTTTGAGGATTTCTACATGGTGACCGTTTATACACCGAATTCTCAGGATGAGCTGAAACGACTAGATTATCGGATGCAATGGGAAACGGATTTTCTTTTGTATTTAAAGAAATTGGAAGAGAAGAAGGGTGTGATTTTCTGTGGTGACCTCAATGTGGCACATCAGGAAATAGACCTTAAAAATCCAAAGACGAACCGTAAGAATGCCGGATTTACTGACGAAGAGCGTGGGAAGTTTGGCGAGGTACTAGATGCCGGATTTATTGACACATTTCGATATTTTTATCCGGATGCGGAAGGAATATACTCGTGGTGGTCTTATCGTTTTAGTGCAAGAGCTAAAAATGCCGGATGGAGAATTGATTATTTCTGCGTGTCAGAGTGTTTGAAAGAACGTTTGGCAGATGCTAAGATTTTGACGGATATTATGGGTTCAGACCATTGTCCGGTGGAATTGGATTTGAAATAGGAGGAATTGCCATGAGAATCGAAAGAGAGCACGCTGCTGCTATTGTGGTGGATTATCAGGAAAAACTGGTTCCGGTAATGCATGAAAAGGAACAGCTTATTCACAATTCGCAGATTTTGCTCAAAGGTCTTAAGATTTTAGATATTCCGATGTATATTACACAACAGTATACAAAGGGACTTGGAACAAGTATCAAAGAGATTACAGATGCGGCTGAGGATACGGCTTACACGGACAAACTGTCATTTACAGCATTTGATTGCGTGAAGGACAAAATCAGCGCCAAGAAATATATTATTGTGTGTGGTATTGAGGCGCACATCTGCGTGCTTCAGACGGTAATCGATTTAAGGGAAGCAGGATTTTTGCCTGTGTTGGTTGCAGACTGCATTTCCAGTCGAAAGGAAGCGGACAAGCAGGTTGCGCTTGAGCGTGCACGCCAGGAAGGTGCCATTGTGACAACCTATGAGTCTTTATTGTTCGAACTTTTGAAGGTGGCAGGAACAGAGACCAGTAAAAAGATACAGAAGTTGATAAGATAGTTGGGAGAGATATTAATGTTAAAAGAAAAAACAGTCATTCTTGGAGTGACAGGTAGCATTGCGGCTTATAAAATTGCAGATCTTGCAAGTAAGCTTTCAAAACTTCATTGCAATGTACATGTAATTATGACTAAGAACGCTACTAATTTTATAAATCCAATTACATTCGAAACATTGACGAATAACAAATGTCTTGTAGATACATTTGACCGAAATTTCCAATATAGTGTGGAACATGTAGCTCTTTCAAAGCAGGCGGACGTGGTGCTTATTGCACCTGCTACGGCAAATGTAATTGCAAAAATGGCGCACGGATTAGCAGACGATATGTTGACCACAACTGTTTTGGCATGTACTTGTCCGAAGATTGTGTCACCGGCAATGAATACGCAGATGCTTCATAATCCAATTACGCAAGATAATATTGAGATTTTGAGACATTATGGTTTTGAAATTATTGAACCTGCCACAGGTGTGTTAGCATGCAAAGATATCGGAGAAGGGAAACTTCCTGATACGGATGTGCTTTTGGATTATATTTTGAAAACCATTGCTTTTGAGAAAGATATGAAAGGCATGAATGTGCTTGTAACGGCGGGAGCAACGCAGGAAGCGCTGGATCCGGTTCGTTATATTACCAATCATTCTACAGGAAAGATGGGGTATGCGATTGCAAGAAATGCTATGCTTCGAGGCGCAAATGTTACTTTGGTCACAGGTGAAACGTCGATTGAAAAACCGCGTTTTGTTGATGTCGTAAACATAAGAAGTGCAGAAGAAATGTTTGAGGCTGTGACGACCCGCGCGGATAAGCAAGACATTATTATCAAGGCAGCGGCTGTGGCAGATTATACACCAACAGCAGTGAGTGATGAAAAGATTAAAAAAATGGATGACGACATGTCAATTTCTGTAGAGCGCACCAAGGATATTTTGAAATATCTTGGTTTCAACAAACGTCCGGGTCAGTTTTTATGTGGCTTTTCGATGGAAACAAAAGATATGCTTGAAAATTCCCGAAGAAAACTTATTCACAAGAATCTGGATATGATTGTTGCAAATAATTTGAAGCAAGCAGGTGCCGGATTTGGAGTGGATACGAATGTAATTACCATGATTACACCGGGAAAAGAAATAGCACTTGAGATTATGAGCAAGGATGAGGTTGCGGAACAGATCTTGGATGAGATTTTGAGGCAGAGAAAAAACAAATAGATTTACGATAATAATAGCGGATGTCAAATGACACCCGCTATTTTAAAGTTTTACTCTCAAAAGTACTTTTGTAATTGTAGCAACTAAGATTGCCGCAGCGATTGCTTCCGGTATTCCTGATGCTGTTACTGTAGTCATGACAAGTCCCCAAACTGCAGTAATTGCGACTCCTTTCGCATGAGCGTATTGCTGGGCAAACAGTATATATATGCTTCCCATTACAGTGACAGTGTTTATCATAGAACCTATAAATCCTGTCACGGCTAATGCGATTATTTGATAGAAGTTTTTATTTAATTTTAATTTTTTGATTAAAATCCAAAGCCATCCGGTTACAACACCAATCAAAATGCGACATCCGACAGAAATCCAAATTGTGCTCAAGGCGCTAAGAAGCGATGGTTCTTGTACAAACGGTGAAGTATAATAAGCAAATGGTGAAAAAGAAAAAGACAAAAGTGTCGGTGCAATTGTGTTGCTAATCAATGAGCAAATCCCAAAAACAGCCCCTAAAACACCACCTGCTAACGGACCTAACAAAATAGCGCCAATAATAACCGGGATATGTACAGTTGTTGCCTTGATAATCGGAAGTTGAATCATACCAAGTGGTGTGTTTGCAAGTATAATCACAATTGCAGCCATAAGTGCAACACTGATTACCCAACGTGTATCATTTTTTTTAGTTTTCATATTATGAAACTCCTTTTTATATGTATCCACCATCAAGACCAATTACTTGTCCGGTCAGATAAGAAGGAGAGTTAACAAGTTGTATTACTGTGTCAGCTACTTCCTGTGTCGTGCCGAAACGTCCTGCAGGAATCTCGTTTTTCAGAACAATTTTTTCCTCATCACTTAATTGTTGATTCATGCTGGTGTCAATTACTCCGCAGGCAATTGCGTTTACCTGAATGTTGCTTGGTGCCAATTCTTTGGCAAGTGCTTTTGTTAATCCGTGAACACCGGATTTAGCAGCTGAATATGCCGCCTCGCAAGAAGCACCGGTGGTTCCCCACATAGAAGAAATATTGATGATTTTCCCGGATTTATTACAAACCATTTTCGGTATTACTGCGCGGCTGCAGTAGAATACAGAAGATAAATTTGTCTGAATTAAGCGATACCATTCTTTGTCTGACATTTCACTCAAAAGACCAATATGTGCAATACCGGCGTTGTTCACAAGGACATCAAGGTTGTCGCATTTTTTATATATCTTTTTAAACATATCACTGACAACTTCCGGATTTCCCACGTCTCCGATTATCATATCGCAAGATGCATTCGGAATTGCCATAATCTCAGCACATACTTTGTCTAATTCCGTTACAGAGTTATGACAGTTGATGAAGACATGATAACCTTCTTTTGCAAATGCAAGTGCGATGTCACGGCCGATTCCCCTTGAAGCTCCGGTTACAAGTACAGTTTTTTTGTTCATTTTTATATCCCCCTAATTAAGATGGTTTGTTTCTTGCTTTTTTTAGTTTACCACAAAGAACATGAATTTGCCACAATAAAGAAAGATTTGCTGTTTTGTTTTGAGAAAATAAACTTATTGGTAGACTGGCAGTTTGAATTGATTTATAATAATAGCAGAAAACAAAAGGGCGGTTTGAAAAGTGATAGAGAAGGCGATTGCATTTGCAACACGGGTACATGAAGGACAAGTTCGAAAAGGTACAAAACGACCGTTTATTCAACATCCCTTGGAAGTTGGGGATATTGTTTCAACGATGACGGCAGACACCGAGGTAATATGTGCAGCGATTTTACATGACACCATTGAGGATTGCGTGGGAGTGACGGCAGAGTTACTAAGCAGAGAGTTTTCAGAGCGTGTGGCCGAACTGGTTTTACAAGAAAGTGAAGACAAATCAAAGACTTGGATGGAGCGCAAAAGTAATACGATTCGACATTTAAAGGTGGCTCCACGAGAGATTCAAATAATTGGCTTGGCGGACAAGCTTTCTAACATGCGAGATATTGACCGTGATTATCCGGAGTGTGGAGAGGATTTGTGGAAACGTTTTCGAATGAATGATAAAGAAACCATCGCATGGTATTACAAGGGCGTGAGAGAGTCGCTACGCCACGAAATGCAAAAGACTGAAGCTTTTCAAGAATATGATGGTTTAATAGAGAAAAATTTTAAATAGAATACTTTTTAGGAGATAAAAGGATGAAAAGGATACTGATGATTGGCACCGGTGGAACAATTGCATCCAAGTGGACAGAAGATGGGTTAGCGCCGGGGTTAACGAGCCAAGACATATTGGCCTATATACCACAAGTGCAAAAAGTGTGCGAAGTAGACACCTTGCAGGTATGCAATATAGACAGTACGAACGTTACACCTAAGCATTGGGTCATGTTGACAAAAGCAATTGAAGAACATTATGATGACTACGATGGTTTTGTGATTTGTCATGGTACAGACACGCTTGCTTATACCGCAGCGGCATTGTCTTACATGATTCAAAATTCTGCAAAACCGATTGTGATTACAGGCTCTCAAAAGCCTATTAACATGGACGTGACAGATGCGAAAACAAATCTTCTTGACAGTTTTATATATGCGTCAGATGATGAATCACAGGATGTCAACATTGTTTTTGATGGAAAAGTAATTGTTGGAACTCGTGCGAAGAAAGAACGAGCAAAAAGCTACAATGCTTTTTCAAGCATTAATTTTCCGTATCCGGCTGTGATACAGGATGAAAAGGTCATTCGTTATATTCCACCTTTTCCGCATACGGGAGAGGTTACCTTCTACCACGAGATGCGCAATAGCGTATATTTGCTCAAAGTAATACCGGGAATGAGTTCTGATATATTAGGGTATATCTTTGAAACATATGATGCCATTGTAATCGAGAGCTTTGGCGTTGGCGGTCTTCCGGAAAGTATGATGGAACGCTTTTATACAGAGATGAGAGCATGGATAGAGCGTGGGAAGATTGTTGTTATGACAACGCAAGTTGCTAACGAAGGAAGCAACATGACAGTATATGAAGTCGGAAAGAAAGTGAAGCAAGATTTCAATTTAATTGAAGCATATGATATGACATTGGAAGCAACCATTACAAAACTAATGTGGCTGATGGGGCTGCCGAAGATGAAATATACACAGTTTAAAGAAAAATATTATACCATGGTTAATCATGATATTTTGTTTACAAGAAAATAGTATAAGCTATTCATTAAAAGGGGACATATCAATCGATATGCCCCGTTTTTCATATAATACGAAAATAGATTCCGTCTTTTCCCATAAATAGATTTTCATCTTGAATACCGAGCGCGTTTTCTTTCAACGATTCCACAATAGATGTCAGAGTCGTGTTTCCGGAAAGACGTCCCGAGTTGTACTGGAAAAATCCAAGGATGTCTTTTGGTACGCCAAGCTTAACCCGCCTGCGTCTTAAATATTCATCCTTTTCATTGTCAATTATGTTAAGTCCAAATAATTCCAATTCAATTTCCAAGTATCCATCGATATAATCGATTACGCTATCAAAAGGTTTGCGGCGAAGCGATTCATCAAATATTTCGCAAATGTGGCGATAATATAAGGTGAAAAACAATTCTTTGTCAAATTCTATATTTGCTTTTTTACCGTTTGTGGCGTTGCGCAGAATGCCTTGCAACTCACCGTGTTTTGTATCAAAATATGTCATGCATGCAATTGCATAATCCGGTTTTGTGCCATTTACTGATTGGATGGCGAGGACTTGATTGTATGCATCGTCAAGTGCTTTTGGGGCGTGGTCACGTCGACCGGTTGACTCCCAAATACTCCAAGTGTCGTTGCTCTTATTGTATCCTACAAATGCCGGTTTTTTACGACCATTGCAAATAAAAGAGTCTTTGCCATAAACTTGTTCAAACAGGGATGTATGTAAAAAATAATCCGTTTCAAATTCTTTCATGCTAAACAATTTTGTGAAAATCAAACCAAGATAGTAAGCGTTTACACTTTTTTCGCTTGCATCCAAATATTCTGTTTCAGGAGCTTTTATCAGATAACCATCATTAGAAGTGAGGTTTGTTTCTACCATGGAAACCTTTGAAATAAATTCCTGTGTTCGTTTTTCGTGACGCCATGAAGATAAGAATTGTGAAGGTGTGCCACAGGTCAAAATAGCATGTAACAATTCTAAATTATTACATTCAACAATCTTGGAAGCATAAAAAGGCCATTCTATCCCGTTACATCCTGTAACTTCCAATGCGATTTTATAATTATTATTTTGAATCAGCTTCAAACACTACACCTCTTTCTGATACAATTAATATATTAATATTATATTTGATTTTTTGCTATGACACAAGTGTTATTAATGGTACTTATAGATTTTGTTTAAAAATATTCACGTACTATATTTTGCACTTGACAGTGTTTTGTGCTAAACTTACTCTGTTAATGATGGATATCTTTTAGCAAAAAAGAAAAGGAGAAAATACATGGGTGGTTTTTTTGGAGTTACCTCGAGGACAGATTGTGTATTAGACTTATTTTACGGCGTAGATTACCATTCACACTTGGGAACAAGGCGTGCAGGAATGGCAACATATGGGAAAGACGGTTTTAATCGCGCGATTCATAACATAGAAAATTCACCATTTCGTACGAAATTTGAGCGAGATGTAACAGAAATGAAAGGAAATATGGGTATAGGCTGTATATCAGATTACGAACCGCAGCCATTGCTTATTCAATCTCATTTGGGCAGTTTTGCTATTACAACAGTGGGGAGAATTAATAACCTAAATTCCTTGTTAAGAGTTCTTTATGCGAACGGTTACTCACACTTCCAAGAGATGACCACAGGACAGATAAACGCAACGGAGTTAGTCGCTTCATTAATTTGTCAAAAGAATTCCATTGTTGAAGGTATCAGATATGTTCAAGGCATTGTAGAAGGTTCTATGTCTATGCTTGTTATGACAAAAGAAGGAATCTATGCGGCACGTGACCGATATGGAAGAACACCGGTTATTATCGGTAAAAAGGCGAATGAAGGTTATTGTGTAGCTTTTGAGAACTTTGCTTTCTTTAGCCTTGGGTATGAAGAATATAAAGAATTGGGAGCTTCAGAAATTGTATTTATGACACCAGAAGGTGTGGAGACTGTTTCCGACCCGAAAAAAGATATGAAAGTATGTTCATTTCTGTGGGTGTATTATGGATATCCAACATCTTCGTATGAAGGCGTTAACGTAGAAGAGATGCGTTATAAATGTGGTAGCATGCTCGCGAAACATGATGAAGGTGAGATTAACCTTGATATGGTGGCGGGTGTACCGGATTCGGGGATTGCCCATGCAATAGGATATGCGAACGAATCGGGTGTTCCATATGCGAGACCATTTATTAAGTATACGCCGACTTGGTCGCGTTCTTTCATGCCGGCTGATCAAGCACAGAGAAATTTGGTTGCTAAGAGAAAACTGATTCCGGTTCCAAGTTTAATAGAGGACAAGAGTTTGCTCTTAATTGACGATTCAATTGTTCGAGGTACACAGCTTCGAGAAACTACCGAGTTTTTATATAATAGTGGCGCAAGAGAAGTACATGTCAGACCTGCGTGTCCGCCACTTGTGTTTGGATGTAAGTATTTGAATTTCTCGCGCTCAAAATCAGAATTAGATTTGATTACTCGTCGTGTAATTCAAGACAAAGAAGGTAAGAATGCAGACAATGTGTTGGAAGAATACACCAATCCAAACAGTGAACGATATATGTCCATGGTAGAAGAGATTCGTAAACAACAGAATTTCACTACATTGAAGTATCATCGATTGGATGATTTGATTGCATCTATTGGAATCGAACCGTGTAAAGTTTGTACATATTGTTTTGATGGAAAAGAGTAAAAATTACAGTACCTGCGAATGATAATATTATTATTCGCAGGTTTTTTGTTTGCATACAACATTTGATTTTTTTGCGTCGAAAGAAAGGAAAGCAATATGTGGAAAGAACGATTTCAGACAGTTACCAAAGATTTGTTTGCAGATATAGTGGGTAGTTTTTTGATTGCAACGGGAATATATAACTTTGCGGCCGCAGCAGATTTTCCCATCGCCGGTGTATCCGGAATATCGCTCATTTTTTATCATTTTTGGGAAATACCAATTGGTTTTATGACTGTTTTACTCAATCTTCCGATTATTTTGGTCTGTTATCATATACTTGGAAGAACCTTTTTATTAAAGACTTTAAAAACGATGTTTTTCACAACATTTTTTGTAGATGTTGTTGCACCTGGATTACCGATATATCAAGGAGATTTGATATTGGCAGCTATATGTACGGGATTACTTTCCGGGGTTGGCTATGCGTTAATATATTTGCGTGGCTCGTCAACCGGTGGAACGGACCTTATCACCATGTCTATTCGACTAAAAAAACCATATTTATCGCTGGGAAAGATCATTGTCATAACGGATTGTATTATTGTGTTGACAGGTGGATTCTTTATGGGAGGGAATGTAGATAAAATTATTTACGGATTGATTGCAAGTTCCATTTTATCAGTTGTTGTTGATAAGGTTATGTATGGTCTTGATGCGGGGAAATTGACTTTGGTTGTTACAGAACATGGCTATGACGTGGCAAATAAAATAGATGAACTTACACGGAGAGGCTCTACTTTGATTCGAGGCGTGGGATGCTATTCAAAAAACGAAAAACATATTGTCATGTGTGCTTGTAATAACAAGCAAATGCATATGGTCCAAAATGCAGTGCGTGAAGTAGATGCAGAGGCTTTTTTGATTACAATGGAAGCCAATCAGGTTGTTGGAAGAGGGTTTCGGGCAAAGTTGTAACGTGTCAAATTCCGTCATTGCCACTTTTAATGAAACGTTGTATAATAAAGTGGTTAGGAGGATTAGATATGTGGACTAGAAAATTACTGAAAGATAATGCGAAAGTAGCATTTAAGAGAAATTATTGGACATGTGTTGCTGTCAGCGCAATCACCGCTCTTTTATGTGGAGGAATTACGATTGGTGGCACTTATGATTTAGATGCCGAGACGGAAAAAGTGTATAGCATGGAAGCGTTGATGAAAATGCTTTCACAGATTCCTGATTATGTGTGGGTAGCCATGATATTTGGAGCTTTTATTGGTGCCGGCATGGCGTTTGCAGTAACTATCATGGTATCAAATGTAGCTATTGTGGGGTGTAATAGATATTTCTTGGAAAACAGAGAGCATAAGACAAGTATTGGTCAAGTGTTTTTTGCATTTCATAGTGGTAGATATGGACATACTGTATGGATTATGTTCTTGCAGTCACTTTACATCTTCCTATGGTCGCTGCTTTTTATCGTTCCGGGAATTATTAAATCATTTTCATATATGATGGTACCTTATATTTTAGCGGAAAATCCAACGATGGATAGAAAACGTGTTTTCAAACTGAGCCGCCAGATGATGCGTGGACATAAAATGGAAGCCTTTGAGCTTGGTTTATCATTTTTGGGCTGGATTATATTAGGCATGATTACAGGAGGCGCTCTTGCTATTTTTTATGTAAATCCTTACATATATGCCACAAGAGCAGAATTCTATTCTGCATTAAAAGCGGATGCGAGAATGCGAGGCGTTTTAGCAGAAGATGAGCTTCCGGGATTTGCTATACCGGAGGAATAAGCCATGCGCGAAGAATTGTTTAAAATGGAGAGAAAAGGTTTGGTAACAGAAGGACAAGAGGTTCGAGTTACAGAAAGAGTGAATGGAAGCCTGTATAGTTATCTGGTGGAGCCGTCTGTTGCAATGTCAGGAATTTATCGTAGCAACCAAAGAATTCATTCTAATACGGGAATTGTAAACGAGATTCGAGAGACCGAGAGAGGATTTTATCTTGTGGTTGGATTTGATGAATAATAAAACGGACTGTGTTTTGCACAGTCCGCTTTTCATAATCCGTAGATTACAATTTGATATTTTTAAATAAATCACCAAGATTTGTTCCAATGTTTTCAGCTTTAGGAATTTCAACCTTCGGAACAACTTCTTCTTTTGGTTCGATTAAAGCTTTCATGCTGAGACTAATTTTGCCATCTTTTACAGCAATTACTTTTACGTCAACATTTTGACCTACTTCCAACACATCACTTGCTTGTTTAATACGCTTATCAGAAATCTGTGAAACATGAACCAGTCCTGACAATCCGTTTCCTAAATTGATGAATGCGCCATAAGATTGTAGGCTTTCTACAGTTCCGTTCATAACACTTCCGATTTGTACGCTTGCGATCAATGCTTCTTTTTCTGCTTTTTCTTTTTGCTTTAATATGTTCTTTGCTGATAAAATCAGGCGATTATCAGCCTGAACAGCTTCGATTACTTGTACTTCAATTTCTTGCAATAAAAAGTCTTCCAAATTTTCTACATAAGATAAAGATAATTGGGAAGCCGGAATGAATCCGCGAATACCTTCTACTATGGCGATTACGCCGCCATTTACCACACCTTCTACCTTAACTGTAAGTATGGTTTTCTTTTCCATGTAGTCAGTTACAATATTCCATGGATTCGCATCATCGAAATGTTCTTCCAAATCAGCCATTGTCTCTGTTTGTAATAATTCTTCGTTCATAATATATACCTCGCCTATTTCATAAGATGTTCCTAGTATAACACATTTTTTGAAATAGGACATAGAAATATATGAAAATATTTGACAAATGTGGTCAAAAATGGCAACCTATAAAGTAGAAAGAGGTGAGCAAAGCGATGGAAAAGAGAAAGAAAAGAATATATGTTGTAGGTCACAAGAATCCGGATACAGATTCCATTTGCTCTGCAATTGCATATGCCAATTTAAAACAGCAGATTTCAGAAGACGAATATGTGGCAATGCGTGCGGGTATTCCTAATGAAGAGACACAATATGTTTTGTCGCGCTTTGGGGTAGAAGCACCAAGGCTCCTAGGGAATGTACATCTGCGTGTGCAAGATGTGGATGTGAACCGTATGCCTGGTATCAGCAGTCATACTTCTATTAAAGAAGCATGGGCACTGATGAAGGAGCGTAATGTTTATACTGTTGCAGTGACAAAAGAAAATAAATTAGAAGGTGTTATCACTACGAGTGATATTGCCATGTCATATATGGACGTTTATGATAGCCGTATTCTGTCTAATGCGAGATCTCAATATCAGAATATTGCGAAGACATTAGATGGTGAAGTTGTTATTGGTAATCCACATGCATACTTTATCAAGGGGAAAGTTGCAGTGGCTGCATCCAGTCCTGAGATGATGGAAAGTTACATAGAAAAAGATGATTTAGTTATTTTAGGTAATCGATATGAGTCGCAACTGTGTGCCATTGAATTAGACGCAAGTTGTCTTGTAATTTGTCAAGGAGCACAGGTTTCTAAGACCATCCAAAAGATGGCTGAGGAGCGAGATATAGTAGTGATTGCAACACCTCATGACACTTTTACCGTGTCGAGATTAATTAATCAGAGTGTTCCGGTTAAATATTTCATGCAACAGGATGGCCTAACTATTTTCAACACAACAGATTATGTGGAAAACATTAAGAACACGATGACGAAAAAACGTGCTCGTGACTTTGCTGTTATTGATAAGAATGGAGAGTTTTACGGGTTTATATCCAGCCGTCGTTTGATGGATTCTGATAAGAGAAAGGTGATTTTAGTAGACCATAATGAAAAGACACAGGCGGTAGATGGAATTGATGAAGCTGAGATTTTAGAGATTATTGACCATCACAGACTTGGCAGCCTGGAGACCGGCGCACCGGTGTATTTTAGAAATCAACCGGTAGGATGTACCGCTACAATTATATACGACATGTATAAGGAAAATGGGATTGTTCCGGATCAAACAATTGCCGGATTATTGTGTTCTGCAATTATATCTGACACTCTTTTGTTCCGTTCTCCGACATGTACATGGCTTGACCGTGCAGCGGCTGAACAATTGGCAAAAATTGCTGAGATTGACATGGAAGAACTTGCGCAAAATATGTTCCAAGCAGGAAGTAATATGAAAGGCAAGACAGCGGAAGAAATTTGTTTCCAAGATTTTAAAGATTTTACTGTAAGTGATATCAAATTTGGTGTTGGTCAGGTTAATTCCATGAACCCGGACGAACTGAGTGAGATTAAAGGACGTGTACTTCCGCATATGGAGCATGTTGCTAATACCAGAAGACTGGATATGGTTTTCTTTATGTTGACAAATATTGTCGAAGAATCAACAGAAATCCTATGTTACGGTAAGGGCGCGAGAGAACAGATGCTTGAAGCGTTTGATTTGCCGTCAGATACGGAAGATATTATTTTACCTGGTGTTGTTTCGCGTAAGAAACAGTTGATACCGGCATTCGTAATTTCATTACAACAATAGGAGGTTATCATGGCAAAACAAGTATGGAAACCGGGAAACATGGTGTATCCGCTCCCGGCAGTCATGGTTAGTGTGGGAACACAAAGTGGAGAAACAAATATCATTACTGTGGCATGGACGGGAACCATTTGCTCGAGTCCGGCTATGTTGTATATTTCTGTTAGACCGGAACGATATTCACATCATATGATTCAGGAGTCCGGAGAATTTGTTGTCAATTTGACAACAGAGGCGCTTGTGAAAGCGACGGATTATTGTGGCGTGCGTTCAGGAAAAGATGTGGATAAATGGAAGGAAACAGGGTTGACACGTGGCAAGGCAAATGAATTGTCATATGCGCCAATTATAGAAGAATGTCCGGTAAACATAGAATGTAAAGTGACAGAAGTAAAGAAGTTGGGCAGTCACGATATGTTTCTTGCAGAAGTTGTCTCAGTACAAGTCAGTGAGGAATATATGGATGACAAAGGTAAATTCTGTCTGAACGATGCAGGGCTTATGGCTTATTCTCATGGAGAATACATCAGCCTTGGCGATAGAATCGGTACTTTTGGATATAGTGTAAAGAAAAAAAGAACCTTTTGAGAGGTTCTTTTTTGATGCGCTTTATTGGTTCTCCAACATTTGTTGCAGCGCCTCTTTATTCACCTAATGGTTTTACTTTTTTATCTAAAATACGTTTTAATAGTATTACGCAAATCAGAACGGAAACTATTTCTGCGATTGGGTATGCATACCATACCATTTTAAGTCCGAATAATTTTGCAAAGATAAATGCAACAGGCAAAATCACAACAAGCTGTCTTACAATTGACATAATCATACTGTAAACACCGTTTCCTAAGGCTTGGAATACGGAACTTGAGATAATGCAAAAACCAGCAAATACAAAACACAAACTAATTGTACGAAGTGCTGGGACTCCGATTTCAAGCATATGTTCCGAAGCATCAAACAATCCCAAAAGTGTTTTTGGAAATGCCTGGAACACAAGCATTCCAAGGAGCATAATACCGACTGCGATTGCGGTACTGAGTTTAATGGTCTGATAAATACGTTTTTTGTTTCTTGCTCCGTAGTTATAAGCAACAATAGGAATCATACCGTTTGTCAAACCAAACACAGGCATGAAGACAAAACTTTGTAGCTTGAAGTACACTCCGAATACAGTTGCTGCAGTGGAAGAGAACATCAGTAAAATGTTATTCATACCAAAAGTAGTCAGAGAACCGATTGACTGCATAATAATTGACGGAACGCCGATTTTGTATATGTTACCAATAGTCTTTCCACAAGGGCGGAACCCTTTAAGAGTAACGTGAATTTCTTTGTTATATTTTTGGTTAAAGAATATACCCATACCAGCAGCTACAATCTGACCGATAACCGTCGCAAGGGCAGCACCTGTAACGCCCATTTTCGGAAAACCGAGCAAACCGAAGATTAAAATGGGGTCGAGGATAATGTTAATAATAGCTCCGGTTCCCTGAGTAATCATGTTGAAAATAGTTTTGCCGGTCGATTGCATGAGACGTTCATAGGTAATTTGTAAAAATACACCAATAGATGCAATTGTAATAACAGACATATACTGTGTGCCATATTCAATGATTTGAGCATTCTCTGTCTGTATTTCAAAAAACAAGCGTGAACCGGCAAGACCTAAGATTGCAAATACGATACTGCTTAGCAAAGCAAGTAAGATACCATTTCTTGCAATTTTATTTGCTGTGTCAAATTTCTTTTCTCCGAGACTCTTGGAAAGTAGTGCATTGATACCAACGCCGGTGCCAGCTGCAACCGCAATCATCAGATTTTGAATTGGGAATGCCAGAGAAACAGCGGTCAAGGCGTCTTCGCTTAATTGCGCAACAAACATACTGTCTACAATATTATATAGAGCCTGTACTAACATGGAGATTACCATAGGTAAGGACATTGTTATTAATAATTTTGGAATAGGCATTATGCCCATTTTATTTTCTCGTCTTGTAGAATCTGACATCATATCTCTCCTTCTTATTTACATACCCGACTATTCTAACACCAACGAAAAAGATATGCAATAAAAAGTAGTGACGAAAATGAAGTAAAATGGTATGATTGTGTAGAATGAAATTGTAAAACAATGAGAAGAGGAATATAGATGGTACACGAATTTTCCAGAACAGAACTATTGATAGGAGAAGAGGGACTGGCATGTCTGGCAAATGCTACGATTATGGTGCTCGGTGTCGGGGGTGTGGGCTCTCACTGTATTGAAGCACTGGCAAGAAGCGGTGTAGGTACATTGATTCTTGTGGACAACGATAGGGTAAGCAGGACAAACATCAATCGTCAATCCATTGCTTATTTAAGTACGATCGGTGATTACAAGACCAAACTAATGAAGGACCGCATTGATGATATTAGTCCATATACTAAGGTTTTTACCTATGAGACATTTGTCTTGCCGGAGAATCTACATGAAATTTTTGAACATAAAGTGGATTATATTATAGATGCCATTGATACAGTCACGGCGAAATTGGCAGTTGTAGAGTATGCCAAGGCGCACAACATACCGCTTATTAGTTGTATGGGAACGGGCAACAAACTTCACCCGGAGATGTTTGAGATTACAGACATTTCCAAAACATCTGTATGTCCGTTATGTAAAGTAATGAGAAAAGAATTGAAGGAACGCGGTATTTCGCATTTACAAGTACTGTATTCAAAGGAGAAGCCGATTGATACATCGGGAAGAGCAACAGGAGAAGATACGGGAATGAGACGCGCCATACCGGCCAGCATTTCGTATGTACCGCCGGTAGCAGGACTTATGATTGCAGGACATGTCATTCGCGAGATTGCGGGAGTAGAATAGGAGTATACATTATGGATTTGTTTGATTACATGAGAGAACAGAAAAGTGATAAAGAATCGCCGTTGGCATCTAGACTACGTCCGACCACTATTGAAGAGGTTGTAGGACAACAGCATATCATTGGAAAAGACAAATTGCTTTATCGGGCAATCAAAGCAGACAAACTGGGCTCTCTGATTTTTTACGGTCCTCCGGGAACAGGGAAAACGACATTGGCGAAGGTGATTGCACATACTACGAGTGCGGATTTCAAGCAGATTAATGCGACGATTGCCGGGAAAAAGGATATGGAAGAAGTAGTTGCCCAAGCGAAAAACAACATGGGTATGTATGGAAAAAAGACAATCCTTTTTGTGGACGAGATTCATCGTTTTAATAAAGGACAACAGGACTATTTGTTACCGTTTGTAGAAGATGGAACTTTGATTTTAATTGGCGCCACAACAGAGAATCCATATTTTGAGGTGAATGGCGCTCTTATTTCGCGTTCAAGTATATTTGAACTTAAATCATTAGATAAAGCAGATATTAAGACCTTATTGCAACGTGCTGTGTATGATAATGAAAAAGGAATGGGAAGTTATCGCGCAGAGATTACGGAAGATGCGCTGGAGTTTCTTGCGGATGTTTCCGGTGGAGATGCCAGAAATGCGCTTAATGCTATTGAACTGGGCATTCTTACCACGGAGCGTAGCGAAGACGGGAAAATACATATCACATTGGATGTAGCGCAAGAGTGCATTCAAAAACGAGTGGTTCGTTATGATAAGACAGGGGATAATCATTACGATACAATATCAGCTTTTATTAAAAGTATGCGCGGTTCTGACCCGGATGCAGCGGTTTATTATTTGGCAAAAATGCTCTATGCAGGAGAAGATATTAAATTTATTGCTCGTAGAATGATGATATGTGCTTCGGAAGATGTAGGAAATGCCGATCCAAATGCGCTGACAGTTGCCGTGTCAGCAAGTCAGGCGATTGAAAGAATTGGTATGCCGGAGGCGCAGATTATTTTAGCACAAGCAGCGACTTACATTGCATGCGCGCCTAAGAGTAACGCATCTTATATGGCGATTGATGCAGCTATGGCAAGTGTGAAGTCACAAAAGACGACGGTTCCGGTGCATTTACAGGATGCGCATTATAAAGGTTCAGCTAATTTGGGGCATGGAATAGGCTATAAGTATGCCCATGATTACCCGGAACATTTTGTAGACCAACAGTACCTTCCGGATGAAATTAAGGATGCAAAATTTTATGAACCGACAGAGATAGGATATGAAAAACAGATTAAAGAGAGACTACAAAGGTTAAGAAATTCATGAGTAGACAAAAACTAACATGTCTGTTATAATGGCACTAATTGATAGGGAAAGGAGTTAAGAACATAACAATGGACGATGGTGACAGTGCGAACGGAAATACGTGTCCGCTATATCATATGTTGAATTTGCCTAGGCATGGTCTATGCTTGCGAGAGTAAGAAAATAGGCTTTGTTTTTTTGCGTTTTTTTAGGGAAGTTTGATACACATGATATTTTAGGAGGAATTATGGAAAGTTCGATATTTTTGATGATTTTGTTACAAATTTTATTAATTGCATTGAATGCTGTTTTCGCTTGTGCAGAGATTGCAGTCATTTCAATGAAAGATACAAAGCTTGCAAAGATGGTGGCAGATGGTGATAAGCGTGCACTGCGCTTGGCGAAATTGACCAACCAACCTGCAAGATTTTTAGCCACAATACAGGTGGCAATTACTTTATCCGGTTTTTTGGGCAGTGCGTTTGCAGCAGAAAATTTTTCGGGCGTAATAGTAGACTGGCTCATTGGCCTCGGAGTGCCGATTTCGGCGGAGATTCTTGATTCAATTTCCGTTGTTTTCATTACCGTTGTATTGTCTTATTTTACACTTGTATTCGGCGAACTGGTTCCGAAGCAAGTTGCCATGAGAAAAGCAGAGTCGTTGGCACTTGGCATGTCTGGCCTGATTAGTGCAATCGCTACGCTTTTTGCACCGGTTGTTAGTTTTTTAACTGTTTCCACAAATGGTATTTTACACTTAATGGGAATTGATCCAAATGCAGAAGATGAAGAGGTAAGCGAAGAAGAGATTCGAATGTTGGTTGATGTGGGAAGCGAAAAAGGAACTATCGACCATGATGAAAGAGAATTTATTCAAAATGTTTTTGAATTCGACGACCTTGCAGCAGAAGAACTCGTAACTCATAGAACAGACGTTACAATGCTTGACCTTGAAGATTCTATGGAAGTGTGGAAAGAGACTATCTACAGCACAAGACACACTTTATATCCGATATGCAATGGCTCAGTTGATAAAATTGTGGGAATATTAAATGCAAAAGATTATTTCCGCTTAGAAGATCAAAGCCGGGAATCTGTGATGGAATATGCAGTGAGTGCAGCATACTTTGTACCTGATACTGTGAAAGCAGATATTTTATTCCGTAATATGAAAAAAGATAGGCATGCGCTTGCCGTTGTATTGGATGAGTATGGCGGAATGACCGGAATCATTACACTCAACGATTTAGTAGAACAGTTAGTCGGAGATTTGGGTGGCGATGATGAGGAAGAAGATGTGTTGCAGATAGAGAAACTTGATGAATGCACATGGAAGGTTCACGGAAGTACTCTTTTGGAAGACTTGGAAGAGGAGTTAAATATTTCGTTATCTACCGAAGAATATGATACATTTAATGGCTTGATTTTTAATGCGCTTGGAAGTATTCCGGAAGACGGAGCAGACATAGAACTTGAGGTTGCGGGATTGCAAGTGAAAGTAACAGAGATTGTTGACCATCAGGTTGAAACCGCAGTTATACATTTGCAACCAACTGAACATATTGAAGAAGAATAACTGAAAGAGAACACAATTTTGGTTGTGTTCTCTTTTTTTGCTCTGCAACAAATGTCCGCTTGTGCGCACAGCCCAACATTTGTTGCAGAGCCTCTTTTTTCTATTAAAGCAAGTTTGCCATAATCAGAGCATATATTTCTTGGTTTTTGGTGTTCCATTTATTTGCGATTGTCGTTGCTTCTTCAATCGACGGTACTGTCAAAGTCAAATCAATCAGTGGAGTTTTATTCTCCAGTATCTGGCATCGTACAGAATAATCGGATTTCTTATTTTGATAGTAATCAGCTCTAATGGACACTTCGTTTTTTAAATCGTAGCTTTTCTCAGTCAAAAACGTGTTGATATCATCTTGAATAGCAGGTGAAATGTTTTTCTTGAAGTAACGGATAGTGTCCAGACCCTCTTCGGTTAAATGATAGAGGGTTCTGTTATGCGTTGTTTCCTCATGAATGAATCCTGCTTCAACCATTTCTGAGATTGCTTGCTGTAATGTGAAATAGTTTGTATATCCTTTATCCAGGATAAATTCAGAGATTTGTCCGTTGGTTAGCGGAAAATCTACTTTGTTTAACATATATAGTACGATTAATTTATAGAGTGTAAATGACTCTGACATGAAAGCTCCTTTCCTTGCCATATATCAGCATCTTTCAAATATTTTTGTATACGATTAAGAACCATGCGCTTGTTACCGGTCCAAAGCGGTGCAATGAGAAGCGCTTTTGGCCCATCGCCTGTCAACCTGTGAACAACAATGTCCGGTCGAAGACGAGAGAGAAGTTTGCCAAGTAAATCCGCATATTCTTCTAAGGTCGGAAGGTGAAAAGGCGATTTTTCATAAACGGACGCTAAATCTGTGCCTTTTAATACATGCAACAGCTGCAACTTAATCCCATGAATCGGCATTTGATTGAGATAGTCTATCGTCTCACACATCATTTCCGGAGTTTCACCCGGAAGATACAATATGGTATGAACAACTACATGGATTCCAATATTATTCAAATCATAAACTGCTTTTTCAAAAACGTCAAGAGTGTAACCGCGGCGAATAAAGCAAGCGCTTTCTTCGTGTATTGTCTGGAGCCCTAGCTCTACCCAAACAGGCTTTATGTCATTGAGACGTGCCAGTAGATCTAAAATTCCCGGTGAAAGACAATCCGGTCTTGTCGCGATTGATAAAACCTTTACATCCGGCGTGTTAATTGCTTCAAAAAAGAGTTTCTCCAAATATGAAATAGGAGCATAGGTATTTGTATATGCCTGAAAATAGGCAATATAAGAGGAACCGGTATGTTTTTTTTCGACAAGCTTTCGGCCACAATCTAATTGTTCTGTCACAGATTGCAAACGATTTCCGGCGAAATCCCCAGAACCCCCAGCGCTACAAAATATGCAACCTCTGTTATCGAGGGTGCCGTCACGGTTTGGGCAGGTCATTCCGCCATCCAATGCAATCTTATATAATTTTTCGCCGAATGTTTTTTTAATATAATAGTCAAGGGAATAGTAACGTTTGTCGTCCCAGTTTTTCATTAAATCACTTCTTTCTGTCATTATCATAACATTCATGGAGTGTCAAATCAACCAACATTGAAAGCATGGTTTATAAAAATTTTAGAAAATTATTAGCACTCTACCTTGACGAGTGCTAATTTGTGTGTTATACCGATGGTAGAACATGTAGGGAGGTAATGATATGAACATTAACAAGTTTACACAGAACTCATTACAGGCAGTTCAAAACTGCGAGAAAATTGCTTATGAATATGGCAATCAAGAAATTGAACAAGAACATTTACTATATGCTCTGGTAACGCAGGAGGACAGCCTAATATTAAAGTTACTGGAAAAAATGAATATTAGCAAAGAAAGCTTTTTGGGCCGCGCCGAAGAAGCACTTCGTAAGAGAACCAAAGTGCAAGGTGGTCAGGTTTTTATCGGTCAAGACCTTAACAAAGCGCTTATTCATGCAGAAGACGAAGCAAAACAAATGGGAGACGAATATGTGTCTGTAGAGCATTTATTTCTTGCACTCATTCGTTATGCCAACAAGGAAATAAAAGCACTGTTTAAAGAAATGTCAATTACACGTGATGCATTCTTAAAAGTGTTAGCAACAGTTCGAGGAAATCAAAGAGTGACCAGTGATAATCCGGAGGCCACCTATGATACTTTGAATAAATACGGGCAGGATCTTGTGGAACGTGCCAGAGAGCAGAAAATGGATCCGGTAATCGGTCGTGATGCAGAAATTCGAAATGTGATTCGCATTTTATCAAGAAAGACGAAGAATAATCCGGTTCTTATTGGTGAGCCGGGTGTCGGAAAGACGGCAGCGGTAGAAGGATTGGCCCAACGTATTGTACGTGGTGATGTGCCGGAGGCACTGAAAGATAAGACTATATTTGCACTGGATATGGGTGCGCTGGTAGCAGGTGCAAAATATCGCGGCGAATTTGAGGAACGCTTAAAAGCAGTCTTGGAAGAAGTGAAAAACAGTGATGGCAAGATCATTCTGTTTATTGACGAACTTCATACCATAGTTGGTGCAGGAAAGACAGACGGTGCCATGGATGCGGGTAATATGTTAAAACCGATGCTTGCTCGAGGCGAGTTGCACTGCATTGGTGCGACGACGTTAGATGAATATCGTCAGTATATTGAAAAAGATGCTGCCCTTGAAAGACGTTTCCAACCGGTTATGGTAGACGAACCATCTGTGGAAGATGCAATCTCGATTCTTCGTGGATTGAAAGAGCGATATGAAGTGTTCCATGGTGTTAAGATTACTGACAGTGCGTTAGTTGCGGCGGCCACCTTGTCTAACCGTTATATTTCCGACCGTTTTCTCCCGGATAAGGCAATAGACCTTGTGGATGAAGCGTGTGCACTCATCAAGACAGAGCTTGATTCCATGCCGACAGAATTAGATGAACTTCAAAGGCGAATTATGCAATTGGAGATAGAAGAAGCGGCGCTGAAAAAGGAAGAAGACCGACTTAGTAAAGAACGTTTGGAGAATCTGCAACAGGAACTGGCAGAACTTCGCGAGAACTTCAAGGGCCAGAAAGCACAGTGGGATAATGAAAAAACTTCGATAGAACGCCTGCAGAAAATCCGAGAAGAGAT
This sequence comes from Faecalimonas sp., assembly GCA_045632945.1. Lineage (GTDB taxonomy): Bacteria > Bacillota > Clostridia > Lachnospirales > Lachnospiraceae > Faecalimonas. The sequence continues at coordinate 130,239 of JAZQXU010000037.1, read as the reverse complement.
TGAACAGGTCAACCAGGAGATACAGAAAGCAAAACGCGAATATAATTTGGAACGCGCAGCAGAACTCCAATACGGTCAACTGCCACAGTTAACAAAGCAATTAAATGAGGAAGAACAAAAAGTCAAAGAGCGTGAACTATCATTAGTTCATGAGAGTGTGACGGATGAAGAAATTGCAAGGATTGTCTCACGATGGACAGGTATTCCTGTTTCTAAACTGAATGAAAGTGAAAGAAATAAGACATTGCATTTGGACGAGGAGTTGCACAAACGTGTCATTGGACAGGATGAAGGGGTTACGAAAGTGACTGAGGCGATTATTCGTTCCAAAGCCGGCATCAAAGATCCAAGCAAACCGATTGGCTCATTCTTATTTTTGGGACCAACAGGTGTCGGTAAAACAGAGCTTGCAAAAGCGTTGGCAGAGAGACTCTTTGATGACGAAAGCAATATGGTGCGCATTGACATGAGTGAGTACATGGAGAAATATTCAGTGTCGCGACTTATCGGAGCACCTCCGGGATATGTGGGTTATGACGAAGGAGGGCAGCTCACAGAAGCAGTCAGAAGGAAACCGTATTCCGTTGTTCTTTTTGATGAAGTAGAAAAAGCGCATCCGGATGTATTTAACGTACTTTTGCAAGTTTTAGATGACGGTCGTATTACTGATTCTCAAGGACGCACAGTTGATTTTAAAAACACGATCCTTATTATGACATCTAATATTGGCTCATCTTATCTTTTAGAGGGTATCGATGAAAATGGGGACATTCAACTGGAAAGTGAGAACATGGTTTTAAATGAATTACGAGCACATTTCAGACCAGAGTTTTTGAATCGATTGGATGAAACAATTATGTTCAAGCCACTTACTAAGAAGGATGTTGGCCAGATTATTGATTTGCTTATCAAAGATGTGAACAAGCGTCTTATAGAGCGAGAGGTTTCTATTGAACTTACAGACGCTGCCAAGGAATATGTTGTAGAGGGCGGTTATGAGCCGATGTATGGAGCGAGACCTTTGAAACGATATATGCAGAAACACATCGAGACCTTGGCTGCAAAACTTATCTTAGAAGGAAATGTTGGTCGAGGCTGCATCATTGTGATTGATGTAGCAGATGGGAAGCTGACAGCCAAAATCAAAGAAGAACTGTTTTAGGTTTGTGTTGCGTTTGGAGATGTTTCGGTTTACAATGTAACAAGACGCGAATTACAGAAAGGATGACAAAACTATGTTATATCATGTAAAAAGAATCAAAAACAAATCAGAAATTGAGCAGTGCGAACTATTTGCGATTAATCAATATATGTGGAACAGCAAGATAGAGCCAAAAGCATATGGCTGGATGGGATATATCGAAGGCGAAGGCTTGGCTGTGAAAATGGTATGCGAGGAGAGCAATCCGAAAAGAGTTTATACGAATCACAGAGACCCGGTTTATAAGGATAGCACCATGGAAGTATTTTTGGCATTTCCGGAAGCAGGGGAAACATTAACAAATGATGTTATGTATACGAATTTTGAGATTAATTCTAATGGCGCCATGCTTGCAAATTACGGAAAAGGTCGCAAGGGAAGACAATCCATTACAGATGAGCAGTTTGTTATGACCGGTGTGCAATCAACAATAGAAGAGGATAAGTGGTATTTGGAAGTGCTATTTCCGGAAGCATATCTGAAACAAATTTGTGATTTTGACAAGGTCAAAGAAGGACAGACATTCTATTGTAATTTCTATAAGATTGCAGAATCAGAGGAGATTGTGCATTTTGGTAGTTATTCTCCAATCAATAGTGAGACACCGAATTTCCATTTGCCGGTGTGCTTCGCAGAGGCAGTGATAGAAAAATAGTAATATATAATGCAAGAAAGGGAGCATCATAATGATGTTCCCTTTGTTTTTATTGATACAATTTTTTTGTTTCAGATTTTGCTTCCGATGTCAATTGGATATTCAAACGTTGGAATTGTTTGATATCAACTGAGGAAAGCATAACCGATGAGTGAGCCTGACAGCCGCGTAATTTTGGAATCTGTTCTAATGCAAGTTGTGCATTCTTATCCGTAGCTGCGCAGATAGAAAGCGCAATTAATACTTCATCTGTATGCAATCTTGGATTCTTGCTGCCGAGGCATTCAGTTTTTAATTTCTGGATTGGTTCGATAACACTTGGTGAAATGAGGTGAAGTTCGTCATCTAATCCAGCCAATACCTTCAGGGCATTTAAAAGCATTGCAGAAGAAGCTCCGAGAAGCGATGTGGTTTTTCCGGTTACAATTGTGCCGTCCGGAAGTTCTAATGCTGTAGCTGGAGATTTTGTCATCTTAGCCTTTTGCAGAGCAGCAGAAACAACCTTTCTGTCTTCTAAACTGATGTGTGCCTGTTTCATTAGAAGTTCTATTTTAAATGCTTCATCTTCTTCGGCGGTGCCTTTTGCCAATCTTTTTAGTGCAGAATAATATCTGCGTATAATTTCTTGGTTGGAAGCTTCTCTACATACCGCGTCATCACAAATGCAGTTCCCCGCCATATTCACACCCATATCTGTAGGCGATTTATAAGGATTTTCACCGTAAATACGCTCGAAAATTGCGTCGAGCACAGGGAAAATCTCCACATCACGATTGTAGTTAACTGTTGTAACGCCATACGCATCTAAATGGAATGGGTCAATCATGTTAACATCGTTGAGGTCGGCAGTTGCCGCTTCGTATGCCAGGTTTACGGGATGTTTTAAAGGAATATTCCAAATAGGGAACGTTTCAAATTTAGCGTATCCGGCATGGATGCCGCGTTTGTGTTCGTGATATAACTGAGAAAGACAGGTTGCCATCTTTCCACTTCCCGGTCCAGGTGCAGTGATAATAACGAGCGGTCTTGTGGTCTCGATATAATCATTTTTTCCATATCCGTCATCACTGACAATGAGTGGAATGTTTGATGGATATCCTTCTATACAATAATGGATATATACTTTGATTCCTAATTTTTCTAAACGTGCTTTAAAAAGGTTGGCGCTATTTTGCCCTGTGTATTGTGTAATAACAACGCTTCCCACATATAAACCTTTTTCTTCAAAGGAGTCTATGAGTCTCAGCACATCAGAGTCATACGTAATGCCCAAGTCACCGCGAACTTTGTTCTTTTCAATGTCGCCGGCGCTGATAACAATAACAAGTTCTGCCTGATCAGATAACTGCATTAATAATTTCAGTTTGCTGTCCGGGGCAAATCCAGGAAGCACTCTGGAAGCATGATAATCATCAAACAGCTTGCCGCCAAACTCCAGGTATAACTTATTATCGAAATGATTGATTCTTTCACGAATGTGTTCAGATTGCATTTTTAAATATTTTTCGTTATCAAATCCGATTTTCATAGTATGTCCATCCTTATTTCAAGTAGAATAATAAACTACCAAAACAGTATACTACAAATCAAGTGACTTTATCTAGTACTAACCTATGGAAATTTAGAAAAGTTTTAAAATATTTTCATAATGTTATAGTTGAATTATGGAGAATCAATCTTTATAATATAGAAGAATTGATGTAGGAGGAAAGAGATGGAAAATAACCAGAATAATAATAAAAACCCGAAAACAGATAAAAAGGGGTGGATTTTTGTTCTAATCGTGACACTGATTACGGGATATCTTATATTTAATATGTATAACATTGCTAACAGTGCTACGAAAAAAGAGATTAGTTATAGCGAATTTCTCGCTATGGTGGATGCGGGAAAGGTGGAAGAAGTCAAGATTGGCAGTGACAAGTTAACCATTATACCGAAGACACAAGAAAGCGAGAATGAATGGGAACAGTTTTTCTTCCCAAGCACTAAGATTACTTATTATACAGGAGTTGTTGAGGATGAGACATTGACGGAGCGACTGTATGAGGCGAAGGTGAAATTTGGTTCCAAGATTCCGGACACAGCTTCGGCAGTATTTTGGAACATTATGCTAACAGTTGTACTACCGTTTTTATTGATTTTCGTGTTCATGAGTTACATGATGAAGAAACTGTCCAAAGGAGGCGGCATCATGGGCATTGGAAAGAGCAATGCGAAGATGTATGTTGAAAAAGAGACAGGTGTTACTTTTAAAGATGTGGCAGGACAGGATGAAGCGAAGGAATCCTTGCAGGAAGTAGTAGACTTTTTGCATAATCCGAAAAAATACACAGAAGTCGGAGCAAAGCTTCCGAAAGGTGCACTTCTTGTGGGCCCTCCGGGAACCGGTAAAACCTTGCTTGCAAAGGCTGTAGCAGGAGAAGCAAAGGTGCCTTTCTTTTCTGTATCCGGTTCTGAATTTGTAGAAATGTATGTTGGTGTAGGTGCATCCAGAGTTCGTGACTTGTTTAAACAGGCACAGTCTATGGCTCCGTGTATTATTTTTATTGATGAGATTGATGCAATTGGAAAAAGCCGTGACAATACCCTGGGAAGCAATGATGAGCGTGAGCAGACATTAAACCAAATTCTTTCTGAGATGGATGGTTTTTCTACTGATAAAGGTTTGCTTTTATTGGCGGCAACTAACAGACCGGAAGTTCTTGATCCGGCACTTTTAAGACCGGGACGTTTTGACCGACGTATTATTGTCGACAAACCTGATTTGAAGGGACGCATTGATACACTGAAGGTTCATTCAAAAGATGTTAAGATGGATGAAACAGTGGATTTGGAAGCCATTGCACTCGCCACATCGGGAGCAGTTGGTTCTGATTTAGCCAATATGATTAATGAGGCTGCGATTAATGCAGTTAAACATGGTCGCAAAGTTGTGTCTCAGACAGATTTATTTGAAGCAGTGGAAACTGTATTGGTTGGTAAAGAAAAGAAAGACCGTATCATGAATTCGGAGGAACGTCGTATTGTTTCTTATCATGAGGTCGGTCATGCGTTAGTTAGTGCATTGCAAAAAGATGCTGAGCCGGTGCAGAAGATTACCATTGTGCCGAGAACCATGGGCGCATTGGGTTATGTTATGCAGACACCGGAAGAAGAGAAATTCCTCAACACAAAAAGCGAATTGGATGCTATGCTGATTGGCTTGCTTGCAGGACGTGCTGCGGAAGAGATTGTGTTTGACACAGTTACGACAGGCGCTTCTAATGATATTGAGCGTGCGACCAAAATTGCAAGGTCAATGGTTACACAGTATGGTATGTCAGAGCGTTTTGGTCTTATGGGACTGGAGTCAGTTCAAAGCCGCTATCTGGACGGCCGTGCAGTTCTGAATTGTGGCGAAGCAACTGCTTCGCAGATTGATGAGGAAGTGATGCAGATGCTCAAAACTGCATATGAAGAAGCAAAGCGTTTGCTGTCTGAAAACCGTGAGTCTTTGGATAAGATTGCTGCTTTCCTCATTGAGAAAGAAACAATTACAGGAAAAGAATTTATGGAAATCTTTCATAAAGTACAAGCAAGTAGCAAAGAAATGCTTCCGGAATTAGATTTTGAAGAAGAATAATCATAGAAAAATGGAGAGACATGGATTTTACAGTGCCTCTCCATTTATTTTGTGTTATAATATTTTTAGCATTTTTAAGATGGATTCACATGGAGAAGCGTATGTTTGATATTCAGGAAGAATTAAAAAAGTTACCGGCAAAACCGGGAGTATATCTGATGCATGATGAGAGCGATCAAATCATATATGTGGGCAAAGCAATCAATCTCAAAAATCGCGTTCGTCAGTACTTTCAGGCAAGTCGGAATAAAGGGGCTAAAATTGAACAAATGGTAACGCATATCAGACGTTTCGAATACACAGTGACTGATTCGGAATTGGAAGCTTTAGTATTGGAATGTAATCTGATTAAAGAACATAGACCTAAATACAACACCATGTTAATGGATGACAAAGGGTATCCTTTCATCAAAGTAACTGTTCAAGAAGCGTATCCGCGTGTGATGCTGGCACGCACGATTAAAAAAGATAAGGCCAAATATTTCGGACCGTATACAAGTGTTTCATCCGTAAAAGATACGATTGAGTTTTTAAGAAAGTTATACAATATTCGTAATTGTAGTCGAAATCTTCCCAAAGATATCGGAAAAGAACGTCCGTGTTTGAATTACCATATCAATCAATGCCATGCACCGTGTCAAGGATATATTTCCGAAGAGGAGTATCGCCAAAACATTGAGAAAGTATTGCGTTTCTTAGGCGGTCATTACGAAGAGGTCTTGCGCGACTTGAATGAAAAAATGTCTTTGGCGTCGGAGAACATGGACTTTGAAAAGGCAATTGAATATCGTGAATTGATAAGTAGCGTCAGACAGATTGCGGAAAGACAAAAGATTACCGATAGTAGAGGCGAGGACAGAGATGTTGTTGCCATTGCAAAGGACAGCGAAGATGCAGTAGTGCAGGTATTCTTTATTCGTGGTGGAAGACTCCTTGGAAGAGACCATTTCTTCTTTAAAAATGTGGAAGATTCCACAGAGAGTGAGATCTTATGTAGTTTCATAAAACAGTTTTATGCAGGTACACCTTTTGTGCCGGCGGAAATCATGTTGCAAGATGAAATTGATGAACAAGAACTTTTGGAACAATGGCTTACAGGAAGAAGAGAACATCGAGTTCACATCAGAGTTCCGAAAAAAGGGGAAAAAGAAAAACTTGTGGAACTTGCAAGAAAGAATGCGGAACTAATTTTGCAGTCGGATAAAGAGCGATTGAAACGCGAGGAAGGTCGTACGATTGGAGCGGTCAAGGAGATAGAGCGACTTCTTGGATTGCAAAAACTTGTGCGAATGGAAGCGTTTGACATTTCAAATATAAGCGGATTTTCATCAGTGGGTTCTATGGTGGTGTATGAAAAAGGAAAACCGAAGCCAACCGATTATCGCAAATTTAAGATTACAAGTGTGCAAGGTCCTGATGACTACGCTAGTATGAACGAAATGCTAACCAGGCGTTTCCAACATGGCCTAGAGGAAATGGAAAAGGGAAAAGAATTTGGAAAGTTTACTGTTTTTCCGGATTTGATTCTGATGGATGGTGGAAAAGGACAAGTCAATGTTGCGTTGGAAGTTCTTCAGAAACTGAATCTTAATATTCCGGTTTGCGGAATGGTAAAAGACGACAACCATAGAACAAGAGGACTTTATTATCAAAACGAAGAGATTGCGTTGGATACACATGGCGAAGCATTTAAACTCATTACCAGAATTCAGGATGAAGTCCATCGGTTTGCTATTGAATACCATCGAAAACTGCGTAGTCGTGGGCAGGTACATTCTGTTCTTGATGACATAAAAGGCATCGGTCCTGCCAGACGTAAAGAGTTAATGAGACATTTTAAAAATCTGGATGCAATTAAGAATGCTAGTATAGATGAGTTGAAAAATTTACCATCAATGAACGAAAAATCTGCGAACCAAGTGTACAATTTCTTCCATTAATGGTATGATTTAAAAAAATAAGAAAAGAGGTTAACATATGTCAGGTGTTAAACTAACAGACCTAATTGAAAAAATGAATTTAAAAAATCTCACACCGGATATCGATTTAACAGAAAAATATATTACTGTTCCGGATATTAATCGACCGGCGTTGCAGTTAACTGGATATTTTGACCATTTCGACAGCGTGAGAGTACAGATTATCGGATATGTGGAATACACATATTTGCAGACGCTGAGCGAAGAGCGCAAGAAAGAAGTTTATGAAAGATTGTTGGCGTATGGAATACCATGTCTTGTATATACGACTGAGATACTGCCAGATGAGGAAATGCTCAATATGGCACTTCGCACGCAGACGCCGATCTTTTCAACTGATCAGAAAACATCTCCATTTCAGGCAGAATTGACACGTTGGCTAAACGTACAATTAGCGCCATGTATATCAATACATGGAGTTTTTGTAGATGTTTATGGTGTTGGCGTGTTGATTCGGGGAGAGAGCGGTATCGGAAAAAGTGAAGTGGCATTGGAATTGATTAAGCGTGGTCACCGTCTTGTGGCTGACGATGCTGTTGAGATCCGCAGAGTAAGTGATGATACATTGGTTGGAAGTGCACCTAGCATTACCAAGCATTTGATTGAGGTGCGAGGAATTGGCATCGTTGATATCAAATCACTGTTTGGTGTTCAGAGCATCAAGGAAACACAGAATGTAGATTTGGTTATTACCATGGAAGAGTGGGATAAGAAAAAAGAATATGACCGTTTGGGATTAGAAGAAGAGTATACTGAATTTTTAGGAAATAAGGTTCAGTGTCATACGATTCCAATCCGACCGGGCCGAAATCTGGCTGTGATTGTTGAGTCTACAGCAATTAACCACAGACAAAAACAAATGGGATACAATGCAGCACAAGAATTATACAGACGTTTACAAGAAAGTTTAACACACAGATCATAAGATAGGAGTACATGATGAAATATTGCTTTGGAGTAGATTTGGGCGGTACAACTGTTAAAATGGGATGCTTTCAAGAAGATGGAACATTATTAGACAAATGGGAAATTAAAACGAGAGTGGAAAATGCCGGAGAAAGCATTTTGCCCGATATTGCAGCGTCACTAAAAGAAAAAATGAATGAACATGGCCTTGGCAAAGAGAATATACTTGGACTCGGTCTTGGCGTTCCTGCAGCTGTTGTAAATGGCGCAGAGGTTATGGAGACAACGAATCTCGGCTGGGGATATAAAGCAGTCAAACGCGAATTGGAAGAGTTAATCGGTATGTCAGTACGCGTGGAGAATGACGCCAATGTAGCTGCATTGGGAGAAATGTGGCAAGGAGGCGGAAAAGGATATAACAGTTTGGTTATGGTAACCCTCGGGACCGGAGTTGGTGGCGGCATTATTGTGAATGGACGTATCCTTTCCGGCAAAAATGGAGGCGGTGGTGAGATTGGACATCTTGTAGTACAGCCTGATGAAACAGCCAAATGTGGTTGTGGGAAAACAGGGTGTCTCGAACAGTACGCATCCGCAACAGGAATTGCGCGGTTGGCAAAAAGAAAATTAGCTACAAACCAGAAGCCAACTATATTATCAGAGGAGAATATCACAGCAAAGGATGTGTTTGATGCAGTTAAGGCTGATGATGAAGTTGCAAAAGAAATCGCAGAAGAATTCGGTGCATATTTGGGATATGCACTCTCTAACATAGGTGCAGTGCTTGATCCGGAGGTGTTTGTGATTGGAGGCGGTGTTTCAAAAGCGGGAGAAATACTGCTGGATTATATTAAAAAGTATTATGTAGAGAAGGCATTTAACACTTGTGAAAATGCAGAATTTGTATTAGCTCAATTACAAAATGACGCAGGTATATACGGTGCTGCCAAGTTGGTGTTGCAACCATAGAGACAATAAATAAGACGCTGAGTTTATCATATCAAAACTCAGCGTCTTTTGTTTTGTTAAGGTGTAGTGTTGTTTGTCGTCTCATCTGTTGTTTCATTCGTTGTGTCATCTGCTGTATCGCCAGTGGTATCACCGGTTGTGCCTCCGGTTGTGCTGTCTGCCGGTGGAACTGCATCGGCGTGTCCAGGACAACTTTGAGTTGGGCCGGTTCCTTCCGCATAATACTCGGTGTATTTACTACAAGCATCGCTGCTTGCTAATTTACCGGTTTTGCTACACATTGTCTTTTTCTCAACAGAATTTGGTATTTCAAATTCAACGTTTTCATATTCAAATTCTTCATGAATGCGTTGCATTACTTTACGCCAAATTGTTTTGTGATGACCTCCACCTGCTAATTCTTGATTGTCATCATAACCTGTCCAAACAGAAGCAGTGAGATATGGTGTATAACCTGCAAACCATAAATCTCGTGTATCACTGGTGGTACCTGTTTTCCCTGCACATGACATATTTGATAATCGTGCAGATGAACCGGAACCTTTCTTCACAACGTCTTCCATAGCACTTGTGATTAATGCGGCCGTGCTCTCTTTCATAGCAGTATGTGTCTTAGGTGTATTTTCATATAACAGATTGCCATCATTATCATAAATATGAGTATATAAGATAGGTTCTGTATAAGTTCCCAAGTTTGCAATGGAAGCATAAGCGGCAGTTAATTCGATGTTATAAACGCCATATGTCAAACCGCCAAGAGCTACAGCTTGTCCTGCATCCTTTACGGGGTCCAACGTAGTAAATTTAAAGTTCTCGGTCAAATATTTCATGCCGACCGAAGGAGTGATCTCTGTATACTTTTTCACAGAGCAAATATTTGCTGACTGTTCAATACACTTACGAATTGTCATATTGCCCCAATATCCACCCCACCAGTTTTTGATAGGAGTTCCGTCTTTGTAACTATAAGGGGCATCCTTGATGGTGGTTGAGAGCGTATCCCCGTTCATGTCTAATGCCGGTATATAGGTAGATACAATCTTAAATGTTGAACCAGGCTGTCTTGGAGACTGAGTCGCACGGTTCAAACTCATGTTAGCGGTTTTCTCGCCACGTCCACCTACCATTGCTTTCACATATCCTGTACGTTGGTCCATAACAACGATAGTTGCTTGTGGCTGTGCGGATAGTGTGAGATTCGTTAAGACAGTGTCGTTCGGGCTTGTTTTCAGTGACTCAATATATTTGTCCAACCAATTATTTGCTTCATCTTTGGAAGAAAATGTAGTTGGATATTCCAAATTTTTTTTGTATTTTTTCTTATAAGTCGGACCATATTCTTTTTTGACATAATTGCCGAAGGTGTTATGGTCATAATGTTTTTGTGTACCGTCTTGATGAGTAATGGTGATAGCGCCAGTTACGGTCCAATCCACTTGTGCCGGATAATTAGATGGATCATTTAACTCTTCATCACAAATCTCTTGGATCGTCAGGTCTTGTGTCGTGACGATTTTCAAACCGCCGCTGTAAACAGCATTATACGCTTGTGTTTCTGTGTAACCTAATTCGTCAATCAAGTCCTGAATAACAACTTTTGCAACTTCATCCAAAAAGTATGAATTCACAGTTAAACTTTCCGTATACTTTGAGTTAGCAATTTGAATGCGGTTGTATACGCTGTTCGTGTCTGACATCGCTTTTTTGTATTCAGCATCGGAAATACATTCTTGACTTAACATATCACCTAATACTTTTTCACGACGCTTTTCATTTGCATCAGGGTTGGTAATTGGATTATACCCGCTCGGACTCTTTGTAATAGCAGCAATGGTTGCACATTCTGACAGGGTCAGTTCGCTTACATCTTTTCCAAAATAACGCTTTGATGCCGCTTGAACACCAAGTGTATTCTGTCCAAGGTTGATTGTATTCAAATAGTTTTCCAGAATTTCGTCTTTATCGACCAGCTTTTCCACTTGTACAGCCAGATACCATTCTTGAATTTTACGTTCGATTTTCTCTAATTTTGTTTCGTTGCTAAAATTCGGGAAAACACTGTTTTTAATCAGCTGTTGTGTAATGGTACTTCCACCTTGAGAAAACTCACCGGAAGCAAGACCGGTAACAGCAGCTCTGGCAATACCTTTTATATCGATTCCATTGTGTTCATAGAAACGAGAGTCTTCCACAGCTATGAAAGCATCTTGTAAATATTTTGGAATATTATCCAATGAAGTAAACACTCGGTTTGAGCCTGCACTTACGAAAGTACCGAGAATGGTTTCCTCATCATTGGCATATGCTGTCGTAGTGTATGCAGAAGGCTTAAGGTCATCTGCAGTAATCTGTGGGGTATCATCAATTATTTTCTTGAACAGAAGTCCGCCGCCAATAAGCCCAAGTATTCCCAAACCGAGAATTCCAATCAGACAGGCCTTAAACAAACGCACCCTTGTCCGTTTTCTCTTCAGAGCAGCCTTCGACTGAATATTCGCGCGACGCTTTGAAGTATTCTTTTTTCCATAATTCATGAGTATAGCCTCCTTTATTTCGAGAGATATTATAGCAAATTTACTGTGTGAAATAAAGGGAAAAATAAAAAGTTCACCTTTTTATAGGAATTTCTTAAGAAAATCTGTTATAGTAATAGAAAATACAAAAAAGGTGAATGATATGATGAATGAATATAAAACGGTTTACGAAGGTGGGGAAGCTGAAATAGTAGAGAAAAAATCTAGATTTATTGCTACCGTTCTCCCTGTGAAAACCGAAGAAGAAGCAATTGCATTTATTGACGCCATGAAGAAAAAATATTGGAATGCAACCCACAACTGTTTTGCATATGTAATAGGAAAGAACTTACATGTGCAGCGCTGCAGTGATGACGGGGAACCGAGTGGTACGGCAGGCAAACCAATGCTTGATGTTATTTTGGGAGAAGCAATTTGTGATGTGGCAGTTGTAGTAACCAGGTATTTTGGCGGAACGCTCTTGGGAACGGGTGGATTGGTACGAGCCTATTCATCTGCTACGAAGGCAGGACTTATGGCAAGTACGGTTATTACCAAACAGTACGGACAGAAATTGATGATTCGCACGGATTATACGGGGCTTGGTAAGATTCAATATATTTTGGCACAGAGAGGCCTTACTATTTTAGATACTGTATATACGGAAAATGTTCAGTTAGAGGTCTTGCTACCGGAAGCAGAAATTAAAATCGTGATGACCGAAATTACTGAGGGAACAAACGGACAGGCTATCTTGGATTTGCAACAAGAATGTTATTTTGCCGAAATTGGTGGAAAAATGCAAATTTTTGACGAATGAAACATGGAATAAAAATTTTATATTGGTTCTAAACAAGAATCTCCCTTCATACACTGTTTAATGAATGAAAAGTACAAGACAGAGGAAGGGAGATTTTAAATTCATGTCAGATAAGATTATCGAAAACAACCAAGTCACAATTATAGGAGAAGTGGCGTCAGAATTCGTGTTTAGTCACGAAGTATTTGGAGAGGGGTTCTATATGGTAGATGTTTTAGTAAAGCGTCTCAGTAGTTCGGATGACAGAATCCCGCTTATGATTTCAGAAAGACTCATTGATGTGCAGCAGGATTATACGGGCGAATACATAATGGTTACAGGACAGTTCCGTTCTTATAATCAGCACGAGGAGCACAAAAACAGGCTTGTATTATCCGTTTTTGTAAGAGAAGTATCATTTGTTGAAGAAGAGGTAGATGGTGCGAAAACAAACACTATTTTACTAGATGGTTATATTTGTAAAAAGCCAATTTACAGAAAAACTCCACTTGGCCGAGAGATTGCAGATTTGTTATTGGCAGTTAACAGACCATACGGAAAATCAGACTATATTCCATGCATTTGCTGGGGAAGAAATGCGAGATTTGCTTCGGGATTCGAAGTTGGAGAACACGTGCAGATATTGGGTAGAATTCAAAGTCGTGAATACGTAAAAAAATTAACAGACACGGAAACAGAAAAGCGAACAGCTTACGAAGTCTCTGTGAGCAAACTTGAGTGTGTCATAGATTGACAGAAGATGTAAATGGTGCTAAAATCTTGTGAGAGAAGGAGTAATTACACGGATAGGGAGGAAATATTATGGCTATTTTTACAGGATCCGGCGTGGCAATTGTTACACCATTTCACGCAGATGGTAGCATTAATTATAATAAATTAGAGGAATTAATAGATTTTCACTGTAATAATGGAACAGATAGCATTATTATATGCGGTACAACAGGTGAGTCTGCAACGATGACAGAGCAGGAACATGTGGATTGCATTAAAAAGGCAGTGGAGTTTACAAAAGGACGTATTCCTGTTGTAGCAGGAACAGGTTCTAACTGCACCAAGACAGCAATTGAGTTATCAAAGGAAGCTGTAGAGGCGGGAGCAGACGGTCTCCTTGTGGTAACACCATATTACAATAAATGTACACAAGCAGGGCTTGTTGCTCATTACACTGCAATCGCAAACGAAGCAAAAGCGCCGATTATTATGTACAGCGTAGCAAGCAGAACAGGTGTGAATATTGCGCCTGAGACAGCAGCAGCGCTTGTAAAGAATGTTGATAACATCGTGGGCATCAAGGAAGCTTCGGGAAACATTTCTCAGATTGCAAAGATTATGAATTTGACAGATGGTAACATTGATTTGTATTCCGGTAACGACGACCAGATTGTTCCGATTATGTCACTTGGCGGTCTCGGAGTTATTTCTGTACTCGCAAACGTGGCACCACAACAGACACACGACATTTGCGCGAAATATTTAGCAGGCGATGTAAAGGGAAGCTGCGAGGCACAATTGAAAGCGTTACCACTCGTTGATGCTTTATTTAGCGAAGTAAATCCAATTCCGGTTAAAAAGGCTATGAACCTTATGGGAATGGAAGTTGGTCCGCTTCGTATGCCACTCACAGAGATGACAGAAGGTAATGCTGAAAAACTTGCGAAAGCAATGAAAGAATATGGAATTTTATAAGGATAAAACGATGGTTAAGATAATAATGCATGGCTGCAACGGAAAAATGGGGCAGGTCATTACGAAAATAGTAAAAGAAGATGCAAGCGCAGAGATGGTAGCCGGAATTGATAAATATATGGGAATTCCAAATGACTATCCTGTATTTGACAGTATTGTAAAATGTGATGTGGAAGCAGATGTAATCATCGACTTTTCAAATGCTTCTGCAATCGATGAGTTATTAGATTATTGTGTGGAAAAACAAGTTCCGGTTGTACTTTGTACGACAGGTTTATCAGAAGAGCAACTTGCTAAGGTAAAAGCTGCAAGCGAGAAAGTTGCAGTGCTGAAGTCGGCAAATATGTCTTTGGGAGTTAACATGCTTCTGAAATTATTGCAAGATGCAACGAAGATTTTGGCACCGGCAGGATTTGATATCGAGATTGTGGAAAAGCATCATAATCAAAAAGTAGATGCACCAAGTGGAACGGCACTCGCTATGGCGGCTTCGGTTAATGAAGCGTTAAATAACGAATATACCTACACGTATGATAGAAGCCAGATTCGTAAAAAACGTGAAAAGACAGAGATTGGTATTTCAGCTGTTCGTGGTGGAACAATCGTCGGCGAACACGAAGTAATTTATGCAGGTGAAGATGAAGTCATCGAATTCAAACATACGGCACATTCCAAAGCAGTGTTTGCAAAAGGTGCAGTAGAGGCAGCTAAATTCCTAAAAGGAAAAGAAGCCGGACTTTATAACATGCAAGATGTAATTCGATTTTAAACATGGGAGTGCATTGTGATGAAGTGCACTCCCTTATATTTTGTAAAAAAATCCCAATTGTTAAATAGTATAGATTTATGTGAAATGCAAATATTATTAGCAAGAAGCAATTCTTATTAAATTAAGTATATATTATTTACATGAAAGGGAGACAGATATGAAAAGTTTCAAGAAAGTTCTTTTGGCAATGTTATGCTTGGGAGTTATTGTAGCAACAACTGCCTGTGGCATGAAAAACGATACCACGGATGATGGTACAAATAACACGAACAATGATGTGACAGAGGGTAGAGATACAGACGATGGAAATATCGTAGATGACATCGGTAATGCAACAGGCGATGTGATCGATGATATTGGTAATGGTGTAGATGACATTACAGATGATGTCACAGGAAATAATGACGATAATCGTAATGAAAATAGGGATAATAATAACCGATAGAAGTAAAGGAAAAGAAACCCGGAATTTATTCATGGGTTTCTTTTTATTATTTTTCACGGTTACATCTCACAAAAATGGTTGTAAAAAACGTTCGATTTTTTACTTGTGGCCATATGTATCTTGTGTTATACTTTTCACATCAAAATCAGGGCTTGTCCATCTCAAGACATTAAAAGTCCAACGCGCTTTTAAAGCGTATCTGTATTTCAAGGCGAATCCGCCACAGAACTCATTTTGATAACAACTGAATAAGGGAGTGTGATGCTTATGATTGTATATTTTTCTTATTTTATAATTTTGCTACCATTAGATTTTGAAATATGATAATATAAAGGAGAGAAGCTAACGTGAATGAAAAACTGAAAATATATTTGGACACCTCTGTTATTAGTTACTTGACACAGCACGATGTGCCAGAAAAGATGTCGAGTACAATAAAGTTATGGGAGATGTTTAAGGAAAAAAAGTACGACTTATATCTTTCGACTGTGACTTTGCAAGAGATAGATGATTGTCCAGAACCCAAAAAGAGCATACTATATCAATATATGAGCGAAATTAAGTATACCATTATTGATGTTAATAAAAATGTTTCAGATATAGCAAGGCAACTAATTGATATGAAAATATTGCCACCTAAAAGCTATGATGATTGCCAACATATTGCGGCAGCAGTTGAGGCTGGGTGTGATTGTATTGTTTCATGGAACTTCAAACACATTGTAAACATTAAGACAATTAGAGGTGTGCGTGCCATTACTAACTTGAAAGGATATAAGCCAATAGAGATTCTGAATCCATCTGTATTATTAGAAAGCGAGGATTGAAAATGAAAATATTGGAAATCAGCTCGAATTTTACAATTGAAGATATTCATAAGATTCGGGAAAAAAATTATGAAATTACTAAGGATATGACAGAACAGGAAAAATTAGATTATTATAACAATCGAGGTATGGAAGTGCATCGGAGAATACAAGAAATGCATGGAAATGAATCTGATTGAAAACCACAGTATTGTATCGATAGGTCAAACAGCCCTAAAGGTTCCAACCTCTCTTTCCGAGGTTGGATTTTTTTGCATTCTGCAAAGAAAAATGCTATACTAGTACATATTTTTGTGAAACGGAGAAAATCATGAAATTCAGACCATGTATTGACATACATAATGGAACAGTAAAACAGATTGTGGGCGGTTCTCTGCAAGATGAAGGAAACCAGGCAGTTACAAACTTTACCGCAGAGCGTGGCGCAGATTTTTATGCTCGCAAATATCAGCAAGATGGATTGATGGGTGGTCATATCATTCTACTCAATGCGAAAACATCAGAGTATTATGACGCTACAAAAAAGCAGGCCATGCTCGCACTGCAGACCTACCCAAATGGTATGCAGATTGGGGGAGGCATTACAGCAGACAATGCCGCAGAATACATCAAAGCCGGAGCAAGCCATGTCATCGTAACTTCATATGTGTTTTCGGATGGCAAAATCAACTGGGAAAATTTGCAGAAACTTGTTCGGGCCATTGGTAAAGAACGCATTGTACTTGACCTTAGTTGCCGCAAGAAAGACGGCAAATATTTCGTGGTAACGGATAGATGGCAGACCTTTACGAATGTAGAAGTGACATTGCAATTGTTGGATGAACTGACAGAATACTGCGATGAGTTTTTAATTCACGGTGTAGATGTGGAAGGAAAATTGTCCGGTGTGGAACTTGAGCTGGTCAAATTACTTGCGAGGTGGAACAAACTTCCGGTTACATATGCAGGCGGAATTGGCAGTTTAGATGATTTGAAACAGTTTGAATTGGCAAGTGAAGGGAAACTGGATTTTACAATCGGAAGTGCTTTGGACTTGTTTGGCGGAACGATTCCGTATGAAATTGTAAAGAGTTTCTAAACAACTTGAACAAAAAGCCATAAGATGTTAAAATGAAAGTTGCAGTAAAATTTGGAAAACAAGGAGTTTAAAATGGGTTTATTTGAAAAAATATTCGGAACACATAGTCAAAATGAATTAAAACGAATCTATCCGATTGTAGATCGTATCGAAGCATTAGAGCCTGATATACAACAATTATCGGATGAAGATTTAAAACATAAAACAATAGAATTCAAAGAGCGTTTAGCAAATGGTGAATCACTGGATGATATTTTGGTAGAGGCTTATGCGGTTGTGAGAGAAGCTGCATGGAGAGTTCTTCGTATGAAACATTATCGTGTGCAATTAATTGGTGGTATTATTCTTCACCAAGGACGTATTGCAGAAATGAAGACCGGTGAAGGTAAGACACTTGTATCTACGCTCCCGGCATACCTAAATGCACTTACAGGAGAAGGTGTCCATATCGTTACAGTCAACGATTATCTGGCAAAGCGTGATGCTGATTGGATGGGAGAGATTCATCGTTTCCTTGGTCTTACAGTAGGCGTTGTTTTAAATGACATGGATAAGGATGAACGTCGCGAGGCGTATAACTGTGATATTACTTATGTTACAAATAACGAACTTGGTTTTGATTATTTGAGAGATAACATGGTTATTTACAAAGAGCAACTTGTACAAAGGGGTCTCAAGTATGCCATTATCGATGAGGTTGACTCGGTTCTTATCGATGAAGCGAGAACACCGCTTATTATTTCAGGACAAAGTGGCAAATCTACGAAGCTCTATGAGGCATGTGATATACTTGCAAGACAATTGATTCGTGGTACTGCTAGTGGCGAGTTTTCTAAGATGAACGCTCTTATGGGCGAAGAGATTGAGGAAACAGGCGACTATATTGTTAACGAGAAAGAAAAACAGGTAAACCTGACTGCAGATGGTGTGAAAAAGGTAGAGCAATTCTTCCATATTGATAACCTTGCTGATGCAGAACATTTGGAAATACAGCACAATGTGATTCTTGCACTTCGTGCACACAACTTAATGTTCCGCGATCAAAACTATGTGGTTTCTGAAGATGGACAGGTTATGATTGTTGATGAGTTTACCGGACGTATTATGCCGGGACGTCGTTATTCAGACGGACTTCATCAGGCAATTGAAGCAAAAGAGCATGTGAAGGTGAAGCGTGAGAGCAAGACACTTGCAACAATTACCTTCCAGAATTTATTTAACAAATTCCAAAAGAAATGTGGTATGACCGGTACGGCTCTTACTGAGGAACAGGAATTCCGTGATATTTACGGCATGGACGTTGTTGAGATTCCTACCAACCTTCCGATACAAAGACAAGACTTAGACGATGCTGTATATAAGACACAAAAAGAGAAATTCATGGCAGTTGTAGACGAAGTTGAGAGAGCACATGCGAAAGGTCAACCGGTGCTTGTCGGTACAATTACAATCGAAACATCAGAACTCCTTAGCAGATTGCTTAAGAAACGTGGCATTCAGCACAACGTCTTGAATGCGAAGTTCCATGCGATGGAAGCTGAGATTGTAGCGCAAGCCGGTGTTCATGGTGCGGTTACCATTGCTACTAACATGGCAGGTCGTGGTACGGATATTAAGCTTGACGAAGAGGCAAAGGCGGCCGGAGGACTTAAAATTATCGGTACAGAGCGTCACGAATCCAGACGTATTGATAATCAGCTCCGTGGACGTTCCGGACGTCAGGGAGACCCGGGTGAATCTAGATTTTATATTTCGTTAGAAGACGATTTGATGAGACTTTTCGGTTCGGAAAGACTCATGAGCGTATTCAATACACTTGGTGTAGCTGATGGCGAGCAGATTGAACACAAGATGTTATCAAACGCTATTGAAAAAGCACAACAAAAAATTGAAGGTAACAACTTTGGAATTCGTAAAAACCTGTTAGAATATGACCAGGTTATGAATGAACAAAGAGAGATTATTTACGAAGAAAGACGTCGCGTACTAGATGGCGAGAGTATGAGAGATGTTATTTATAACATGGTCGACCAGTACGTGGATGCAACAGTAGATAAATTCACATCTTCCGAAGTAAGCACAGATGAGTGGGATTTGGAAGGCTTGAACAGAGAATGGACCAATTCTCTTGAACTTCCGGAAATTACACCTGAAGAAATCAAGAAGATTTCTCAGAAAGATTTAAGAGAAATGCTCAAAGAACGTGCCGCAAAGGGGTATGCGGCAAAAGAAGCCCAGTTCCCGGAAGAAGAACAGATTCGTGAAGTTGAACGAGTGATTCTATTGAAAGTCATTGACAGAAAATGGATGGCACATATTGATGATATGGATCAGCTCCGTCAAGGAATTGGTTTGCAATCATATGGACAGAAAAACCCATTGGTTGAATACAAAATGTTCGGATATGACATGTTTGGAGAGATGACAGAGGCAATTGCAGCAGATACAGTACGCATGTTATTCCATGTTCGTCTTGAACAAAAAGTAGAAAGAGAAGAGGTTGCGAAAGTAACCGGAACCAATAAGGATGAAAGTCTTTCCCGCGCACCGAAAAAGCGTGAGGACAAGAAGGTTTATCCAAATGATCCATGTCCATGCGGAAGTGGGAAAAAATATAAACAATGCTGTGGTAGAAAATAGAGTAAAGAGGTGAGAATGTGGTTGAATTAGATCAGTTTAAAAGTACGTTAAACTCATATGAAAAACCACTCTGTGAATTGAGGGATTCACTTTGACCTGACAGAAAAGGAAAAGCGGGTTGAAGAATTAGAAAGAAAGATAGAAGAGCCAGGCTTTTGGGACAATGCTGAGGAGTCTCAGTACGTTATGAAAGAGTTGAAAGGGCTCAAGGATTTATTGGAAAGAGCAGATACACTGCAAGTGCAATTTGAAGACATCGGCTTGCTGATAGAAATGGCATATGAGGAAGAAGATGCAGACATGGTTGCAGATATTGAGGCAGAATTGCAACAGTTTGAAGCTACGTTTGAAGAGATGAGAATCCAGACACTTTTGTCGGGAGAATACGACAAGGACAATGCAATTGTAACGTTGCATGCCGGAGCCGGCGGAACAGAATCCTGCGACTGGGCCGGTATGCTGTATCGCATGTACAGCCGATGGGCTGAGCGGAAAGGATTTTCTGTTGATGTTTTAGACTTTTTAGACGGCGATGTAGCAGGTATTAAAGCAGTTACATTTCAGGTGAACGGAGAAAATGCCTATGGGTATTTGAAATCAGAAAAAGGTGTTCACCGTTTGGTGAGAATTTCGCCATTTAATGCAGCGGGAAAGAGGCAGACGTCGTTTGCATCTTGTGATGTCGTTCCGGACATTGAAGATGAAATCGATATCGAAATTAATGAAGATGATTTGCGAATTGACACCTATCGCTCCAGTGGGGCAGGCGGACAACACATTAATAAAACATCTTCGGCGGTTCGTATTACCCACCTTCCGACGGGGATTGTGGTACAGTGTCAAAATGAACGTTCACAGCATATGAATAAAGATAAAGCCATGCAGATGCTCAAAGCAAAACTGTATTTGATTAAAGAACAGGAACAGGCAGAAAAGGTATCTGACATCAGAGGCGAAATCAAAGACATTGGTTTTGGGAATCAGATTCGTTCTTATGTTATGCAGCCATATACCATGGTAAAGGATCATAGAACAAACGCAGAAACAGGAAATGTTTCGAGTGTATTAGATGGAAACATTGATTTATTTATGAATGCATATCTCAAAGAGCGAAGTAAGGAGGAGACATTATGATAAAGATTGCAATATTAGGATACGGGACAGTTGGTTCGGGAGTCGTTGAAGTTCTTCAGACAAACGGTGATGTGATTGCTCAAAGAATTGGCGACAAAATTGATATCAAACATATTTTGGATTTGAGAGAATTCCCGGGAACACCGATTGAACATTTGGTAACCCATGATTTCAATGATATTGAAAATGATGATGAGGTTTCCATTGTGGTTGAAGTAATGGGTGGTATCGAACCGGCATACACATTTGTGAAAAAGAGTTTACTTGCCGGAAAGAGTGTCATTACATCCAATAAAGCTTTGGTTGCAAAGCATGGCGCAGAGCTATTGTCGATTGCAAAGGAAAAGGAGATTAATTTCCTTTATGAAGCCAGCGTAGGAGGAGGCATTCCGATTATTCGTCCTCTTGCTTCGGCGCTTACAGGAGATGTAATTGAGGAAATCACAGGTATACTTAATGGTACAACCAACTATATGCTTAGTAAAATGTATCATGAAAATGCAGATTATGATGCAGTCTTAAAAGAAGCACAGGCAATGGGATACGCAGAAAGAGATCCAAGTGCCGATGTGGAGGGACATGACGCGTGCAGAAAGATTGCGATTCTTTCTTCCATTATTTCAGGTGAAACAGTTGACTTTGAAGATATTTATACAGAAGGAATCACAAAAATCACTCCGGTTGACATGGAATATGCAAAGGCAATGGACATGAAAATCAAGTTGCTTGCTTCATGTAAACGTATGGAAGATAAAATATGTGCAATTGTTGCTCCGCATTTTGTGTCAAAAGATCATCCGCTTTATAACATTGAGGATGTATTTAACGCGATTTTCGTAAAAGGAAATATGCTGGGCGATTCTATGTTCTATGGAAGCGGAGCCGGCAAACTTCCAACTGCCAGTGCAGTAGTAGGAGATATCGTAGAAGCAGCGAAAAATCCGAATCGCAGCATGATGGCTACATGGGATGCAGAAAAATTAGAGCTTAAGGATAAAGCGGATACAACTTATAGATTTTTTGTTCGCATCAAAGGAAATATAACTGAGTTAAAAGAAAAAGTAGAAGCAGTATTTGGTCCTGTTCAAACCTTAATTTTAGAAGGCGAGCAGGAAGAATTCGGTTTTGTGACAGATACTATGAGTGAGGGCCAATATGAAGCACTTGCCGGCAATTTCCCACAGATTTGTCAGATGATTCGTGTAAAATAATTGGCGTAAAGGACGTGACGACGTGAAATATATTATCTTATTAGGAGACGGAATGGCTGATGAGCCGTTAGAACAACTGAATGGAAAAACTCCGCTTGAGGCAGCTAACAAGCCGGGAATGGAAACGCTGGCTAAGCAAAGTGAAATAGGCCTTACATGCATGGTGCCGGAAGGCATGGCACCGGGGAGTGATACGGCGAATTTGTCAGTTATGGGATATAATCCTCGGATATATTATTCCGGACGTTCACCTTTGGAGGCACTTAGTATTGGCGTTAACATGGCAAAGGAAGACGTGTCATTTCGCTGTAATATCGTGACATTGTCTGAAGAAGAGACATGTTACGAGGAGAAGAGAATTTTGGACCATAGTTCAGGCGAAATTTCTACAGAAGACGCTGCCGTTTTAGTGGAAGCATTAAAAGTGGGTCTTGCAAAAGAAGGATATGAATTCTATGTAGGAACCAGTTATCGTCATTTGATGGTGTGGAAAAATGGAGAAGTTGTAGAACTTACGCCTCCTCATGACATCTTGACAAAGCGCATCGGAGACTATTTACCAAAGGATCAGGTGCTTCGTGATATGATGAAAAAGAGCTATGATATTTTAGTTAATCACCCTATTAATATTGAGCGTAAGGAAAAAGGGCTCAACCCGGCAAATTCTGCATGGTTTTGGGGAGCAGGAACAAAACCGGCGCTTCAGCCATTTACGCAAAAGACCGGGAAACGCGGCGTGATGATTTCGGCAGTTGATTTGCTGAAAGGTATTGCTGTTGGAACCGACATGGATATTATAGAGGTGGAAGGTGCTAACGGAGGCTTGCATACCAATTATACAGGTAAGATGGAGGCTGCAGCGAAGGCGCTTTTGGATGACGGCTATGATTTTGCATATATTCATGTTGAAGCACCGGATGAAATGGGGCACCAGGGTCTGGTAAATGAGAAGATAGAAGCGATTGAGAAAATCGATTGTCATATTGTAAGACCATTAATAGAGAAAATGAATCAGTCAGGCGAAAATTATCGGATGCTTATTCTTCCGGATCATCCGACACCGATTCGTCTTAGAACACATACGAATGCGCCAATTCCGTATCTGCTATATGACAGTACAAAGCAAATGGGAAGCCATGACGCTTACAACGAAAAGGTTGCCAAGCAAAGTGGTATTGTAAGAGAAAATGGTCATCAATTGATTGATATCTTATTAAAGTGATAATAGGAGAAAACAATGTTAATTGTAAAGAAATTTGGAGGCAGCTCAGTTGCAAACAAAGAGCGTATTTTCAATGTTGCAAGACGCTGCGTAGAGGATTATAAAAAAGGAAATGATATTGTAGTAGTCCTTTCGGCGATGGGAGATACCACCGATGAGCTCATTGCATTGGCAAAAGAGATTAATCCAAATGCTTCAAAACGAGAAATGGATATGCTTCTGACTACGGGAGAGCAAGTTTCAGTTGCTCTTATGGCCATGGCAATGCAGACATTGGATGTGCCGGCGGTCTCACTGAATGCCTTCCAGGTCGCAATGAAATGTACTTCCCGTTATGGCAATGCCAGATTTAAACATATTGATTCAGAACGAATCATGAATGAATTAGATGAAAAGAAGATTGTGATTGTTACCGGTTTTCAGGGAATTAACAAATATGGAGACTATGCAACCTTGGGAAGAGGAGGCTCTGATACTACGGCAGTTGCTTTAGCTGCTGCACTTCATGCTGATAAATGCGAAATTTATACAGACGTGGACGGAGTGTATACAGCAGACCCAAGAATTGTGCCTGACGCAAGAAAACTTCATGAGATTACATATGATGAAATGTTGGAGCTTGCCACATCGGGAGCAAAGGTGCTTCACAATCGTTCCGTTGAAATGGCAAAAAAGTATGGTGTGGAACTAGTTGTGCGTTCCAGCATGAATACAACAGAGGGAACTGCCGTCAAGGAGGTAGCAAGGATGGAAAAAATGTTAATTACCGGTGTTGCATCGGATAAAAATACAGCGAGAATTTCAATCATCGGTTTGGAAGACAAACCGGGAATTGCTTTTAAAGTGTTTCACAAATTAGCAAAGAACAACATCAACATTGATATTATTTTACAGTCAGTAGGACGTGATGGAACAAAGGATATTTCTTTCACGGTAGCCGAAGATGATTTACAGGAAGCACTTGGAATATTAGAAACAAACAAAGAGACTCTCACAATTAAGGAAATTAAGTCAAATTCACAAGTGGCTAAAGTTGCGATTGTGGGTGCAGGCATGATGAGCAATCCGGGCGTTGCTTCAAAGATGTTTGAAGCATTGTTTAATGCCGGAATTAATATTAATATGATTTCAACTTCTGAAATTCGCATCACGGTACTCATCGACGAGAAGGATGTGGATAGAGCTACAAGAGCAATCCATGACAAGTTTGCGCTTGGAGAAGTGTAGAGGATATAAGAATGAAACAACACGACTATATGATTCGTGAAATTAAGCCACAAGATAATAAAGGTGTGGAAACTCTTATTAGAACCTGTTTGCTGGAGTTTGGCGGGAATAGGGAAGGAACCGCATGGTGTGATCCTGACTTAGGTCGTTTTTCAGAAATCTATAATAAGCCGGGATACAAATATTGGGTTGCCCTAGATGCTTCCGGAAAGATTGTTGGCGGCTCCGGTATCGGAGGCCTGACGCCGGAGATTTGCGAGTTGCAGAAAATGTATTGCCTGCAAGAAGCAAGAGGTACAGGTGTTGCCCATCAGTTGATGGATTTGTGTTTGCAATACGCGAAACAGTATTATCAGAAATGTTATCTGGAAACATTCAGTAATATGATTGCGGCTAACAAATTTTATACCAAATATGAGTTCCAAAGATTAGAAAAACCATTTTTGGAAACGGTTCATTTTGGGTGTGATGTGTGGTATATAAGAGACTTATAAAAAATGGCGTTGGTTCTTACGAACCGGCGCCATTTTTGAGATGATAGAAATCTTTAATTTGTTCTAATATAATATTCATCAATTTCGTTCTTGCTTCTACACTTGCCCAAGCGATATGCGGCGTGATTAGAAGCCTTTTGCTGTCTTTGATTGGAAGAAATGGGCTGTTTGGATTCATGGGCTCCTCGCAGAGAACGTCGAGTCCGGCTGCAGCTATTTTGTGATTGTTCAGTGCGTCAGCCAAGTCTTGCTCTACGACAATCGCCCCACGACCAACATTTAAAAAGATTGCATTTGGTTTCATCTTAGAAAATGCTTGTGCGTTCATCAATCCTTCAGTCTCATTTGTAAGTGGTGCATGGATGGATACGATATCAGAAGAAGCAAGCAGTGTATCAAGGTCTACACGGTGATATCCTTCTTGGTTATTTTGCCCGGTAGTAGAGTAGTAGATCACATTTGCGCCAAACATTTTCGCAATGTCAGCCACTCGTCTTCCAATCGTTCCAAGTCCGATAATACCCCATGTCTTACCGTTGATTTCACAAAAACGTTCTGCAAAATGTGTAAAACATGTATCGTTCGCATAGCGTCCTTCTTTTACATATTCATCATAATAACTCAATTTTTCGAGTAGGAAAAAGAGCATAGCAAACGTATGCTGAGCAACGGACTCGGTTGAATATCCGGCCACATTGCGCCATGCAATGCCGCGGTTTTCTAAAAAAGGTTTATCCAAATTGTTGGTACCGGTTGCAGTTACGCAAACCAACTTTAGATTAGTGGCGCATCCTACAGTTTGTTCATTAATCGGGGCTTTGTTTACGATGATAACGTCTGTATCGCGAACACGCTCCGGAACTTGTTCCGGCGCAGAAAAATCATATTTCACCACTTCTCCTAATTTATCAAACCCAGACAAATCGATATCTTCGCCAATGCTTTTGGCATCTAAGAATACAATTTTCATTTTAGAAGGACCTCCAAAGTACATTTAATAAAAGTATTATAGGGATTCTGAGGGGAGATGTCAAATTGACAACCATAACCATTTGACAATCTATGTTCCTTTTTTGTATAATAATCTAGAATTATGTAAAATAAGGGTAGTTTTTATAAATTAAGGGGAGAATATAATGAATATACGTGGGAGAAATTGGCGCAAAACTTGTCTGGGCATGTTACTGGTAGTAACATGTTTCTTGGCGAGTTTTTCTTTTTATATAGATTCTAAAGCAGAAGACCAAATCGTATATCGTTTTCATGTTTTAGATGAGCAAGGTAACCCTGTACCTGTTGAGATTACCCAAGAAGATGCTGATAATCTTGAGGGGAAACGCTCCGCCAGATTTTTTTCACGTGCCAGAACAGGAGTGGATACAAGAGCAAATGTCATTGGTGTTGTCAGATTTAAAAGTGCCAGCTCCGGAGTGGTAAATTATACAGAGGTTGACACCGGAAGATCAGGATATTTCAACTGCTATTCTGCGGGAGATGCGGCTTACATACGAACAGAAAGTGATGGCAGTGTCATTTGTAAATTAGCAGGCGTTGTCATGAAAGTAAGTGCAAGTTATGTAAAGCAGATAGATGCCTTTTCGAATTGTGGAACCAATGAAGTTAGCCACTATTATATCGATGGTGGATATTTACTTCATCGTTATACTTATTATAATGGTAGCACCTTATCATCTATCTATACTCGAGTAGGATACCAACCAAGTTATCTTACGAGTGGCGTACGTTATTATAGTTATGACGGGCATTATTTTTATGCGGACTTTGCACAGATGATTTCTGACTATCAAAACAATACTTATAGTCATGCAGTCAATGCAGGTGCACCATACTACAACTATTATCAGTATTTATCCTTTCACGCAACAGCGTCTTTGACGGCCGAACAGTACAATGCACATGTTGCAGCACAGAACAAACCGACATCCGTTTTATTAAATAGAGGAAGCGGTTTTGTGGCCGGACAAAACACATATACAGTTAATGCACTTTTGATGTTTGGTATTGCGATCAATGAAAGCGGATGGGGAACAAATAAGTATTCAACACAAAGAAACAATATCTTTAGTATTAATGCGCCGGACTCCAATCCGGATTTAGCAAATTCGTTTGAGTCTGTGGAAGCATGTATTAATGAATTTGCATTTAAATATATTCACAAAGGCTATTTGGATGGAAACGATTGGAGATATAGAGGTCCTCATGTTGGCGACAAACACAGTGGTATGAATGTGAAATATGCTTCAGACCCTTATTGGGGAGAAAAAGCTGCAGCAAGAGGATATTATATAGATACACAAAAAGTAGATTATGGACGCTATACTTTAGGTATTGCTACAAGTGGTAGAATCCAGTTCTACAAGGAACCGGATATTGCAAGTGCTAAGATATACACGTCAGCAGCCGGAGAAGGCAATGGACAAAAGGGATATTTGTATGATTTTCCGGTGGTTATCTTAGACACAGTAACGGGAAGTAGTGGTGAGAAATTTTACAAAGTACGTTCTGACATGTCCTTAAAAGATGACCGTAGCGCAAGAAATGTAACAGCCTTGTATAATGCAAGCCGAGATTATGTATATGTAAAAGCAAGTGATATTAAGATTGTATTCGAAAAGAGTATTAATATACCGCTTCCGGATACAGGTGAAACGGGAAAAACACACGGAGAAATATTGTCAGCATTAAATGTTGTTAGCACCGAAGGATATTTGACGGGCTTTGCCATTGGAAGTGATGTCGCAACTATTGTGCAAAAAGTAATCGCGTATGACCCTAGTGCTCAACTTACTGTGAAGAAAGCAGATGGGACACAGATTACCAGTGGGGCAGTTGCAACCGGCATGATAATTACGATTACAGCCAATGAGACTACGAGCGATTATACCGTTGTAATTAGAGGAGATGTGAGTGGAGATGGAAAACTGTCTGCCATTGATTATGTCAAATTAAGGAATTTCCTTGACGAAGTCAGTTCATTACAGGGTGCATATCTTTACGGAGCAGATACCAGCTGTGACGGAAAAGTATCTGCATTGGATTATGTGAAATTACGAAACCATTTGGATAAGAAAAGTGTAATCGTACAATAGTGAGGAGAAAAAATGAAGAAAAAAATGAAAAAAGTATTGTATATTTTTGTTGCACTCATTTTAATGACTGTGAGTCTTAAAATGGATACGCAAGCCGCAGGTGGTCTAAGTATATCGGCGAGTGCATCACAGGTTTCTTCCGGAGGAACTTTTACAGTTACGGTTAAAGCGGCAAGCAACTATTTTGTGGCCGATATCAAACTAAACGTAACAGGCGGAACTGTGGTGTCTGGATTGGGTAACACCTCCCTTGACCGAGGAGAAGCAACAAGTGCAAAAATTAAACTTACAGGTGATACTTGTGTAGTTTCTGTTAGCGGAGTAGGTGCTAATTATGATTCAGAGACCGAAGAAGCTGCCAGCGCAAGCGTTACTGTGAAAAAGAAAACTTCAACATCAAATAACAATAATAACAATAATCATACAACCGTTACTAAATCGAAAGACAACACATTATCATCGTTAACCGTTTCGGAAGGAACATTAACTCCGGAATTTAATGCCGCAACGACAGAATATAGTGTTAATGTTGCAGGAACGACAGAAAAGATTGTGTTGGACGCAAAGGCAAATCATGCAAAGGCTACTGTGTCAGGAACAGGTGAAAAAACATTGGTTCCGGGGCACAATCCGTTTGACATTGTGTGTACTGCAGAAAATGGTAGTCAGAAAACATATAAGGTGGATATTTATGTAGATGAAACACCGTTTGTATATGTAACACATAACAATCAAAACTTAGGCGTTGTGAGAAATCAAACAAATATCGGAATTCCGGCATCGTTTGAGCAGACTACTATTACTATAGAAGGTCAAGAAGTACAAGCATATCATAGTAATCAATTTGATAAAACACTTCTTTATTTAGTAAATGAATCGGGGGATAAGAATTTCTATATCTATGACAGTGTTCAAGGTATTACTTCTGTATTCCGACCGGTTTCGCTTTTGGGTAGAAATGTTATAGTGTATGATTTATCAGCAGAAGAACAGGTTCGAGAGAACATGGTATATTCTGAAGTTACCATTGATGGAACTACGTTATATGGCTGGACGTATGAGAACCCGGATTACGCCAACTATATTCATATTTTAGTCATGAATGAATTTGGCGAAAAGGTGGTTTATCAATATGAAAAAACAGAAAATAGCCTTCAACTCTACAAAGAATATGTGGAAGAAGAGGTAGAAGAAGTCATTGAGGAAAAAACACTTTTCCCAAGTGAGTATTATATGTATGCTATTGCGGGATTAGGCGCGTTAGTTATTATATTGTCGATTTCCTTGATTTATTTCGTGGCAAGTCGCAAAAGTAGACATGAGGCGAGAAAACGCAAAGCACAGAAAAAGTTAGAAAAACAGAAGAAAAAAGAAGAAAAAATGTAAAACAGGTGAATTAGAGAAATTCTTGGGTGTTGCAAAAATTGCAACATCCAATCTGTATGGGGAAATTACCCGGTATATATCAACAAATGTAGACTTGAATAGAAAATAGGATATGTGTTTGACAGAATAGAAAAACAGTGTTAGTATAATGGTAGAAAGGTGCTACCGATGACGGTTCGCCTGATATGTTTTTAGTTATTAAAAATAACCGCCAAGTTTGTCAGGACAGGGCGGTTATTTTTGCGTCTTGGAATCATGCTGCCCATGCAGATAACCAAGACTATAAAAAGTAGCACAAAGTGCAATTACAGTTATGAGGTCACTTATGGTAAGCATATGACTAGTTCTCCTTTCCAAGATTTCCCCGAAGGGATGAAATCTATGTAATCGGAGCTATGAACTCTCCGCAAGAAGCAAACCGCCAGTCACACGTCAATGTGAGGTAGCACCTGAATATATTATAACAAACATATGTTCTTGGTTCAAGTCATAAAAAGAATATTTTAGATTTACATGTTTAGTTTTTGTGTGGTATTCATGTGTGTGTCGTGTTATACTATCTACTGAACACTTTGATTGATAATAATGACAGAAACAAGGAGATGGAATTTTGAAAGATATACAGTTCAAGCGAACGGAATTAGAAGACCGGGAAATGATGCATAAGTATTTTAGGCAGTTTCCGAGCAGGAGCTGTGAGAGAACATTTGCAAATTCACTTTTGTGGTCCAGACATTATCCGGTCACGTTTGCAGAGGTAGAACATACATTGGTTTTTCGTTCGCTGAGCCGTGGAGGAGAAGCATACACCTATCCGGTCGGTCAATCGGAAAATGTAAAAAAAGCGCTTGAGTGTTTAATGGCAGATGCGAAGGAACGAAACCTTCCGTTTATGCTGTATCATATTACGGAGGAACAGTTTACACAACTTGATGAGTGGTATCCAAACCAATTTGAGATAGAGTACGACAGAGACATTGCTGATTATATATATGAATCTGAAAGGCTAGCTACGTTATCAGGAAAGAAGCTTCATGCGAAGCGTAATCATATCAATAAGTTCAAGGCGACATATGACAATTGGAGCTATGAGACAATGTCAGAAGAAAATTTGGAAGAATGTTTTCAGATGGCACTGAAATGGCGCAATGATAACGAATGCGATGAAAATCACGAGAAAAATGCAGAGATGTGCGTAACCTTGAACGCATTACGTTTGTTTAAAGAATTGGAATTAACTGGCGGTGTGCTTAAAATCGACGGCGAGGTAGTTGCTTTTACAATTGGCGAACCAATTAGTGAAGATACGTTTGTAGTGCATATAGAGAAAGCTTTTGCAGATATACAAGGCGCGTATCCGATGATCAATCAGCAGTTCATAGAACATGAATGTATGCAGTATAAATATATTAACAGAGAGGAAGACACCGGTGCAGAAGGACTACGCAAGGCGAAACTTTCCTATCGCCCGGCCTTTTTGGTGGAAAAAGGCGTTGTAAAGGAGAAGATACAATGATTGCAGATAAAATGCGAGAAATGGTTAATAACAGTTCAGCCATCCGAGCCATGTTTGAAGAAGGAAACCGTTTGGCAAAGATTTACGGCCCGGAAAATGTCTTTGATTTTAGTCTTGGTAACCCTAATGTTCCGGCGCCAAAAGCAGTCAAGGATTCTATCATCGAACTATTAAACGAAGAAGACCCGGTTACGCTTCATGGTTACACCAACAGCAATGCGGGATATGAGGAAGTACTCCTGGCTGTAGCCAAGTCCTTGAATGAACGATTTGGTACAGCATTTTCAGGCCATAATATTATTATGACGGTCGGTGCTGCCGGAGGACTCAATGTGGCGCTTAAGATTCTGCTAAACCCAGGAGATGAAGTGATTACATTTGCACCATATTTTGGCGAATACAGAAGCTACACAGCTAATTTTGACGGAGTGCTTATTGCAATATCACCGAATACAGAGACATTTCAACCTAAATTAGATGAGTTTGAGGCTAAGATTACTGCAAAAACAAAAGCAGTGATTGTGAACACCCCAAACAATCCTACAGGAGTGGTTTATTCAGAAGAAACCATTAAAAAAATGACTGCTATTTTGGAAAGAAAGCAAAGAGAATATGGCACAGATATTTATCTGATTTCCGATGAGCCGTATCGCGAATTGGCATATGATGGGGTAGAGGTTCCGTATTTAACAAAGTATTATGCTAATACAATTGTGGGATATTCGTTTAGTAAATCCTTGTCACTTCCGGGAGAACGTATCGGTTATCTTGTGATTCCGGATGAGGCATCTGACAGCGAGTCGCTTATTTCAGCTGCATGCGTAGCAACGCGCATTCTTGGGTTTGTCAATGCGCCGACGCTTCAACAAAAAATGGTGGTGAAATGCTTGGATGAGAAAACGGACATTTCATACTATGATAGGAATAGAGAAACGCTGTATAATGGTTTAACGCAGCTTGGTTTTACTTGCATTAAACCACAGGGTGCATTTTATCTTTTTGTGAAGTCTCCGATTGAGAATGAAAAGGAATTTTGCGAGGCGGCAAAGAAATATAATATACTAATCGTTCCGGGAAGTTCCTTCGGATGTCCGGGATTTGTGCGCATGGCATATTGTGTTTCGCATGCGACTATCGTAAATTCATTACCAAAATTTAAAGAACTTGCAAAGGAATATTTCTGAAATGAAAGCATATGAGAACAATATTCGAAAAGTAGAACCTTATGTTCCGGGAGAGCAACCGAAGCAGAAGGTGATTAAATTAAATACAAATGAAAATCCATATCCGCCGGCACCGGGAGTGAAAGATGCACTCATGAATACGGATGTGGACAAAATGAGATTATATCCGGATCCGACAGCATCTGCATTGGTTCATGCATTTGCAGAATGCTACGGAGTAGATGACTCGCAGGTGTTTGTGGGGGTTGGATCTGATGATGTGCTCGCCATGTGTTTTTTGACCTTTTTTAATTCTGATAAACCGATTTTGTTTCCGGATATTACATACTCTTTTTATAAGGTGTGGGCTGAGCTTTACCGCATTCCATATGAGTGCCCGGCACTAGATGAAACATTTCGGATTGTGAAGGAAGATTATTACAAGGAAAATGGTGGAGTGATTCTGGCGAACCCAAATGCTCCGACGGCAATCTATGAAGAGTTGGATTTTATTGAGGATATTTTGGTTCACAACCAGGATGTTATTGTTATTATTGATGAGGCATATATTGATTTTGCCGGAAAGTCAGCGATAGAACTGGTTGATAAGTACGACAACCTAATCGTTGTGCAGACTTGTTCCAAATCGCGTTCTATGGCCGGCATGAGAATTGGTTATGCTATCAGTAATCCAACGTTGATACAGTACTTAAATGATGCAAAGTATTCTTTCAACTCCTATACCATGAATCAGACATCCATTATCTGTGGTGTGGAGGCTGTTAAGGATCAAGCATATTTTGAAAAAACTGTGGATCAAATTAAGGATACAAGAGAGTGGACAAAAGCAGAACTTACGAAGCTTGGTTTCCGATTCCCGGATTCTTGTACCAACTTTATTTTTGCAACACATGAAAAATATGCGGCAAATGATTTATTCATGGCATTGAAAGATGCAGGCATTTATGTAAGATATCTGAGCGGAGAGCGAATTAAAAACTATTTGCGCATCACGATCGGAACGCAGGAAGAAATGGAACAACTGGTTTCATTTTTAAAAGATTATATGAAACAACACGAATAGGGAGAAATAATATGTTAAAACTAATTTTACAAGGTTTGGCAGTAGGGGTTGCCAATATTATACCGGGTGTCAGCGGTGGCACTATGATGGTTGCAATGGGGATATATGACAAACTGATTCATTGCATTACTCATTTGAAAAGTGAATTAAAAAACAGTTTAAAATTAATCATACCGATTTTTGTAGGTGTGGGAATTGCTATTGTAGCATTATCAAGATTATTTGAATATTTGCTTGCAAATCATCCGATTCCGACAAACTTTGCATTCTGCGGTTTGATTGCAGGTAGCCTTCCGTTTATCTTCAAAAAGGTAGAAGGAAAGAAAATCACAATTGGGAAAATCATTCCGTTTCTTGTGTTTTTCGGAGTTGTTATTCTGATGGCAGTTATGGGGGATGTGGCAGGAACAGCTGCAGATGTTAGTTTTTCGTTTATTAATGTAGTTAAGCTTTTCGGAGTTGGCATAGTTGCAGCGGCAACTATGGTTGTCCCGGGTGTTAGCGGTTCTATGATGCTTATGCTTATGGGATATTATGATGTTATTCTTTCAACAATCAACGATTTTATTGATGCAGTACTTGCATTTGATATGGCGGAAATTTTAAGAACAGTAGGTGTGCTTGCACCGTTTGGAATCGGAGTTCTGGCGGGGATTTTCCTAATTGCAAAATTAATCGAATTTATTTTCTCCAAAGCAGAAACACATGCTTATTTTGCAATCATCGGATTAATCATGGCTTCGCCGATTGCAATTCTTCTGCAAACAGATTGGACTACGATGCCAGCTGACACATTGCCAATGATTTTAACATGGATTATTAGTATTGTGACGTTTATTGTGGGTTGGTTTACAGCAAGTAAACTCGGAGGAGAATAATACTCTTTTTACATTGACACTGGTTGAGAAAATTCTTATAATTTAAGTAGAAAAAAAGAGAGGTGAGACGTATGCAAATGAGACAAAGAGATGAGGAAAAAAGAAGTAAGGCCTGGATTCTTGTGATGTCAGTTTCCAGCATTGTGATTCTGTTAGTTGTTGGGTTACTGATTATCAGTTCTATGAAAGCCAATCCGCTGAAAGGCGAATGGATTGAAGAACAAAAGGGATATCATTTAGATGTGGATGATGATGAAATTTCCGTAGAGGCAGTCGTTAATGGTGAACATATAGAAGTAGATTTGCATTACACTCTTGATAAAAAGAATAAAATTGTTACGCTAAAGTCGAGGGCAGTTGATTATGCCGACGCAGCTGATGATACAGATGGCAAACTATCCCCGGGTGAGATTAGTGAGGCGATGACTGATTTTGTTGCTTCGTACGATTACAGCATTGAAGGTGGAAAGTTAACATTAACAGAACGAGAATTCGGAACGAATGAATTTGTATTTACAAGAATAGAGAAATAAAATAAGAGTTTGCGTGCAAACTCTTATTTTGACTGTAAAACTCTTTTTTTAGGAGGATTTTTATGAAAAGACAAGATACAAAAGTAATTCAGATAGGAAATGTGAGAATCGGGGGAGGCAATCCGATTGCGATTCAATCTATGACCAATACAAGAACAGAGGATGTGAATGCAACCGTCGCACAGATTTTGGCGTTGGAGGCTGTGGGGTGCGAGATTATTCGCTGTGCAGTGCCGACGATGGAAGCGGCGTTAGCTTTGAAAGAAATAAAAAAGCAGATTCATATTCCGCTTGTTGCTGACATTCATTTTGATTATAAATTAGCGATTGCGGCCATCGAAAATGGAGCAGATAAGATAAGAATCAATCCGGGAAATATCGGTGATAAAGAACGTGTGCGTCAAGTGGTAGAAAAAGCCAAAGAGTACAATGTTCCAATTCGCGTGGGTGTAAATAGTGGTTCTTTGGAGAAAAATTTGGTAGAAAAGTATGGAGGAGTCACAGCAGAAGGCATCGTGGAGAGCGCGCTGGATAAAGTGCACCTGATTGAGGACATGGGATATGATAATTTGGTTGTAAGCATCAAATCATCAGATGTGCTTATGTGTGTGAAAGCGCACGAATTGATTTCAGAGCAATGTGATTATCCGTTACATATCGGAATTACAGAGTCAGGCACGATTATATCCGGCAATATAAAATCATCTGTAGGGCTTGGTATTATGTTGCATCAGGGGCTAGGTGATACGATTCGTGTGTCCCTGACAGGAGATCCGTTAGAGGAAATTAAGTCTGCCAAACTGATATTAAAAACATTAGGGCTGCGTAAAGGTGGCATAGAAGTTGTGTCCTGCCCGACCTGCGGAAGAACCAAAATTGACCTTATTGGTCTGGCGAATCAGGTAGAAAACATGGTGTCTGATATCCCACTCGATATCAAGGTGGCTGTAATGGGATGCGTTGTAAACGGACCTGGCGAGGCTAAGGAAGCTGACATTGGAATTGCCGGAGGTATAGGAGAAGGTCTTTTAATCAAAAAAGGCGAGATTATAAAAAAGGTAAAAGAAGAGGAACTATTAGAAACTCTCAGACAGGAACTGTTAAACTGGGAGCAATAGATAAGAGGATAAAACATGAGCAAAAAATTCTTTGATGTATTTCCAACATTAAAAGTAAATCAAGAAATGCGTAACTTGTTCGAAAGCGTTGAGATAACCAAAGTATCTACCAACTCGGATAGGACTTATTTGCATGTCCATTTTATCAGCACGCATTTGATTGCGAAAAAGCATGTATATGCTATGGAAAGAGCTATCAAGGAACAATTATTTGGAATGAATCTGATTCGGATTCAGATGATGGAGAAGTATCAGCTTTCCGGACAATATACACCGGAGAACCTGCTTCGCGAATACAGAGACAGTATTTTGCTGGAATTAAAAAACCGAAGCATTGTGGAACACAATATGTTTGCTAATGCAAAGTGTCGATTTGAGGAACCTAACATTTTGTTTTTGGAGTTTGCAGATACAATTGTTGCAGAGGGAAAAGCAGAGGCTATCAAGGCTCTTTTAAAAGAAATATATGAAGTGCGCTGTAATATTTTAATTGACATTCATGTTTTATATCACAAAGCAGCGGAAAGCAATATGCAAAAACACAATGCCATTC
The DNA here is from genome assembly GCA_045632945.1 of Faecalimonas sp. Taxonomy (GTDB): domain Bacteria; phylum Bacillota; class Clostridia; order Lachnospirales; family Lachnospiraceae; genus Faecalimonas. Next base: position 93,497 of record JAZQXU010000037.1, on the reverse strand, counting down.
GCTTGCAACAGGAAATTAATGCCATCGTAGAGCAAAACACATCGAAACAAGAGGAAAAGCTTGAGTCTAAAAAAGAAGAAAAGGACCAAAAAGCGGGAAATACTTCCAAAGGCATTTCTTCTACAAGAAAATATGAAGCATATCGGCCGGTTAAGAAATCAGATGACCCGAATCTCGTGTATGGACGCGACTTCGAAGATGATGCCATCGAACTATCTCAAGTGGTGGGCGAAATGGGCGAAATCACATTTCGAGGACAAGTTGTTAGTTGTGATACGCGAGAGATACGCAATGAAAAAACGATTGTTATGTTTGCAGTTACAGATTTCACAGACACCATCACTGTGAAAATGTTTGTGAGAAATGAGCAGCTTCCGGATATTTTAGATTCCATTCAAGAGAAGGCATTTTTGAAAATTAAAGGTGTTACAACCATTGATAAATTTGACAACGAACTTACCATTGGTTCCGTAACCGGCGTGAAGAAGATACCAGATTTCACAGTCAAGCGTATGGATACTGCACCGGTAAAGCGTGTAGAACTTCATTGTCATACTAAAATGAGTGATATGGATGGAGTATCGGATACACAAGCACTTGTCGGCAGAGCGCACAAGTGGGGGCATCCGGCTATTGCAATTACAGACCATGGTGTTGTGCAGGCGTTTCCTGATGCGAACCATTATATAGAAAAAATCGACAAAGATGATCCGTTCAAAGTTATTTACGGTGTGGAAGCATATCTGGTAGATGATTTGACAGATATTGCTGTTGGGGCCGGCAGTCAGACCTTGGATGATACATATGTGGTGTTTGATATTGAGACTACCGGATTTAGCAACATACAGGATCGTATTATAGAAATCGGTGCTGTGAAAGTCCAAAATGGTAAGATTGTTGATACATATAGTACATTTGTCAATCCGGGAATTCCGATTCCGTTTGAGATTACGAATTTAACAAGTATTACGGATGAGATGGTCATGGATGCACCTCCTATAGATGTAATTATGCCGGCGTTTTTAGAGTTTGTCGGGGATGCGGTGTTAGTTGCTCACAACGCAGGGTTCGATGTGGGATTTGTTGAAGAAAATTGTAAGCGGCTTGGGTTACCAGGTGGATTTGCGTATATGGACACAGTGGCCCTAGCAAGAGTGTTGCTTCCGACACTGGCAAAATATAAATTAAATGTTGTGGCGAAGGCACTCAACATTTCGCTGGAGAACCATCATAGGGCAGTAGACGATGCAAAAGCAACGGCAGAAATCTTTGTTAAATTTGCCATGATGCTGAAAGAACGCCAAATAGTAACGCTTGCTGATGTAAACAGGTTTGGAGCGGCTAATCCGGATGCTATTAAGAAAATGCCGACGTATCATGCAATTATCTTGGCGAAAAATGATGTGGGACGTGTAAACTTATATCGTTTAATCTCGTTGTCTCATTTGACTTATTTTGCCAGAAGACCGCGTATTCCAAAGAGCGAGTTCTTGCGTTATCGGGAAGGGCTAATCATAGGAAGTGCATGTGAAGCAGGCGAACTTTACAGCGCAATTATAGATAACAAATCAGATGAAACAATTGCAAAATTGGTTAATTTTTATGATTATTTGGAGATTCAACCGCTTGGCAATAACCGCTTTATGATTGATAGCGAACGGCATGAAAATATTAAAAGCGAAGAAGATTTAAAAAATATAAATAGAAGAATTGTAAAGCTGGGTGAGGAATTTTCCAAACCGGTTGTAGCAACTTGTGATGTTCATTTTATGGAACCGGAAGACGAAGTGTATCGCAGGATTGTCATGGCAGGTCAAGGTTTTACCGATGCAGACAATCAGGCACCGCTTTATTTGCGCACAACAGAGGAAATGTTAGAAGAGTTTTCTTATCTTGGCTCGCAAAAAGCATATGAAGTTGTGGTAACAAATACGGTGAAAATTGCTGACCAGATTGAAAAAATTTCACCGGTAAGACCGGATAAGTGTCCACCGGTGATTGAAGATTCTGACAAACAGTTGCGTGAAATCTGTTATAACACTGCACATAGAATGTACGGTGATAATTTGCCGAGCATTGTTGTAGAACGTTTGGAGAGAGAACTGAACTCTATCATATCAAATGGATTTGCCGTAATGTATATTATTGCTCAAAAATTAGTGTGGAAGTCGGTAGAAGACGGATACTTGGTTGGTTCGCGTGGCTCGGTAGGTTCGTCTTTTGTTGCGACCATGGCCGGAATTACAGAAGTTAATCCGCTTAGTCCGCACTATTATTGTTCAAAATGTCATTACAGTGATTTTGAATCAGAGGAGGTCCGCAAGTACGCCGGCGGATGCGGTTGGGATATGCCGGATAAGACATGTCCGGTATGTGGTACTCCGCTCACAAAAGATGGATTTGACATTCCATTTGAAACCTTCCTCGGCTTCAAAGGAAACAAAGAGCCTGATATTGACCTTAATTTCTCGGGTGATTATCAAAGTAATGCTCATAAATATACGGAAGTTATCTTTGGTGATGGACAAACGTTCCGAGCAGGAACTATTGGCACTTTGGCAGATAAAACGGCTTATGGTTATGTGAAAAATTATTATGAGGAACGCGGTCAAGGAAAACGTAGATGCGAAATAGAACGCTTGCTACATGGGTGTGTTGGAATTCGAAGAAGTACAGGACAACATCCGGGAGGTATTATTGTTTTACCAATTGGTCAAGATATTAATTCATTTACCCCGGTGCAGCATCCTGCTAACGATATGACAACAGATATTGTTACAACTCATTTTGACTATCATTCCATTGATCACAACTTGTTGAAATTAGATATTCTCGGTCATGATGATCCTACTATGATTAAAATGCTGGAGGAACTAGTGACAGAACTGACGGGAGAACAGTTTGTGGCAACTGAAGTGAATTTGGATGACCCTGGTGTTATGCAATTATTTACAGATACGAGTTCTCTAGGCATTATGCCGGAAGATATTGAAGGATGCCCTGTTGGTTGTCTTGGTATTCCGGAGTTTGGAACAGATTTTGTTATCCAGATGGTAGTAGATACTAAGCCGAAAACTTTATCTGACCTGATTCGTATATCCGGATTGTCACATGGTACGGATGTATGGCTAAATAATGCGCAAACCTTGATTCAAGAAGGAAAGGCAACGATTTCAACCGCTATTTGTACGCGAGATGATATCATGACCTTCTTAATTAACAACGGTATGGAAAGTGAACGGTCCTTTAAGATTATGGAGGCTGTCCGTAAAGGTGCTGTTGCAAAAGGTAAGTGTAAGGACTGGGATGAATGGAAACAGGATATGCTTGAACACGGCATTCCGGATTGGTATGTATGGTCTTGTGAACAGATTAAGTACATGTTTCCGAAGGCTCATGCGGCAGCGTATGTTATGATGGCGTATCGTATTGCATATTGCAAAGTGTATTATCCTTTGGCTTATTATGCGGCATATTTCAGTATTCGTGCGAATGCATTTAATTATGAACTAATGTGTCAGGGCAAAGAAAAACTGGAGTATTATATTCGTGAGTACAAGAAACGCAGTGATAGATTGACAAATAAAGAGCAGGATACGTTAAAAGATATGCGTCTCGTACAGGAAATGTATGCAAGGGGATATGAATTCTTGCCGATTGATATATACAAATCAAAGGCTACAAAGTTCCAGATTATCGATGGAAAACTATTGCCACCGTTTAGCAGCATTGAAGGTATGGGCGATAAGGCGGCTGATGCGGTAGAAATGGCAGCGGCAGACGGAATGTTTTTGTCGTTGGATGATTTCAGACAGAGGACGAAGGTTAGTAAGACAGTGATTGAGACGATGGATACGTTGCATTTGTTTGGTGATTTGCCAGAGTCTAATCAGTTATCTCTATTTGATTTTTAAAGAAACAGCAAAAAAAGGAACCGAACAAAAATCGGTTCCTTTTTTCTTAATCTCATTCCATTGTTGCTTTTATATGTTAAATAGCATACATAAAAGGCACATATAAATTTTGATTAAAGTTTTACCACGTTGATTGCTTGTGGTCCTTTTGAGCCTTCTGTCACTTCATATTCAACAGCTTGGCCTTCTTCTAAAGTTTTGTATCCTTCCATGTTCAAACCTGTGTAGTGAACGAATACATCATTACCAGCTTCATCAGAGATAAAACCGTATCCTTTTTGATTGTTGAACCACTTTACTGTACCTTTGCTCATTAGTCTGTCCTCCATTATAAACTTAGCATTTGTAAATAACAATTCTATAAAAGAGTAGCATAATCAAGTGCCTATTGTCAATCAATCCGACCAAAAAAATGAAAAACGTAAAAATGACGAAAATATCAAAAAAATCAAGAGCTTTTGTGGCGAATTTTCTATATTTTCATATACTAATAAAAAAACGCATGGAGACAATATGAAAAAACGTCTTATTATGTTTGGAATTGTGGCAGTGCTTGTTATAGTATCTCTCATTGGCTGCACATCCAAAGAGAAGAATAATTCAACAAAGGTAGTTCTAAATGAAGTCGCACATTCTATTTTTTATGCACCGATGTATGTAGCAATTGAAGAAGGATATTTTGCAGAAGAAGGAATTGATTTGGAATTAGTATGTGGATTCGGTGCAGATAAGGTTATGACTGCTGTTTTGTCAGGGGAAGCTGATATTGGTTTTATGGGGTCAGAATCTTCGATTTATACCTATAACGAAGGAGCGAATGATTATGTGATTAATTTTGCTCAGTTAACACAGCGTGCCGGAAACTTTTTGGTTGCAAGAGAGGACATGAAAGATTTTTCATGGGATGACTTGGTAGGCAAGGATGTTCTTGGTGGCCGCAAGGGAGGGATGCCGCAAATGGTATTTGAATATATTTTAAAGCAAAATGGTATCGACCCGGCAGAAGATTTGAATATCAATCAAAATATAGATTTTGGTTCCACTGCGGCTGCATTTTCAGAAGGAAAAGGCGATTTCACAGTGGAATTTGAACCGCATGCCACCTCACTTGAAACGGCAGATAAAGGCTATGTAGTAGCGTCACTAGGCGAGGATAGCGGTTATGTTCCTTATACTGCATTTTCTGCAAAAGGAAGTTACATTGAAGAAAATCCTGAAATAATTCAAAGCTTTACCAATGCACTTCAAAAAGGCATGGATTATGTTGAGAAACACACACCGGAAGAAATTGCGAAAGTAATCGCACCGCAATTTGAAGAGACAGAACTTGATACCATTACAAAAATTGTGAAAAGATATTATGACCAGGACACATGGAAACAAGATTTGATTTTTGAAAAAGAAAGCTTTGACCTTTTGCAAGATATTTTGGATGAGGCAGGAGAACTTGAAAAACGCGTTCCATATGAGGAACTTGTAAATACAGAATTTGCAAAAAAAGCAGCGAAATAAATAAGTTAAAGAAGGGCCTTAGTGGCCCTTCTTTTTTGAGTCGTCTGAAAGCCTTTCTGGATAAAAAGGATAAATTGCTTCATATGCTTCAAACTCTTCTTCGGATTGAATAGGTGTAGGCGCAAGACCGGTAAAGTCTGTGGTAGAGGCTGCATTGGTAAGGTAATCATAGGAATCGATTATCTTCTGATTGCGTTTATTATTTGACATTTGTATCACTCCTTAATAAATATCATGGTTTAGGATAAGTAGATTTAGAAAAAATATTCAAATAAAAGAGTGGACTTTACGAATTTACTGTGTTAAAATGTTAAAGAAGTAGTATCGAAAAGGAGAGTTTTCGCATGAGCAAAAAAGTAAGAACAGAAGCTGTTGATCATTTGTTTGAGGCAATTTTGTGTTTGAAAGATAAAGAAGAGTGTTATACTTTTTTTGAAGATATATGCACGATTAATGAACTTTTGTCTTTGACACAACGTTTTGAGGTTGCGAAAATGCTTAGAGAACAGAAAACATATCTGGAAATTGCAGAGAAGACCGGAGCGTCGACGGCAACCATCAGTAGAGTTAACCGCTCTTTAAATTATGGAAATGATGGTTATGATATGGTGTTTAGCAGAATGCAGGATAAGGAATAAATAATAGGAAGTACGACAAGTACTTCCTATTTCTTTTTTTTGTCTTTCTCTTTTTCTGTTTCCGGTTCTTCATATTCTAGCATGGTATCAATCAGCTTTTCAATCAACAATTTTTTTACATATACATCCAAACTTAAAGAACAAATCAATGAGAAAAATTGAAGAAATTCTTTGTCTTCCTCATTTGCGTCGGAGAACGCATTTTTAGAATTGTGAAACATCAATTCAATGTCTTTTTGTAACAATTTCGTTCTTTCTTTTTCGCTGGAACAAATCTCATCATAAATATGGGTAATCGAAATCTCATTGTCTGTTTTAAAATATTTTTCCGCAATCGGCTTTAGTAGCATCTCAATGTCTTTCATGGATAAAATATTTTTAAAATAGTAGATGAAAGTTAAAAGCAAAAGATGCTCTTTGGAATATTTCTTTTTCTCAGGTGCCGGGAGCAGATCGTTCTTGGCATAGTTATTAATCATTGTCTTTGTCAAAATCTTATCATCATCATTCCTTTTTGTGGATTTCAATTGTTTTTCCATAAAAGACGTCACTTGATCCATATATAAGTCAATGTTTGGAATGTCTGTAGATTTGACATAATCAATGCGGGAAATGGAACTCAATATACTGTTTAATAAATCATTTTTATCGATTGTCATAGTTTGTCACCTCAATGTATTCATTATATAGTAATTAAAACCACATCACAAGAGGTTTGTTAAAATTATTTTGGATGACAGAGGGTGGAAATTATATTATACTATCCATGTAAGAAATGGGCAGTGTTATATCTTGCCTTATACGAGGAGCGAATAATTATGAGTATATACGATACATTAAATAGAGAGCAAAGAGAAGCAGTATTTCATACAGAGGGACCGCTCCTGATTCTCGCCGGTGCTGGTTCGGGGAAAACGCGTGTGCTAACACATCGTATCGCATATCTGATTGATGAAATGGGAATCAACCCATGGAACATTTTGGCGATTACGTTTACAAACAAGGCGGCAGGAGAAATGCGAGAACGTGTAGATAAAATCGTGGGATTTGGTTCAGAAAGCATCTGGGTAAGCACGTTTCATTCTACTTGCGTTCGTATCTTACGTCGATATATTGAACGTTTGGGGTATGGGACAAATTTTACGATTTATGATTCGGATGATCAAAAGACGCTTATGAAGGATGTGTGTAAAACACTTCAAGTAGATACTAAAATTTACAATGTTAAGAATCTCTTGGCGGCCATTTCGTCTGCCAAAGATGAAATGATTACTCCGGATGAATTTGAACTAAACGCGGCGGGGGATTATCATAAGCAAAAAATTGCACAGATTTATCGTGAATATCAGAAACAGTTAAAGGCAAATAACGCATTAGATTTTGATGACCTTCTGGTTAAAACAGTACAACTTTTACAGACACAACCGGATATTCTGGAATATTATCAAGAACGTTTTCGCTATATTATGGTGGATGAGTATCAAGACACCAACACAGTTCAGTTTAAATTAATCAGCATTTTGGCAAAGAAATATCGTAATCTGTGTGTGGTTGGCGATGATGATCAATCGATTTATAAATTTCGTGGAGCAAATATAAAAAATATTTTGAATTTTGAAGATGTGTTTGAAGATGCAAGAGTGATTAAGCTGGAGCAAAATTATCGCTCTACAGAGAATATTTTGAATGCGGCAAATGCAGTTATCAGCAACAATATAGGCAGGAAGTCAAAGACTCTTTGGACAGATAACGGGGAAGGAGATAAGTTGACATTTTGCCAGTTTGATAATGCATATGAAGAAGCGGAATATATTGCACATGATATTCAAAAGCACATTAGAAATGGTGAGAGAACTTATAATGAGCATGCCATATTGTATCGAACCAATGCACAGTCACGTATGCTTGAGGAGAAATTTATAACAGCCAATATTCCGTATCAGGTAGTTGGGGCTGTCAACTTTTATTCGAGAAAAGAGATTAAAGATTTGCTGGCATATCTGAAAACAATTGATAATGGATTGGATGATTTGGCTGTGAGACGCATTATTAATGTACCGAAGCGAGGTATTGGTTTAACGACCATTAATCGAGTGCAAGAAAATGCAACACAACGTGGTGTTGGATTTTACGAAGCACTTCGTACAGCTGACATGATTCCGGGAATTGGGAAAGCAGCTACCAAATTAGATTCTTTTATGGCGTTAATTGAGCATTTCAAAGAAAGTGCCAAAGTCATGACAGTATCGGAACTTATGCAAGAAATATTGGATTACACAGGGTATATTGAAGCGTTAGAGGATGAAGGAAAAGAAGAAGCTGATGCACGCAAGGAAAACATCGATGAATTCTTAAGTAAGATTGCAAGCTATGAAGAATCATGTGAGGATGAAATGCCAACGCTTGGCGGATTTTTGGAGGAAGTAGCGTTAGTTGCAGATATTGACAATTTGGATGAAAACGCAGATTATGTTGTGCTGATGACTATCCACAGCGCAAAAGGATTGGAATTTCCGGAAGTGTATATGGCTGGTATGGAAGATGGGATTTTTCCAAGTTACATGACTGTTACAGCGGACGACCCCAGTGAGATAGAAGAAGAGAGACGTCTTTGTTATGTGGGAATTACGCGAGCGATGGAGAATCTCACACTTACTTGTGCAAGACGCAGAATGATTCGCGGCGAAGTGCAATATAACAAAATGTCAAGGTTTTTGAAAGAAATACCAGTATCCCTTTTGACTTCAAACGGTGTCGTTGAAAAAGAAGAGCCACCGATTGCAAAATCCAATGCGTATTTTCAAGCAAAACAGACTTTCAGAACCCAAGCGTTTGCCACTGCAAAACCGACGCAGAATTTCGGCGTCAAAACTGCGGGAGGATTAAACTACGATGTTGGTGATCGCGTAAAACATGTAAAATTCGGTGAAGGACTTGTCACGGCAATCGTGGAAGGTGGAAGAGATTATGAAGTTACCGTACAATTTGACAATGTCGGTGTAAAGAAAATGTTTGCCGGATTCGCAAAATTGCAAAAAATATAAAGCGATTTGTTTTTTGCATAAAATTAAAGAAACTACATATGGTAATATCAGTACAATAATGATATAATATATGTAACAAAAACGGACTTTGAAGAGTAGAAAGGATGTGCCGTATGAATAAAGTAGAAGAGATGCTGTCTGCGTCAAAATTAAATGAGATTTTACGAAAAAGAGATGATGACAAGATCAAGAAAACCATACTTTGGATACTTGCAATTGTCGGCATCGTTGTAGCGGTAGCAGGAATCGCATATGCTGTATATCGTTTCTTTGCACCGGATTATTTAGAGGATTTTGAAGAAGACTTTGAAAATGAATATTTTGATGAAGAAGAAGTCTAATATGAATGAGAACTCGCTTACGAATTATGGCGTGAGCGAGTTTTTTTAACGGTTATCATACTTTGCAGAAACGGAGATATAGATGAAAAAAGGACAAGTATACGAAGGTATCATTGAAAAAGTTGATTTTCCTAATATAGGAATTGTTAAAGTGGACGGGGAGGAGACAAAGGTTCACGTAAAAAACGGGATACCAGGGCAAAAAATCAAGTTTTTTGTTCACAAACTGCGCAAAGGAAAGGCAGAAGGTCGCCTATTAGAGGTTCTTGAGAACTCTTCTTTGGAAACCAGAGAACCGGTTTGCAGTATTTTCCCTGCTTGTGGCGGATGCATGTATCAGACCATGTCTTATGAGGAACAAGTCAGCATGAAAGAACGACAGGTAAAAGACATTTTGGATGCTGCGATTATCGGTGGCTATGAGTTTGAAGGTGTCAAGACAAGTCCAAAGGAGTTTGCTTACCGTAATAAGATGGAGTTTTCATTTGGGGATGAATACAAAGACGGCCCGCTTTCTCTTGGTTTACATAAGAAAGGAAGTACATATGATGTGCTTACTGCTCATGATTGTAAATTAGTTCACGAGGATATGACAAAGATTCTCGTATGTGTCTTGGAATATTTCATAGAGCGTAACGTGAGTTATTACAAGAAGATGCAACATGAAGGTTATTTGCGCCATTTGTTGCTTCGTCGCGGTGATATAACGGGTGAAATATTGGTAAATCTTGTCACGACCACGCAGGAGGAATATGACCTTGCACCGCTGGTAGAAGCCTTGCTGGCATTAGAATTAGAGGGCAAAATAGTCGGCGTTTTGCATATTTTAAATGACTCCTTATCAGACGTCGTTCAAAGTGACGATACGCGAGTATTATATGGTCAGGATTACTTTTACGAGAAACTCCTCGGAATGGACTTTAAGATTACACCATTTTCATTCTTTCAGCCGAATTCAAGAGCGGCGGAAGTTCTCTATCGTACTGTGAGAGAATATCTTGGTGATATGAAAGGGAAGGTGCTCTATGATCTATTTAGTGGTACCGGAACAATCGGTCAAATTTTATCTCCTGTTGCAGAAAAGGTTATTGGAGTAGAGATTGTAAAAGAAGCGGTTGAAGCGGCCAACGAGAATGCGACACATAACGGCATTACAAATTGCAAGTTTTTGGCAGGTGATGTTTTTAAGGTACTAGATGAAATAGAAGAGAAACCGGATGTGATTGTACTGGATCCACCGAGAGATGGCATTCATCCCAAGGCATTGCCGAAAATCTTAGATTACGGCGTGGATACCATCGTATATATTTCTTGTAAGGTAACAAGCCTTGCAAGAGATTTGGAAATGATACAAGCTAAAGGGTATCGGGTGGTGAAGGCTGTGGCTGTGGATCAATTCGTACACACGGTGCATGTTGAGACAGTTGCTTTGTTGCAAAAGACTAGATAAGGAGTCTTGAACAGCGTGCTAAAAAATAAAAGAATACGGTTATGAAACTATAAAATCCTGTTTTTGTGGAATACTAATCAAAAACAGGAGGAATATAAAAATGGAACACACAGATACAATTTACTTATTAAAAGAATGTGATGCGGGAAGTAAAATGGCCGTAACGTCCATCGACGAAGTGTTAGATAAAGTGTCTGACGGTGCGTTTTTGAAATTACTGGTGGAGAGCAAGAAACATCATGAGAAGTTAGGAAATGACCTTCATTCCTTGTTAAATGAACTCGGTAGTGAAGAAAAAGACCCATCACCTATTGCAAAGGGTATGTCATGGATGAAAACCAATGTTAAGATTGGGATGGATGGTAGCGATGCCACAATCGCAGAGTTGATAGTAGACGGATGTGATATGGGAATTAAATCTTTGTATCAATATCTTCATAAATATCCGGCTGCAAGCGATAAAGCGAAAGATATTTGCCAGAGGTTAATCTCGATTGAAGATGCCTTGAGAAAATCATTATATGAATATTTGTAAAGGGGCTGTCAACAGACAACCCCTTTTTGAATCAATCATATGAATTTATTTCGGATATTCCACACCCTCCGGAAGAGCATCCCATTCATTCAAGCCTAAAGATTGTTTGAATTTGGCTTGCTCAAATGTAAGGGAAGGAAGATCATTTTCTAAATAATCTAAAAGTTCGTCCACGCCTTCACGTGTGGTATTATCAATTAAGAAAATACGCTCGCACCCAGCATTCTCCATCCATTGTTTCACCATAGGAATATTGGCGTACGGGGAGTCGATTTTCGTGATGACACCGATGAGCGGTCTCAGGATAAAAGAATGTAAGCTGGAACCAAACAAATTAAATGGCTCATCAGCTGCCTGTACAATCGCCACCACATCTGCCTCAAAAGAAAAACAAGCCAAACCTACGCTAAAGCGTTTGGATTCGGCATATTCTCCCGGAGAGTCGATGGTATTATCTTCCGTAGTTGTATATTGAGTTTTCACATAATGAAGTTCTTCGCCTTTTAACGCTTGTGTCAGAGATGTCTTTCCGGCTTCACTTCGTCCCATCAAAAACAATTTTTTCATGTATAATCAATCCTATTTTAACTTTTATGAACGCTGCAAACAGCGAAGTTTAAATCTTTCCTGAAAAATTCTACCACAGATTCTACTGCACATTGAACATCTGTAAGATTACCGGAAACAATAAGAGAACCGCAGAAACGGTCCATAAAGCATACTTGTACGTTTGCGCTTTTCATTGCCACATCAGCAGCAACCACTACAGCTTCCCAAGGTGTAAAGCGAATCAGACCAAGAGTTTCACCTGTATGGTCCTCGCCTTCGTGTACGCCGATATGAAGAGCCAGATTTTGATAAATACAAAGATCTGTCGGATTAATAATATGAGCCATGCAAACTTCTTTTCCCGGAACACGTACACGAGTCATACGAAGTTTCTTTCCAAGTAACTGTTCATAGTCATCGTTAAAAATTTTTTCTAATAGTTGTTCCTTTGTTATCTGAGTCATAATGGCACTTCCTAACTCTTTGTAACTTTGCAAACTACGTATTCTAATGTATCGCGGAAATATTCAATAATCTCGGTCAAAGCAGAAGTAACATCTGAAATCTCTCCTGTAATAATAAGAGTTCCGGTGAAACGATCTGCAAAACCAAGATAGATGTTGCCGCTTTTTACTGCGATATCAGAGGCAATTACAGCTGATTCCGGTGGAGTCATATTCATAATTCCGATTGCAGATGAACGGTAATCTACCTGTGGGTTCAACCCGAGTTTTTGATATATAATCGGATCAGGACCACCAAGCACATGGGCAAATGTAATCTCTTTGCCGGCTACGGTTTCCTGTACAATTCTGATTTGATCTTTGTGTTCGTTTAACATTTATTCATTCCTCACCTTCGAAAAATGTTCATTATCAGTAAAATTTTACTCTTTGTAGCAAATTCTGTCAAGTAAATTGAAGAAAGTGATTGACTTTGTCGTGGTAACGTATTAAAATTTTAACATGTTATTTTAAGGAGGCAGTTATGGAACAAAATACACTACAAATTTTAATTGCAATGGTCATTTATATGGCAGCAGTTATAGCGATAGGACTTGTCTACGCAAAACGTGCAAATCAGAATTCAGAGGCATATTTTTTAGGTGGTCGTTCTTTGGGACCATGGGTTACGGCAATGAGTGCTGAGGCTTCTGATATGAGCGGGTGGTTACTAATGGGACTCCCGGGAGTTGCATATTGGTGCGGACTAGCAGATGCGTTTTGGACAGCATTTGGTTTAGCAATCGGTACATATATTAATTGGCTCATAGTATCTAAACGTTTGCGTCGCTACAGCGTTCGAGTAAATAATTCTATTACATTACCGGAATTTTTCTCAAATCGTTTCCACGAGAAAAAGAAGACAATTATGCTTATTTCTGCAATCTTTATTCTGGTTTTCTTTACAGTGTATGCAGCAAGCTGTTTTGTTACATGCGGTAAACTCTTTTCAACTTTGTTTGATTTGCCATATGTTCAGATGATGCTTATAGGTGCACTGTTTGTACTTTTATATACGATACTCGGTGGGTTCCTTGCAGAAAGTGCATCTGACTTTATGCAGGCTATTGTGATGATAGTTGCACTTACAGTAATTGTTATAATTAGTACAGTGCGCGCAGGTGGAATTGGCGCTGTGCTTGATAACGCTGGTGAAATTCCGGGATTTTTAGAGTTCTTCGGATTGGCAACACCGGTTTTGGGTGAAAATGGACAACAAGTTGTAGAAGCGGGAAAACCTCTTTTTGGAGCCGCTGCAGATTATGGTTTCCTAACTGTATGCTCTATGCTTGCGTGGGGACTTGGTTATTTTGGTATGCCACAGGTATTACTTCGTTTTATGGCAATTCGCAAAGAAGAGGAACTTAGTCGTTCTCGTAGAATTGCTATGATTTGGGTTATAATTTCTTTGGGCGTTGCGGTGTTTATCGGTATTGTGGGACGTCAGGTATTCCCGGTTGCACATTTAACCAAATCTGCATCTGAAAATATTTTCATCACACTTGCTACCAGTTCGTTGCCGCCAATTCTTGCGGGATTTGTTATGGCCGGTATTTTGGCAGCAACAATTAGCTCGTCTGATTCGTATCTATTGATTGCAGCCTCAGCTTTGGCAAAGAACGTATATCAGGGAATTTGCAAGAAAGATGCAACGGATAAGCAAGTTATGAAGGTGTCACGTATTACACTTCTCGTACTTGCTGCAATCGGTGTTGTGCTTGCATTGGATGAAAAAAGTATTATATTCAGCATTGTGTCATTTGCATGGGCAGGTTTTGGAGCTACATTCGGTCCGTTGATGCTTTTCTCTTTATTCTGGAAACGTACCAACAAGCCGGGTGCAATTGCAGGTATGATCAGCGGTGCCGGAATGGTATTTTTGTGGAAATTAGTTATCAGCAAACTAGGTGGCGTTTTTGCTATTTATGAATTGCTGCCGGCATTCATTTTCTCATCAATCTGTATCGTTGTGGTATCTTTGCTGACAAAAGCACCATCTAAAGAAATAGAAGAAGATTTTGAAGCTGTTAGAAGTGGAATGATAAATTAAAAGAAAATCAAAATGAATTTGTCGGGTAATGGGATTTGGTTTAATCCCCATTACCCGCTTTTTGTTGTATCGACAGATAAAATAAACCTCATATGCAGGTGTGTTTCCAAATAGCTTTAGCTTCAAATTTTAATACTGCGATTGTTCGTATGTAAAATTATTGAGTAAAAACTAACTGAAATTTAATATAATTCGGTTAGAATATGAAGCATTATTTTATATACAAACAATAACATTCAGCATAGTAAGGGCTTATTGTATTTTAAGTTAGTTTTTGGCAAGATTATTTTTGATACGCCTAAAACCGTTGGGTTTGCATATGCAAGTAGTGTGGAAGGCGAACTATTTAGAGCCTCTTTAGAGGCAAGTAGGTAACAGCGGCTTATAGCCGCAGAGCAAACTACTGGCTAAGCCGGTAGTCATGATTTTGGGCGGTATAATCTCCGTTTGTTTACAGATACTAACAGCGTAATTAGTAAAAAATTGTAGTGACACCGCGGGAGCGGTGTCACTATGAGATGTCTGCAAAGGAGATAGAAATATATGAAAGCAACTGGCATTATCAGAAGAGTTGACGATTTGGGGCGGATTGTGATTCCCAAAGAAATCAGAAGAACATTGAGAATTCGTGAGGATGACCCATTGCGAAAATACCTTGGGAGTGAATGGGAATTTAAATAGATATGTATAGCAGCTATTCGATTTTCGAATAGCTGCTTTTTTTGTAGTGCCTAAAAATGTTTCTGATATATTTTCTCAACCAAACTAATCAATGCATACAGCCCCATTGCCAAGATACACAGTATCACAATGGACATCAATAACCAATCCATCTTAAACACCTGACTGGAGTAGATAATCAGATGTCCGAGGCCGTTTCGCGCCGCCAAGAATTCCCCAATCACAACACCAACAAGACAGAGTCCGATATTGACCTTCATATTGCTGACAATAGCAGGGATACAACTTGGAACCACAATTTTCGTAAGCGCTTGATATTTGGTTCCTCTTAGTGTGTAAATGAGTTTTACTTTTTCAGGGTCTACTTCACGAAAAGCCGTAGCCATATTCATAATGCTTCCAAATATTGCAACCGACATACCTGCCACAATGATGGTTCTTGGATTTGCACCAAGCCATACGATAAGAAGTGGAGCAAGGGCTGATTTCGGAAGGCTGTTTAGTACTACTAGAAATGGCTCTGTAATCTCCAAAAGTTTTCGGCTAAACCAAAGTAAAGTGGCCAGCAAAATGCTGAAAATGGTAACCAGAATAAAACTGATGAGTGTTTCATATAGTGTAATTCCAATGTGGAGGAAGATACTTTTATCGAGTACCATATCCCAAAAACAGAGAATGACTTTACTTGGGCTGCTAAAAACAAAGGAATCAATAATGCCGTAGTAGGTGGTTAGTTCCCAAAGCAGTAGGAAAGTGATAAAAACGAAGATACGACTGAAACTCACAAATATCCGATGTTGTTTTTGTTTCTTTAAAAATAACAGTTGAGCATTTGAAGGATTATTCATGAACATTCAACTCCTTCCAGATAGCGTGAAAATATTCATTAAATTCCGGAGTGTTTCGACGAAGTAGCGGTGTGTTCTTTTCTTTCGGAAAGTGAATAGGAACAATTGTTTTCACAGACCCCGGTCGCTCGGTTAATACAATGACCTGATCCCCCAGACTAATTGCCTCTGCCAAGTCATGTGTCACAAGAATGGCGGTTCGCCCTTCGTTATGGATGATTTGGCCGATGTCATCACCGACAGCTAAGCGTGTCTGATAATCAAGGGCTGAAAAAGGTTCGTCTAAGAGAAGCAAATCAGGTTCTAATATCAGTGTGCGAATGAGGGCGACGCGTTGTCGCATACCACCAGAAAGCTCCGACGGTTTTGCATTTGCAAATTGTTCCAAACCATACTGTTTTAATAGAGCCATTGCTTTTTCTTTTGTATCGGAAGTGACTTTGTGTTGTACTTCAAGTCCCAAAATGATATTTCGATATACGCTGCGCCACTCGAGCAGATGGTCTTTTTGTAGCATGTATCCAATGTGATTTCCGTTTAAAGTCATTGTGCCATATTCCGGGGAAATGAGACCAGAAATGATGGAAAGTATTGTGGATTTTCCGCATCCGGATGGGCCTACAATACTTACGAAATCCCCTTGCTTTAGCGAAAAGGAAAGATGAGAGAGTGCAAGCGTCTCTCCCTCCATGCTATGATATGCATGGCTTACATCACGAAGTTCTAAAATGTTTTCCATGACACACCTCCCTTAAATATATAATATTTTATGTAGAAATAACGAAACGGTGCTTGAATGAAGTCGAAGAAAAGAGTATAATTTGACAGATAACATTTTTTTGGAGTGCTTATGAATTATCAAAAAGAAATGGAAAAGTTAATTGAACAGTTGCAAAAAGAACAAAAAGTTCCTTCTTTGCTTTTACATAGCTGTTGTGCACCGTGCAGTAGTTACGTGTTGGAAGCTTTGTCGGATTATTTTGCAATTACTGTTTTTTATTACAATCCAAATATTTTTCCGGAAAGTGAATATACCAAACGTATTTTAGAGCAACAGATGTTGATTCACGATATGAAGACAAAGCATCCGGTTTCTTTCTTGGCGGGTAATTATGACAGACAACGATTTTTTGACATTGCGGCAGGATTAGAGCATTTGAAAGAAGGCGGTGAACGTTGCTATAAATGTTATGAACTTCGGTTGAGGGAGGCGGCTCGTATAGCTGTTGAAAGTGGCGCTGATTACTTTACGACAACGCTTAGCATTAGTCCCCTCAAAAATGCGGACAAGCTAAATGAGATAGGTAGTCAGATTGGAAAAGAGTATGGAGTGAAATATTTACAATCGGATTTCAAAAAGAAAAACGGCTACAAACGCTCGATAGAGTTATCGAAGGAATATGGGCTTTACAGGCAGGATTATTGCGGATGTGAATATTCATTTCGTGACAGACAACTTGAAAAGGCAACACGGGAATATATTAAATAAACATAGAGAGGAAGATTGCCATGGCACAATTATGGGGAGGAAGATTTACAAAAGAGACAGACAAACTGGTGTACAACTTTAATGCGTCTATTTCTTTTGACCAGAAATTTTACGAACAGGACATCAGGGGAAGCATTGCACATGTTACGATGCTTGCAAAACAAGGAATTTTGACAGAGCAAGAGAAAGAACAAATTATTGAAGGACTTCAAGGCATTTTAAAAGATGTACAAGAAGGAACACTTGTTATCTCTGACAAATACGAGGACATTCATAGTTTTGTAGAAGCAACCTTGATTGATCGTATTGGAGAGCCTGGGAAAAAATTACATACAGGTAGAAGCCGAAACGATCAAGTTGCTCTTGATATGAAACTCTATACCAGAGATGAGATTGATGCGATAGACGAACTTTTAAAAGAATTATTAAAGACGTTACTCCATATTATGAAGGAGAATACAGAGACCTTTATGCCGGGCTTCACGCATTTGCAGAAGGCACAGCCTATTACGTTAACACATCATATGGGAGCCTATTTTGAAATGTTCCACAGAGATCGTCAGCGTCTTAATGACATTTATGACAGAATGAACTATTGTCCGCTTGGCTCAGGTGCGCTTGCAGGAACAACTTATCCGCTTGACAGAGAGTACACGGCAGAACTACTTGGTTTCTACGGACCGACACTAAACAGCATGGATTCTGTTGCCGATAGAGACTATCTCATAGAACTGCTTTCGGCAATGGCAACAATTATGATGCATCTTAGCCGTTTTTCAGAGGAGGTTATCATCTGGAATTCTAATGAATATCGTTTTGTTGAAATTGATGATGCGTACAGCACAGGAAGTAGCATCATGCCACAGAAAAAGAATCCGGATATCGCTGAATTGGTTCGTGGTAAAACGGGACGCGTGTATGGAGCGCTCATGTCGCTTCTTACAACAATGAAAGGCATTCCGCTTGCGTATAATAAAGACATGCAGGAAGATAAAGAATTTGTATTTGATGCTATTGATACAACAAAAGGATGTCTCGCATTATTTACGGGCATGCTTCGTACGATGAAGTTTAACAAAGATGTAATGGAAAGCAGTGCAAAGAATGGATTTACAAATGCAACAGACGCTGCAGACTATTTGGTAAATCACGGTGTTGCATTCCGCGATGCGCATGGTATTGTGGGTCAATTAGTGCTTTATTGCATTGAAAAGGACATTGCACTTGACGATATGACTTTGGAAGAGTACAAAGCAATTTCGCCGGTGTTTGAAGAAGATATATATGAAGCTATCAGCATGAAAACTTGTGTGGACAAGAGAACAACAATCGGTGCACCAAGTAAGGAAGCGATGGAACGTGTAATTCAAATTTATGAAAATTATTTACATTAAGGAGGAATGAATAATGGAAAAGAAATTAAGAGTTGGTATTCTTGGAGCTACGGGTATGGTGGGACAGCGTTTTATCGCTTTGTTAGAGAATCATCCTTGGTATGAAGTTGTAACAGTGGCAGCTAGCCCACGCTCAGCAGGGAAAACGTATGAAGAAGCAGTAGGCGGACGTTGGAAAATGAGTACACCAATGCCGGAAGGCGTAAAGAATCTTATTGTTGCAAATGTGAATGAAGTGGAAAAAGTAGCAGCAAGTGTTGACTTTGTATTCAGTGCAGTTGACATGACAAAAGAGGAAATCAGAGCAATTGAGGATGAATATGCGAAGACAGAGACACCGGTTGTTTCTAATAACAGTGCACATCGTTGGACAAAGGACGTCCCGATGGTGGTGCCGGAAATCAATCCGGAGCACTTTGATGTCATTGAAGCACAAAAGAAACGTCTTGGAACAACAAGAGGATTTGTGGCTGTAAAACCAAATTGTTCGATTCAAAGTTACGCGCCGGTACTTACTGCTTGGAAAGAATTTGAACCAACAGAAGTGGTTGCAACTACATATCAGGCAATCTCAGGTGCCGGAAAGACATTTAAAGATTGGCCGGAGATGGTGGAAAATATTATTCCATACATCGGCGGAGAAGAAGAAAAGAGTGAACAAGAGCCGCTTCGTATCTGGGGTAAGGTTGTTGACGGAGAAATTGTGAAAGCAGACGGACCTGTAATTACAACACAATGTATCCGTGTTCCTGTTTTGAACGGACATACAGCAGCGGTTTTTGTAAAATTTGCAAAGAAACCTACGAAAGAGCAATTGATTGAAAAAATCGTGAACTTCAAAGGACTTCCGCAAGAATTAGAGCTTCCAAGTGCGCCAAAGCAATTTATTCAGTATTTGGAAGAAGATAATCGTCCACAAGTAAACTTAGATGTTGACTATGAAAACGGTATGGGTATTTCTGTGGGACGTATTCGTGAAGACAGCGTATACGATTTCAAATTTGTTGGATTATCACACAACACAGTAAGAGGAGCTGCAGGTGGTGCAATTCTCTGTGCAGAAACATTGACAGCAAAAGGATATATTCAGGCAAAATAAGATTTAAGGATTATATATGGGAAAATCAGTATTTATTGCAGAAAAACCGAGCGTTGCTCAGGAATTTGCAAAAGCATTAAAACTGAATACAACAAGAAAAGACGGTTATTTAGAGGCTGAGAATACCATTGTGACCTGGTGCGTTGGACATCTTGTTACGATGAGTTATCCGGAAGTGTATGATGAGAAATACAAACGCTGGAGTTTGGAGACACTTCCTTTTATTCCAAAAGACTTCAAATACGAAGTGATTCCTAATGTGGAGAAACAATTTCGTATTGTAAGCGAAATTTTAAATCGTCCTGATGTGGATACAATTTATGTCTGTACCGACTCCGGGCGCGAAGGAGAGTACATTTATCGTCTTGTAGAGCAAATGGCGGGCGTGAAAAACAAAACGCGCAAGCGCGTATGGATTGATTCGCAGACAGAGGAGGAAATCCTCCGAGGTATTCGGCAGGCGAAGGATCTGTCAGAATATGATAATTTATCGGCTTCAGCATATTTGCGTGCAAAGGAAGATTATTTGATGGGAATCAATTTTTCCAGACTTTTGACGCTTAAATATGGAAATACAATCTCTAATTTTATGCGAACGGATAGGACAGTATTGTCTGTGGGCCGTGTTATGACATGTGTATTAGGCATGGTTGTTCGTAGAGAACGTGAAATTCGAGATTTTGTCAAGACTCCTTTTTACCGTGTGTTGAGTACGGTTCAAGTGGGAGACAAGTCTTTTGAAGGTGAATGGAAGAGTGTACAAGGATCGCGCTATTTCGAGAGCTTTGACCTATATAAAGAAAATGGTTTCAAGCAAAGAGAAAAAGCAGAAGAGCTTATCTCCTTCTTAAGTGAAGAGAGACCTCTTCAGTGTACAGTGACTTCAGTTGAGAAGAAAGTCGAAAAGAAAGCACCGCCACTTTTGTACAATCTGGCTGAATTGCAAAATGAGTGTTCCAAACGCTTTAAAATCAGTCCGGATGAAACACTTCGTATTGTGCAAGAACTTTATGAGAAAAAACTTGTGACATATCCGAGAACGGATGCCAGGGTTCTGTCAACAGCAGTAGCCAAAGAAATTCACAAAAATTTGAATGGTTTGGCAAAATATGATATGGCAAAGCCTTATTTGCAAGACATTTTGCAATTTGGAAGTCATAAAGGATTAGAAAAAACAAAATATGTTAATGATAAACAAATAACGGATCACTACGCAATTATCCCAACCGGACAGGGACTTTCAGCCTTGCAAAGCGTATCGACGACAGCGAAACAAGTGTATGACACCATCGTAAGAAGGTTTTTAAGCATCTTCTATCCACCGGCGGTTTATCATAAAATGAGTATTACAACACAGATGAGAGGCGAATCGTTCTTCTCAAATTTCAAGGTGTTAGCGCAAGAGGGATATTTAAAAGTAGTTGGCGTCGGAAGTGAGACTGATGCGGACGCCGGTCTGTTTGAACTTTTAAAAACGGTTCAGAAGGGTTCTGTATTGCCTGTACAAGAACTAGCCGTTAAAGAAGGAGAAACAACTCCTCCAAAACGGTACAATTCAGGTTCTATCATTTTGGCAATGGAAAATGCGGGACAGTTAATCGAAGACGAAGAATTGCGTGCACAGATAAAAGGAAGTGGTATTGGAACCAGTGCTACTCGCGCAGAAATTCTAAAGAAACTGATTCACATCAAATATCTTAGATTAAATGAAAAAACACAGATTATCACACCGACCTTACTTGGCGAAATGGTGTTTGATGTAGTAGATAATTCCATTCGTTCGCTCTTAAATCCGGAGCTCACGGCAAGCTGGGAAAAAGGCTTGACCTATGTGGCGGAGGGACAAATTACGTCAGATGAATATATGGTAAAACTCGAACAGTTTATAACAAGTCGCACCGGTGGAGTTTTGGGACTTAACAATCAAAGCCAAATCAGACAATGCTATAATCGGGTTGCACAATATTATCAATCATAATTTGTTACAGTAGGAGGTTATCTGTCGTGACAGAATTAACAATTTGGGAATTATACAATTTAGATGAAACCATTGCAAAAGACATTTTTGAAGGAGTCGCTTATCCGTGGGAAGTGCTTCCGAAGATAGGTTCTTTCATAATAGAACTTGGAAAAACATTACCAACTGATGAGTACGAGCTTGCGTGGGAAAATGTCTGGATTGCGAAATCTGCAAAGATAGCGCCCACTGCATACATCAATGGACCTGCAATCATCGGACGCAACGCAGAAGTCAGACATTGCGCTTATATTCGTGGAAATGCAATCGTGGGCGAAGGCGCTGTGGTTGGTAATTCTACAGAATTAAAAAATGTCATTTTGTTTAACAAAGTACAGGTTCCTCATTACAATTATGTGGGAGATTCCATTCTTGGTTACAAAGCCCATATGGGTGCCGGAGCCATTACATCAAACGTGAAATCAGATAAGACGCTGACTACGGTTAAGACTCCGAAAGGAGCCGTTGAAACAGGACTAAAGAAGTTCGGCGCAATGATAGGTGATGAAGTGGAAGTCGGGTGCGGAAGTGTCCTAAATCCCGGCACGGTAATCGGAAAGCATTCAAATATTTATCCTCTTTCTATGGTAAGGGAATTTGTTCCGGCTAACAGCATTTATAAAAAAAGAGGAGACGTTACAGAAAAATATTAGAAAATATAATGGAAGATGCATTGTGGTATCTTCCATTTTTGTGTTATGATATCTATGCTTTTTCAAATGATTTTTTATTCTTATGTTCGAAATGGCTTATCGCCGAATTTATTCCATAAAAAGTGTTGACATTTTAAAACAAGTATAATAGTATATTAATAGAAAAGCGAACATAAGTTCGTTAAAGGAGGATTTTTCATTATGGTAAATGAAGATAAAAAAAGAGCGCTGGATGCAGCGATTTCAAAATTAGAGAAAGATTTCGGTAAAGGAACCGTTATGAAATTGGGTGATGCCGGAGCAAATGTTTCTGTTGAGACTGTGCCGACAGGTTCATTAAGCTTGGATATTGCACTTGGACTTGGTGGTGTGCCGAAGGGAAGAGTTATCGAAGTGTACGGACCGGAATCAAGTGGTAAGACAACTGTTACATTACATATGATTGCTGAAGTTCAAAAACGAGGCGGAATTGCAGGATTTATCGATGCAGAACATGCCTTAGATCCTGTTTACGCGAAAAATATTGGTGTTGATATTGATGAATTATATATTTCACAACCGGATAGTGGAGACCAGGCATTAGAGATTGCAGAGACTATGGTGCGTTCGGGAGCAATGGATATTGTTGTTATTGACTCTGTAGCGGCTCTTGTTCCGCGTCAAGAGATTGAAGGAGATATGGGAGATTCACATGTTGGTCTTCAGGCGAGATTGATGTCTCAGGCGCTTCGTAAGTTAACACCGGTTATCAGCAAATCAAACTGTGTTGTTGTTTTCATCAACCAATTACGTGAAAAAGTAGGGATTATGTTTGGCAATCCAGAGACTACCACAGGTGGACGCGCACTTAAATTCTACGCATCTGTTCGTATGGATGTAAGAAAGATTGAGACACTCAAACAGAACGGAGAGATGGTTGGTAACCGTACTCGCATTAAGATTGTGAAAAATAAGATAGCTCCGCCGTTTAAAGAAGCAGAGTTTGATATTATGTTTGGTAAGGGAATTTCAAAAGAAGGTGACATTCTTGACCTAGCTGCCAATATTGATGTTGTAAACAAAAGCGGTGCATGGTATGCATATAATGGCGACAAGATTGGTCAAGGCCGTGAAAATGCCAAGATTTATTTAATGCAACATCCGGAGGTCATGGATGAAATAGAAGCAAAAGTCAGAGCTCATTACGGATTAAATATTGCAGAGGTAGAATAGCATGGAAGATGAGCTGAAGCAGGCGAAAGCGAAGGCCCTGTATTTACTAAATGTTATGGACCGCACAGAAGAACAATTGCGTGTTAAATTATTGCAGAAGGGTTTTTGCAAAGAAACTGTTGAACAGGCTTTAGAGTATGTTAAATCCTTTGGATATATCAATGATGATGGATACGCTGAACGTTTTATTCAAAGTAAACAGTGTACAAAGAGTAAAAAGGAAATTTATTCTGCTCTTTGTCAAAAAGGAATCGAAAAGGAAAAGATTGAGCAGGCCATGGAAACGTGTTACGAAGATTATTGCGAAACAGAGACTATTCGTAAGCTTGTGGAGAAAAAACATGTTAGTATTTTAGAGGCAACAGATAAGGAAAAAAAGAAGATTTTTGATTATTTGTTGCGAAAAGGCTTTCGTTATGAGGATATTCGTCAGGTGATACAAGTTTCTTCATGGAATGCTTGACATTATTGTTAAAACAGTATAAAATTTAACTGTTGTATACGTACAATGAAAATTAAATAAGGAGGTGCTCCTGTGCAACCAGAACATATTATTATGATTGTTGCTGTGGTTATTGCACTTGTAGTAGCATCGGTAGTTACATATTTTGTAACTGTTTCTAAACTTAAAAGAAATGCGGAATCGCAGATTGGAAATGCAGAAAACAGAGCAAGAGAAATTATCGATGATGCGCTGAAAACAGCGGAGGCTACAAAGAAGGAATCTCTCTTAGAAGTGAAAGAAGAATCTATCAAAGCGAAGAACGAGCTCGAAAAAGAAACAAAAGAGAGAAGAGCTGAGTTGCAACGTTATGAGAAGAGAGTGTTGTCGAAAGAAGAAGTATTGGACAAACGTGAAAATGCGATCGAACAACGCGAAAATAATTTCATGGCAAGAGAAGAGCAAATGAAACAGCGCGAAGCCAAAGTAGAAGAATTAAGCAGGCAGAGAGTACAGGAACTTGAAAGAATCTCAGGACTTACCTCCGAACAAGCAAAGGATTATTTGTTAAAAACTGTTGAAGAAGATGTAAAACATGATACTGCGAAATTAATTAAAGAATTAGAGACGCAGGCAAAGGAAGAAGCCAATAAAAAGGCAAAAGAGTATGTTGTAAATGCAATTCAAAAATGTGCAGCAGACCACGTAGCAGAAACTACAATTTCTGTTGTACAGCTTCCGAGTGATGAAATGAAAGGTAGAATTATCGGTAGAGAGGGACGTAATATTCGTACTCTTGAAACCATGACAGGTGTAGAATTAATTATTGATGATACACCGGAAGCAGTAGTTTTATCCGGATTTGATCCAATTAGAAGAGAGGTTGCAAGAATTGCTCTTGAAAGATTGATTGTAGACGGACGTATTCATCCGGCAAGAATCGAAGAGACTGTAGAAAAGGCTCAAAAAGATGTTGAGGCAATGATTCGTGAAGAAGGTGAATCGGCTGCATTAGAAGTTGGTGTTCATGGTATTCATCCTGAACTCATCCGTCTGTTGGGAAGAATGAAGTTCAGAACAAGTTATGGCCAGAACGCATTAAAACACTCCATAGAAGTTGCTCAATTGTCAGGCTTACTGGCAAGTGAAATTGGACTTGATGTTAGAGTTGCAAAAAGAGCTGGTCTTTTACATGATATTGGAAAATCAATTGACCATGATGTGGAAGGCTCACATATTCAGATTGGTGTTGATCTTTGTAAGAAATATAAAGAATCAGCAACTGTTATTAATGCTGTTGAGTCACATCACGGAGACGTAGAACCAACATCACTTATTTCATGCATTGTTCAGGCGGCGGATGCTATTTCTGCAGCAAGACCGGGTGCAAGAAGAGAAACATTAGAAACATACACAAACAGATTAAAACAATTAGAAGAAATCGCTAACTCTTATAAGGGTGTCGATAAATCTTTTGCTATTCAAGCAGGTAGAGAGATTCGTATCATGGTAGTTCCGGAACAAGTGTCTGATGCAGACATGGTACTAATGGCTAGAAATATTTCGAAACAGATTGAATTTGAATTGGAATATCCAGGTCAAGTTAAGGTTAATGTAATTCGTGAATCACGTGTTACAGACTACGCAAAATAATCATTTATTATGAATAAAACCCCCTTGCAAGTGCGAGGGGGTTTTTATTTCTATTTCAGTAAAATTCTCATTATCCATTTCATTAAAGGCGGATTCACATACGTTTCTAAGATAATACCCATTAAAAACATGGTAATTAAAAATATTAGTTTCATTCTGTTCCATTTTCCAGTAGGGTATGTAAACCAATAAGTAAATAGTATAGCATATGACATTCCGTAAAAAAGTCCATGTGGCATAATTGATGCTATGGCAAACAATATTCCTTTTGCGCCGAATTGTAAGATTGAAGATACTGTAAATATCCCTCCAAGAAATCCTGTAATGCCAAGGCATGCTCCTACTAAAGTTTTTTTCCATTTCATGTAGCTCAATACGCAAATAATCGACAAAAGAATGAGCCGTTCCTTTGCTACATACCACATAAATTTCTCAGCAATGATATCTGTATTAATGAAGTGCTGAATATTGCTTTGGGAAAGCAACTCGGCTGGAAGAATTTGTGGTTTAGCAATTAGATTTTGATACAATATACCAAGTAAAAAACATGTTGCCAAAATTATAATCGGAAGTTTATTTTTTTGTTTGTTCATATGCATATGTCTACCTCCGTTTTCGAGATAGTTAATTATATGCCATGACTTTTTTGTTATTCATATTTAGCGGCATATGCAAGGAGCGCCGCTACGGTTTTTGAATCTGTTATTTCGCCGCTAAAGATTTTGTCTTTTAATTCTGATATCGTGTATGTTTCTAAAACAATGGATTCTTCTTCGTCAAACTTTTGTTTTGACGGAATCAAATTTGTAGCGACAAAGAGTTCTACTTTTTCATCAGTAAAAGCCGCCCAACTGTGTGAAGTGACAAGCCACTCAATGTGCTCGGAATAAAAACCTGTTTCTTCTTCCAACTCGCGTGCAGCACATTCTCGACCTGTTTCTTCAGCGGAATCACGCGCACCTGCCGGAATTTCAAGTGTATATTTATCTAATGCATTTCTCCACTGACGTACCATAATAATTTTGCCGTCGTCCATCACAGGAATCACTGCGGCGCCACCGTTGTGATGTATGAAGTCCCATTTTGAAAGTTGACCATTTACATGCACCTCATCGGTGTATACTTTTAATATTTTCCCTTGATAACTTAATTCTCGATTTAGTCGTTTGAAATTACTCATAGCATTACCTCCTGCTTGTCAATTATACTATGTTTTCGCTTGATTTGGTATAGGGGAAATGCATTTGTTTTTTACGAAAAAATATAGGAATAAGGTGCTACATATACCGGTGATTAATTGGCTAAGCAAAAGCCCCAATAAATAACCATACATTCCCCAAATCGGTATACCAATCCATACCCCTGCAATGCGAACACACAAACTAATGATGTTAATGATAAAGGTGGTTGATGTTTTTCCAAGTCCGTTCATGATACTGGTTAATGTGTTATTTAGATAGAGAAATGGGCATATCCAGGCTAAAGTTTTTATAAAATTGCCGGCTAAAGAGCTATTAAATAAAAATTTTCCGGCCAATGAACCCAAAGATAAAAATAGCACTCCACAAACGGATCCAAATGTCAAACCAAAAAGCATAACCTTGCGTATAAGAATTTTTAGGCGATTTACATTTTGCTCGGCCTGAATTTCGGCCATAGTCGGCAACAGCATTGTAGAT
The DNA here is from genome assembly GCA_045632945.1 of Faecalimonas sp. Classification (GTDB taxonomy): domain Bacteria; phylum Bacillota; class Clostridia; order Lachnospirales; family Lachnospiraceae; genus Faecalimonas. Next base: position 65,794 of record JAZQXU010000037.1, on the reverse strand, counting down.
AATGAGTTTGTCAAAGCAGAAGGAAACAAAATGCAAGGAAGCGCCATTCCCGTAAAAACACCGTAGACAGATAGAGCTTCTGCGTTTGTTTCGCCATGAAGCTGTAAGCAAAAAGGAATAGAGATACTTTCTACACTTTGTAGCAGGTTGGATAGAACTCGTGTCAAAGTAATAGGGAGGGCGAGAGACATTAACTCTTTTCCAAAAAAGAAAAATGTTTTGGTGGAAGGCGCACCGGTGTGTTCGCTAGATTTTTTTAAAAAATAGCGAAGACAAAAGATTGCAGAAAATATTTCTCCTATAACTAATCCGAGAACAACAATTTCAATGGATATTTTTTGTGCTTTGTTTGCAAAAATCATCCATATTATATATACGGAACCTACGCGGGCGAGCTGCTCAACAAATTGCGCGATGGCAGGTACTTTCGTGCGCTTTTGACCAAGATAATATCCGCAGATACAACTATGGACCGCTGCAAATGGTAATGAATAGGAGAGAATATTTAACATGAATTCGCAACGCAAATCTCCTAAAACATAAATTGCAATGGAAGCGGCGTATTTCCTGATTAAGAAGCCTAAAAGAATGGATAGTATGCCGGAAATAAAAAGTGCTTGAAACAAAAAAAGGTTGGCATTGTTTTTTCTGTTCAGTGAGATTTCCCGAGCAACACATCTTGAAAGCGCAATCTCGATTCCGGCACAAGAGAGAGAAAAACAGAGCGCATAGACAGGAAATATCAATTGATATAATCCAACTTGTTCAGCGCCAAACGCATGGCTAAGAAACATTCGAAAGAAGAAACCGATAAAACGTGTTATAAAACCGGTTACTGTAAGAACAAAAGCTCCTTTTATAATCGAGTTTTTAAACATAAAAACACCTGTTTATAATCTTATTTTAAGATATTCTTTTTTGAGCCTTGACAGAACAAAAATAGAGTGATATTCTACCATAAGGCAAAACCCTAGTAAAATGCTAGGAATTAAAGGAAAGAAGGTGAAAGCTTGAAAATAACAACAAAAGGACGATACGGATTAAGAGCACTCATTGATCTCGCTCAGTACAGCGAGGTGGAGCCTGTATCGATTAATAGTATAGCTTCAAGACAAGGGATTTCTGAACGTTATTTGGAACAGCTTATGACTCTTCTTAAAAAAGCCGGCTTGATAAAAAGCATTCGCGGAGCCGGAGGCGGATATGTCTTGGCAAAAGACACAAGTGATATCTCAGTTGGAGATGTGCTACGCGCACTTGAAGGAAGTTTGGAACCGGTTGAGTGTACAGCTTTTCACAGTGAGAACAGTTGCGAGGCGGCTGGCGGTTGTGTAACCAAATATGTTTGGCAAAGGATTAATGAGAGTATTAACCGTACCGTAGATGAGATTAATTTAAAGCAACTTGTAGAAGAGAGCAAAACGGTAAATAATGTAGGAACTTTGTCGCAGATGAAGTGCAACAATTAACATGACAGGAGTGATTCATAATGAGATTAATATATTTAGACAACGCAGCAACCACAAAAGTGGCTCCGGAAGTAGTAGAGGCAATGCTTCCATATTTCACGGAACATTACGGAAATCCATCCAGTATATATGGCTTCGCTGCAAAGAATAAGGATGTTATCACAAGACAACGCGAAGTAATAGCAGATGCATTAGGAGCTAATGCAAATGAGATTTATTTCACCGCAGGTGGCTCAGAATCAGATAACTGGGCACTGAAGGCAACTGCTGAATTTTATAAAAGCAAAGGCAATCATATTATTACGACTAAGATTGAACATCATGCGATTTTGCACACGACAGAATATTTGCAAAAGCAAGGCTTTGAAGTGACCTATTTAGATGTGGATGAAAATGGTGTGGTGAAATTAGATGATTTAAAGGCGGCAATCAGACCAACAACTATTTTGATATCTGTTATGTATGCGAATAACGAAATAGGCACAATACAACCAATCAAAGAGATTGGAAAGATTGCAAAAGAGAATGGAATCTTATTCCACACAGACGCTGTACAGGCATTCGGTCAAGTACCGATTGATGTGAATGAATGTCACATCGATATGCTCAGTGCAAGCGGACATAAATTAAACGGACCAAAGGGAATTGGATTTTTATATATTCGCAAGGGTGTAAAGATTCGTTCGCTGATACATGGCGGTGCACAAGAAAGAAAGCGCCGTGCAGGAACGGAGAATGTGCCGGGAATTGTCGGAATGGGAACGGCAGTTTTGCGAGCGATTGAAACCATGGAAGAGCGTACTAAGAAAGAACAAGAACTTAGAGATTACTTGATTAAACGTGTACTGGAAGAAGTTCCACATACCAGACTAAACGGACACCCGCAAAATAGACTTCCGAATAATGCGAATTTCAGTTTTCGTTTTATCGAGGGTGAGTCGTTGCTCATCATGTTAGACATGAAAGGAATCTGTGGTTCCAGCGGTTCGGCATGTACATCTGGGTCCCTTGACCCATCCCACGTCTTGTTGGCAATCGGGTTACCTCACGAGATAGCGCATGGTTCGCTCAGGTTGACACTCAGTGAAGAGACAACCAAAGAAGATATTGATTATGTAGTTGATACCATCAAAGAAGTAGTGGCAAGTTTGAGAAAAATGTCGCCTCTATATGAAGACTTTATTGCTAAGCAAAATAAATAATAATGGAAAGTAGGAAACAGGATATGTATACGGAAAAAGTAATGGACCATTTTCAAAATCCTCGTAATGTTGGCGAGATTGAAAATGCAAGTGGAGTAGGAACAGTAGGAAATGCAAAATGCGGAGACATCATGAGAATCTATCTGGATATAGATGAAAATCAGATTGTCAGAGATGTTAAATTCAAAACGTTTGGTTGTGGTGCAGCAGTTGCAACTAGTAGTATGGCAACAGAACTTGTCAAAGGAAAATCTATATATGATGCGCTGAAAGTAACCAATAAAGCAGTATTGGAAGCGTTGGATGGACTTCCGCCGGTTAAAGTACACTGTTCACTTTTGGCAGAAGAAGCAATTCACGCTGCTCTTTGGGATTATGCACAAAAGCATGGTATTCAGATTGAAGGATTGGAAAAACCGAAATCAGATATTCATGAAGATGAGGAAGAAGAAAGTGAAGAATACTAAAAAAGTAGTTGTTGGCATGTCAGGTGGCGTTGATTCATCGGTGGCCGCTTATTTGTTAAAAGAGCAAGGCTATGAGGTTATTGGTGTTACCATGCAAATATGGCAGGATGAAGAACGCGCCAAAGAAGCGGAAAACGGAGGATGCTGCGGACTCACAGCAGTGGATGACGCAAGAAGAGTTGCTTCTGATTTGGACATTCCATATTATGTAATGAACTTCAAAAAGGAGTTCAAAGAAAATGTAATTGATTATTTCATAGATGAATATATGCACGGTCGAACACCCAATCCTTGTATCGCATGTAATCGTTATGTGAAGTGGGAATCGTTATTAAAACGAAGCATGGATATTGGTGCAGATTATATCGCTACGGGACACTACGCACGCATTGAGCAGCTTGCCAACGGCAGATACACGTTGAGATGTTCTGCAACACTTGCGAAGGATCAAACCTATGCACTTTATAATCTAACTCAGGAACAATTATCAAGGACACTCATGCCGGTTGGTGAATACACCAAGGAGGAAGTGCGAGAGATTGCTGAGCGCATACAACTACGTGTTGCAAATAAGCCGGATAGCCAGGATATCTGCTTTGTTCCGGATGGTGACTATGCAGGATTTATTGAGAAAACAATAGACACCACACTTGAGCAAGGTAATTTTGTTACACCGGAAGGTAAAATACTCGGTAGGCACAAAGGAATTACACATTATACGGTGGGACAGAGAAAAGGACTTGGTTTGGCTCTTGGTTACCCTGCTTTTGTTATAGAAATCAGACCGGAAACAAATGAAGTGGTAATCGGTACAAACGAAGATTCTATGTCGCATTTTGTTCGGGCAAATCAATTGAATTTCATGTCAATTGAAGACTTGACAGAACCAATGCGTGTCTTTGCAAAAATACGTTATAATCACAAAGGTGCATGGTGTACGATAGAAAAGACCGGCCAGGATGAAGTGCTATGTACTTTTGAGGAGAAACAAAGAGCTATTACGCCGGGACAAGCCGTTGTTTTTTATGACGGAGACTATGTTTTAGGTGGCGGCACAATCATAGGAGATAAATAGTATGAAAGCAGATTTTCATATGCATACAAATTTTTCAAAGGACTCACAGACCTCTCCGGAAGAAATGATTCAGGAGAGTGTGAAAAGAGGCCTTAGAACAATCTGTATTACAGATCATCACGATATCAATTTTACAGAGGCGGGCTTTGAGATTGATTTTGAAAAATATTTTCCTACCTTGCAGAAATTACAAGAGAAATATCGTGACCAAATTGAAGTTTTGATTGGAATGGAGTTTGGCCTGCAACCGGAATTCGGCATGTTTGCCAAGGAACTTGCACAGAAATATCCTTTTGATTTTATTATCGGTTCTCTTCATATTGTAGATGGAGAAGACCCTTATTATGGGAAATGTTTTTTGAACAAGACAGATGAGGAAGGGTATCGCAGAGCATTTGAATTAATGCTGGAAAGCATTCGTAAGGTTTCGGATTACGATTCACTTGGCCACATAGATTACGTGGTTCGTTATGGCAAATATCGGGACAGAGAATATTCCTATTTAAAATATGCAGATTATTTGGATGAAATATTAAAACATTTGATTCATAATGGCAAGGGATTAGAGATTAATACTGCAGGCTGGAAATACGGTCTTCCTTTTGCACATCCACATCAAGATGTGCTAAAAAGATATCAGGAACTTGGCGGTGAAATCATTACAGTTGGTTCAGATGGACATAAGCCTGAGCATGTTGCCTATGAATTTGAACGTGTTAAGGACTATTTAGAGGCTTGTGGCTTTAAATATTACACAGAATTTCGACAAAGAAAGCCACATTTTTGTGCACTTTCATAAAAATGAAAAAGCACTTGAAATTTTGTATTGTATTTAGTACAATCGTATATGGAAAAAAATTTATTTATTTTTAGGAGGAATTAATCATGGCAGTAAAAGTTGCGATTAATGGTTTCGGACGTATCGGACGTCTTGCATTCAGACAAATGTTTGGAGCAGAAGGTTATGAAGTGGTTGCAATCAACGACTTGACATCTCCAGAGATGTTAGCACATTTATTAAAATACGACTCATCACAAGGCAGATATGAACTTTGTGATAAAGTTTCAGCAACAGAAGATTCTATCATCGTTGATGGAAAAGAAATCAAAATTTATGCAAAAGCTAATGCAGCTGAACTTCCTTGGGGAGAAATCGGTGTAGACGTAGTATTAGAATGTACTGGATTCTATACATCAAAAGAAAAAGCATCTGCTCACATTGCAGCAGGCGCTAAGAAAGTTGTTATTTCAGCTCCAGCTGGAAACGACCTTCCAACAATCGTTTACAATGTTAACCATGAAACATTGAAAGCAGAAGATACAGTTATCTCAGCTGCTTCTTGTACAACAAACTGTTTAGCACCAATGGCTGACGCATTAAACAAATTAGCAGCAATCAAAACTGGTATCATGTGTACAATCCATGCTTACACAGGTGACCAAATGGTACTTGACGGACCACAAAGAAAAGGTGACAAGAGACGTTCTCGTGCAGCAGCTTGCAACATCGTACCAAACAGCACAGGTGCAGCTAAAGCTATCGGTCTTGTTATTCCAGAATTAAATGGCAAATTAATTGGTGCTGCTCAACGTATCCCAACACCAACAGGTTCTACAACTATCTTAACAGCAGTTGTTGAAGGAAATGTAACAGTTGATGAAATCAATGCAGCTATGAAAGCAGCAGCTACAGAATCATTTGGTTACAACACAGACGAAATCGTATCTAGCGATATCGTTGGTATGAGATATGGTTCATTATTCGATGCTACACAGACAATGGTACTTCCATTAGACAATGGAACAACTCAAGTTCAAGTAGTATCTTGGTATGACAATGAAAATTCATATGTAAGCCAGATGGTAAGAACAATCAAATACTTTGCTGAACTTGCTTAATATTTAAATATTAATATGACCTGAAAGGTCCGGTCGATTTGGACCGGACCTTTTTTTATAAAAAAATAAGGAGGCATATGACATGCTTAACAAAAAATCAGTAGATGATATCAATGTAAAAGGTCTTAAAGTTCTTGTAAGATGTGACTTTAACGTACCAATGGTTGATGGAAAAATCACAGACGAAAACCGTCTTGTAGCAGCTCTTCCAACAATCAAAAAATTAATCGCAGATGGCGGAAAAGTAATCCTTTGCTCACACATGGGTAAACCAAAGGGAGAACCAAAACCGGAGTTATCTTTGGCACCTGTAGCAGCTAGATTATCTGAATTATTAGGACAAGAAGTAAAATTTGCAGCAGATGCTAACGTTGTCGGAGACAATGCAAAAGCAGCAGTTGCAGCAATGAACGACGGAGAAGTTGTTCTTCTTGAAAACACACGTTACAGAGCAGAAGAAACAAAGAATGGCGAAGCTTTCAGTAAGGAACTTGCTTCACTTTGTGATGTGTTTGTAAACGATGCATTCGGTACAGCTCACAGAGCACACTGTTCAAATGTTGGTGTTACAGAATATGTTGACACAGCAGCAGTTGGATACTTAATGCAGAAAGAAATTGATTTCTTGGGAAATGCAGTTAACAATCCGGAAAGACCATTCGTAGCAATCTTAGGTGGTTCAAAAGTATCAAGCAAGATTTCTGTTATCGAAAACTTACTTGAAAAAGTCGACACACTTATTATTGGTGGTGGTATGGCTTATACATTTGCAAAAGCATTAGGCGGAAACGTGGGTAACTCTTTATTAGAAGAAGATTACTGCGAATACGCACTTAACATGCTTAAAAAAGCAGAAGAAAAAGGTGTGAAATTATTACTTCCATTAGATAATGTAATCGCTGATGATTTTTCTAATGATGCAAATACACAAGTTGTTGCAACAGGTGAGATTCCGGATGGATGGGAAGGTCTTGATATCGGACCTAAGACAGCGGCTCTTTACGCTGAAACCGTTAAGACAGCTAAGACAGTTGTATGGAACGGACCAATGGGATGTTTTGAAATGCCAAACTTTGCAGCAGGTACAGAAGCTGTAGCAAAGGCACTTGCTGATACTGACGCTGTAACAATCATCGGTGGTGGTGACTCAGCAGCTGCTGTTAACCAATTAGGATACGGCGACAAAATGACACACATCTCTACAGGTGGTGGTGCTTCACTTGAATTCTTAGAAGGAAAAGAATTACCGGGTGTTGCAGCAGCTAACGATAAATAAGGAGGAACTTAAAAATGGCAAGAAGAAAAATTATCGCTGGTAACTGGAAAATGAACAAAACTCCAAGCCAGGCAGTAGAATTAATCAACGAATTAAAACCATTAGTAGCAACAGAAGATGCTGACGTAGTGTTCTGCGTACCTGCTATCTGCATTATTCCGGCTATGGAAGCAGCTAAAGGCAGCAACATCTGCATCGGTGCTGAAAATATGTACTACGAAGAAAGCGGAGCATACACAGGAGAAATCGCTCCTAACATGCTTACAGACGTAGGAGTAAAATATGTTATCATCGGACACTCAGAAAGAAGAGAATACTTCGCTGAGACAGATGAAACAGTAAACAAAAAAGTGAAAAAAGCATTCGAACACGGTATTACACCAATCGTATGCTGTGGTGAAACATTAACACAAAGAGAACAAGGTGTTACAATTGATTTCATCCGTCAACAAATCAAAATTGCATTCTTAGACGTAACAGCTGACCAAGCAAAGACAGCAGTTATCGCTTATGAACCAATCTGGGCAATTGGAACAGGTAAAGTAGCTACAACAGAGCAAGCTCAAGAAGTTTGTGCAGCTATCCGTGTTTGCATCGGAGAAATCTATGACGAAGCAACAGCAGCAGCAATCCGTATCCAATATGGCGGATCTGTTTCGGCAGCTAGCGCTCCGGAATTATTTGCACAACCTGACATCGACGGAGGTCTTGTTGGTGGTGCAGCACTCAAACCAGATTTTGGTAAAATCGTGAACTGGGATAAATAAGAGAACATAACATAAAAAACACTGTCATGATGACAGTGTTTTTTGTTGTTTACGAAATGTATTCGGAGCAACTCCGTATTTTCGCTTAAAAACAGTATTAAAATACGATACAGATGAAAATCCAATTGCATTACAGATGGAAATAATCGTCTCATCTGTATACTGCAACTGAAAAGCAGCATGTTGCAGACGAATATCATTTAAATAATCAGTCATTGTACAGTTCATATATTTCTGAAATGTTCGACAAATATAAGCTTTGCTGAAATGATAAGGCTCTAAAATATCATCTAATCCAGACTTCAAAAAGTCATTCATATGAAATCTACCCAATAATTCACGGAACCACATCGGATAATATTTGGTATCTTTCTGCGTTTCTTCTTCAATCAAACAGTTTAATAGAGAGACAAGAAGCGCTTTGATTGCGGCCATATTAAAATTAGAAGTCATATCAGAGTTCAAAATTACATTTACAATTCTCTTTTCATATCGCTCAATGCGGTCAAAAGGAAGCGTAACAATCTTAGGTAACTGATTGTTTATATATGCTTTTTTAAAGTCAAGACCGATAAAATCACACACCTTTTCAAAAAAATCTGCTCGAATAATAATATCACGATGCTTACAAGTATTTCCCGGATGTCGAAAGAATGAATGCACATCTGTCAAATTGGTAAAAACAATATCACCGGCACGTAAAGTGCGCATTTCTCCATTGATATCATGAATAATAGCACCTTCCAACACGTAGAAGATTTCATAAAAATCATGAGAGTGATAGATGTTATCATCTCCATTTTCTGTAATTTTAGAATGAAACGGCATTTCGGATGTTGTCATCCAGTCATTTAATAATACAATCTCTCTATTCATAAAAACATGCTCCTTGTTGAGAATAATTGTATTCTAACACAACAGGTCAATAGAGAGCAAGTTTTTGTCAATCGTTAGATAGATGATTTTTTGCAAAAAGACTATTATTTAATTATAAAATGCGAGAATTATGTAAAACATGCATAAAATCATTGAAAAGTGGGAGGTGTGGTGTTTGAAGTTCACATTGAAATGCTGTGGAAAAATAAATCCTATAGGCATAGATAAAGAGCATATCAGAATTAGCTATGAGACTGATGACAATATAGAGATACTGACATATTCTGTTCAGATTGCATCCTCACATACAAAACTTACAGAAGGTCAATATGATGTAGGGGTTTTTGAGAGTGAAGATGATTCAAGCAGAGAAATGTGGCTTGATGGGGCGTACTTTAAAGAACGTACCAAATATTTTTGGAAAGTAACTGCACAGACTCATGAAGGATGGTTGGAGTCGGAGATTGCTTATTTTGAAACCGGAATCAGTAGTTGGAGCGCAGAGTGGATATGCGCACAGAATTCCGGACAGAATGTTTATAACTTTAAAAAGATATTTCACACATCCGGAAAAGTAAAAGAGGCAAGGCTGTACATATGTGGTTTGGGATATTTTACAGCAAGTATCAACGGACAATCAGTAGATGATACATATTACAAGCCGCTCGTTACAGATTATGCGACCAGAAATCACCCGGAGAGTTGTTATTTGCATGATAGTTCATCCCATAGAGTGACTTACTATACATACGATGTGACAGAACAGTTACAAGAAGGAGACAATCATTTATCTGTGGATGTAGCCAATGGATATTATTGCAATACAGACAGGTTTCCGTGCGAATGGAATTATTCGTTTGGTAATGCAAAGTTAATTTTCGAATTGCACATCATGGACGCAAGTGGCAAGCATGTCATCAAGAGTGGTGTGGACACCATGGTGAGAGAACAGAATTATTCGTCCACATTGTACAGAGGTGATTTTGTTGATTTTACAAAACCTGTGGGCGATTATCAGCCTTCCGTTTTGGCAGAGGCGCCGGATGGCAAACCGGTTTCGCCGCAATGCGCAGATGACCGCATTCGTGAAATCTTAAATCCGATTGAACAACGTGACATTCCGGAAGGTGTGCTATACGACTTTGGAGTTAATCACACAGGTGGACTAAAACTTCTTGTGGAAGCGCAAGAAGGGGACGAATTAATTATTCGTTATGCGGAAGTTTTAGGGCAAGACGTAATGCCAAACTATGAAACCAGTGCGTGGCATGACACAAATCCACACACCGGTCAGAACATGGATATTTATCAAGAGAATCGATATATCTTAAAGCAGGGAATAAATGAGATTAGCCCGTTATTTAGTTGGTACTGTTACCGATATGCTGTAGTCATGAAACCAAACACAGTAATCATTCGGCAGATACAATCTCTGTTCATCTGTACGGATATAGAAACAAATGGACACTTTGCATCAAGCGAGGAAATCTTGAATCAGACAAACGAGATGTTTTTACAGACACTACGTTGTAACATGCACAGTGGTCTTATTACAGATTGTCCGCACCGAGAAAAACGACCATACACGGGAGACGGTCAACTGGTTATGAAGGCATCTTGGTATAACATGGACATGACTTCATTCTTTTACAAATGGTTTGAGGATCTGTTAGATGCACAGACAACGGAAGGTCTTGTCCCAAATTCAGCACCGGATATCGGTGGTGGTGGCGGATATGCATGGGGCAATGCAATTTGCTTTGTAACAAAATACTTATATCAGTTTACCGGAGATAAGAAGTTAGCGCAGAGAGGATGCAATGCAATCGAGAAATGGTTAGCTTATTACCAAACGAAACAGGATGAGAATTATATTATTCGTTCCAATCATCATGAATGGATGTTAGGAGATTGGTTAGCACCGAACGTTGTCACTTCGAATGTATATTACATAAACACAACATGCTATTTAATGGCAGTTGACGTCAGACTTTATTTTGCAAAAGAGCTGGCTTTAGGAGATGCAAGCAAGTGGGAGCGATTAAGAGGACAGATTATCAACGGAATTAACAAGGAGTTTTTTGATTCCGAAAACTTGTCTTATGGAAATGGTGTGCAAGGTGAAGATGTACTCGCTTTGGCTGTTGGCATTGTCCCGCAAGAACACGAACAGGCGTTGAGGGAAAAGGTTGAGCATCATTACCGCACAGAAACAGAATATCACTTAGATACCGGTATTGTACTTACACCGATTTTAATCGAGTATCTGACAGACAATGGCTATCAAGATATCGCATATAAGATTATGACAGCAAAGACATATCCGTCTTATTACAATCTGATGGAAAATGACACGACGTTCTCTGAACATTGGAGTAAAAAGTGGCCGGATTATTATGTTGGTGATAACAACAGCCGTCTGATTGAAGGTGGTGGAGATTTATCACATTGTCATCCAATGTACGGAAGCGTTTGCTCGTGGTTGTATGAAAGAGTGGCTGGATTAGACCTTACCGGTTTATACAGGAAAGAAGTGGGAATACACCCATACTTTACCGATTGTCTTACATGGGCGAAAGCCGATAAGATGATTCCGTATGGGAAAGTTAGTGTGGAATGGAAAAACACAGAAAATGGTTTAGAACTGAATGTAGAGATACCACAGGGACTGACCGGAGTATGTGATTTCCCTTCGAAACACAAGGAACTGAAATGTTTGACTACCGGGGAAACATTCTATGTAGAGGATGAAGGATTTTTCCGATTCAAATTACCGGCAGGCGAATGGGTTTTTAAAATGAAGGGAGAAAGTCAATGACAATTAAAGAATACATAAATACAAATTTACCTTTATCAATTCGTTACAATCCGGAAGACAAGGGTGCTTTAATCGGGCTTCCATATCCGTATATTATTCCGAGTGTAGCAGATATGTTTCAGGAAATGTATTATTGGGACAGTTATTTTGCAAATGCCGGATTGATACAGATAGGAGATGTGCAGCAAGCAAAACACAACGTAGATAATTTACGCCATATGCTTGACCGGTATGGATTTGTTCTCAATGGAAACAATATAGGGTTTGAACATAATTCCCAGCCACCATTTTTGGGACTTATGATGCGAGAACTTTATGACGTAACACAAGATAAGGAATGGTTAAAGGGCGCATATGAGTCGTTGAAAAAAGAAAACAAGTTCTGGAGCGAAAAGCGTGGCACGGAATTTGGTTTGACTCATTATGATTGTGAGCCATTACCGACTGAAAAGATAAAAAGTGGCGTTCGAGATTTAGTTGCACGCATTGGTTTCAGACCGAATAGAACAGAGGAAGAGATAGCGAGAGGAAATTTTTCTACCGGTGAGAGCGGTTGGGATTTCAATCCACGTATGAGCTTCGAAACATACAAGTACGCACCTGCAGACCTCAATAGCCTTCTCTATGCACAAGAAGATCAATTGGCGTTTTTCGCAGGGGAACTTGGCCTGAAAGAAGAACAGAAGGAATGGGTTTTGCAACGAGAGAAACGAGCAACACTTTGTCGAGAATATCTCAAGGGTGAGGATGGTGTGTTCTATGATTATCATCTGGAAAAGCAAGAACGCACATCTATTGCCAGTGCAGCTTGTTTTTATCCGCTTTATGTGGGGATGGCAACACCGGAGGAAGCTGAGGCAGCACTGTCTATCTTGCCACGTATCGAGATGATGTATGGAGTTGCTGCTTGCGAAAAATGTGACCATATAGAAGGAAATTTCCAGTGGGGTTACCCGAATGGTTGGCCTCCAATGCAGCGTATTGTAGTAGAGGGACTTCTTCGCTACGGGTATAGAGAAGATGCTATTCGTATTGCAAAGAAATATGTAAACCTTGTTGAGGCGTGTTTTGAGAAGACTGGACATTTCTGGGAGAAATACAATGTTGTTGAAGGAAATGTGGAGGTTGTCGATGAATATAAGATGCCGGCAATGTTAGGCTGGACTTTTGGAGTATATTATGGTTTTTGCAAACTGTTAGGAAAAGAAATTTCATAAAAAGAAGGAGGAAAACATGAAAAAGAGAGCAAAGCAAATGATGGCACTGTTACTTGCAATGGGAATGTTGACCGGTTGTGGTAGCCATACGGCGACCAAGACGGTTACCATGAATCCGGAGGATTATGAGTGCGATGAGACATTCATTACAATCGTGGATGCTCCGCCAAACGCGGCGGACGAAGAAGCCATGAAGATGTATGAGGAACTAGGTGTTAACACTTATGTTCTGACAGAGGATTACAAGTCCTTGGTAGGTGAAAGCGGCGATGAGTTGAGTGAAAGCTATAAGAATGACATCATTTCTATCGGTGAACGCGGAATCAATGTTTGGATTCGTAATATGTGGAACGATCCGGACTATTATGAATTGGATAAGGCAAAAGCTGGATCTAACTATGGAACTCCTTACACAATGGAGTCTAGAAACATTACAGATGATTTCGATGAATTCGAGGAAGTAACAGGTTTCTATATGGCGGATGAATTATATATGTATACGCTGGAAGATAATCCGCTAACAGAAGCAGATGAACGCTTATATTGCGCAATGGATCAGATGGAGAAGTTGCTTAAGTGGAAAAATACTTATTATCCGGATGCATATTGGCATATTAACCATGTTCCAAGTTCGTCTTATGATCATTGGCCGGAGGGGGAAACATATGCTGGTTTCATCCAACACTATGTGGATACTATCGTTAAGAAGTTGGAATCAGGCGGAAGAAGCATTTGTTTAGATAACTATCCGCTGATTGACGGTGGAAAAATCAAAGACAGTTATATTGTTGATTTGCTCACAGTAGCGAATATTGCCAGAGATTATAACGCAGAGGCAGCAGAAGAACAGAAGGCAGATTTTGGAATTTGTTTGCAGACATTTATGAATACCAATCCGGGTTTTGAACAGCGAGACATTACATCGGCGGCAGACGTGACTTTCCAAATGTATACCGGTATGGCAATGGGTGCAACGTTATTTGAATATTTCTGCTGGCGTAGCTACGATGGGTTAGGAGTATACGGAATCGTAGATGAGAGCGGAAGTCCGAGATTGTATGATTATGTGAAGGAAGCAAATGAAAAAGCACTTCCGTTTGAGAAAGTTCTTTGCTCTTTTGATTGGAAAGGTCTCACTTCAAAAAAAGGTGATATGAGTGGTAAGGATGATACATTTGGTGATATCAAAGATATGGAAATCAAGGATACCGGTTCATTGACATCTATCACAAGCAGATACGATACCATTGTCGGATGCTTCGATAAAGAAGGGCAAGATGGCTTTATGGTCGTGAACTACACAGATCCAATCAACGATTATACAAATGCAGTTACGTTGACTTTTGAAAACTGCACGCAGGCACTTGTATATACAGAAGATGGAGTTAAGCAGGTGAATCTGACAGAAAACGGCGAAATTAGATTGACATTAGATGCGGGTCAAGGCGCATTTGTCATTCCTAAATAAGAGGTGATAAATGTGAGTGTAAAAAAAGAAAAGAAAAGAAAGAATCATTCGAACATGCCAAGAAGCCTCAGTAAGAGTGCGACACCGTTTTTGATTGTAATGGCGCTTCCGGCAATATATGGTATTGCAAGGTATTTTATCACCAATGTATATTCTATTTTACTTGCATTTTCAGATGGGACACCGTTTAAAGACCCATTTACCTTGCGTAATTTTAAAATGTTTTTGGCAGATATGCAGGGGAATGGTATTTTGCTTCTGGCTCTTGTCAATACGCTGAAGTACTTTCTGGTTGGACTTATACAGCAGTTCGTGTGTTATATTGTGGCGTACTTTATGTATAAGAAGATACCGGGATATAAGACATTCCGATTTTTGTATTATCTTCCATGTTTAATTCCGGGAGTTGTAACGACAGCGATATTTATGGAACTGATTCGTGTAGGAGGACCAATATATCAATTTTCCAGTAACATACTTGGCATCGAATATAACGACCTTCTTTCTAGACCGGAGACAGCGACAACTACGATCATTGTCTTTCTGTTTTTGTCAGGAATTGGGACGACTTACTTGATATATATGGGAGCAATGAATCGTATCCCAGTTGAGGTGCTTGAGTCGGCGAGGTTAGATGGTTGCAACGGATGGCATGAGTTCTGGTCGCTTATTTTCCCATTGACATTTGGTACATATGCAACATTTTTCCTGATGTCTCTATGTGGAATCTTTGCTGCCAGTGGTCCGATTCTATATATGACGCAAGGCGCAGCAAATACAACAACACTTGGGTATTGGTTATTCAGCCAGGTAATCGACGGTTCATATAATTATCCGTCAGCAGTGGGACTTGTGTTCACGCTTCTGGGCATTCCGATTTTGATTGTTTCCAGATGGGTAATTAATAAGATTACACCGGAGGTGACGTACTAATGAGTAAGAATATAATGCAAAGAAAGCGAAAAGCACGCTCCGCGTCTTCTATCATTGTAACGGTTATTTTTGTAATTTATCTGTTGGTTTTGTTGGTTCCCTATATCTATGCAGTTCTGGCTTCTTTATCGGACTATAAGGAATATTATTTTAGTGTATTTCCGTTGCCAAAGAGTGGATTAAAATTTCAGAACTATTTAGATGCATGGACGAGTTTGAAACATGAAAATACAGGTATTCCACAGATGATTATTAACAGTCTCTGGTTTGCCGGAGTACCGGCTGCATTGGGTGTATTCCTATCATCATGTGGTGCGTATATTTGCTCGAAATATAGGTTTTGGGGTCGTAATTTCATTTATTGGTTTGCTTTAATCACAATGATGATACCGATTATTGGGGGCATGTCCAGTCAATTAAAATACGTTGATGCATTGGGAGGTTACAACTCTTATACATATGTTTTAATAACAGCAAATACAGTAAATGCGGCATTTATTATTATGTATAGCTGTTTCCAGAATGTGGACTGGGCTTATGCGGAGGCCGCATTTATTGATGGGGCATCGCATTTTCAAGTATTTTTTAAGGTGATGTTGCCACATGTTATTTCTCCGATGACAGCCTTGATTCTCTCAGACTTTATCATGTATTGGGGAAATGTGGAAAATTCACTGGTGTATTATCCGGATTTACCGACATTATCCACCGGACTTTACTATTTTAGAACGTTTGTCATCACAGCCGAAGGTATGCAGAGATATCCGGCATATTTTGCAGCGTTATTATTGTGTATGATACCAACTGTCATTTTGTTCTCGATTTTCCAAGAAAAATTGATGGACATTCAAATATCAGGCGGTATAAAGGGATAGAACATTTAGGTCATTTCAAAAAAGGAGGAAATAAGAAATGAAGAAATTAGTGAGCGTACTTCTTAGTATCATGATGGTTCTTTCGTTAGCTGCATGCGGCAATGGAAGTAGCGAAACAGGAAGCAACGAGGAAAAGTACAAAGACAGAGAAAGAACATTCACGCTTTGCTACTATGAAGGAGGATTTGGTTCTGATTGGTTACAGGCAGTTGTGGAAGATTATATGGACAACGTCAACACAGATGTCTATATCAGCTTAAAGTCTAGCACAGACAATGAGACTGCAAGACAAAAAATCGCCAGCCAGACAGGAACATATGACCTTTACTACATTGAAGTGGATATGTTTGAAAAGGGAAATGTGTTAGAAGAATTGACAGGGCTGCTTGATATGGAAGTCCCAGGAGAGACAGGTGTCAAGGTTAGAGATAAAATTGGTCAAACATGGGTTGATTACTATACAGAGGATGGACAGATTTATCAGATGCCTGCAACCAATTTTTTGGGATGGAATTGGTCATACAACAAAACCTTGTTGGATGAAACTTTAGGCGAAGGATACTGGACACTGCCGAAGACAACCGATGAGTTATTTGCTATCGGAGAAACATTGTTTAACAAGAATGTATTTTTGACTACATTTGCCGGAAATGATACAACGGGTGGCGCAGATTACCTTCGTTACTGCTATGAAGTATGGTTTGCACAGATGACTGGTTTGGAAGGGTACGGACACTACTATAATTGCGAATACAAAGATGGTGATCAATATGTAGTTGCAAAGGATTCTCCGAAAAACATCGAACAGAATAAAACAGCAATTGAAGAAACATATAAAGTGGCAGAAACTTTATGTCAAGGACAAAATGGAGTAGAGTACATACATTCGAAATGTGAGAGCCTTTCTTTCATTGATGCACAGTTCTTATTGTATCAAGGCGGATTTAAAGGTGCAAACGAATATCCAATTGCATTTTATTATAATACAGCAGCCGGCGAACAAGAAATGTTGCCATATATTAAAGACGGTATTATTGAAGAGCAAGATGTGCGCATGATGAAAATGCCTGTAATGAGTGCAATTATTCAGAGAACGCCGAGTATTGCAGATGATGCAACTCTTTCGGCAGTGATTGATTATGTAGACGGAACAGTTGCAGAAGCTCCGGTAGGTGTAAGCGAAACTGATATAGAAATCGTAAAAGAAGCACGTAATATGATGGTGGAACTGGTTTGCCGTGAATGGGTAATCACGAAGGATGCAGAAAACAAAGATGATATCAAAGACTTTTTGGCATATTTAACTTCTGATCAAGCACAGAAGTTGGCGGCAAAAGAATGTAACGGATTGCCAGTTTTGAACTACGGATATGTTCCGACTGACGAAGATATGGGATTTACAATTAGTGAGTATGGAAAGAGTGTTCAGAAGATTTCGAGTGAAGCAGTCGTTGTGGACTATGCGCATTTTGATAAGAAACTGGGACGTTTCGTGGGACTTACATGGTACAAGGATAAGACAACAAGTGGAGGAACGCTGTGTGAGAATCTTTATACAAAACAAGCACTAGAAGCTGATGAAATTTATCAAAGTACATTAGATTCTTTTGCTTCTACATGGAAAGACAGAGTAGCACAGTATTATGTGCAAAATCAAGAATAGTTCGGGACGAAAGGGGCAAAAAAAATGAAGAAAACGTGGACAATAGTAGCCATTGTTATAGCGGTATTAGCCCTTGCGGGAGGAGGAACTCTGCTTGCGACAAATGTGCTTGGAAATCAATTGTCTATTGTGCTTGACGGGGAATTAGAGGACAAAAGTACACTGGAATATACTGGAGAAGCAGTTCAATTTCCAATGGCACATGTAGAAAATAGTTTGGGCCAAATTGTATCCTATGATGTAGATTACGAGGTAATCAACACCAAAGATGACAGTGCGTTAAAGGACGAGTATGCATTTTTTGATTTGAAGACAGGTGATTATGAAATAGTCTACACCTATGCTGAAAAGAAAAGCGTGTCAAAGAAAATTGCATTCAGCATTAAGGATACAACGAGTCCGATTATTGAATTTACAGGGATACCAAATGGTATTTTCTTGCAAGATTTAAACGAAGAAGAAGCAAAGTCTCAGAAACTTCCATTATATACGATGGACGATGCTTCAATGGATGATGGCATTGATCTTAAGAGAACATTGTATTTCAAGGGTGAAGGCGATGCGGAATATACGGAGCAATCATTCCGCGAAATCAATAGCTCTTATGAAGTTACAGAATTTGGAAAGTATAAATATGAATTAATCGCAACAGATATATATGGAAATAGTAAAACGAGTGCAGCAGAGTGGAAAATCAAAGACCGTGAGTGGAAACCTGCTGAGGCGTTGACCTCCGGATATCTGGCAGATTATGCGAGTGAAGGCTATACGAATTATATTGAGGGCGGAGATGCCAATCAATATTATATGATCGGTAATGACTACACAGACGAATGGCTTGCAGAGTATGAGGGGGCAAAAGGTGTATTTAAGATAGACATGGGCTTCAACAATGCGGCAGGCTATGGCAATAACACAATTAAATTGCATTTCGCAAACAGTTTTACGCAAAAGGATATAGAAGGTAAATATTTGGCAGTTCGTATTCGCGTAGAGGGTGAAAATCTAAAAGAGGATTTCTTGTTTGGCGGAAATAATGTTGAATTCAGAAGTGAAGATGCCACTACAAGAGCATTTACTACTTCTGGTGGAAAATTAAAATTTGGTGAATGGAACACGTATTATATTGATGCTACTACGGTACAGACAATTGGTATGTATCCAAATGGAACCTACAACAAAACGACTACTTTCTATGAAGGTGGAGATGCAGCAACGTGTTTACAACTCTGTTTTTCAAGAAAAGCTGGATATTTTAATGATATGACGCTCTATATTGATAGCATATCTTTGGCGGAAAAACTTCCGGAAACAGAGCTTACTGTTTCCGGCTCTACAGCAACTTGGAAAGCAGTAAACGGTGCAATTGGTTACAAAGTAAACCTAAACGGAGAAGAAACTGTTGTTACAGATACCAAGATTTCTTTGACAGGAAGCAAAGGATACGTACGCGTTACGCCATTAGGTGACGGCGCAATTACTTTGGACGGAGAAGAAGCAACAGCTGTATATGGCATTGATCCGGGTGATAAATTAGCAGCATTTGACGATGAACTATACATTGACTTATTCAGTGATAAGTTAAATTTCAGCACGGAGTCAGAACATAAAGGATATGCGCCGGTTAGCTATACGGGAACCTATACGGAAGAAGGCGTAAATCTAGACCTTGGAACAGGTAGTTGGGGCGTTGTAACAGGTATCAAGTTATTATTCCCAGAAGCAAAGGCAAAGGGAAATGATACAACACTTGTTATGAACATGAGTGTCAGCGATGCGAAATATGGACAGATTCGTGTATATGATTATGATGGGCAAATGTTGGGACAGATTTCACTGGACGCAAGCAACACCGGAAAATATCATAAATTTGAAATCGACTTGTCCGGATATGAAAAAGAACTGAAAGGTATTCAACTGATTTTCGGACCAAATAATATGATTCATGTTCCGGATGGTGTTTCCTTAAAGTTCAAAGAAATTTATTACGAAAATACATACTATGATATCACAGTTAATGGCCAGACTATTACATCTGCCGGAGAGAAAAAACTGATACCGGGATATACAACAGCAGAGGTTGTTCAGTTTACAAGTTTCTACAATTTTGGAGTGGCGAAAGATGACACACCGCTTTCTTTTGATGGCACTGTGCTTTTAGATGGAAAGAAATTGGGAAGCAGTGCATTTTCGGTGGTTGGATATCCGAATATTGATACGATATGCTTTAAGATACCACACAACGGTAAAGTTCTTACAATCATGAAAGATTCCGTTATTTACTATAATGGTAAAGCAATGAAAGTGGCAGAAACCTTTAATGCAAAATGGGATGGAACCAAGTGGGTAGCAGTGGCAAACATACCAGCCACACCGGAAGATGAGTATGTGACTTTGGAAGATGGTTCAAAGAAATTAGTGGAAAACAAAGTAGTACTTACACCGAGTTACACGCAGGCAGACCTTGTGCAATTCACGAATGTGAATGACTTTGGAGTGGATGCGGATGACACACCGTTGTCATTTGAAGGTACCGTTCTTTTAGATGGTGCAAAGGTCAGCAATGTTAATTTTGTTGGCTATAAAGATAACACTACAATCTGTCTAAAAGTTCCGCATAACGGAGCACTTTTGACTATCATGAAGGATTCTATTATTTACTATGGTGATAAGGCAGTTGTTGTGACAGAAACATTTAACATGCAGTGGGACGGTAGCAAGTGGGTAGCCGCTTCGGATATTCCGGAAATACCAAATGATGAGTACATCACAGTAGATGGCTCGGATAAATTGATTGTTAATAAAACAGAATTAACACCAGGCTATACACAGGCAGATCTTGTGCAATTTACAAATGTGAATGATTTTGGCGTATCGACAGACGATGCACCATTAGGATTTGAAGGAACTGTTCTTTTGGATGGTGTTGAAGTAGAAACAGTTAATTTTGTGGGTTATTTGAATACAACAACAGTATGTCTCAAAGTTCTTCATAACGGCCAGGTTCTTACAGTGATGAAAGATTCTGTTATTTACTCTGAGGACGAGGCTGTGATTGTGACAGATACATTTAATATGCAATGGGATGGCAGTCAATGGGTAGCAGTTGACGAGATACCGACTCCACCGGAAAAAGAATATATTGACACAAGTGACGGACAGAAAGAACTGATGGACAGAGTTACCCTAACAACGGGATATACAGCAGATTCGCTTGTGCAATTTACAAACGTATATGATTTTGGAGTATCAGAAGATAATACACCATTATCATTTGAAGGAACAATTCTTTTAGATGGTACAGAAGTTGCAACAGATAGTTATAATATTGTTGGATATTCGAGTGTTCCAACAACGATTTGCCTTAATATTGCACATAAAGATAAAGTTCTTACAGTCATGGAAGGAGCAATTCTTTACTATGGCGACAAGGCAGTCGTTATCAATGAAACATTTAATGCAATTTGGGCAGGCCAATGGATTGCAGTAGACGAGATACCGACACCGGATAGTGGCGAGGAAGAAATACCGGAACTTACATTTGCATATCGTTATGGAACCAATAATCTGATTCAAATGAATACAAACTTGCCAAGTACAACGCCACTTGTGAATTTCACAGCTGGTGACAATGGATGTAATATTGATCAAAGTGCAAATCAATATCAGCAGGTTGGCTGGATACAGATGGACAATGCAGATGGAACGATTGTGTTGACATTCCATTTCAACAGCGCATTTAGTGCGGGTCAGACATATGTATTGCCAAAAGGTGCAGTATTTGGATTTACCGATGGAAGTACATATGTGTTAGATAATGATTACACATTTAGCTTTGATGGTTCGTCATGGACAATGACATCAGGAGATCCAACTGAACCGGAGACACCGGAACTTACATTTGCATATCGTTACGGAACTAGTAACCTGATTCAAATGAATACAAACTTGCCAAGTACAACGCCACTTGTGAATTTCACAGCTGGTGACAATGGATGTAATATTGATCAAAGTGCAAATCAATATCAGCAAGTTGGCTGGATACAGATGGACAATGCAGATGGAACCATTGTATTGACATTCCATTTCAACAGCGCGTTTAGTGCAGGACAGACATATGTGTTACCGAAAGGTGCAGTGTTTGGATTTACCGACGGAACAAGTTATGTATTAGATAAAGACTACACATTTACGTTTGATGGTTCAAACTGGACTATAAAAGCGATAGATCCGGATGAAGTAGCAACTGTGTCTTTCACATATAGTTATGGAACAAACAATTTGATACAAGTAAAGACAGACTTACCAAGCACAACGCCATGTGCAAGTTTCCTTGCAACAGACAACGGATGTAATATTGATCAATCAGGTAATCAGTATCAACAATTCGGTTGGGCAGGAATGGCAACAGATGGTGATGGAAACATTTATATCTCATTTAATTTTAACAGCGCGTTTAGCGCAGGACAGACATATGTGTTACCAAAAGGAGCAGTATTTGGTTTTACAGATGGTAACACTTATGTGTTAGATAAAGATTATACTTTTACATTTGATGGTTCTAGTTGGACGCAACAGTAAAGGTATGGAAATAAGAATTGAACCAGGTGATTCTCTCTTCTAGAGTGAATCACCTGAGGATAAGAAGGGAGAAGATATGAAAAAATTGAAAAAGAAAATCATCTCAACCTTTTTGGCTCTTGTGATGGTTCTGACGATGGTGCCGGCAAATCTAGGCATAGATACGGCAAAGGCAGCGGATACGACAGGTAGTCTTAGCCTTACATATCGTTATGGAACGGACAGTCTGATTCAAATGAATACGAATTTGCCAAGTGATACACCATGTGTCAACTTTACAACTGGCGATAATGGATGTAGTATTGACCAAAGTGGAAATACAGTTCAATGGGTTGGCTGGATAGGAATGACTAATGCAGATGGGACTATAGTATTAACATTTAACTTTAACAATGCATTTACAGCAGGACAGACCTATGTATTACCAAAGGGAGCAATCTTTGGATTTACAGATAACACGACATATGCATTAGATGGAGACTATACATTTACGTTTGATGGTTCTGGTTGGACAATGACGGTAGAGAATCAAGTGGTAATACCAGATGAGCTTTCCTTTGCATATCGCTATGGAACAAATAACTTGATACAGGTAAATACAAATTTACCAAGTACAACCCCGCTTGTGAATTTTACAGCGGGTGACAATGGATGTAACATTGACCAAAGTGGAAATCAGTATCAGCAAGTTGGTTGGATACAGATGGACAATGCAGATGGGGTGATTGTTTTAACATTCCATTTTAATGCTGCATTTGAAGCAGGACAGACCTATGTATTGCCACAAGGAGCAATTTTTGGATTTACAGATAGTAATACATATCCATTGGACAAGAATTATACATTTACGTTTGATGGTTCTGGTTGGACCATGGCAGCAGACAAAGAGCCGGAAGAAGTAATACCAGAGGAAATGATTTTTGCATTCAACTCAGGAACAGCAAATTCGATTAAACTCAGCACAAACCTTCCAGCAAGTACGCCGATTGTAAATTTTCTCGCAACTGACAATGGGTGCAATATTATACAAGCAGGTGAACAGTCATTTGGATGGGCTGGCATGTCGACTGAGAATGACAAGATTGTAATTACATTTAATTTCAACAGTAACTTTAGTGCGGGTCAGACATGGTCATTAGGCGAAGGCTCCATTTTTGGTTTTACAGATGGTAGAACTTACCCGTTAGATAAACATTATACATTTGTCTTTGACGGCTTAGCATGGACAATGTCAGCTATGGAAACACCAACCAAACTTAATATGCAATATCGTTATGGAACTAGTAAACTTATCCAGGTGAATACAAATATTCCTGCAACGACGCCATGTCAAGATTTTCTGGCTGATTCGAACAGTTGTGTACTTCTTCAAGGTGGAAATCAATCTTTGGGATGGGCAACCATGACAAATGCAAGTGGAACAATTGTACTTACATTCAACTTTAACAGTGCATTTACATCTGGTCAGACGTATACTTTAGGAGAAGGTTCTGTGTTCGGATTTACAGATGGAAAAACATATCAACTGGATATGAATTATACGTTTACTTTCAATGGAAATGAATGGATGTTGGAAACTATGCCGACCTTAGAGGTGGTTGCTGATGTTGAGTTGATACCGGGCTATACCGCAGAGGGACTGGTACAGTTTGGGAATGTTTATGATTTTGGTTTATCAGAACAAGGTAATTTGGAATTTGACGGAACCGTGATGTTGGATGGTGTCGTTGTTGACACTGTGGACTTCGAAGGTTATTCTTCAAACACGACAATCTGTTTGAATATCAATCATGCGGGTAAAGTTCTTACGATTATGAAGGGTTCACTTATTTATTATGGAGCAACTGCAGTGGAAGTGAGTAAAACCTTCAATATGAAATGGACCGGAAGTGGTGATCAAGGCACTTGGGAAGAGATTGATGCTATTAACAGTAGTGTTGAGGGAGATGCTAATGGTGATACAGAGATAAATGCGCTTGATATTGTTCGTGTAATGAAGGTTTTGGTTGGAGAAAAAGCGGCGAATAATCAATGCGATCTTGATGGAAATCAGAAGCAAACAGGTGTTGATGCTCATTATTTGAGATTGATTTTACTTGAAGGTTCACTTACAGAACTTGATTATTTGGATGAAAGATTTTACTCTCACGGAGGGGATTTTGTTACATTTGCAGACATCCCGGTAGATAGTAGGGATGTGAATAAAATCAAGGAATATCAGAATCTCGGATTTAATACATCACTGCTTACAGAGGATTACACAGGTGATGTTATGGAGCAAAAACTCAAAGTGGTTTGTGAAACCACGGAACCTGTTCAGGTGGAAAATCCGCTTGTGTTAACTGCGACCGGATATACAAATGGAACGCTAATACAATGCATTACAAATTTGCCTTATATAGATTATCCTGATTTTTTGCCGACAGGCCAAGGATATGAGATATATCCTGAGAATAGTCGCAATATACAATATGTACAAATGTTTGAAACAAATGATATTGTCTATATGAATCCGGTTCTAAAAGATGAAGTGACAGCTGGTCATGAATATGTATTAGAGCAAGGGTCTCAATTTACCTTTAATGGTGTAGTCTATACACTTGATAGAACATACACGTTTAAATTAACAAATGATTATCTGATATCTTTGGAAAACTTAGATAATGCCGGACTGAATGTTTGGATCCGTAACTATACCAATCTGCCGGATTATTTTAATGAGCAGAAAACGAATGTTTTACTTGAGTACAAAGATATTATTGACGGCTTCTATATGGCGGATGAACCATTTGAAACAGCTGAGTTGTTAAACGCAAGTGGACAGACAGGAACAAGTGATTTCGCTTCGCTTTCAACTACATTAGTTCCTTGGTTTAAAGAGAATTTCCCGGAAACATATTTTCATATTAATCATGTGCCGATTAGTTCTTATGACCATTATACAGGAGACGCAGAAAACGCAAGTTATTACAAAACTTTCTTGAATAAGTATACAAACACTTTCTTGAAACCATTAGGAACAAATGCAGGAAAGACAATTTGTTTTGACAATTATCCGTTTGTTCAGAAACAAAAAGATGGCTTCTTCGGTTGGGGAGCACAAAGCGGTATTTTAGAAAATTATTTACAAAATATTATGGTTGCAGCAGTTAGTAGCAAGGAATACAATAAAACTTCTACAAATGGCGATGCACATTTTGGCATGTGTGTGCAGACATTCAATGCTACAAGTACAACAGGAGATAGCAGTCGAGACATAACCAAGGCATCAGAAGTAACGCTTCAACTTTATACCGGTATGGCACATGGTGTGGATTTGTTTGAATATTTCACTTACAATTCAGGAAGTAATTTCCAAGGTATTATGGATTCGAGCGGAAACAAACGTCTCTATGATCTGGTTAAGACAGCTAACGAGGATGCCTTTGCCTTTTCTGATATGATTAACACCTTTGATTGGCAAGGAACTATGACAGTGTATGGTGATGAAGAGAATGATAGTAAAACGGCATTTAATAAAGTATCGGATTTGGTAATTGATTACAACAATAGTGGTGTGCTTGCGAGTGCTAGCTCAACTCATGACACAGTCATTGGTTATCATACTATTGGGCAAAAGGATGGGTATATGGTTGTAAGTTACAATGATCCAGTAGCTTTTGCTAATACAACAAATGAGATTAGTTTAACATTTACTGAGTGTACAAAAGCAAGAATATATACTGCACAAGACGGAAAACTTACAAGTGAAGTAGTAGACCTTGTAAATGGTACTTATACTTGTGATGTTGCACCAGGAGATGCATTCTTTATCATTCCGGCATAAAAATATAACTAGGAGAGCACGACTTATGGATAAGAAATTTATCAAGTTTGCGGATTTACCGCCGAATCCATTTGATGATGAAGACTTAAGAGATTATAAAGAACTAGGAATGAATGTATGTCTGCTTACTGAAGATGATGTAAAAATGGTTGCAGACGGTAATTTGAGCGATGCTTATCAACAGGCAATTCAAAATATAGGCAAAGCGGGCATGAATGTCTGGATTCGCAATATGTTTAATGACTGTGATTATTTTCAATGTGAATCTCATAAAGAAAGCACCAATTATGGTGACCGCTATGAGATGGCACCGCGTAATATCACAACAGAGTTTGCAAAATTCCCATTTGTAACCGGATTTTATATGGCGGACGAAGCTTACATGGAGACGTTGCCAAATCCACCACAGGTTGCTTGGATGCAGCTGATGCCGCGCATGGCAGATTCCTACCAGTTTGCATCTTTTGATAAACTAGTTAAGTTGGTTGATTGGAAGAACCAATATTATCCAAACGCATTCTTTCATATGAATCATGTGCCGGGACAGTGCTGGGATCACTACCTACCGAAAGATGGCATAATCTATGATTACGAAGATTTCTTAACAACATATTGTGATGTGATTTTGAGACGATTAAAGGGCTGTGGCCGTAGTCTTTGTCTTGATAATTATCCGCTTATCGGAGAGGATTATATCGAAAAAGATTATTTGCAAGACCTTTTTATAGCATCGAAAGTTACAAGAACTTATAACGCAAGTGTAGGAGAGGACGACAAAGCGACCTTTGGAATCTGTATTCAGACGTTTGAAGCGAAGTCCATGTTTGATGAAAGACGTAGGGATATTGTAGCGCCTGAAGAGGTCACGTTTCAGATGTATACCGGAATGGCGTTAGGTGCAAGATTGTTCGAGTTCTTTGGTTATCATTCTTTTGAAAATGAGTTTGTGGCCATCAAAGGACCAGATAAGGAAAAACGAATTTATGACCACGTCCAGGAAGCAAATACGCGTGCAACGCAGTTCGAAGATGTTTTATGTGAATTCGATTCGCAGGGGGGGTTCGTTGTATGGGGGGAAGAATGCACTGAAAATACAGCAGCGTTTGTTCTTTTGAGAAAACTAGTCATGAAGGATGACAATGTTTCTGTAAAAGCAAGCCATGACACATTGGTTGGCTGTTTCGAAAGAAATGGACAAAAGGGCTATATGCTTGTAAATTATACCGACCCAATACGTAGACATGACAACTTGATTACGGTAACATTTAACGGGGGAGAAAGTGCCAAAATTTATCAAGCAGGCAACATGAAAGAAGTTGTTTTAAATAATGAGGAAATGACAATTACATTAAAGCCGGGCGATGCGGCATTTATCATTCCAAAAATAAAAGGATAAAAATAAGTAAAGGCAAGTGGCAAATTTAGTCGCTTGCCTTTTTTATGTTGTTTGTGACAAAATCAGGGAAATGTAAAAAAAGATGGAATTCCTGAGACGACTATGATACAATGTATGCAAGCATTATTATTTCTATATTTCAAGTGATTATCATATCTATTATTTCAGCCGTCTGGCTTTCAAGAAATCTCAATGCTTAATTTAACAAAACATCGAGCGGAGGTTGAAAATATGTTTTTAACTAAGTTTGACAAGAAAATGTATGAAGAGGCGCTTCGGGAAGAAGGACGCGAGGAACTCGCGGAGGAAAATCAGGAATTGAGAATCAAGCTGGATGAAGCGCAAGCAGAGGTGGAGGAACTTCGCAAGGAGATTGCACGTCTAAAAGGTTTGGAGTAAATATTAAACCGGTTGCCTACATAGACAACCGGTTTTGTTATTTGCTCATTGCAATATATAATAATAATAAATCGGTAATGCACTCCAACCATGGCACAAACTTCCGGCATTGGCAAAGTCGCTTTCGCCTAAATCTGTTTCCCAAACAGTCGTGCTACCAAATTCAATCATTGGTGTATAGGTTTTTTCAATATCCTCTAAGATAATTGGAGTAAATCGCTCTTTGTCTACCTTAAGCCATGCATCATATTTAAAACATACCATGGACAGAGAAATTGGTGTCATCTCAGTATCTGTAAGTAGTCGTTCACATACTTTTTTTGCTTCGTCATCATTTAATGCACCGCACAAGATGGCAAGGGCATTTCCAAGCTGACTGTATGCCTTGTGTTCCGGAAGATTATAACAGATTCCGGTAGCTTCATCCCAAAATACTTCATGAATGCGCTGATTTAAGGTTGATGCTTGTTCCTCATATGTATTTTTTATACCTAATGCATCCGCAATCACGCTCATGTTTTGTAGAGCAATGGATAAGAGGGCATTTAACAGCAAGTCCGGCGTATCAAAATCATAGTCTTCACAGAATGCGCCTCCACCATCTATGCCGTCTCGCCATTCGTAGAAGTTCCAGTAATTCTTTCCGACAAAAGGAGTGATGAGTCCGTTATGCATACGTTTGATAAATGTTTCTGTAATGGATGTTAATTTCGGATAAATCTCAGACAAGAAGTCTATATCACCGCTATATTCCATGTATTCCCGACAAGCTGTAATGTAATGCAGGGAGAAAGATGGAATTACAAGGTCTGAGGACATCGGATAGCAGATAGATAATAATCCGTCCTTGCGATTATCCTTGGATATCAGTTGCAAGTTCGAACGAGGAAATTTGTATTCACCAAAAGCGTAATATCCGCAAAGCATCTGATTGCGGCTGTCCATTGCGTATAATGCTTGTTCTCTCCAAGGACAATCCTCATAGTGTTCGTGCATACATAAGTGCAAGGTTTCCACGCACATATCATAAATCGTATTTTGCTTTTCGCTTAAAGTTGGCCGTTCTTTTTCGTTTAGCACATACATGGTAGGAACGATTGATATGTTTTCCATGACAATCGGAACTTCGGAGTGAACTTCTAAGTAACGGCAGGCAAATCTGCGGAATGGATTTAAGTAAATATTTTCCCCTTCCTTGGCTTTATATAAAGCGCTGAAGTCTCGCGTATCTATTTTTTGACGTACACAGCCATCTACCAAATGTTCGCCATAGGAGATGGTGATGTCTTGCTCGCATGGTGAAATCAAACAAAAGCTTAAGAAACCAGCTTGTTCGCGACTTAAATCAAAAATCACATCTGTGTCGGATATTCTTTTACATTCCACGCCATTAACCTCCGGTAATAAGGTCAATTTTTCACATGGTCTTATCCGAAGTGGTAGTACCTGTTCTACAATGGAGGCAGGATGAAAATCAATTAATTCATCGGTCAGCCAACCATCTTCCTTGGTAGCATCATAGCCATATCCGTAGCCCATTTGCATCGTAATCAACTGCTCGCGATGATTCATATAAGATCTGCTCATGCGTGACAATGTAGTTTCATTACTTTCGCATAACACTTCATTGTTACATGTGACTTCATATAATAACCCTGCTTTTCCCGGATAATATGTAGATGTGCAGTCTATTCCATAGTACCACACGATTGTTGCAATACGATTTTGTCCGTTTTGGCAAAATGCAGTCACATCTACCTCGTCATATACCTTGTCATATGGAAAGTCCGCATATTGTCCCCATGCAGCTAATTGTCCATTAATATATGTGGCGTAATTGCTGTCAGCAGAGATACGAAGCTTTATAGTGCCTTTCTCATATGTAAAGTGATCAACGAATTCACCGTATTCGTCGCGCTTCGAATCTTGACTGCACCAAATCCAAGTAGCAGTGTTAAATGGCTTGTTCATGATTTAAGTTCTCCTATTTTGTTATTTGCTAGTATTTTAACACATACCGATTTTGGTTACCACATATAAAGTTATAATTTTCCAAGAAAAATGCTTGCCAACCGAAGAACACTTATGATATACTACTCGTGTTGCAAAAAAACACATATATGGTTATCTCTGTAGGTGCCAAGGTTTTTACGTTCAAACCCCGGTGACAGAGAGGGAAGTATATGGAAGAAAAAACCAAAAAATGGAGGAAAAAGAAATGAACGTTATCTCAATGAAACAATTATTGGAAGCAGGTGTTCACTTTGGACATCAAACAAGAAGATGGAACCCAAAAATGTCTGAGTACATCTACACAGAAAGAAATGGTATCCATATCATCGACTTACAGAAATCTGTAGGAAAAGTTGATGAAGCATACAAGGCAATTTTTGATGTTGCTGCTGAAGGAGGAACAATCCTTTTCGTAGGAACTAAGAAACAAGCTCAAGATGCTGTTAAGACAGAAGCAGAACGTTGTGGAATGTACTACGTAAGCGAAAGATGGTTAGGTGGTATGTTGACAAACTTCAAAACTATCCAAGGTAGAATTAACCGCTTGAAAGATATTGAAAGAATGTCTGAAGACGGAACATTTGATGTTTTACCTAAGAAAGAAGTTATCGCACTGAAAAAAGAGTGGGAAAAACTGGAAAAGAACTTAGGTGGTATTAAAGAAATGAAGAAAGTTCCGGATGCAATTTTCGTAGTTGACCCTAAGAAAGAAAGAATCTGTGTTCAAGAAGCACATACACTTGGAATTCCGTTAGTTGGTATTGCTGATACAAACTGCGATCCGGAAGAATTAGATTATGTAATTCCTGGAAATGACGATGCTATCAGAGCAGTTAAATTAATCGTTGCTAAGATGGCTGATGCTGTTATCGAAGCTAACCAAGGGGAAACAGCTGAAGTGGCAGTAGAAGAAGTTGTAGAAGAAGTTGCAGAAGAAGTTGTAGAAGAAGTTGTAGAAGAAGTTGAAACAGCTGAAGAAGCAGAATAATCTTTGAACTTGAATGCTTCAGCCTAAATAGGTTGAAGCATTTTTTAAAAACAAAAGTATGGAGGAAATAATCATGGCAATTACAGCAAGTATGGTAAAAGAATTAAGAGAAATGACAGGCGCAGGTATGATGGACTGTAAAAAAGCTCTTACAGAAACAAACGGAGATATGGATGCGGCTGTTGACGTATTAAAGAAAAGCGGTGCCGCTAAAATGGCGAAGAAAGCTTCTCGTATCGCAGCTGAAGGTATCACACGTGTTGCATTCAATAATAATGAAGTAGTTGTAACAGAAGTAAACTCTGAAACAGACTTCGTTGCAAAAAATGAAATATTCCAAAAATTTGTTCAGTTAGTAGCTGACACAGCACTTGTTTCAGGCTTGAATGGTGGCAAGAACGGTGAAGATGTAGAAGCTCTTCTTGAAATGAATGGTCTTAAAGATGAGTTGATTGAAAAAACAGCTACAATTGGAGAAAAATTATCTGTTCGTAGATTTGAAAAAATTTCCGGAGAATGTGTAGCTAGCTATCTTCATGCAGGTGGAAAGATTGGTGTAATCATTGCAGCAGATGGTGCAGCAGATGTTAAAGAAGCACTTACGAATGTTGCTATGCAGGTTGCAGCTATGAAACCAGAGTATATCAGCAGAGAAGATATTGATGAAGCAAGCCTTGCAAAAATCAGAGAAATCATTGTTGAATCTTCATTAAATGATCCGGCAAACCTTCCAAAACCGGTTTTAAATGGTTTAATCAGCAAAGCATGCGATGAAAAAATTTGGAGTGATGAAGATATTGCTATCTATGAAGAGCAGAAGAATAATAAATATTTATTCAACTTCCTTTCAAATGAAGCAAAAGAAGCACTTGTAACTTTAGCTATGGCAGACAAAGAAAATATCATGGCAAATAAGATTTTCGGCGGTGCAATCGAAGGTCGTGTTTCTAAGCAATTGAAAGATATCTGCTTATTAGACCAAACTTATGTAAGAGCAGAAGACGGAAAACAGACTGTTGCTGCATACCTTAAATCTGTAAACAGTGCACTTGTAATCAAGAACATTGTTCGTTTCGAAGTAGGCGAAGGTATGGAAAAGAAAGTTGATGACTTTGCAGCAGAAGTTGCAGCTCAAGCGCAATAATATAAACAGTACACCAGAACCCCTCAGGTTATTTCTGAGGGGTATTTTTATAAAGAAAATATAAAATATTCTTAAACAACGATAAGAGCCTTGGAAAATCGGAAAACATAAGGTAAAATACGGAAGAAGAGTAAAAGAAACGAAATTAATTAGAGGTGTAAAACTATATGTTACAGATTAAGAACATATCGAAACAGTATAAGACAGGAGATTTGATTCAGAACGCATTATATGATGTGAGTTTGAATTTCCGTGATAATGAGTTTGTATCTATTCTCGGACCTTCCGGTTCGGGAAAGACAACATTACTTAATATTATTGGCGGGCTAGACCGTTATGATAGTGGAGATTTGATTATCAACCATGTATCTACCAAACATTATAAAGACAGAGATTGGGATTCTTATCGCAATCATACGATTGGTTTTGTATTTCAAAGCTATAATTTAATTATGCATCAGACAGTTTTATCAAATGTGGAGTTAGCTCTGACCATAGGCGGGATTTCGCGAAAAGAACGTAAGATGAGAGCGTTGCAGGCACTTGATGAGGTTGGATTGAAAGACCAAGCACATAAGAAGCCAAACCAAATGTCCGGCGGGCAGATGCAGAGAGTAGCCATCGCCAGAGCTCTTGTAAATAATCCGGATATTTTATTAGCAGATGAACCGACGGGAGCTTTGGACACCGAGACGAGCGTACAGGTTATGGAATTGCTGAAAAAAGTAGCCAAAGACCGATTGGTCATTATGGTTACACATAATCCGGAGCTTGCGCAGGAATATTCCACTCGTATTGTCAGATTACAAGATGGACAGATTATTGATGATTCCGATCCATATATTATTGCGGAAGAAGAATTGAAGGACCCGGTTCATAAGAATCTTGGGAAAGCCGCAATGTCTATTTTTACTGCGTTTTCACTTAGCTTTAATAATTTATTAACGAAGAAGGCACGTACAATATTGACAGCATTTGCAGGTTCTATCGGAATTATCGGTATTGCATTGATTCTTTCTTTATCTACAGGATTTCAAAATTATATTGACCAAATACAGGAAGAGACGCTTACTTCTTATCCGTTGACTTTAACTTCTGAAACGGCTGATACTACAGCGATGTTGTTATCAATGGTTGCGGAAAAGGGAGAAGCCACAGGCAAGGACTCGGTCCGTGAACAACAGCTCATCAGCACAATGTTTTCTAAAATTGGTACGAATGATTTAACCTCTTTCAAGGAATATTTAGAAAAGCAGGATGATAAAGTCAGCGATATGGTTTCTCTTGTTGATTATAAGTATAGCGTGAACCCTTTGATATATACCATTGATAGCAATAAAGAGGTATCACAGGTAAACCCAAGCACGTTGTTGACATCCATGACAGGTATGAGTTCGAGCATGACTAGTATGCCTGGCATGAGTTCATCAGTTTTTAATGAGATGCTGGATGATGAGGAAACGATACATTCCCAATATGATGTTTTAGCGGGCAGATGGCCGGAAAAATATGATGAGATGGTACTTGTGCTATCTGAGCCAAATGCAATGAACGAATTGTTGGTTTATAGTTTGGGGCTTCGTGATGATAAAGAGTTGACTGACATGATTTCTAAAATTATGGCGGGAGAAAGCGTGGAAGAACCAAGTGCGCCAATGGAATGGACATATGATGAACTTATGAAATTGTCTTTCAAATTGGTAGATGCAACGGATACTTATAAGTATAATGAAACTTATGATATTTATGAAGATATGACAGGTGATGCCACTTTCATGCAAAACGTGTATGATAATGCGCAGGAACTTAAGATTGTCGGAATTGTATGCGTGAATAAAAATACAACCACAGGAAGTCTAATGCCTGGAATTGCCTATACAAAAGATTTGACGGAATACGTGATTGAGAAGGCGAATGAGTCCGAAATCGTAAAAAAGCAACTGGCAAATACAGAAATTGATGTGTTTAGCGGCAAACGATTTGATGATGATAGCGATGAAACCGGACTTGATTTTCAAGATATGATTTCTATTGATGAGGAATTGTTAGCATCCGCATTTGGAGCAAACATTAGTGAAGACGATATTACAAATATGACGCAAGGGTACATGGGAGAAATTTCAAGCGCCATTACAACCGATACAACAAATGCGAAAAAAGCAGTAAGCGATACATTTGTTAATTTTGCAACAGATATGCTTCAGGAATATATCAGCGCCAATGCGAATGCCTTTGGGCTGGCCACGATTCAGATGTCGCAGGTCGATGACATTGTCAATACATTTATGGCCAAAGAATCCAGTCAGCAAGCACTTGCTAATTTAGAAAGTGCATATTTAGTGCCAAAAGCAACATATGAAACGATGTATTCACAACTTCTTAAGGGAATGTTGCAGGGTGTAATTACAGTGCAGAATATGGTGCCTGATGAAGGGAACGGAGGAACTGATATCCCGGAAGGTGGTAATACAGATACAGAACTACCTGGAGGTGGTAATACGGATGCAGAGTTACCGGAAGATGGCGTGCAAAGTCCAGAAGATGATAGCACAATTTTGCAGACCGTGCAGATGAGAACACCGAATATAACGCAGACTCAAGAAATGAGTGCAATGCTACATGCTTCGGCTGTCGAAACAATTGTTACACAATTTGTTGCGACAAATGAAATCGCCACTGCAATAGACCAATTAGCAGCGGGTATGACAGAAGCTGTTATGCAAAAAACGATTCTTACAAAAGTCGGCGAATTAAGTGGTAAATTAATGAGCACTATGGCAAATTCTTTTCATGTTGACCAGGATAAAATAGCGGCTGCTTTTACTTTTGATATGAGTGAAGAAGAATTGACACGTATTATGACGGCTATGTCATCAGCTGGTGTTGAGAAAAATGCAGATATTAATTTGCGAAGCCTTGGTTATCAGGAATTAGACCATCCAACATCTATGTCATTCTATTTTAAAGACTTTGATTCGAAAGAATTATTTGTTGATTTTTTAGATGACTATAATGCTACTATGGAAAAAGAGGATGACGAAAAAGTAATTAAATATACAGACATGACAGGAATTTTGATGTCATCTATGAAGGTTATTGTTGATAGTGTAAGTTATGTGTTGATTGCTTTTGTCAGCATATCGCTTGTTGTATCATCGATTATGATTGGTATCATCACATATATTTCTGTACTTGAAAGAACAAAGGAAATCGGTGTTCTTCGTGCAATCGGTGCATCTAAGAAAAATATTTCGTCTATCTTTAATGCAGAGACATTTATTGTAGGTTTGCTTGCAGGCTTGTTAGGTATTGGAGTAACATCTGCACTAATACCACTCATTAATTATATCATTCATACATTAACCAACAACATGGCAATTAATGCAGTTTTACCAATTGGAGCAGCAACAATACTTGTTATTTTGAGTGTTATTTTAACTTTGATAGGCGGCTTTATTCCGTCGAAGCAAGCAGCTAAGAAAGATCCAGTGCTTGCACTTAGAAGTGAATAGATATTATATATTCAGAACCAAATGTGCTTTTTCTATAAAAGCACATTTGGTGTTTTGTTTCTATAGCGTAGGCAGGTTTCAAGTTTCTAGTTCATATCATATATGATTTTCTACATGGATTTTTATTTCCTTTCTTTACCTTCGTTTTTAAGCAAAGTCAAGGTATCTAACTTAATTCATTTTCTATATTGAAAAAAGAGTTCAAAAACAATCCTAAAAAGTAGTTTTTAGAACATTTTCCAGGTGTCCAACTTCTAAAAAATTGCATATACCCTAAAATTAATTATACCTTTCTTATTTATAAACATAGAGGAGGTGATTCGAAATGATTTATGAAAAAATGATTGATGAAAGTTGTAAATTAGAGGAACAAATCAAAAACATTCAACAACAAATAGAAGAATTTCCGGAGGGGAAACTTGTATATGCTTCTAATGGGAAGGGATATAAATGGTATGTTAGTGATGGTCACACATCAGTATATCTTCCTAAAAAAGAAAGACTACTTGCTGAAAAATTGGCTTATAAAAAGTACTTATCTTTACAAGTGGAAAATATGATTCGCGAAAAGAGAGCAATTGATTTTTATCTTAGACACCATAACAAGGAGGCACATATTAAGGAACAGGAATTTGTTAATTCGCCTATGTATAAAGATTTGTTGGCTCCTATTTTCAAACCGTTGTCAGACGAACTGAACGAATGGAAGATGGAACCCTATGAGAAAAACGACAAACATCCGGAAAACCTATTGCATATAACTTATTCCGGAGATGTCGTGAGATCTAAATCAGAGGCAATTATCGATATGTTTTTATATAAAAACAATATTCCATTTCGATATGAGTGTATGCTGGAATTGGGGGATACGATTGTCTATCCTGATTATACGATTCGCCATCCTGAAACCGGAAAAGTCTATTATTGGGAGCATTTTGGTTTGATGGATCAACCATCCTACAGTAAGAATGCACTGTCAAAACTTCAACTCTATATTTCTCATGGGATTTATCCTTCTGTCCAATTGATTACAACTTACGAAACAAAAGAAAGTCCTTTAAGGACTGATTTGGTAGAAAAGATTATTAAGCATTATTTTTTGTAAAATACATTATATTATTGTTTATGCATATAAGCAGGTTATGCGGGGTTGGGTATATGTAGGGGAAATAAGCTGTCGTATCTAAAAAAGCGTTAAAATAGATAAAAAACAAACTTTTTCCCGAGAAATTTTCGACATAAAATTTTTGTTTAATATAGTACCTTGACTTTGCTTAAAAACAAAGGTATGGAAAAGAAAAATCTTACCATATTGAAAACAACACCAGAAGCCGCCCGGCAAAAAAAACCGCACAACTTAGGTTGTGCGGGCGTTCAAAAGCTAACTTATTTTTGTAAATTCAGTTTTGCATTTCGGACAAGTAATACAGATGCGACCTTTACCGCGAGGGATACGGATTTTCTGTTTGCATGTTGGACATTTATAGATATGATGTGTTTTTCGGTCTTTCATCATCGATTGTTCAGAACGAAATTTGTATAAAATTTTATTCTTAATCGATAGGTACTTGATATTTTCCTGATATCTTTTTTGGATGTTTCTAGAAAACATACGGTAATATGTGTATATAAGCAAAGCTAAAGATAAAGCAGACAATATTACGCTGTTTATAAATAAGTCAAGCACCCATAAAATAATCCATACAATTAATAAAAACCGGGAAAAGTTATCTGTTCCGTAACGTCCCATCATAAATTTCTGTAATTTTTCTCTCATAAATTTTCACCTCAAAAGAAATCATAGCATATATTTCCAAAAAATAAAATTGTTTAAATATAAACAAAAATGAAAAATTTCTAAAAGGTTGAAAAAATAGGGTGTGAAATCAAGTTGGTTTATGGTATACTGTGCGTAAAGGTCAGAGACAGGTTTTGTGAGGTGCTCTGCCAATGAACAGATGCAAGGAGTAAGAAGCTATGAAAAGAGTTTTATTAAAGCTTAGTGGTGAGGCACTGGCCGGAGATAAAAAGACAGGCTTTGACGAAGCTACATGTATTGGCGTTGCCAAACAGGTGAAAGAATTAGTTGATGATGGCATTCAAGTTGCAATTGTAACAGGCGGTGGCAACTTTTGGAGAGGTCGTACCAGTGAGACAATTGATCGAACAAAGGCAGATCAGATTGGAATGCTTGCAACAGTAATGAATTGTATTTATGTGTCAGATATATTTAGACATGTGGGTATGCAGACAGAGATTTTCACACCGTTTGTATGCGGTGCATTTACAAAATTGTTTTCAAAGGATTCGGCAGTAGAGGCGTTGAATGCAGGTAAGGTTGTATTCTTTGCAGGAGGAACAGGCCATCCGTATTTCTCTACAGATACAGGAGCAGTACTTCGCGCAATTGAGATTGAAGCTGATGCCATGTTACTTGCGAAAGCAATTGACGGGATTTACGACAGCGATCCGAAATTGAATCCGAACGCCAAGAAGTATGATGAGATTTCTATTCACGAGACAATTGATAAACGTCTTGCGGCAGTGGACTTGGCGGCGTCTATCTTATGTATGGAAAACAAGATGCCGATGTTAGTGTTTGGATTAAATGAAAAGAACAGCATTGTTGAGACCATGAAAGGAACATTTACAGGTACAAAAGTAACTGTATAATGATAAATTATTTATTATCGGAGGAATAAACATGAACGAGAGATTACAAGTATTTGATACAAAGATGCAGAAATCAGTAGCAAGTTTGGAAGCAGAATTAGCGACAATCCGTGCAGGACGTGCCAATCCAAACGTACTTAATAAATTAACAGTGGATTATTATGGCATTCCAACACCAATTCAACAGGTGGCTAACATTTCTGTTCCGGAAGCACGTATGATCCAGATTCAGCCATGGGAAAAGAGTTTGATTAAAGAAATCGAGAAAGCAATTATGACATCTGATATCGGAATTAATCCGAACAATGATGGTTCAGTAATCCGCCTCATTTTCCCGGAACTTACTGAGGACCGAAGAAAAGAAATCGTTAAGGATGTTAAGAAAAAGGGAGAAGCAGCAAAGGTTGCAATCAGAAACATTCGTCGTGATGGCAATGATGCGTTTAAAAAATTAAAAGGAACGGAAGTATCAGAAGACGAAATTAAAGATTTAGAAAGCGAATTACAAAAATTGACAGACAAATACATTGCAAATGTTGACAAGGCAGTGGATGTGAAGTCAAAAGAAGTGCTTACTGTATAGTCGAACATGATTGAGAGAAGATAAGTAACATCAATAGTTGCTTATCTTCTTATTGTATGATAGATATAGTTGAGAATGAAGGAGTATTAATACATGAACATACCACAGCATATCGCAATTATTTTAGATGGAAATGGAAGATGGGCAAAGAAGAAGGGGATGCCTCGTAATTATGGTCATGCACAGGGAAGCAAGAATGTGGAACGCATTTGCGAGGACGCGTATAAAATGGGCGTAAAATATCTGACAGTCTATGCATTTTCGACAGAGAATTGGAAGCGACCTAAGGATGAAGTGGATGCTCTCATGAATCTGCTTCGCAACTATATGAAAACATGTTTGAAGACAGCTGAAAAGAATCGGATGCGTGTTCGGGTGCTGGGAGATAAGACGGCATTAGATGAAGATATCAGAAATCGCATTGAAGAACTGGAACTGGCAACAAAAGACAATGACGGACTTTGTTTCCAGATTGCGCTTAACTACGGAAGCCGCGATGAGATGGTGCGTGCAATGAAAAAAATGTGCTTGGATTGTAAAGAAGGCCATGTTGATTCGGAGACTATTGATGAAGCCTTATTTGAGACATATCTTGATACACATAATATTCCGGATCCGGATTTACTGATTCGAACCAGTGGTGAACAAAGACTATCTAATTACTTGTTGTGGCAATTGGCCTATAGTGAATTTTATTTTACAGATGTATTATGGCCGGATTTTACAAAAGACGACTTGGTTAAAGCGATTGAATATTACAATGGCAGAGACCGTCGTTTCGGTGGTGTAAAGGAGGAAAAACCGAATGTTTAAAACAAGATTGTTAAGTGGAATTTTACTTGTGATTATTGCATTGGCGACTATTATTACCGGTGGAGATGTGTTATTTGCAACACTTTTAATGATTAGTTTTATTGGAATGACAGAAATATATAAAGTGTCGGAAATTAGTGGAACTGCGCTTGGAATTATCGGATATATAGCAGCAGTAGCATATTATTTTTTACTTCGTTTCAAAATGACAGACTGGATTGTAATGCTTGTTATTGCCTTTTTGATTATTATCATGGCCATTTACGTGTTTGCATATCCGAAGTATCGTTCTGAGCAGGTTATGCTTTCGTTCTTTGGATTGTTTTATGTTGCATTTATGCTTTCCTATGTATATCAGATACGCATGTTACCACAAGGAGCGTTTTTGGTTTGGCTCGTATTCATTTGCTCATGGGGTAGTGATACTTGCGCATATTGTGTAGGAATGCTATTTGGTAAGCACAAAATGGCACCAAAGCTTAGCCCGAAAAAATCCGTTGAAGGAGCAGTTGGCGGTGTAGTAGGCGCGGCACTTCTTGGAGCAGCTTATGCGGCTATTTTGAACCGATTTGTTATAGTTGGAGGAGAAGTAAATATAATTCTATATGCTGCAATCGGTGCAGTCGGTGCGTTGATTTCAATGATTGGCGATTTGGCTGCATCAGCAATTAAGAGAAATCATGACATTAAGGATTATGGTAATCTTATTCCAGGACATGGAGGTATCTTAGACCGCTTTGACAGTGTGATTTTCACTGCACCAATTATTTATTATATGGCAGTTATCCTGATGTAGATAACTGTGTTGTAGGAGAGAAAACCTATGAAAAAGATAGCAATTTTAGGCTCTACAGGTTCCATTGGAACACAGACTTTGGAAGTTGCAAGAGAAAATGGCGATTTAGAAGTATTAGGACTTGCTGCCGGTAATAATATTAAATTATTAGAGGAGCAGATTCGTGAATTTCATCCGAGAGTGGCAGCAGTCTGGTCAGAAGAAAAAGCCAAAGAACTGCGTGACAATGTGCGCGATTTGAATGTCAGAATTGTCTCAGGTATGGAAGGACTCATTGAGATTGCTGTGCTTGAGGAAACAGAGATTCTCGTGACGGCGATTGTAGGAATGATTGGTATCAGACCTACAATTGAAGCAATTAAAGCAGGCAAAGACATTGCGCTTGCCAATAAAGAGACGCTGGTAACAGCAGGTCATATTATTATGCCACTTGCAAAAGAATATAACTCAGCTATTTTACCGGTTGATAGTGAGCATAGCGCAATTTTTCAATCTTTACAGGGAAGTGAAAGGCATGAACTTCATAAAATATTATTAACCGCTTCCGGTGGACCGTTCAGAGGTAAAACGAGAGAGGAACTTACAAATATCCAGGTAGAAGATGCGCTGAAGCATCCAAATTGGGAGATGGGAAGAAAGATTACCATTGATTCCTCGACTCTTGTGAATAAAGGTCTTGAGGTAATTGAGGCAAAATGGCTTTTTGATGTTGATATTGATCAAATTGAAGTTGTAGTTCATCCACAGAGCATTATTCATTCTATGGTGGAATATAAAGATGGTGCGATTATCGCACAACTGGGCACTCCGGATATGAAGTTGCCGATACAATATGCATTATACTATCCGCATAGACGTTTCCTTCCGGGAGAAAGAGTTGCCTTTTCGAAGTTGGGACAAATGACCTTTGAAAAACCGGATATGGAGACTTTCTATGGTTTGCGTCTTGCAATGGAAGCCGGCAAAGCAGGAGGTTCACTCCCAACTGTGTATAATGCAGCAAATGAACTGGCAGTCAGCAAGTTTCTAAATCGCAAGATTAAATATCTTGAGATTCCGGAAATTATTGAATCGTGTATGAGTAATCATAAGAATATAGAAAATCCGACTGTAGAACAGATTCTGCAGACGGAACAAGACGTATATGAGCAAATAGAAAGTAGGTGGTAGAGTGGGAATTATTCTTGCAATATTAGTATTTGGACTTATTGTTTTTGTGCATGAATTAGGACACTTTTTACTTGCAAAAGCAAATAAAATCAGAGTAGATGAATTTTCTATTGGTATGGGGCCGAGACTTTTCAGTTTCGTAAAAGGAGAGACAAGATATTCATTGAAACTTTTACCGATCGGAGGCTCCTGTATGATGGGAGAGGACGATCCGGAGGATGTTGGTGAAGGAAGCTTCAATAGTAAATCTGTTTGGGCAAGAATGTCAGTTATTGTTGCCGGAGCAGTATTTAATTTTATTCTCGCATTAATTTTTGCAATAATTGTCATTGGATTTACCGGATATGATGCACCGGTAGTGTCCGGTGTTACAGAAAACTTTCCGGCAGCGGAGGCAGGGCTGAAAGCCGGTGACCGCATTGTAAAGATGAATAATAAGAAGATCAATATCTGGAGAGAAATCTCATATTATAACATGTTCCATCCTGGTGAAACGGTGGATATTGTGTATGAGCGAGACGGAGAGAAAAACGAAGTGACCGTAACACCAAAGCAAGATGAAGACGGCATGTATTATCTTGGAATCACATCATCCGGCTATGAAAAAGCGAATGTACTTACGGCCATTCAGTATGGTGTATATGAAGTAAAGTTTTGGATTAGTACCACGCTTAGTAGTTTGAAAATGTTAGTCACCGGTTCTGTGGGACTTGACCAATTATCAGGTCCGGTGGGCATTGTAGATGTGGTGGATGACACTTATCAGGCAAGCAAAAGTTATGGCGCACTTGTGGTCGTTATGCAAATGTTAAGCATCGGCATTCTGATATCGGCAAACCTTGGTGTTATGAATTTGCTTCCGCTTCCGGCTTTAGATGGTGGACGATTAGTGTTTCTTATTATAGAAGCAATTCGCGGAAAACGTGTTGCACCGGAAAAAGAAGGCTGGGTGCACGGTGTTGGAATGATCTTACTTTTGCTACTCATGGTATTTGTTTTATTTAATGATGTAAAGAGATTGTTTTAAAAAAATATATAAAATAAGATTACCCCGTGGTGAAATTTTGAAATGCACCACGGGGTTTTGCGTGTAATCATGTTATATTGTTCCTAGAATCCCAGTTCCTCGCCGATTAGAATTACTTTAATTCTTCCCTTGTGTCTGGAATGTCTGGTGACCACAATTTGGCAACACATACAGTCTTCAGAGTGGCAATCCCCGCAATGTCCAAGGGCCGCACACGGTGTACGAGTACCCAGCCTTGCAGCATTCGGTGGTGCTGCACATGTGCCAACACGGGCAATACCGGAGTCGACATCATCTACTACTTTATTCATGCCGGCCAGAACGATTACGTGTTCGGGACCGTGGATTAGGCAGGCAACTCGATTGCCGTTCCCGTCAATGTTCACAAGTTCGCCGTCAATTGTAATCGCATTTGAACTCGTTAAGAAATAATCAGCTGACATGGTCTCCAAATAGATTGCTTTCTTTTCTTCCTGCGTTTTTGCCGCGTCGCGGTTAATAAAGTGTAGAGTAGGTGCATTTTTAATTGCGTCCACCAGTCCAATTTCATGTACGGTTGCAGAGCCGCCCATTCCGACTGTTCCGCCATCTTTCATAAGTTCCATAGCAAGAGCGACAGCAGAAGCACTGTCTTCACAGTAAAAAGCCTCTATGTTTCGCTTCTTGAAATTTTTAATCATTGTATTTCCTAATGTCTTGTAAGCTTGTTGTTTGGCTGTCATGTATGTACCTCCATATTCCCGATATAGATTTATTATATCATGAAAAAATATGAAAAAAAAGATTGACAAATGACTAGTGCATCAGTATAATAATTTTTGTTCGACTAATGAGAACATGCACGAGTGGCTCAGTGGTGGAGTATCGCCTTGCCAAGGCGAGGGTCGCGGGTTCGAATCCCGTCTCGTGCTCTTTAATTTCATAAAGGTTCTGTTTTCAGAACGAGTATGCACGAGTGGCTCAGTGGTGGAGTATCGCCTTGCCAAGGCGAGGGTCGCGGGTTCGAATCCCGTCTCGTGCTTTTTTTATTTCAAAGGAAGTGTTTAGAATTCTAAGCACTTCCTTTGTGAGTTTTGATATAGGATCTGCACACCCCGACATTTATTGCAGAACCATGATATATTACTATTTATATTGTGGATGTGGGGACCGCCTAAATTTCAAAAAGTTGGTATTGGACCGTAGAAATTAATTGAATCTACAGTTAATTTTGCAAAATCAGATTGACAGTCCGTAATGTTTTTGGAATATTACGGTTGTATAAACAGTTTACATAATACAAGCTGTATTTGCACATGCACATTTACGTTACTATATTATATTTTGAAATATTAA
The DNA here is from genome assembly GCA_045632945.1 of Faecalimonas sp. Classification (GTDB taxonomy): domain Bacteria; phylum Bacillota; class Clostridia; order Lachnospirales; family Lachnospiraceae; genus Faecalimonas. The sequence goes on along the minus strand of JAZQXU010000037.1, from coordinate 21,533 downwards.
ACCGTAATACACGTATATTTTTACGTTCGGCAGTCGTATTTGTCCCAAACAGGACGGTAAAAAGGTTGGTTTATGGGATGTCCCAACTTTATCGTAAAATATACAATGCTGTATTTGACTATGTTTCTAATTAGTGGTACAATTCTAGAAAATTACATAAGAAGAGCAGAGTAAGAATATATGCGTCAAGTGCCTGCCGGACGGGGAGTTGTCGGTGGGACGAAGAGGAATACTCGCGGTATATGTTCTGCATCCCGCTGCTGCACATGACAGATAAAGGAATAGAGGGACATGCCTCTTACATATTACCTGCTATGCAGCTTCAAGGATTACTGCAAAGGAGGTATTTTTTATGCAAAAAACAAAGCAAACGCAAGTATGGAAAAAAACAAGAGCAATTTTATCCCAAGTTCCAAAAGATATACAAGATCTACCGGAGCGTTTTGTAAGTTCGGCAAAAGAACTAAAGAGTGTTAAGACGTTGGCAGTCTGTGCCATGATGCTGGCAGTTGGAACGATGCTTGGCTATTTTAGTATCAAGTTGGATAATGACAAGACAGTGGGGATTTCTGTCATAGCACCTCAACTGGTATCTACTCTCTATGGCCCGGTTGTGGGCGGAATTGTGGGTGCAGCAGGAGATATTTTGGATTGTATTTTGAACCCAAAAGGACCATTTTTTCCAGGGTATACACTTAACGCATTTCTTGGTCAGATGATATATGGAATGGTGTTATACAAGAAAAATTTATCGCTACTTCGAATTATAGTGTCAAAAGTATTGGTGGCAGTATTAGTGAATTTACCGCTTGGTTCGCTTTGGTCGTGGATATTTATTAACAAAGGCTATTTTGCAATTCTTGCCGGGAAAATAGTGCAGCAAGGCATACAGATTGTAGTTTTAAGTGTTTTGTTTTATATGTTTGTTTCAGCGTTGAAAAATGCAAAAGTGTTTCAAAAGCTACTTAACAAATAGTAAAGTATACAAAGGAAGCTATTTTTTGACGTTGGCGGGTAAAATAAATGATTTATGTTTTTTAATACCCATCAGCGAACAAAAAATGTCGTTTTGGTTGCTTTAAGAAGACTTTTTTTCTATAATGTTTTAAAGCATGATTAGATACCCTTACTTTTTGTAAATGTCGGGTATTGTATTAATAGAACTTCTTTTTATAGAAAAAAGATGCATTAGAGCAATAGAATGGCACAAATTAATTGATGCATGGGGTATTTGTAAGCAGAAATGCAGTTTTATACCAAACCATGGAGTGTAGGAGCATCCGGAAGGCAAAAAATGAGGAGCACCCGGAAGGCAAACAGTGCAAGAATAAAAAATAAAGTATACAATAATACTTGCAATGTGGTAAAATGCAAATATGTTTTTTAGGAGGTTTCCATTATGAGTTACGCGGATAAAGTTTTTATTGACATGTGTCGTGATATTATTGATAACGGTACAAGCACAGAAGGTGAAAAGGTCCGCCCGAAATGGGAGGATGGTACATATGCTTACACTGTAAAAAAATTCTGCGTAGTAAACCGCTATGATTTATCGAAAGAATTTCCGGCACTCACACTTCGTCGTACAGGTATTAAGAGTTGTGTAGATGAACTTCTTTGGATTTGGCAGAGAAAATCTAACAACATTCATGATTTAAAACCACACATTTGGGATAGCTGGGCAGATGAGGATGGTTCAATCGGTAAGGCTTACGGATATCAGATGAGTGTAAAACATCAGTATAAAGAAGGAATGATGGACCAGGTTGACAGAGTGCTTTATGATTTGAAAAACAATCCATATAGCCGTCGTATTATGACTAATATCTATGTGCACCAGGATTTGCATGAGATGAATTTGTATCCATGCGCATATAGTATGACCTTTAATGTGACAAAAAGAGAAGGCAGTGATAAATTAGTTTTGAACGGTATTTTAAATCAGCGTTCACAAGACGTTCTTGCGGCAAACAACTGGAACGTTTGCCAGTATGCAGTGCTTCTTCATATGTTTGCACAAGTTTGTGATATGGAAGTAGGAGAATTTGTTCATGTGATTGCGGATGCTCATATTTATGATAAGCACATCCCGCTTGTAGAAGAACTCATTTCAAGGGAGCCACTTCCAGCACCGAAATTCTGGCTGAATCCGGAGATTAAAGATTTCTATGATTTCACACCGGATGATGTGAGATTAGACGACTATGAGACGGGTCCGCAGATTAAGAATATTCCAATTGCAATCTAGGAGGAAATGAAAATGAATTTGATTGTTGCTGTAGATAAAAACTGGGCAATCGGAAAAGGAAATAAATTGTTGGTTAGCATTCCTCAGGATATGAAATTTTTTCGTGAGACAACGATGGGGAAAGTAGTTGTTATGGGAAGAAAGACGTTAGAAAGTTTCCCGGGAGGACAACCACTTAAGAAACGAGTCAACATTGTTTTGACCAAAGATAAGAATTATGATGTGAAGGATGCAATTGTGGTTCACAGTGTGGAAGAGTTGCTCGATGAACTGAAGAAATACAATGAAGAAGATATTTATGTAATCGGTGGAGAGAGCATTTACAGACAGCTGTTACCATATTGCAAATTAGCACATGTGACAAAGATTGATCATACATATGAGGCAGACACATATTTCCCAAATTTAGATGAGATGGAAGATTGGGAAGTGACCGGTGTAAGTGATGAACAGACATATTTTAATTTAGAATATGAGTTTGTGAGATATGAAAGAGTAAAATAAGGCATATACAAGAGAGGCAACTATGAAAAAAATTTCAGGAAACAAATTGTTCGTAAAAGCATTAAAGGAAGAGGGAGTAGACATACTTTTTGGATATCCTGGAGCTTGTACGATCGATATCAGTGATGAATTATATAAACAAGACTATACAAAGGTAATCCTACCAAGACATGAGCAGGCACTCGTTCATGCAGCGGATGCTTATGCCCGTTCTACGGGAAAAGTAGGTGTATGTTTGGTGACCAGTGGACCGGGAGCAACCAATCTTGTTACAGGAATTGCGACTGCCAATTATGACAGTGTTCCGCTTGTTTGTTTTACAGGCCAGGTGGCGAGACATTTAATTGGAAATGATGCTTTTCAAGAAGTTGACATTGTAGGAATTACCAGAAGTATCTGCAAGTACGGTGTGACTGTGCAGCGCAGAGAAGATTTAGGCAGAATTATCAAAGAAGCTTTTTATATTGCGAGAACCGGAAGACCGGGACCTGTTGTGGTTGACCTTCCAAAAGATGTGATGGCAGAATTGGGAGATGCAGAATATCCGGAGACAGTCAATATTCGTGGATACAAGCCGAGCTGCGGTGTTCATATTGGCCAATTGAAACGTGCTATTAAGATGCTACAAAAAGCTAAAAAGCCACTATTTTTAGCAGGTGGCGGAGTTAATATTGCTAATGCAAATGAGGAATTTAAAAAACTTGTAGATATTACAAAGATTCCTGTGGTTACTACTATCATGGGAAGAGGAGCAATTCCAACGGACCACCCGTTATATATTGGTAACCTTGGTATGCACGGAATGTATGCTGCTAATATGGCAGTTGGTGAATGTGATTTGCTATTCTCTATTGGTACAAGATTTAATGACCGTATCACAGGAAAACTCCATGAGTTTGCCCCGAAAGCACAGATTGTTCATATTGATATCGATACGGGCTCTATTTCCAGAAATGTTCATGTAGATGTGCCGATTGTGGCAGATGCAAAAGAGGCGACAGCAAAAATGCTTGAATATGTGGAAGAGAATGAGCAAACAGAGTGGCTTGCTCAGATAGAAGGATGGAAAAAGGAACATCCGCTTACCATGAAACCGCAGAACAAGCTGACGCCGCAGAAGATCATTGAGACAATCAATCAAATGTTTGATGAGGCGATTGTTGTAACAGATGTTGGACAACATCAAATGTTTACCACACAATATTTAGCTTTGAATGAAAACAAACAATTGTTAACTTCAGGCGGTCTTGGAACTATGGGATATGGTTTCCCAGGAGCGATTGGTGCGAAACTTGGTAATCCTGATGTACCGGTTATCATGATTTCAGGAGATGGTGGTATGCAGATGAATATTCAGGAATTTGCTACCGCGGTACTTCAAGAGTTACCGGTTATTTTATGTGTATTTAACAATACCTATCTTGGTATGGTCCGCCAATGGCAGAAATTATTCTATGGAAAACGTTATTCTATGACTTGCCTGCGTTCCGGAAAGGCATGTGAAGGTAAGTGCGGAACAGAAGGTTGCGAATGTCCGCCTTACACACCGGATTTTGTCAAATTAGCTGAAAGTTACGGAGCAAAAGGTATCCGTGTGTTTGAACCGGCACAAATTGAGGCTGCATTTACAGAGGCACGCAGGAACACAACAACACCAACACTAATTGAGTTTATTATAGACCCTGAGGATCTGGTTTACCCGATGGTAAAACCAGGGGGAACATTAGCAGAACTGATTATGGATTGTTAGGAAGGAGAACGTATATGAATACAATGAAAAAAAGATGGATCTCGTTATTTGTAGAAAATCAAGTCGGTGTGCTTCCTAAGATTTCAGGGCTTTTTTCGGGGAAACTATATAATTTAGAGAGTTTGACAGTTGGGACCACAGAGGATCCGACTGTTTCCAGAATGACGATTGCAACCTGTAGCGACGATGAAACTTTCGAGCAGATTAAAAAGCAATTAAACAAGATGGTGGAAGTCATTAAAGTTATTGACTTTACAGACTGTTCTGTATGTATGAAAGAACTTTTGTATGTAAAAGTCAAAAAGATTAACAGACATGAGAAAGAAGAACTGTTCCAAATTGCACAGTCCTTCCAAGCAAGAATCGTAGATTACGGAAAAGATAGTTTGTTGTTAGAATTTGTTCATTCAGCAACAAAAAATGATGCTATTATCAAATTGATGAAAGAGGAATTTCAGTCAATCGAAGTGGTTCGTGGCGGAAGCGTTGGAATTGAAGCAATAAATATGACACAAAGATAAGTCAGAATGGGGGAATTGATATGAGTCACAAAGAAATTGATTGGGCAAATCTTGGGTTTGGATATATACAGACAGATAAAAGGTTTGTTTCAAATTATAAAAATGGTGCATGGGAGGAAGGAGCCCTTACAGAAGACGCTAATATCGTTTTGAACGAATGCGCAGGTGTTCTTCAATATGCACAAACTATTTTTGAAGGTTTAAAGGCATACCGTACAGAAGATGGAAGAATCGTGACATTTCGTCCTGACCTCAATGCATCTCGTATGGCAGACAGTGCGAGAAGACTTGAAATGCCGGTATTCCCGGAAGAAAAATTTATCGAGGCAGTAGAACAAGTTGTTTCGGCAAATGCGGATTTTGTTCCACCATATGGTTCAGGAGCAACGATGTATCTTCGTCCATATATGTTCGGTAGCAATCCTGTTATCGGTGTTAAGCCGGCATCAGAATATCAATTCCGTATTTTTGCCACACCGGTAGGTCCATATTTCAAAGGTGGAGCTAAGCCTATTACAATTCGCGTGTGCGATTTTGACCGTGCGGCACCGCATGGAACAGGTCATATTAAGGCGGGACTTAACTACGCCATGAGTTTGCATGCAATCGTAGATGCACATAATCAGGGATATGATGAGAATATGTATCTTGATTCTGCGACAAGAACGAAAGTAGAAGAGACAGGTGGAGCAAACTTTATCTTTATCACAAAGGATAATAAGCTTGTCACACCGAAATCAGATACCATTTTACCATCTATTACAAGACGTTCATTGTGTTATGTTGCAAAAGAGTATCTTGGCATGGAAGTAGAAGAAAGAGAAGTATACTTAAGCGAAGTGAAAGACTTTGCAGAGTGTGGTCTTTGCGGTACAGCAGCAGTAATCTCTCCAGTAGGAAAGATTGTTGACCATGGCAAGGAAATTTGTTTCCCAAGCGGAATGGATGAGATGGGACCTGTGACAAAGAAATTATATGATACATTGACCGGTATTCAGATGGGCAGAATAGAAGCTCCGGAAGGCTGGATTCATGAAATTAAGTAAATGGTAAAAATGAGAAACGGGCGTAGTTATGTAACTACGCCCAATTATTTTGGTACCCCAACATTTGTTGTAGAGCCATTATTTTCACTTCTGTAAACAATAGCAAACTTTTTACTTGTCCTTTCTTTGAAACCGTGCTAATATAATGGCACATTTCAAACATTCTAATCATTCTTAATCGTTAATTTCATGGCATTTCGCCAAATTACTTCAATGTTTGAAAAAAGATAATAAGAAATGAGGGATGCCTATGATTGTAGTCACATAACTTGAATATAACTTTACATTAATAAAAAAAACCTCTATAATGTAAACAGATAGTTTGTGTGTAGGAGGTAGAAAGGTATGATTGATATGAATGAAAAAGAAATGATTGAAAAACTAATAGACAAATATACCGATTTGCAACGCATTAAAACATCTAACGATCCTGAAAAAGAGGTCGAATATCAATTAAGAGTTGCAAAGGCAAAATTAGAATCTTTCGGCATCATTACAAGTGATTTAGATATGGAAAAATAAATAGGACACAATGAGGCCACTCGAAGAGTGGCTTCTTAATCGATTTCCAAAGAGGATGAAACTATGGACGCATACACAAGTTTTGCTTCTGTCTATGATACGTTTATGGATAATATTCCCTACGAAGAGTGGGCAGAATACTTGATAGATTTATTAAAAGAATATGGAATTGACGATGGACTTGTGTTAGACTTGGGTTGCGGAACCGGCAATATGACACAACTTCTTGCTCAAGCAGGATATGATATGATTGGTATTGATAATGCGGAAGAGATGCTGGATATTGCCATTGAAAAAAGGGCAGAGTCCGGACATGATATTCTGTACTTACTTCAGGATATGCGAGAGTTCGAGTTGTATGGAACGGTGAGAGCTATTGTAAGTATTTGTGATTCCATCAATTATATCACGGAGGAAGAAGACTTACTGGAAGTATTTCGTTTGGTAAACAACTACCTTGACCCACAAGGAATCTTTATTTTCGATTTTAACACAATTTATAAATACCAAGAAGTTTTAGGAAATCAGACCATAGCAGAGGACCGTGAGGACTGCAGTTTCATTTGGGATAATTATTATTATGAGGATGAGCAGATTAACGAGTATGAGTTAAGCTTATTTATCAAAGAAAAAGAATCTGATTTGTACAGAAAATTTCAGGAAACACATTTTCAGAAAGCATATGATTTGGAAACCATTCAGCGATTGATTGAAAGGTCCGGTTTAGAATATATTACGGCATATGATGCATTTACGAAAAACGCGCCGATAAAGACAAGTGAGCGTGTATATGTGATTGCAAGAGAGAAAGGAAAATAGCATGAGTGATTATATTGTGAGAGCAACTGCGGCAAATAGCCAAGTGCGTGCGTTTGCAGCGACAACAAGAGATGTGGTAGAGACAGCCAGGGAAGCACATGGTACAAGCCCGGTGGCAACAGCTGCTTTAGGAAGACTTTTGACAGCCGGAGCTATGATGGGAAGCATGATGAAGAATGAAAAAGATATGCTGACCATCAAGATTCAATGTGATGGTCCGATTAAGGGATTGACAGTGACGGCAGATGTGCACGGAAATGTGAAAGGTTTTGTGGAAGAACCAATGGTTATTCTGCCAGCAAGTGCAAAAGGGAAATTAGACGTGGCGAAAGCGTTGGGATTAGGTGTACTTAGTGTCATTAAAGATATGGGACTTAAAGAACCATATGTTGGAGATACTATCTTAACGACCAGTGAGATTGCAGAAGATTTGACTTATTATTTTGCAACTTCTGAACAGATACCATCTTCTGTGGGACTTGGAGTTTTGATGGAAAAAGATAACACTGTAAAGCAGGCGGGCGGATTTATCATTCAAGTCATGCCGTTTGTGGAAGATGAAGTTGTGACGAAATTGGAAGAAAATATTGCTAAAATAGAGTCTGTAACGTCTATGCTTGATAAAGGCATGACTCCGGAACAAATCTTAGAAGCAGTATTGGAAGGAATGGATGTGGAGTTTACGGACACCATGCCAACAGAATTCAAATGCAACTGCTCGAAAGCGCGAGTGGAAAAAGCATTAATCAGCATTGGGAAAAAAGACATTCAGGAAATGATTGATGACGGAAAAGAAATTGAAATGCACTGTCATTTTTGCAATACAAGTTATCAGTTTTCAGTGGAAGAGTTAAAGGAAATCTTGAAGAAAAGCAGATAGGGGGACTCTGATTATGAAACAGGGTTTTGTGAAGGTTGCAGCAGCGACGCCAAATATAAGGGTAGCTGACGTAGATTATAACAAACAGGAAATTTGTAGGCTGATTGATGAAACAGTAGCAAACGGTGCAAAAATTGTAGTTTTTCCGGAACTTTGTGTAACGGGATATACCTGTGGCGATTTATTTACTCATGACACGCTCCTTAAGCAAGCAGAATTGGCATTGAGCGATATTGTTGCACACACAGCAGGGAAGGATGCGCTTGTAATTGTTGGCACACCATATGTCATTCGCAACAAATTATATAATGTTGCGGCAGTTATGAATGATGGCGAATTACTCGGATTAGTGACGAAAACATATTTGCCAAATTATGCAGAGGCGTATGAACTCAGACAGTTCTGTCCGGGACCGAAGAAAGCAGATTGGTTTGGAATGTCTGCATGTGCGAGCTGGGCTGATAGGGATGATGAAGTCCTGGTAGGTCCTCAGATTTTATTCGAATGTAACGAGATGCCGAATTTGGTGGTCTCAGCGGAAATTTGTGAGGATGTTTGGGCGCCAAACCCACCAAGTGTAAAAGCGGCATTGTCAGGGGCAACGGTGATTGTCAACTGCTCCGCAAGTTCAGAAGCAGTCGGTAAAGATGAGTATAGAACAAATTTGATAAAAATACATTCGGCACGTCTTCACGCAGGTTATATTTATGCAAATGCAGGCATAGGTGAATCGACAACAGATTTGGTTTATGGTGGGCACAATATAATCGCGGAAAATGGAATGGTTTTAACGGAGTCTGTCCGTTTTTCAAATGAAATCATATATAGTGAGATTGATGTAGATAGACTGGTAAGTGAAAGACGTAAAAACACTAGCTTTGAAATGTCAGAAGATTTTTATGAGCTTCCGACAGTTCCGTTTTCTTTGCACTTGGAAGAAACAAAACTGACGAGAACTATCGAATCAATGCCGTTTGTTCCATCAGATAAGGCTGAGCGTGAAAAACGTTGCGAGGAAATCCTGATGATTCAGGCACTGGGACTTAAAAAACGCTTAGAACATACACAATGTACGAGCGCAGTTGTAGGTATTTCCGGTGGTTTAGATTCCACTTTAGCACTGCTGGTAACAGCCAAAGCATTTGATATGCTGGGAATTCCGAGAAAGAACATTGAAGCTGTTACGATGCCGTGTTTTGGGACTACGGACAGAACGTATCAGAACGCCTGCAAGATGACGCAAAAGTTAGGCGCGAATTTAACAGAAATTAATATCAAAGAGTCTGTTCGCAGACATTTTCAGGATATTGGTCATCCGGAGGATAAGCATGATGTAACATTTGAAAATGCGCAGGCCAGAGAGCGTACACAGGTGCTGATGGATATTGCCAATATGACCGGCGGCATGGTTATCGGCACGGGTGATATGTCAGAGTTGGTTCTTGGATGGGCAACATATAACGGTGATCATATGTCTATGTATGGAGTAAATGGTTCTGTACCGAAGACGTTGGTACGTCATTTGGTGCGCTATTATGCAGAGACTTATGCAGATGCAGAATTAAGCGAAGTGCTTTTTGATGTATTAGATACACCGGTCAGTCCTGAATTATTACCGCCAAAGGACGGAGAGATTGCACAAAAAACGGAAGATTTGGTAGGACCATATGAATTGCATGATTTTTATCTGTATCATATTATTCGATATGGTTGTGAGCCAAGCAAGGTTTATCGTCTTGCCAAGTGCGCTTTTGGCGGAATGTATGACGATGAAACAATAAAAAAATGGTTAAAGAAATTTTATTGGAGATTCTTTTCACAACAATTTAAACGCTCTTGCTTGCCGGATGGTCCGAAAGTGGGAAGCGTTGATGTGTCACCGCGTGGTGGGCTTCGTATGCCGAGTGATGCGTGTGTGTCCGTGTGGATGAAGGAAATAGAAACTTTGAAGTAAGAATTTTAGGTGTTTTTGGTATATGGCGAAGAATTTTTCTTCATATGCCTAAAACACCTGTTTTTTAAAAAAGAATTCTGGAAGATAAAAAAACATCTTGACATTTTATAAAAATGCGAATATAGTAAAGACACTCGTCGAAGAGCAATTCTATTTATCAAAGGGAAATTCATCCCAAGTATCCAAAACGAGCAAAATTTTCTCGAGAAAAAATAAGTGTAAAAGGGGGAATGATAGGATGATTGTCGTTTTCTAGAGTTTTTGTGAGCGTAGAAGCTTAAAGGAGGAAATAAATTGAATAAAGGCAAACGAATATTATCGTTATTGCTGTTGTGTATTGTGTGTTTATTCTTTGTTTTCTCGGCTGTTCGAGCAGAGGAAAATGTTGGAATATCAAGAAGTGCAGGAAAGGTGACAGGATATAAAAAAATCACCTGGGGTATTAGCACCGGGCGATACTATGTCAATGATATTCATGCATTTTGCGCACAATATAGCAAAAGTTGGCCGCCAGTTGGTACAACAATAGACAGCATTTCTATCAGCACCAATGAGGTGCTTCGTAAAGCGTTATACTATGGATATAATGGACCGGCCAATGCACTTGGCACAGATGACAGGGCCCATGTCCTGACAGCCATCGCGGTTTCAGATGCCAATATCGGAGAACGCGAAACCGGTGCAAGTTCTAAGTATGACGAATTCTATTGGGATATTGTCAATAATCCCTCAAAATATCCATCCCCACCAAGTAATTTCAAAGCATATATGGCGATTACCGCATCGGACGATTTGCAAAATCTTGCATTTTACATCCTTGAAGAAAATGGCTATGCCAAGCTGGAGAAAACATCTTCTGATGCAACTGTTACAAACGGGAACAGCTGTTATTCTCTGGAAGGTGCCATTTACGGCATATATAAAAATGCGGACTTATCCGCTTCGTCTTTGGTTGGCAATTTGGTAACCAATGCAAACGGTGTTTCCAATACTTTGGAACTCAGTCCCGGAACTTATTATGCCCGCGAGGCTCAAGCTCCCAAAGGATATAAAAAGAACACGGAGGTTCTCACGTTTAGTGTAACCTCAAAGCAAACTACGGTTTTACATGTAAAAGATGACCCGCAAACATATGATTTAGAACTTCTGCTTCAAAAAGTAGATGGCGAGACTGGAAAAAATGAGCCACAGGGAAAGGCGACTCTGAAAGGTGCACAATTTGTGGTGAAATTTTATTCGGGTTTGTGGGAACCAGACGTAGATCCCAATACATTAGGGGTAAAACCCACAAGAACATGGGTGTTTAAAACAGACGAAAAAGGTCAAGTGAATTATCAGGAAAAATATAAGGTGGCCGGCGATGAATTGTATGCAAACATGCCACTTGGAACGTTGACAATCCAAGAACAAAAGGCTGCAGAAGGATATTTCATAAATGACACTGTCTTTATCAGGCAAATCGAAAAACAATATAGTTATCCTATTGTGGAGGAACAAGTTTTGAAAGTCAGAGTGGTGAAGTATCAAGCGGGAACGGACATTGTAATACCGAATACAACGTTTGAACATATCAGACCGGATGGAACAAAGGATTATGTAACGACAGGACAAAACGGGGAAGCCGTTATCAGTGGTTTGAAATACGGAAAGCATACCTTGCAAGAAGTTGCCGTTATGGAGGGGTACAAACTTCATGAAGAAGTCATTGAATTTACAGTAAACGAACAACTGCAACAAGACATCCGTATGGAAGTTTATAATGAGCCGGAACCGTACACATTGGTTTTGCAAAAAAATGATCCTTATGAGAATTTTTTGTCCGGAGCAGAATTTTCTCTATATTCTGACATGGAATGTGAGATAGAGGTGTGTTCCGGAGTGACGGATGAAAACGGGATTCTGCGATTGGAAAATCTGGAAGCCTATGAAACCTATTATCTGAAAGAAACCAAGGCGCCAATCGGTTATCAAATTCCTTTGGATGAGGATGGAAAGGTTCATGTGTATGAAATTTATGCCGAAAACATTCCTGTGCGGGATGAATTTCTATTTTCTATTGATGGTCAAACTGATTTATGCACCATTGACGGAACTACAGCCAAGCGGGAAGTGCATATGACAATTACAAATGATTTGGGAGCTACCCTTCCAAACACGGGAACACACGCAGTCGCTTCAGTTCCCCTTGCAGGCGTGGCTATGTGTGCCATGAGCATTTATCAAATGAATAAACAAAAAATAAAAAGTAAAAAAGGAGAATAAATTTATGAAAACTATGAAAAAAGCATTAGCAGTAATCTTATCAATAACAGCATTATTAGGAGCAACCATCCCGGTTAACGCGGCATCGGTAGATGTCAATATAGAGGTGAAAGAAACAATTATGGATAACGTATCTGTCACAGTGCCGACATCCTTGCCAATTGTGTTTAATGAAAATGGAACCAACACTTTACCTACCAATTGGACCATTGAAAATAAAAGTGCAATTGCGGGAATACACCTTTCTCGTATTGACATGGATGCAGAAGAATCAGAATGGAAATTGTTAGCAGGATCAGAAAATGCAAAAGCATTGGCCGCAGATACTAAGTCAATTAAATTCTCGGTCGGAAAGGCAGGGGCGCTTAAAATGGTTGCACCAACAAGCGGAACAGAGGATACAACCGGATTTGTTGAATTTGCACCGTCCGATATCAATATTGCATCAGGAGAGACACAAGTCTTATCTTTTGACGTAGAACGTGGTGCCTTTACAGAGGATCAAGCAGCTGCAAAAGCATTTGATATGGTATTAACATTTGAATTTAATTAACAGGTAGAGTGATGATGGAAAACGAGAAAAGAATTAAAAGACGAAAAAGGCAAACAGAAAGAAAGAGAAAGCGTAAATCGCTTCTAATATTGCTTCTCATATTTGTTGCGTTATTGCTTTTGTTATTTAAGTGTTCAGGAAAGGATAAGAATTTGCCGACTGAATATGAGCAGAATGTAAATGAAATCACTGAGATAGATTATTCCAAGCAACAAGAGGCACTAAATACGATTGTTGAAGAAGGAAAGATGAATGTCAATTATTCATCAAAGGCAGTGTTTGAAGGTTCTGTCAGTGAGATTTTCAACATCAAAAACATCAAGAATAATCATTATCCAATCGTTTTTGAATTGTATGATGAGGGAGGAAATTGTATTTATACATCCAAAATGTTGGAGCCTGGATATGAGATGAACACCATCGAGTTAGAGAAAACATTATCAGCCGGAGTGCATGAATGCAAATTAAGAGTAGGGTATGTGGAGGATGGAAACGTGTCTTCCATATTCCCAATTACAATTGAGGTGAAGTAGATGAAGAGAATCAAGATTATAGTGGGTTGCTTCCTCTTGCTCCTGCTATTTGGACTCGGAACATATAAAGGACATTTTGAAACAAGAGCCTCAGAAAATATCAGTGTCACAATTCCATCGGAGATAGCCATATCTTTTGATGAAGACGGGAGCAATACGATTAGCAATTTTCGTGTAGACAATGATTCGCCGGTTCCCATTTCCATCGGAAATATTAACGTCACAGAGAAAAATGGATGGCAGCTTGTCGAAAAAGGAAAAGAGATTCTGGTGAACCAGAAGGAAATTGTATTTCAAATGGATGAACAATGTATTCATGCCGGACAAAATGCGGTTGACATACCTATTAGTGAGAATTCTACAAAAGAAATAGAGATTGGAATCACTAGAGGCGCATGGACGAGCACAGAAGTAGCGGAAACAGCACTCCACATGGAAGTTGAATATGTCATAGGCAAGAAAGAATTTTTACTTTCCTTCCATACAAATGGAAGTGATGAAGTTATTTCGGATATGCAGGTCTTAAACGGAGAAACGGTAACCTTGCCAAAGCCGAAACGTGACTATTATGAGTTTCGAGGTTGGGAGGATGAAGATGGAAACACGTATCAAGACACCTTTGTTATGCCAATCGGAAATGCAACATTAACTGCCAAATGGGTAAAGACAGAGGCGTATGCTATTTATTCAGCAACAGATGGATCCCTTACATTGTGTAGGAGTGCTACACCAATCAGTGCAGGAGGCACATATAACGGCAAGGTTGTAACGGCTGTTTATACAGGGTTTGAGAAAGCGAGTTACATATATTACACAAAAGTTCCTTGGTATTCCTATGCCAGCAGTATTAAGAACATTTATGTGGAGGATAAGATTTCTCCGGTGAGCACTGTATATTGGTTCAGTGAAATGCGCAACTGTTCTGTGATTGACATGACGGGTATGGATATGTCGAATGTTACTACAACAGCCTATATGTTCCAATGCACAGCCATGAATCCTGCCACGGTAACTTTCAAGGGAATGGAAGGGTGGAATATGTCGAATGTTACGAATACGGAGGCAATGTTTGACGGAATCGGATCGAAAGCAACTACGTTTTCCATTTCAGATTTGAGTAATTGGGACGTGTCTAATGTGAAAGATATGTCTGCCATGTTCCGAGGTGTCGCAAGATACAATGCAAGTTCATTATCACTTGGCGACCTTAGCAAATGGGATGTATCTAACGTCACTGATATGCAAAGTATGTTCGCATACACAGGCGAGAAAGCTTCATGGAAGTTGGATTTGAGAGGTTGGGATGTAACCAAAGTAACCACGTATAGTACCTTTAATACAAATGTCACATCCAAGGTTTTAGCGCCGAAATGGGTGAACTAATATGTGGAAAAAGATGTTGTTCCTAGTTGGAATATTATTTATTTCTTATCCGTTGATTGGTAATCAGTTTGCCCAAAAAGAGCATGAAAGTGCAATTGCAAGATACGAAAAACAGATTCGAGAATTAGAAAGAGAGCAGATATTAAACCCTGACTATTTGGACGTTATCGGATGGATTGAAATTCCTTCAATTGATGTGCTGCTTCCTATTTACCACGGGACAGATGAAACGGTTTTACAAAAGGGAGTTGGCCATGTGAGTGGTAGCAGTCTTCCTGTTGGCGGAGAAAGTACACATTGTTTTCTTGCCGGACACAGAGGGTTACCAGATTCGGAATTGTTTGTCGGGCTTGGTGAAATCAATAAGGGTGACGTATTTTATCTACATGTATTTCAGGAGGTGCTTGTTTATGAGGTGTGCGCAATTAACGTGGTTACACCGGATTATACAGAAATCTTAAATGTGCAGCCGAAACGAGATTTGGTTTCTTTAATTACCTGCACACCATATGGAATAAACTCTCATCGCTTAATTGTAACGGGAGAGAGAAAGGAGAGTACATGAAAAAATATTTACCGATTATTATGCTGGCACTTGTGTGCATTTGTTCCATGGATGTGTCCGCAATGTCAGGAAGTATTCAAATTACAGTGCCACAGGAAGCACAAGGATGTGTTGTCTCTTATGCGAAAATTGCTGAAAGAGAAGAGTTGGAAGAGAGCCGTGTTTCGGAATGGATGGAAATGAACATTAATCCGGAAGGAAGAACGCAGATTGATGAAGAAGGAAAAGCAACAATTGAAGATTTGTCTGAGGGCATCTATCAACTACAGATTGAAGGTGCAAATGGCTATGAATTCACAAGAGCATTGGTTTCTATTCCGGTATGGGACGAGGAACAAAAAGCTATGAGTTATGAGATTTCCGTTTTTCCGAAATACACATACAAACCGCCGGAAACAGCGCGAGAAATTATGGTTCCAATCACTGGTGATGACAGCCGAAATGTCATATATATAGCAACTGGTATAATTTCATTCATAATAGTAGTGATAATCTCTTGTCATAACCGTTTTAAATGTGCTAGAATGTCAGAATAAGTATTCGACAAAAGGGGGACCTAGGAGATGGGAATGACAATGACGCAGAAAATTCTTGCTGCCCATGCAGGATTGGAAGCAGTAGTTCCGGGACAATTAATTGAAGCAAAGTTAGATGTTGTAATGGCCAATGACATCACAGGACCTATGGCAGTGCCTGTGTTTAATAAGATGGCAGATAAAGTATTTGATAAGGACAAAGTAGTGTTGGTGCCTGATCATTTTACGCCAAATAAAGATATTAAATCAGCAGAGAATTCCAAATCTATTCGTGAGTTTTCAAAATGCCAATGTTTGAAGCATTATTTTGAAATTGGACAGATGGGAGTTGAGCATGCGATTTTGCCGGAAAAAGGCATTGTGGTAGCGGGAGAATGTATTATCGGTGCCGATTCACATACATGTACATATGGCGCGCTTGGCGCATTTTCAACGGGTGTAGGTACTACAGATATTGCGACAGGAATGGCAACCGGAGAATTGTGGTTTAAGGTTCCAAGTGCAATTAAATTTGTTCTCACAGGAAAACCGAATCAATATGTTAGCGGGAAGGATATTATTTTACATATTATCGGACGTATTGGTGTAGATGGTGCTTTATATAAATCTATGGAGTTTGTGGGAGATGGTATTCAATATCTTTCTATGGACGATCGTTTCACTATGGCAAACATGGCGATTGAAGCAGGAGCTAAAAATGGTATTTTCCCTGTGGACGAACAGGCAGAAAATTATATGAAAGAGCATTCTGACAAACCGTACACGATCTATACTGCAGACGAGGATGCGGAGTATGACGATGTTGTAGAAGTTGATTTATCACAAATCAGACCGACAGTTGCATTTCCACATTTACCGGGAAATGCGCATACGATTGACGAAGTGGAAGCTATGGAACCGATTAAAATTGATCAGGTAGTTATCGGCTCATGTACCAACGGAAGAATGGAAGATATGAGACGTGCAGCGGCAATACTTAAGGGACATAAAGTTCATCCGGATGTTCGTGTTATGGTTATTCCGGCTACGCAGAAGATTTATCTGCAATGTATTGAAGAAGGAATTGTGACTACCTTTATTGAAGCGGGCTGTGCATTTAATACGCCTAGCTGTGGACCATGTATGGGAGGACACATGGGCGTTATGGCAGCGGGAGAAAAATGCGTATCCACAACGAATCGTAATTTTGTTGGAAGAATGGGTCATGTTGACTCCTTGATTTATCTTGCTTCGCCGGAAGTGGCGGCAGCAAGTGCGATTGCAGGATGTATTGCAAATCCGGAGAAAGTGGGTGACAGATAATGAAAGCGTTTGGGAAAGTATTTAAATATGGTGATAATGTAGATACAGATGTTATTATTCCGGCAAGATATTTGAATTCTTTTGATGGAAAAGAATTGGCAAGTCATGCGATGGTTGATATAGACCCTGAATTTGCAAAAAAGGTTAGACCGGGTGACTTGATTGTCGCAAATAAAAACTTTGGATGTGGTTCATCCAGAGAACATGCGCCACTGTGCTTAAAGGAAGCAGGAGTGAGTTGCGTCATCGCAGAAACATTTGCACGAATTTTTTATCGCAACGCTATCAATATAGGACTTCCGATTATTGAGTGTCCGGAAGCTTCAAAGGGAATAGAAGCCGGTGATGAAGTAGAAGTGGATTTTGACAGCGGTATGATTTATAACCGTACAAAGGGAACTCAGTTCAAAGGGCAGGCATTTCCGGAATTTATGCAGAAATTAATTGCTGCCGGCGGATTGGTTAATTATACAAATAATAAGAGAAGAGGTTAATTCAATGGAATTATTGTATAAGAGTACAAGAAACTCAGAAAAAACAGTAACAGCTTCCGAGGCTATTTTAAAAGGACTTGCAGATGATGGTGGTCTTTTTGTGCCGGTGAGTATACCAAAACTGGATGTTAGTTTGGACACATTAAAAGAGATGTCTTATCAAGAAACGGCATATGTTGTTATGAAACAGTTTTTGACAGATTTCACAGAGGAAGAATTGAAAAATTGTATTGCTAAAGCTTATGACTCAAAATTTGATACTGAGGAGATTGCGCCACTTGCAAAGGTAGAGGACAATTATTATTTGGAATTATTCCACGGAGCAACCATTGCGTTTAAAGATATGGCGTTGTCTATTTTGCCACATTTATTAACGACATCAGCCAAGAAAAATAATGTTAAGAATGAGATTGTCATTTTAACAGCAACATCGGGAGACACCGGGAAGGCGGCTCTTGCAGGCTTTGCTGACGTGGAAGGAACCAGAATTATTGTATTCTATCCAAAAAACGGTGTGAGCAAAATTCAGGAGTTACAGATGATTACTCAAAAAGGTGAAAATACATCTGTTGTTGCCATTCACGGCAATTTCGACTGCGCACAAAGCGGTGTGAAAGCTATTTTTGAGAACAAGGAACTTGCAAAAGAATTGGACGCAGCCGGTTATCAATTTTCGTCAGCTAATTCAATTAATATAGGACGTTTAGTGCCGCAGATTGTTTACTATGTTTATGCATATGCAAAGTTACTTCAGCATAATGAAATCGCAGCAGGTGAAGAGATGAATATTGTCGTTCCGACAGGTAACTTTGGTAATATATTAGCAGCATATTTTGCGAAACAAATGGGTATTCCGATTGCTAAGTTAATCTGTGCATCAAACGAGAACAAGGTGTTATATGACTTCTTCGAAACAGGCGTATATAATAAAAATCGAGAATTCATGTTAACCATTTCACCATCTATGGATATATTGATTTCAAGTAATTTGGAACGTTTAATTTACATGATTGCAGGCTGTGACGCGAAGAAAAACAGTGATTTGATGAAGGCATTAAAGAACGAAGGTGTTTATGAGATTACTGACGATATGAAGGCTCAACTTTCTGATTTTGCGGCAGGATATGCAACAGAGGACGAAATCAAGATAAAGATTGCCGAAGTATATAAAAAGACCGGATATGTAATGGATACACATACTGCTGTGGCAGCTGCCGTATATGATAAATATCAGCAAGAAAGCGGAGATTACAGAAAAACTGTGATTGCATCGACAGCAAGTCCATACAAATTTTCAAGAAGCGTTATGTCAGCAATAGATTCTGAATATGACATGATGGAAGAATTTGATTTGATTGACACGCTCGAAATCATTTCAAATGTAGAGATACCAAATGCGGTGGAAGAGATTAGAAACGCAGATATTATGCATACTATGGAATGCGATGCGAATAAAATGGAAGAAACCGTAAAGAATATTTTAAAAGGTTAAAAAAATTATAGAAAATATTGACGAAAGAAAAGGTATCTTGTATAATGGCTATGGTAAATTGCGGAAAATTTGATTTTGCAATTTATTAATACATTAAAGAAAGACGAGGTCAATAAAAAATGTCACAAATTAATTTGGAAAAGTATGGTATTACAGGAACTACTGAAATCGTATATAATCCTTCTTATGAGGAATTATTTGTAGAAGAAACAAAATCTGATTTAGTAGGCTATGAAGTAGGACAAGAAAGTGAACTTGGAGCTGTTAACGTTATGACAGGTATCTACACA
The DNA here is from genome assembly GCA_045632945.1 of Faecalimonas sp. Taxonomy (GTDB): domain Bacteria; phylum Bacillota; class Clostridia; order Lachnospirales; family Lachnospiraceae; genus Faecalimonas. The sequence goes on along the minus strand of JAZQXU010000037.1, from coordinate 1,879 downwards.
GGACGTTCTCCTAAAGATAAATATATCGTTATGGATGAAAATTCTAAAGATACAGTTTGGTGGACAACAGACGAATATAAAAATGATAACCACCCAATTTCAGAAGATGTTTGGGCAGAACTTAAGAAACTTGCTCTTGCAGAACTTTCAAACAAGAGATTATTTGTTGTGGATGCATTCTGTGGTGCTAACGCAGATACAAGAATGGCAATTCGTTTCATCGTAGAAGTTGCATGGCAAGCACACTTTGTTAAAAACATGTTCATTATTCCAACAGAAGAAGAACTTGCTAATTTCGAACCTGACTTTGTTATCTACAATGCTTCAAAAGCAAAAGTAGAAAACTACAAAGAATTAGGACTTAACTCAGAAACAGCAGTAGCATTCAACATTACAAGCAATGAACAAGTAATTCTTAACACATGGTATGGTGGAGAAATGAAGAAAGGTATGTTCTCTATGATGAACTACTTCCTTCCACTTAAGGGTATTGCTTCAATGCACTGTTCAGCTAACACAGATATGAACGGCGAAAATACAGCTATTTTCTTCGGTCTTTCAGGAACAGGTAAAACAACATTGTCTACAGATCCAAAACGTCTTCTTATCGGTGATGACGAACATGGCTGGGATGATGAAGGTGTATTCAACTTTGAAGGTGGTTGCTACGCTAAAGTTATCAACCTTGATAAAGAATCTGAACCAGATATCTACAATGCAATCAAACGTAACGCATTATTAGAAAACGTTACATTAGATAAAGACGGAAAAATCGATTTTGCAGATGGTAGCGTTACAGAAAACACACGTGTTTCTTATCCAATCAACCATATTAACAATATCGTTCGCCCGGTATCGGCAGCACCGGCAGCTAAGAATGTAATTTTCTTATCAGCTGACGCATTTGGAGTACTTCCTCCAGTATCAATTTTGACACCGGAACAAACAAAATACTACTTCTTATCTGGATTTACAGCAAAACTTGCTGGTACAGAGCGTGGTATTACAGAGCCAACACCAACATTCTCAGCTTGCTTCGGTCAGGCATTCTTGGAATTACATCCAACAAAATATGCTGAAGAATTAGTTAAGAAGATGGAAGCAAACGGTTCTAAAGCATACTTGGTAAACACAGGATGGAATGGAACAGGAAAACGTATCTCTATTAAAGATACTCGTGGTATCATCGATGCAATCCTTGACGGATCAATCGAAAAAGCAGATACAAAATCTATCCCATACTTCAACTTTGAAGTGCCAACAGAACTTCCGGGAGTAGACACTAACATTCTTGACCCACGCAACACTTATGCAGATGCTTCTGAATGGGAAGAAAAAGCAAAAGACCTTGCTGGACGTTTCATCAAGAACTTTGCTAAATATACAACAAACGAAGCTGGTAAAGCATTAGTAGAAGCTGGACCACAATTATAATTTGAATGAATTTAACCTGGGATGTACGATACTCCTGTTATTTTGAACCTACAAATTTTGAAAAGGGAATTCTATATCTCTGTAATATGTCAAGCCATTTCAAATAGTGGACGACAGAAAAGCAGATGCGGACACCCACCTAGCTGAGGCTAGGCGTCAAAATACAGGAAACGGCATTTTGGGGGAATACAAAAGAGAAAAGCAGTCGCGCAAGCGGCTGCTTATTTTGTTGTATCGGCAGATAAAATAAACCACCTGCTATGCAGGTGAGTTCCCAAATAGCTTTAGCTTCAGGTCATGATATGGAGATTGTTCGTATACAAAATAATCTTGCAAAATCTAACTTGTATTATGCAGTTTTGAGTTAGAAAAATACAAATTATTTCATATATGAACAAAATTTCATGAAAAACAAGAAAAATGGCTTAAATTGGGTTAGTTTTTA